>NZ_JBQHCV010000041.1:0-58301 GCF_052068215.1 Nonomuraea sp. H19 | reverse complement strand
ATCATGGCCTCGACCTCGTGCCGGCGCGGACCCGGACGCGTATCACCGCACTGTGGGTTGACGCCCTGCTGGCGATCCACCAGCGAGATCCCGCTGCGGCCACGGCACGGCTCAGACAGTGCCACGCCCTGGCCAAGGAGCTGGCAGATGAGACAGGCCGGACATACGCCGCCATGACGGCCGGCATCGCCGAGCTGTCGGCCGGCAACACCGGGCATGGCCTGGCCCTGATGAAGGCGGCGCGCGCACGCCAGCGAGCGGCCAGCGATCTCGATGCCGTCGGCCTCAACCTCTATCTCGCCGCGACATTCTGCGCCGCCGGCGATCCCGACGCCGCCGCGGCGCTCGGCCGTGAGCTGCGGGCCTTGTGCGATGTCCACGACGCGCCTCTGTTCCGCGCGTACGCGCTGTTCCTCATCGGCATCGCAGCCTGGAAACACGGCGACTCCCGCCAGGCCGAGAGACTCATCCAGGAAGCCACCGCGCCATGGATGGCCGTCAACGACCACTGGGGGCTGGCCAAGGCGCTGGAGGTACTGGCTTGGACCGCCGAAGCCCGCCACGCCCACGAGCGCGCCGCCCGCCTGCTGGGCGCCTCCGACGCACTGTGGCAAGAGATCGGCTTCGCCCCCACCCTGCTGCCCTACCACACCCACTCCCACCAGGACTGCGAGAGCGGCGCCCGCCAAGGGCTCGGACAACGGGCGTTCGCCGCCGCCTTCCGCCGCGGAGCCGAACTCGATCTCCACACCGCGGTGGCATATGCGATCAGCCACGACGATCACCAATGAACGCCGATGAACGCCGAGCCTGACCGTGACGCTCCGTGATCCCGGCCAGGACGCCTCGACATACAGCCCGAGGCCCTCATCGACCACCACAAGAACACCACCCATCGGCGGCCACCGCCCGCTCAGGCCGGTAGGCCGAGGCGGCGCACCTGACATGGCTGACATACCAGAAGACACCCGAAGTCACTCGTGAGGCAAGATGCGATCACGTTACATGCCACACATGTCTAACTACCAAAAGTCACCCAAGATAGCTTCACGTCCCCTGACGTGACCTACTTGCCTGACAACCCCAGATAATCCGTCAGGCAAGTTCACAGAAGGCCACTTGCCTTACTTGCCTGCCGGTCCAGACGGACCCCAGATAACTCGTAAGTGCGATTCTCCCACGCCGCGAGCAACACTCACGCGATCTTCGATGAAGAGCATCTGATCTCGTATGGCGGCCTGGCTCCGGCGCTGCGGCTGGCTGAGCGGGCGGGCCTGGAACGGCTGGCCTCCACTCAATGTGGGTTTTGGGCTTATGTGGGCTGACCCCCAGCAGCGCCAGCTCATCGAGCGTGTGGGCGGCCGGGCGCACGGCCAGCGACAGGCTGGTGGCGCCGGCCGGAGGACCGTCGCGATGGGGGAGCAGGGCCGCATAGCACTCCTCAGCGGCGTGTCCGTCGTGGCCTTCCCCGGCCAGCCCGACCCCGCCCCCCACGCGACCCGCACGACGATCACCGTCGCCGTCGAACGCTTCCTCGGCTCCCGCACCGCCGCCACCACCTGCACCCGCTACGCCGAGACCCTCGCCCGCCTGACCGCCATCACCGGCCCGGATCATCCGGTCGCCGCGCTGACCCTCGAGCAGTGCGCCGCGGTGATGGACCGCTGGAACACTGCGGCCGCGGCCACCTGGAACCGGCATCTGTCCGCCTTGGTCTCCTTCACCACCTGGGCCCAGCGCCAGGAGTTGCTGGCCACCAACCCCGGCCGGCGCCTGGAGCGCCGCAAGCCCGCCCGCCGCGGCGACCGCGCCATCCCGGCCACCCGGCTGGAAAAGCTGTTCACCGACCCTGCACACGCCCTACGGGAGTCCACCCGCCCGGCGCCGCGCAGGATGTCACGGACCCGCTCGGCATCGTGATCCCCCAAAATTCCGAGACTACAGGAATCCCCGTACTTGGGGCCCCTTGTGTTCCGACAAGAGGAGTCTATAGATTATCGATACTCGTTTAACGCTTGGAGGATGGATGAATGATCGGTTCCTTGAGCTGTCCACCGCTGTGGTGGCGGACGCACTCGACGAGCTGGGCTGTCGAGATCAGACGCTCTCGCCAGGGATTGCCGCGCTCAGCGGCGGCGGTTCTAAGATGGCAGGCCACGCCGCGACGGTGACCGTGGTGGCGGCTAACCGGATGCCGGACCGGCCTTATGCGCTCCAGTTCGAAGCGGTTGACGAACTGAGGACGGGTGAAGTGATGGTGGTCCAGGCACCGGCGGACACCCCGGCGGCCTTCTGGGGGGAGCTCATCTCCACGCGGGCGTCTGCCCGAGGGTGCGCGGGCGCCCTCGTCGATGGCTATTGCCGTGATGTCGAGGTGGTGCGAGCGATGGGCTTCCCCGTTTGGGCTCGGGGCGTGCACCCTGCCGACTCCAAGGGGCGGCTCGAGGCAGTTGCGTTCGGTGCACCGGTGTGGATTGGGGGCGTGCGCGTGTGTCAGGGCGACCTCGTGCTGTGCGATGAAGACGGATGCGTGGTGGTCCCTGCGGGGCTGCTGGAGGCGGTGCTTGAGCGTGCGGAGGCGAAGCTGCGGACTGAGCGCCAAGCGCTGGGAGCCCTGAGATCGGGTGCCACGCTGGCCGATACCTACCAGGAATTCGGGGTGATGTGATGCACGGCAGAGTCGCGCTGATCACCGGTGGCGGAGCTGGGATCGGACGGGCAGTGGCCGACAGGCTGGCGCGAGCGGGGGCCGCGGTCGCGATCCTGGATCGTGATGTCGACGGCACTACGGCGGCGGCCCGGTCGGTGACCGCCGATGGTGGGCGAGCACTCGGCCTCGCCTGCGACGTTACCGACCGGGCCGCCGTTGAGGCGGCGGTGGCTGAGACGGTGGACACGCTCGGCCGATTGGACGTGCTGGTCAACAACGCCGGCGTCTCGCGCGAGACGCACTTCGAAGATCTGACGCAAGACGACTGGAACGCACAGGTCGGCCCCACTTTGTGGGGTGCCGTCGTATGTACCCAGGTCGCGTTGCCGCATCTGCTCGCCGCGCGCGGCGGAGCGATCGTCAACATCGGGTCGGTCAACGGTGCGACCGGCCTCGGCCATGAGGCATACAGCGCCGCAAAGGCAGGCCTGATCAACCTCACCCAGAATCTCGCCGTCCGATACGGTTCCCGCGGGCTGCGGGTCAACCTCCTGGCGGTCGGTACCGTGCGGACTCCGGCCTGGGATGAGCGGGTAGCTCTCGATCCCGAACTACTGGAACGGCTGGCTGGCTACTACCCGTTGGCAAGGATCGGGGAGCCGGAGGACGTAGCGGCGGCCTGCCTGTTCCTCGCCTCCGATGAGGCGGCGTGGATCACGGGGGCCACATTGGCCGTGGATGGTGGTCTCCTGGCGGGCAACGGCGCCGTGATGCACTCCCGCATGGCAGGGAGACCACCGCGATGAGCGAGTTCGACGCGTTGCTGCGCTCCGGCTGGATCGTCGACGGCAGCGGCCAGTCGCCATACCCTGGCGATATCGGCGTGAGGTCGGGCCGGATCGTCGCCATCGGATCGCTGATGGGCGCTGTCGCCGCTGTCGACCTTAACGTCAGAGGTAAGTACGTTTTCCCTGGTTTCGTGGACACCCACCTACATGCCGTGGGTGCACTGCAGTCCCCCGAGACGTGGGCGGCCCTGCTGCGACAGGGGGTCACGACCATAATTCTCGGACAGGACGGGCTGGGCTATGCGCCTGCAGGGGCGGACACAGTCCAGTACGTGCGCCGATACTTCGGCTCGGTCGACGGGCCGCCACCAACCGTACTGGCCAACGGCGGTACAGTGGCCGACCTGCTCGCAGAGTGTGATCGCGCCGTTCCCGTCAATGTGGCCTATCTGGTTCCTGCCGCGACCGTACGGCATGCCGTCCTCGGGCTGTCGGCCTCGGCCAGCGACGGCGCACTGGCCGCGATGGCGGACGTGGTCAGGCAGGGGATGGACGAGGGTGCCGTCGGACTATCCAGCGGTCTGGAGTACATGCCTGGGGCGCACGCCGACGCAGCGGAACTGGCAGAACTCACCCGCGTTGTCGCCGCCTGCGGCGGTGTCTATGTCACACATATGCGCGGTTACGACAACGCCGCAGGCCAAGGGGTGTCCGAGGTACGATCCATCGGCGCCGCCAGCCATGTTGGGGTGCATATCTCCCATTACCACGGGCCAGGCCGCGTCTTGGTCGATCTGGCCGATCAGGCGCGCGCTGACGGCATAGACCTGACCTTCGACTCCTACCCATACCTGCGCGGCAGCACGCTCCTCGCGATGGCGCTGTTGCCCCTACGGCGGCAGGCTGGCGGCCCTGACGCCACCTTGGCCTGGCTCGCACTGCCTGATGCCGAGCAGCATGTCAGGCAGCGCGTCGCCACCGAACCCGCCCTGGGCCAGGCCATCCTGGCCCACGCCGCCAACTCCGAGTACGGCTGGGCCGAGGGCATGACGCTCATCGAGGCCGCCAGGCGGACGGACTCCGATCTCGCCGAATTCCTCATCCTCCTGCTAGCCGACTGCGACCTCCAAGTGGCCTGCGTATTCGCGGAATCGGGGGCAATCACGGAGAACGACATCAGACAAGTGCTCCGCCATGAGGCGCACATGGGATGTTCCGACGGCCTCTACGGCGGAGCTCATCCGCATCCGCGCGGCTTCGGCGCGTTCGCGAGATTCCTTGGCCGGCACGTGCGCCACCTCGGTGACTGGACATGGGCACAGGCAGCCGTCCACCTGGCTAGTCGTCCCGCGCAACGCTTCAGCCTGGCGGGGCGTGGCCAGATCCGAAACGGCTGGGCCGCAGACCTTGCGGTGGTCGACCCTGCCCGTGTGGACGACCGATCCGACTACGACCGACCGCGCCAGCTCGCAGTCGGTGTCGATCACGTGCTCGTGGCAGGCGTCCCGGTGCTAATCGATGGCGAGTTGACTGGCCGAGCTCCCGGCCGGGCGCTCCGGCGAGGGGAATGGTCCCCATGATCCACGCGTCGTGTGTGATACCTGCCGCATCCAAGGGATTCGCACTGCTCGGCCGCATTCCTGTCGAAGAGCTGAATGGCCTGCGGCTCAACGTGTTCGGGCCCCATCCGATCGTGACTCTGCCGCTCATGATCCTGCGAGCCGACGCCCTGGAACACAACATCGCGACGATGGCCGTCTGGTGTGCCGAGCAGGGTGTGTCGCTCGCGCCCCACGCGAAGACGACCATGGCGCCGAGAATCTGGCGGGCACAGCTCCGCGCCGGAGCCTGGGGGCTCACCGCCGCAACTGTGGACCAGGCGGCCGCATGTATCTCTGCCGAGGCCAACCGGGTGTTGTTGGCCAGCCCGCTAGTGGACCCCGCTGGGATTCGGTGGCTCGCCCGCGTCCTGGCGCGCGATCCCACCCTCGAGGTGGTCTGCTATGTCGACAGCGTGGCGGGCGTGCGCCTTCTGGCTGACGAGCTCCGCCGCTGCTGCTTCGCCGGTGAACTGCCGGTCTTGGTGGAACTCGGCTTCCCCGGCGGCAGGACTGGGGCGCGCGGAGTCGATGAGGCACTCTTGGTCGCCAAGACCGCCGCGGACACTCGCATTCTGCGCGTGGTAGGCGCGAGCACGTATGAAGGCGTCATCGGTGGCGAGCGCACGCCGGAGCAACTGGCACAGGTGCACGCTCTCTGCGAGAGCCTGCGCGAGTTGGGCGATCGGCTAGTGGATTCCGGGATCGCACGACCGCCGATCATCCTCAGCGCGGGCGGCAGTCTCTACTTCGACGTGGTCGCCACCACGCTCAATGGACCGGCGTCCACGGTGCTCTTGCGTAGCGGTGGCTATGTGACTCACGATCATGGGCATCTCGGCTCACTGTCCCCGCTCGCTGGGCGTTTTCGCCCCGCGATCGAGGTGTGGAGCCACGTTCTTTCCCGACCGGAGCCCTCACTCGCTTTTCTGGGCGCCGGCAAGCGCGACCTCGCCTTCGACGTCGCCCCACCCACCGTCCTGAGCGCACGCTCACCCGCGGGACTACTCCGCCGACTCGATGACGCGATCGTCGCGGCACTCAACGACCAGCACGCCTACGTGCGCCTTCCGCCCGAGTCCGACCTCGACGTCGGAGACGTTGTCCGCCTGGGAGTGGCCCATCCATGCGCGGCATTCGATCGTTGGCGGCTCATTCCCGTGCTGGACGAGACCGACCACATATCCGATGTGATCTTCACCCTATTCTGAGACAGGACACCATGACCACACATCATCTCCACACCAGCACAGCGCCCCGGCCGGCAGGCGCCTACTCGCAGGCCGTCGTGGCCAACGGGTTCCTCTACACCGCCGGGATGGGACCCCATGATCCCGTCACCGGACAAGTCGTGGGAGAGATGATCGCCGAGCAAACACGGCAGGTGCTGCGCAATCTGGCTGCGCTGTTGGCGGAACAGGGCCTCGATTTCTCACACGTGGTGAAGGTGACCACACACCTCGCCGAGCTGGATCGCGACTTCCACGACTACAACGCCGTGTACGAGGAGCACCTTTCGCGCCCGTTCCCCGTCCGGACCACCGTGGGGTCGAAACTGGCTGGGATCCTGGTCGAGATCGACCTCGTGGCAGCACTGCCCTCCTCATGACCGAACTCGGCGCCGGCGAGGCATTCAGCCTCCGCCGGCGTCGGCGCGTTCGGCCCGCTGCCAAACGACATTGACGTGCTCGACGGCGAGCCGTTCGGCTGTCTCGGCGTTCCTGGTGGCGAGCGCCTCGAACAGGGCGACATGCTCGGCAGCCACCTCCGCCAAATCCTGGTAGTACACACGGTTGGTGACCGTGGCGAAGCTTCGCGTCCCGGCCTCCAGCAGCGGCCATACCCTGGCAAGCATGGTGTTTCCACTCGCTTCCCACACAGTGTGGTGGAAGGCGAGGTCGGCCTCGACGAAGCCGGTCAGATCGTCGCGGGCAGCTGTTTCGCGCAGATCATGCAAAAGCTCCTCAAGCCGCTTGATGGCGGTGTCGTCGGCGTCGGTACAAAAAGCTCGTACAGCAAGAGGCTCCAGAGTCGCCCGCACCTCGTAAGCATGCCGGGCCTGCTCCTTCTCGATCGACGCCACGTAACTACCACGCCGCGGAAACCGGAGCACCAGCCCATCATGTGCGAGCTGATCCAGAGCCGCACGCACCGTCGTCTGGCTGACGCTCAGTTGCCGGGCGACGTCGAGCTCCACAACGCGCTGCCCCGGCTGGAGCCGACCTTCGACAATGGCCTCGCGAAGCGTCTCGTAGACCTGCCGGGACATAGTCCGCGCTGTGTCGATCTTCGCTGGGCCCAACGCTGCACCCAGCGACACAGCAGACCTGTCAGCCATACGTTCGCTCCTTTATTATCCTTCATCGATTATCCCTCAGATTCGCGTTCAGGATCGGTCGTGGCGGGAGGTATGACGACGGATTCGTGCCAGGGGGCGAGCGGGACCACCGCGGGTCGAGCGTCCGTCCGCGTCCAGGAGGCGACCGGTTGAGCAGGCCCGCCAACGGTCCGGGAGCCGGCTCTGGGCTGTTGTGGCCCTTGCCCTGACCTTGGCGCACGGCTCGCTGATGGGCGGCCAGCAGTGTCTGACCGGTGTGGTCGGGTGTGGTGGCGTGCAGCATGATCTGCACCTTGGTCGCTCTGACCTCGACCAGCTGGCGTGGTTGGACCCGGTGAGCCGGGACCGAGTACAGGTTCGCTTCGAAGGCGACCAGTCAAGGGGAGGCAATCTTTGCCGACGTAGCGGAGATGCCGCTGGGCCACCACATACGGGGCGGGTGGCATCGGCTGCAGCGCCGTGTGGTCACGGACCGCCCGCAGGCGATGACCTCGCCGTGGGTCCCATGAACCTTGGAGCACCGCAGCGGAACCCAGGCGGCGAAGGCGGCGTCGAGCTCCTCGATCGAGGAGAACGCGCGCCCGGCCAGACATGGTCACGGACGATGGCGACCTGCCGCTCGACCCGGCCTTTGCCGGTGGGCCGGTAGGCGGCCAGCACATCGGGGTCGAAGTCGTAATGCCCGGCGAAGGCAACCGCCTCGGAGAGGCAACGGGACAGCCTCACCTGGCGCGACGTGGCGGCGAACCACCGTCTTGGTGCGGTCGTAGACGATCGACATCGACACCCCGCCGAAGTGCTCGAACGCCCGGCGGTGGCAGACGAAGAAGGTTGCCAGATCCTCGCTGGTGGTGAAGCAGCAGAACGGGTCCCGCGAGTAGGACAAGGTCATGTGGAACGAATAGACCTTCGGATCCCGACATGGGCCAAGATCTTGCCCTCGCCACCCCAACCCACTTGCGCCTGAGCGCCCGGCACCACCTCGAACCGGCGATGTAGCCCCGCCAGTTCGCCCGGGCTGATCCCGAGTTCGGCGGCGAACCTCGGGCGCGCCTCCTGCAAGTAGATCTTGACCCGCTGATAGTTGCCGGTGAACCCGTAGTCGGCCACCAGGCGCTCGTGGATTACCGCTCCCTTGAGCAGAATCTCCGCCCGCAACATGGCGTCGATCAACGGCGCGACCTCGTCCACCACCCGCCGCCGTGGCCGATTGCTGGGCGCCCGCTTCGGTGGCGTCACCGGAACCTCGCCCGACAGGTACTTGGTGACGGTCCGCCGGTTCAACCCGGTCTCGGCCGTGATCTCCCGCAAGCTCATCGCGCCGGACTCGTACAGAGGGCGAAACCGCCTTAGCTCCAACCAGCGATGCGGGTCCAAGACCACCGTCAGCCGCCCTCCACCGACTCCGACCAGAGGACAGTAGCTTCGCAGTTACATAGCGTCACTGCATTAAGAACGGTGCATTCTCATCCGTACACGCTGGCGCACATTCACGTGTACGCCGACAGCTGGCCGCGGTGCGCCGGCTACCGAGCGCTCGGTGTGGCCCTGGTAGAGCGGCCAGAAGCGATGAGGACCTGCCACGCCTGCTCGCGATCGGTCCCCGTCAGCAGGGTGGCGGTCACGGGGATGACGCGGCCACGGAACCGCATCGTGGCCTGCGGGGTCTTCAGCAGGTTGCCGCTCCATGCAGGGTGGTGGTCCCTGCCGAAGTTGCTGCCGACCACGAGGAACGTGCTGCAGTCCTCGGGCAGGCAGGCGAGCGGGCTCTCGCGGGGCTGCCCGGACTTGCTTCCGTTCGTCGTGAGCAGCAGGTGGGGGATCATCTGGTCGCCCATGAGCACGCGGCCGCCCGTCATGCGGTTGACGAGGCGGTCGAGGCGCGGCCCGATCTTGGGCGCGACCTTGGCGAAGCCCCTGGTGCCGGCAAGCCACTGGAAGAACGGGCGCAGCGCGGAGCTCACGCGTGCCCGGACCCCGCCGCTGGACTGCTGCTGCTCGACCACGATCAGCTCACGTTCGGCTGACGGTTGCGCTGCGGGAAAAAACCAGAACCTAGCAAGCGTTTGGTCTACTACCGGTTGCCCGCCGCGCGTGCCGCCTGCTCCAGCCGGGCCCGGTAAGCCTCCCACCACGCCTGGTCGGCCGCCGGCATTTTGTCGTTGCCGGCCCGCAGGCCGGCGGCGCCGTCGATCGTTTCCCTGACGATGTCGGCGTGGCCGGCGTGCCGATGGGTCTCGGCGCTCACATGGGTCAGGATGCGGTGCAGCGTGACCTCCCGGCGCTCCGGCGGCCACCACTGGACGTGGCCGATCGCGTCCAGCGCCAGCGCCTCGATCGTCGCGTCCGAGTGCGCCCACGCCCGGTGGTAGAGGCCGACGATGTCCTCGCGCGACTCGTCGGTGGTCGCCCACATGTCCGCGTTCGGCTCCGCGCCTTCCTCGAACCAGGGCAGCGGCTCGCCGGACGGACGGCCGAAGGTTTCACCGAAGTACGCGAACTCGACGCTGGCCACGTGCTTCACCAGGCCCAGCAGGTTGGTGCCTGTCGGGGTCATAGGGCGGCGGACGTCGTACTCCGACAGGCCGTCGAGCTTCCACAGGAGGGCGTCGCGGGCGATTTGCAGATAGCGGTGGAGGTCTGCCTTCGGGTCTGATCCAGTCATGCCGGACATGATCCCATCATTGGACGGGTGTTCCCGACCATTGGTTCGGGGGTGCGCGGCATGGTCGCCCCTTTCAGCTCCGCCTACCGTTCCCGACCATGGACGCATTCACAGGCACGCGCGCTCGGTGGGCGCTCCTCGGTGCCGGGACGTTCGTGTCGCTCGTGGCCGCGCACGGGCGGTGGGAGGTGGCGGGGGCCGCGTGGATCTACCTGATCCTGCTGTGACGATTCTCGCGGACCAGCCGGATCCTGCCCGGGCTCGCGGGGATCGTGGCCGCCATCTTCTGGTTGTACGAGAGCGGGCTTCCAGTCTTCAGCCCGGTCCTGATGCTCTCCCTGGTTATGGCGCTGGCGACGGCCGTGCCGTACCTGCTGGACCGGCTGGTCGCGGCGCGGCTCGGAGGGTGTGGGGCACGCTGGTGTTCCCCGCGGGGGTGGTCGGCGTCGAGTACGCGCTGGCGACCGCGAGCCCGGTCGGCAACATCCTCGGCTCGCTGGCCGTCACCCAGCACGACAACCTACCGCTCATCCAGCTCGCCTCCCTGACGGGCAGCTACGGTGTGAGTTTCTTGATCGCCTGGTTCGCCGCCGTTTGCAACCACGTCTGGCAGGACGGGTTCGCCTGGCGGCGGGTGGCGCCCTTCGGGGTCGTGCTGGGGTGGTGCTGGCCGGCGGCAGCGTGCGGCTGGCGCTGTCGGAGCCCGCCGGCGAGACGGTACGCGTGGCGGGGGTCAGCCCCGCCCGTGCCGTCCTGGAGGCGTCCGGCCGGGCGCTCAATGGCTACGACTCGCCCGAGCTGCTCTCCCGGGCGGACCCGGCGGCGATCCGGCCAGGCGTTCGCGGCGGTCAACGACTCCCTGCTGGCCGCCACGCAACAGGAGGCCGGAGCCGGAGCCAGAGCCAGGATCGTGGTCTGGCCGGAGGGCGGCGGTTCGACGTGCCAGGCCGACCGGCAGGAGCTCATCAGCAGGATCGCGCCGTCACCACCAGGACCGGCGCGTACGTGGACGCCGGCATGATCGTGCTCACCGGCGCGCCCCCTACATGCGCAACGAGGCCGTCCTCGCCGACCCGCGCGGGCAGGCCGTCCGGACGCAGCAGAAGGCCAGGCCGGTGCCCGGACTGGACCGGTTCGACCCCGGCGACGGGCGGGTGCCGACCGCCGACACGCCGTTCGGGCGGCTGGCCGGCGTGACCCGCTTCGACGCCGACTTCCCCGCCCTCATGAGACAGGCCCGAACTGTCCGGAATCTGCTGAGCACCTCACCGTCCGCGCGCGGGGCAAGAAAAGCACCGGTTCGATCGCGCCACAGGCTCGGCCGGGTGGTCACGGCCGCGTTGACGATCGGCATGTTTATGGGCGTGGCTGCATGCGGTGACGGCCGTGGACCGGCCACGTCGTCCGGGACCGCCAGCGATGGCCCGGCCGCAGAGGGGCGCGAGGTAAGGGTAGGCGTCGCCTACGACATCGGTGGTCGCGGCGACAAAACGCTCAACGACGCCACCGCCGCAGGCCTGGACAAGGCCAAGGCCAAGCTCGGCTTTGCCGAGATCAATGAACTCGAAGCCGGCAGCGCCGAACCCGACGCGGCACGTGAGGAGCGACTCCGCCTGCTCGTCTCTGCCGGATACAACCCCATCAACGCGGTCCGGCTTCGCTTACTCCGGCCAGATCAAGAAGGTCGCCGCAGAGTTCCCCGGCACCAAGTTCGCGATCGTCGACGACGCCGCAGCCGTTGGCCCAAACATCGCCAACCTGGTGTTCGCCGAGCATGAGGGTTCCTAATGAGTGCTGGGAGTAAGCCATCCGGCAGACTCCGTGGTGGATAGTGGCTGCCGGCAGGTGAGCACTCGGGGTTCCTGGACGTGGAGTCCTGATGAAAGACCGTGCCCCTGCCGGTAGGTCGGGAGAGTTGATCGCTTATGGGATGTCGTGCCCGCCCGCATGTGGCGTGAGCACTGCTTCATTAGGTCGCCGATGCCTCTCCCGCAGGCCGCTGACCAGCGGAGACGAGGACATCGACGGGAGGATTCGTGCGGCTGTTCGTGGGAGATGACTGGGCCGAGGACCACCACGATGTGGAGCTGATGGACGCTGCCGGCGCGCGGCTGGCCAAGGCTCGGCTGCCGGAGGGGGTGGCGGGCATGGCCCGGCTGCACGCGATGATCGCCGGGCAGTTCGGCACCGACATCGAGGATGAGCAGGAGGCCGCCCGTCAGGTGCTGATCGGCATCGAGACCGACCGGGGCCCGTGGGTGCAGGCGTTGGTGGCAGCCGGCTACCAGGTATTCGCGGTCAACCCGCTGCAGGCCGCCGACTACCGCAAGCGGCATAAGGTGTCGGGCGCCAAGAGCGACGCGGCCGATGCGCACGTGCTGGCCGACATGGTGCGCACCGACGCCCACCAGCTGCGCGCGGTGGCCGGCGACAGCGACCAGGCCGAAGCCATCAAGGTGGTCACCCGCGCGCACAAGACGCTGATCTGGGAGCGCACCCGGCAAACCCAGCGGCTGCGGCACGCCCTGCGCGACTACTTCCCCGCCGCGCTGGCCGCTTTCGACGACCTGGACGCCCCCGAAGCCCTTGACCTGCTGGCCAAAGCGCCTGATCCGGCCGCCGCCGCACGGCTGACGATCAGCCAGATCAGCGCGGCGCTCAAGCGGGCCGGCCGCCGCGGCGACCTGGCCGCCAAGGCCGCGCCGATCCAGGCCGCCCTGCGCGAGCAGCACTTGGGCCAGCCTGAGGTGGTCACCGCCGCCTACGCCGCCTCCGTCCGCGCCCTGATCGCCGTCCTTGCCACCTTGAACCAGCAGGTCGCGGGCCTGCACAAGGAGGTCGAGGCGCATTTTGGGCAGCACCCGGCCGCTGAGATCATTACCTCCCAGCCCGGGCTGGGAGTGATCCTCAGCGCCCGGGTGCTCGCAGAGTTCGGCGACGACCCCAAGCGGTATGCCAGCGCCAAGGCCCGCAAGAACTGTGATGATCGACGGGTGCTGTCCCGGGCCTCGGGCAAGAAGAAGGTCGTCGCGGCCCGCTACGTGCACAACGACCGGCTGATCGATGCCCTGATCACCCAGGCCGCCACCGCCGTCCGCAGCTCGCCCGGCGCCCGCGCCTACTACGACAAGCAACGCACCCGCGGCGCCGACTACAACGCCGCCCTGCGCCAGGTGGCCAACTGCCTCGTCGGCATCCTGCACGGCTGCCTCAAGACCGGCGCCCTCTACGACGAGGTGACTGCCTGGTCGCATCACGCCGAGTCGCTTGCTGCTTGACAACTAAAGCTCCTGGGATGTCTTTCTCGTCGGAGTGGCCGCGGCCCTGAAAACACCAAGAAGGACCATGTCGGCTTCGTCGGCGGAGTCCGCCTGCCGCTGATCGACAAGTTCGAGGCCGGCTTCGTGGCTGGTGTCCGCGCAGTCAAGCCCACTATCAAAATCGACAGCAAGTACCTCTCCGAACCGCCCGACTTCAGCGGCTTCAACGACCCTGCCAAGAGCAAGACCGTGGCCCAGGGCATGTTCGACGGTGGCGCCGACGTGATCTACCAGGCCGCAGGGGGGCTCAGGTGGCGGCGAGCTACACCCAACGCGGATCCTACAGGGAGGTCTACGTGGTCAAGGCCGACGCCGACGCCACCGGATATCTGGGGTTGTCCAGCGACGTAGCTGGTCAGCCGCTTGAAGGCCGTTGAGCCACGCGTAAGGCAAGTTGGGCTGGCCGGCGCTGAAGCGCCCCGAACATGAACGATCTTCTCAGTCGTGCGCTAAGGGGTTGTGCGGTAGCTCAGGTCTTTGGCCGTGAGAGACGTGGGCGTCAGTTTCAGCCATGCCGTGCCGCGTTGTCCAGGATCATCATGTAGGTAGCGCACGAAACGAGGGTCCCAGCGGGACTCATCATCGCCTAGGTAACGAGCCAGCTTGCGCCGACCGCGTGGCACATCGAAGGGAACGAGTACACCTCGCCCGCTCACGATGACCTGGCGGACAAGACCTGTGCTCAGATCGCAGTCGTCCACCGCAAGAGCGACATGAGGATCGCTGCGGACCCGGTGGAAGAGCTTCGCCCATGGCCCCGTCAAGATCCAGAAGACTTCTTCCTCCCATAGATACCAAACTGGACGCACAGTCGGTCCGCTGGTCGCGATGCGGGCAGTGAGGGGCTGAGCGAGAAATGCCTCGAGGTCGAAAGAGGAACGCGTCATAGGGGCATCCTTCCTGTCACTCGGACCAGCAGAAATACGCCATTCGGCCTAGGGCCATCCACCCGAAGCCAGGTCTCGGAATCTGCGAGGCGAGCAAGCTCATATGCGTTATCGGTACGCCCACGTAGAGGCCTTGGCTACTTGTGGCCCTCATGCAAGGGCCCCCGCATCTCTCAGGTCGTCCTGCTTGTCGAGGGTCACGCTCGTCGCCACACCACTACGCCGAACATGAAGAACGTTCAAGGACACCCTCACGTTCACACCGGAGGGAAGCAGACGCCGTCCGGCTTGACGGCCAGTGGCTCCGCCCATCCGCTGGCCGCTACCCAGATCGTCCGCAGCGCTCCGGCCTTCAGGCCGGGGATGAAGCGGACTTTCCCGCGTAGCGGGGCAGGGAAAGCGGGTTCGCCGCCGGGCGGACCGGCGTTTTGGCGGCTCAGACCGGCCGGTTCTGCTGTTCGATGTACTGGCGCAGGACGCTGATGGGGGCGCCGCCGACCGAGCCGGCGAAGTAGGAGCCGGACCACAGATTGTTCGCCCGGTAGTAGTGGCGGGCCAACTCGGGGAATTCCTGGCGCATCCTGCGGGAGGACACGCCCTTGAGGCTGTTGACCAGCCGGGACAGGGCGATCTTGGGTGGGAAGTTCACCAGCAGGTGGACGTGGCTGGCCTCGCCGTTGAACTCGGCCAGTTCGGTCTCGAAGTCGGCACAGACGGCTTGCATGATCTGCTCCAGGCGTCCCAGATGGGTTCGGTTGAAGACGGGATGCCGGAACTTGGTCGCGAAAACCAAGTGGGCGTGTAGCGCGAAAACACAGTGCCTGCCAGTTCTGATGTCTCCATCTTCGGTCATAGACCAATGCTAGAATGATCGTGTGCGGCTGCGTTACTCCTACCGGATCGACCCGACGCCTTCCCAGCGGATCGCGCTGGCCAAGGCGTTCGGGTGCGCCCGGGTGGTGTTCAACGACGCCCTCACGATCCGCAACCAGGCGCACCAGAACGGCGAACCGTTCCTCACCGACGCCGAACTGTCCGTCCCGGGTCATCACGGCGGCGAAGAAAACCCCGCAGCGGGCCTGGCTTGCCGAGGTGTCGGCGGTGGTGCTGCAGCAGGCCCTGGCCGACTGCACCACCGCCTTCCGCAACTTCTTCGACTCCATCGCCGGCAGGCGCAAGGGGCCGAAGCTGGGGCCGCCGCGTTTGCGGTCCCGCAAGGACAACAGGCAGGCGATCCGGTTCACCAAGAACGCGCGGTTCTCCCTCACGCCGGGCAGGCGGCTGCGGTTGCCGAAGATCGGGGATGTCGCGGTGCGCTGGTCGCGGGAGCTGCCCTCCGAACCCTCCTCGGTCACGGTGATCAAGGACGCGGCGGGCCGGTACTTCGCCTCGTTCGTCGTCGAGGTCCGCCTCGAACCGCTGCCCGAGGCCGCCGGCGAGGTGGGGATCGATCTGGGACTCGGTCACTTCGCGGTGCTGTCCGATGGCCGCAAGGTCGACTCCCCCCGGTTCCTGCGCCGGGCGGAGAAGAAGCTCAAGCGCCTGAACAAGGCGCTGTCGAGGAAGGAGAAGGGCTCGGCGAACCGGGCCAAGGCCCGCCTGAAGGTCGCCCGGGCGCACGCCGGGGTCGCCGACGCGCGCCGCGAGTTCTGCCACCAGCTCTCCACGCAGATCATCCGCGAGAATCAAGCGGTGTACGTGGAGGACCTGGCGGTCAAGGGGCTGGCGCGCACTCGGCAGGCCAAGAGCGTGCACGATGCCGGGTGGTCGGCGTTCACCGGCATGCTGGAGTACAAGGCCAAGCGGTATGGCAGGACATTCGTACGCGTCGACCGGTTCTTCCCGTCGTCGAAACTGTGCTCGGCCTGCGGGACGGTCGCCGACAGCATGCCGCTGCGGGTGCGGGAATGGGCCTGCCCGTGCGGGGCGGTCCACGACCGCGACATCAACGCCGCGATCAACGTCCGCAGCTAAGGACGTCGAGTCGTCGCCGCTGGACGGAAACCCGCGCCTGAGATGGGCGGGAAGCGGAGACGTAAAACGCCTGTGGAGACCGGTAAGACCAAGCCGCCCGCGCGCACGCACCGGCGGAAGGGCACGGTCGGCGAAGCAGGAAGCCACGGAAGTGCCGCCGCATGAGTACGCGGCGGCGCAGGCCGAATCCCCGGCTTCAGCCCGGGGAGCGCGTCAAGCCGTGTGACTTTGACAGCTCCAGAGCACGTCAACACGCGACCCTTGAATACGCGAGGTCGCCAGTTCCCCCTGTGAAGCATCTCGTCGGTGATGACGGCGGGACGGCCGCCGTGGACATGCCTGAGCTCGCCGGGTAGTCGAATGAGCTGCTCAGCTCACTGCGGCGTTCGGTGGTCGACTAGGATCGCGGCGCCACCCACGAAGACGTTGCGGCTCTTCCCCTTGGTCAGGGTGAGGACCGCCGAGCCGACGACTTCTGCCCGTGGAACAGCGGGCGCCACCGGCTACAGGCGCAAGTAGGGGGCGACCCGCGCCATCACACACTGGCTGCTCGGCTCGATGGCCTCGCCCCGCTGGGACTTGGCGATCATCACTGCGGTCGTGGGCGTGGTGGGGATGTGCGTCATCTGGCTGTATGCGAGCGCTCTGGACGGATTCTCTTTCGGCCCCGATACCGCGTCCTCGCTGGATGTCGACGTGCGGACGACGCGCATCGTACTGCTCGCCGTCACCCTGCTCGCCGTCACCGCGCTGCTGACCGCGGTGGCCGTTGCCGCCGTGGGCGCGATCGGCTTCGTCGATCTGATCGTGCCACACGGCGTCCGCTTCCTGTCCGGGCCTCTGCAACTGCCGCACACGGTGCCGAGGTAGGTCAGCGGCTTGGTCATGGGTTACCTTCCTTCGCGGATACCGGTTGTGATCAGCTCATCTGACGTGGTCACCGGTGAGGCCACGGCGATGTGCGGGCGTCCGGTGATGGGATGCGGGCCGACGTGGGCGCGTACGCCGAAGACTTCCTCGATGAAGGCGGGCGTCAGCACCTCCAAGGGCGGGCCGTGCCCGGCGACGCGGCCGTCGCGGAGCACGACCACCTGGTCGGCGTAGGCGGCGGCCTGGTCGAGGTCGTGCAGGGCGGCCAGCAAGGTGAGCCCGAGGGAGCGGATCAGGTCCAGCAGGAGAAGCTGGGATCCGACGTCCAAGTGGTTGGTGGGCTCGTCGAGGATCAGCAGCGGCGCCTCCTGCGCCAGGGCTCGGGCGAGCAGGACGCGTTGCCGTTCCCCGCCGGACAGAGAAGTCATCAGCCGGTCGGCGGCCCAATCCATGCCGACCCGCTCGAGTGCGGTGGTGACCGCCGCCTGGTCGGCGGAGGTCTCGCGTTCGAGCGGGCGCTTGTGGCTGTGACGGCCGGCGGCGACGACCTCGGCCGCGGAGAATCCCTCCACGGCCTGGCCGTGCTGGGGCAGTACGGCGCGGTGACGCGCGGCCTGGCGGGGCCGCATCCGCCACAGGTCCTCCCCGTTCAGCCGGATGACGCCCGCCGAGGGGCGCAGGGATCGATAGACCGTACGCAGCAGGGTGGACTTGCCGCTGCCGTTGGGACCGATGAGCGCAACGAAATCGCCCGGCCCGGCGGTCAGGGTGACATCCTCGACGATGGGGCGGGCGTCGATGTGGGCGCTGACGCCGTTCAGGTCAAGCCGCATCGGTGCCGCCTTTCGCGCGGCGGCGCAGCAGCCACAGGAAGAACGGCACGCCGAGCCCGGTGGTGAAGATCCCGACCGGCAGCTCGTTCGGCCGGTCCACGGTCCGGGCCGCCAGATCCACCAGCACCAGGAACAGCGCCCCGGTCAGCAGCGACACGGGCAGCACCCGCCGGTGGTCGGCACCGACGACGAACCGCACCATGTGCGGGATCATCAGCCCGATGAAGCCGATGCCGCCGACGACGCTCACCACGGTGGCCGTCAGCAGCGACCCGGCGACCAGCAGGCCGATCCGCGGGGCGGCCACCGGCACGCCGATGGCGATGGCCGCCTCCTCACCGGCCAGCAACGCGTTGAGCGCCCGGGCCTGCAGCGCCAGCCAGACCATGCAGGCGACGATGAGCAGGGCGGGCACGCCCAGGTCTGGCCAGGACGCGCCGGCGACGCTGCCCATCAGCCAGAACATCATCCCCTGCAGCTCGGTGGGATTGAGCTGCAGCTGGACGAAGGTGGTGGCCGCAGCGCACAGGTAGCCGACGGCGACCCCGGTCAGCACCAGCCACGTGTCCAGCAGACGTCCGGCGCGCTGAGACAGGACGTAGACCAGCAGCGCCGACAGCATGGCGGCAGCGAAGGCCGCGCCGGTCACGCCGAACGCGCCCGCCAGCGCGGTGCTGCCGAGCGCCGGGACGAGCACGGCTCCGAGGGATGCGGCCGAGGAGACGCCCAGGACGTACGGGTCGGCGAGTGGATTGCGTACCAGGGCCTGCAACGCGACCCCGGCCACCGACAGGCCGGCTCCGGCCAGGGCGGCCAGCAGCGCCCGCGGCGTGCGGATCTCCCAGACGACCTGACTGAGCAGCGGGTCGGCCTGCGCGCCACGTCCGGTGACGTGCGCCCAGACCACACCCCAGACCTGGGCGAGAGGGAGGTTGACCGAGCCGATGGAGATGCCGACCACCAGCGCCGCGACCAGCCCGGCAACCAGAGCGGCCAGCAGCAGCCCGGTCGCTGGGCCGGAAATCAGATGCGGGCGGCGGGACGGCGCGGGCCGGGTCCGCGGTGGAAGAGTCAGGGTGTCAGTCACCGGGGTGGACCACCTTGGAGATCTTCTCCACTGCCCACGCGTTGAGCGGGCCGAGGTAGACGCCGTCGGAGATGACCGTGTAGGTCTTCGACTTCGACGCCGCCCAGTTCGGGTAGGCGGCGAACAGCTTGGCCGCCTCCTGCTCGCCCTTCTCTTGCGGCGTGAACAGCCCGACCACCAGCACGTCCACCTGGGCGGTGGCGAGCTGCTCCTTGTTGAGGGTGCGCGTGGCGTCGGACGTCTGGCCGGCGAAGGCGTTGACGCCGCCGGCCGCTCTGATGACGTCGTCGTAGATGCCTCCGGTCATCACGGCGGGCAGGCCGCTGGCGTTCATCATGGCCATGCCGGGATAGGCGATGAGCACCTTCTTGGCAGGCAGGCCCGCAACGCGCTGGCGTACCATCTCGACGCGGGCCCGCAGGCCGCTGATCAGGTCGAGCGCGCGCTGCTGCACGTCGAAGATCCGCCCCAGGAGGCTGATGAACTCCAGTGAGCTGTTGATCGACTGGTTGCGGTAGGCGCGCTGCTCCTCTTCGGTCGCCTCCGGCTTGCCCATCGCGCAGTTCACCGGGTTGACCAGCGAGGTGATGCCGGACGCGGCGAGCTGCTCGCGGGTGGCGAAGCCCTTCTTAGCATCGAACCCACCCGACCATGTCGACACCACCAGGTCGGGCTTGAGCTTGAGCACCTGCTCGGCGGGGACGTCGAAGTTCTTGTTCATGCTCAGCCCGCCGGTCGGCAGGGCCTTGATCTTGTCGATCATCGACGGGTCGTCGGACACGCCGTAGCTCTGCGCGTTGGCCAGGACGGTCTTCTCCAGGCCAAGCAGGATGAAGCTCTCCACCTCGCCAACGCTGGTGCCGTTGAGGATTAGCACCCGCTGCGGTGGCTTGGCGAAGGTCACCCGCATGCCGCAGTTGTCGAAGGCCAGCGGATAGCTGGTCCTGGCAGCGGGCGCCGAGGTGTCGATGGCCGCGTCCGCGGGGTCGGCGGGCTCGGTGCCGGCTCCGCATCCGGTGACGGTCAAGGCCACGAGGGCGGCCATGGCGGCAGCAAAACAAGAAGGGTTCATGCGTACGTGCTCTCTGTGGGCCGGACCTGGAGGTGCGCACGCCACGAACGGCCAGGTGGTGGCCGGTGTGTGGCGGTCGGAAGACCCGCAGGCAGCAGCATTGATCATGGCGAGACCGCGCCCGGGCAGTGGACTGCTGCTGACGCTTGACTGACGAGCCTGACCGGCAGGCTCGGTATCACCAGATCACACGGCCGCTGCGGGCCAGGCCTGCCCTTCAGGTGGTCCCCTGACCACGAGGACGTATTTCAGGAACAGCCGGATGCGCGCGCTCTCGTCCTGACGCGCATGCGTGATCAGCCGTGGCGGAGTGGCGATCCAGCCGAGAGCGAGGAAGAACAGCACCAGCAGCGGGCGCAGCACCCAGCCGGCCAGTTGCTGCACCAGGGCGCACAACCCCGCCTCCAGCCACCGCAGCCACACGGAGGTGAGCAGCACGCTCGCCGCGTGCAGGAGCAGCATCCCGACGCCGGGCGAGATGGTGGGATGCACGTGAACCATGCCGTCCATCCCCGCCATCTCCGCACAATGCGCCGCCGCTTGCCGGTCGGCGCTCTGCGTGAGGAAAGTGTGCAGGATGATCTGCGACGCGGCCGTCGCAGGCAGGATGGAGACGAGAGTGCGTTCGCGTCCGGTCAGAGCCAAGGCGGGCAGGAGGAGGAGCAGGAAACCGGCCAGCGCCGCCGCCGGGTCGAAGGAGCCTCCGCCGATCACGTGTCCGAGCGTGGCCAGGGCGGCGCACGTGGCGGAGAAACTCGCCGCGCGCACCCACCTCACCACTGAGAACGGACTCATCGTGGCCAGATCCTCCCACACGATTGCCGAGGTCTAGGGATCAGGTGACTCGACGCCTGTAGGAAGGGGTACGCGGCGCGCCATCTCCTGGTTCAGCCGAGTTCGTCCTTCGCCCAAGCGGCGAACCGGATGTCCTCGTCAGGCGGATCAGCCAGACCGTCGCCACCAGGAAGGCGGCGGACAGCGCGGTGAGTAGCCAGGGCACGGCGTGGATTCCCGACACCTCGATGCCCACGCCGAGCAGGGGCGGCGCCGCCACACCGCCGAGCATCGAGGCCGCGATGACCCCGGCGCCGGCGCGTCTGGATTGTGGAAGGGCCCTGTTGAGCCAGGGCAGGCCGGTGGGGAAGACGGGCGCGATGAACAGTCCGACACCGACGTAGGCCAGGGGCGCCGCTCCCTTGAAGAGCGTGAGCAGCAGGCACACGGTCATGCCGGCCGTGCATACGGTGAGAATGCGTTCCGGGGAGTACTTCAGCGTGATAGGGACGACGAGGAAGCGGCCCGCCGCCATCATCAGCCAGTACACGGAGACGGAGGTCGCCGAGGCGGCCACGGTCACGCTGTAGCCGATGGTTTCCAGGTGGGCAGGTTCCCAGCCGCCCGCCCCGGCCTCGACGGCGACGTTGAGGATGTAGAGGGCGATGAAGCCGATCAGGATGCGGGCCAGGCCCAGTTTCACGGACGGCGCCTCGGAGGGGACGCCGGCCGCCGTCCTCGCGCGAATGCCGTTCGTGGTCAGGGCCAGCGCCGCCGCCAGCACCGCGCAGCCGGCGAACGCGTACGCGAAGTCGTCCGGACCCAGCCAGGCCACGACGGCCGGTCCGAGCACCGCTCCGATGCCGAAGTGGGCGTTGAGCACGTTCAGCATGGCAGTGGACTTCTCGCCGAAGCCGACCGCGAAACAGTTGGTTGAGGCCGTAGTCGATGCCGCCGAAGCCGAGGCCGCCGAGGAAGGCGGCGGCCAGTGCCACCGGCCAGTTTGGGGCGAGCGCGAAGCCCGCGCCGCCCGCCGCCATCAGAGCGTAGCTTGCGACGACCAGCGCCCTGTTGCTGATGCGGGATTGGATGGCGTTGAAGGCGAGGACTCCCGCGAGCCTGCCCGCGAAGTGCAGGCTCAGGCCCAGCCTCGCCCGGACGGGGTCAGCCCGTACTGCTCCCGCAGGCCCGGGACCGCCGGGCCGTTGAGGGCTTGGAGCATGCCGATGAGGATGAATCCGAGACAGGACGCGACCGCGGCCGGACGGGTGAAGAGCTGGCCGTCGGCGGGCGACTTCACGACCTTGTCAGTCACTTGATCTCCAGGAAGTAGAAGCAGAACTCCGCAGGCTGAGCCGGCAGGTAGTGGTGCGGCAGCGGGCCGGGCCCACAGGACTGCGAGCCGATGCCGTGCTGGCCATGGTCGAGGTTGGCCCACACCCGGTCGCCGGCCGTGAGGTCGGTGCGGTGCGCGGCGGTGTCCAACTGCTCGTTGGTCCAGCGCCGCGCGCTGAACCAGAACTCCGGGTCGCTCTCGATCCTGAAGCCGCCGATCTCGGCCCAGCGGACGTCGGCGGGGGTGCCGTTCTCCTGCGGGCGGACGTACGGCGTCTGCAGCTCGTCGACTGTGGACTCCCAACGGCCCAGCATGGAGGCCGACCTGGAGTCCGGGTAGGCCTCACCGGGACCGCCGCCGAACCACCGCACACGGTCCGTCGAGCCCGCGAGCCCAAACCGGATGCCGAGCCGGGGCAGCGGCACCCGCCAGTCGCCCTCGGGCGTCACGGAAACGGTCAGCTTCAGCCGGGTGCCGTCGGAGGTCCACCGGTAGACGGTGGCGAGGCCCGCCTCCCGGGCAGCGGGCGCCACCCTGGTCCGCACGGATTCGGTGCCCGGCTGGTGCTGGCCGGGGCGCAGGGCAGATGCGCTCAGATCTTGCATCGCACCGGCCTGGACCAGATCCTGCGTCCGCTTCCCGCCCGTGCCGAAGCGTCCGCGGCGATACCGGCCTAACTTGCGGGAGCCGGAGGTCGCCCCCCCCGGCCCTCGGCTCCCGCAATCTCCATCGCCGAGTGACGACGGCGGACGCCTCGCTCCGCACCACGACTCTCGCTTGAACATACTGGGGCTAAAGACCCTGGCGGGGGGCGGACTAGATCCAATGCCGTGCCGTTGAGCTGTCGGATTCCCCCTTCGATTCCAATCTTGGTAGTGGAGAACTTTCGGTCATGACGGCTTTGCGCGCGTTGGCTGCTGGGATGGATGCGCCTCCTCAGGACGGGGAGTTCGAGGTCCGATACGTCGCTGAAGGCAGCAGGCTGTGCCGCAGCTCGTTGGAAGAGGCGAGTGCGGTGCGGTTCAAGGAGGGCGTCGCCAGCGCGCAGGTTTATCTCCTCCAGCGCCTCAGGTAAGCGTTGATGCAGGCTCGGTTCCGCGATACCGCACCGCATGCCCACCAGGAAGAGCAGCCCATGACCACAGAGCCGGAACGCGACCACTCCCGAGTCATCGAACGCTGGGCGGAGCGCGCACCGCAGGACCCCGGGCGACTACTCGGCTCAGGCCCTGGCCCACTCCCTGCGGTGCAGGGTTCGGACCGGCGCGCTGCGAGGGGAGCCCTCGTGACCCGCCGTCACGCGGTCACCCCCGTCGCTGACCACGCCCGAGCCCGAGACGGCGATCGCGGCCTGCGGCCCACCAGCGCCGCAGTTCGGGCCGTTAGGGAGCTGCCCTCGGGCGTGACGGTCAGCTCCCGCTCCACGACGAGCTCGCCTCCCTGCCCCTTCAGCCGCGGTTCCACCCGCACCGGCGCCTTGGGCAGTCCCGCAACGTCCCCGAACCCCTGCTTGCCGCCCGTCGGCTCGACCTCCGCCGCGCAGGCCTCGCCCTCGCAGGTCTGCCGCGCGACGCCGCCGGCCGGGTGCAGCTCCACCTTCGCCGTACGGCAGGAGCCGTTCCAGCACGCCGTCAGCTCGGCCGCCGAGACCCTGTCCGCGAGCGGCGCGTCGACGTGCACCGAGATCCCGACAGAAGTGCCGATCAGCGTGCACTCCGGCTCGGCGGCGCAGCCCGACAGCGCGAACAGGACGCCCGTCGCCACGACAAGTTTCCTTATGCCCCTGCCAACGTGCGCCGCCCGGCCCGGGTTCACCCCGGAGTCGCCACCCCGTTCCCACCCGATACGGTCTGGGTGGTGACATTCGTGACGGTCCCGCCGGCAGGGTGCGGTGCGCGGGATGAGAGGGGCGACCGCCCTCGAACGGTTCCGGAGCCCGACACAGGCGATCGCGACCGCGTTCGGGCTCGCCGTACTGGCGGGGACGCTGTTACTGATGCTGCGCGCGGCCACGACCACGGGCGAGTCAGCCGGCCGTCACCATTATCGGCTCTGGCCCTCGCGTTCGGCCTGTTCGTAGAGGGCATCGGCGGCCCCGAGCCGATCCCATTCCTTGGCGGTGAGGGCCTGGCGGACCTCGGGCAGGATCGCCTCGGCGACGTCGGGCCGCATCCGGCGCAGCAGGCCTGCGGCGATCAGGTCTTCGGTGGTGACCCGGATGTGGTCGGTCGTCGCGATGTCCTCGCTCCGTCTGCCTCGGGGTAGCATCCGCAGTGCCCGCACTGGCCGGTGCCGCCCTGGTGAGCGTGCTCGTTGCTGCGGGCCTCGCGCTCGATCAGGCTCGTGAAGCCACTGCACCTGTCCAGGATGCAGCTGCAGCCTGCGGTGGTTCATTGAAGACGTCCTCGGGCTGTTTGAGCTCGACCTGTCCAGCCACCGCACCCCGCTGTTCCCTTCTGAGCGGAAGAACGCCGAGGGCAACTGCACCCAGCGCCGCCGCGGACGTGTTTCGCCGAGCCTTGATCGACGCCGTCGACCGCCATCTGCCGACCTGGTCGGGACGGTTAACGCTGCACGTGCTGTGGCACTTTTGCGCCTCCCAGCTATACCTGGCTGGGATGAACCTGTTCGCAGTCCAGGAGTTGCTCAGCCACTCCTGGACCGGCACCACGGCTCGGTGCCGTTACGCCGCCCACGACCACTTCCTGACCTCCGGCATGGCCGTACTCCTCCAGCCCAGCCTTCTGGCCACCGCCCCCGCCGCCTACCAACGAGCCATCGACGACCTCGCCCACCGCAGCGGGATCGCCGCCTGACCAGCGACCCCACTCAACATCACCAAACTCGACTCGATCTTCCCGGCTTCGCCGAATCAAGCCGGGCTAGCCGCGGCGGCGGGCCTCGTGGACGACGCCGCGGCGTTCGTACTCCAGCACCATCTCGACGTTCATGGACATTTGCGTGCCATATGCGCGCTGGACGAGCCACAAGGCCAGTTCCAGGCCGCTCGTGACGCCGGCTGAGGTGACCAGGTCACCGTCGTCGACCACGCGTGGCCCCAGCATGCCTCCGCCGGGCCCGTTGACGACCTTGCCGCCCTGCTCAGCCAATTGTTTCTTGCTGCCGTGATGCGTGGTGCACGGCCGGCCCCGGACCAGACCCGCCGCGCCCAGCAGCAGCGCGCCGGTACACACCGACGCCATGGTCAGCCCCCGTCTGCGGGCCGCGCGCAACGCGGTCGGGATCACTCCGCGCTTGATCTCCGCCGCCACGCCGGGCTTGCCGGCATCCCGGACGTCGCCGCCCGGCACCAGGATCACGTCCGCCTCCCCGGGCATCCAGTCGGCGTCTACATCGATCCGCGTGCCGCAACTGGCCGTCACCCTACGCGGCCCTTCGACGGTGACCAGCCTCGTCTCGATGGGCGCGCCGAACTTGCCGGCGATGTCGAGGGTTTCCAGCGGCGCGGCGAAATCCAGTTCCTCGACGCCGTCGAACAACACGATGTGCACGCGTTGCCGGGCGCCGACGGGCGAGTCCGCCGTGGCGGCAGCGGCCACGGTATCCGGTAGGGCGGCCGCGGAGATCGAGGCGGTCACACCCATCAAGAGGTTTCTGCGTTCCATGGCCCAAGTGTCGAGATTGACGGGATGACCGGACCAGGGCCGGCCGTGCCGTGTTGCGATACGTTCTGGCCATGCACACGGTGGCGGTACTGGCCTTCGACGGGGTCGTCGCGTTCGATCTGGCGGTGCCGTGTCAGGCGTTCTCCGCGGCATGGAGTTCTGACGGAACTCCTCGGTATGAGGTCCGGGTTTGCGGTGATCAGGACGTCACCGCCACCGCTGTCGGCGTCCCGAGCTTCCGGGTGCGCTGCGACTTCCCGCTCGACGCGGCCGCCGACGCCGACACGCTCGTGGTGCCGGGCGTAGGCCGACACCACGAGCCGCCGGAACCACGAGTGCTGGAGCTGCTGCGCACGGCCGCGGGGAACGGCGCACGGATCGCGTCGATCTGCACGGGCGCCTTCGTCCTGGCCGCCGCCGGGCTGTTGGACGGACTCCGGGCCACTACACACTGGCGTGCCGCCCAGGATCTCGCCCGGTCCTACCCGCGTGTCACGGTGGACCCAGCGGTCCTGTTCGTCGACAACGGGCAGGTGCTGACCTCCGCGGGGGCCGCCGCGGGACTCGATCTGTGCCTGCACATGATCCGCACCGATCACGGTGCCGCGGCGGCCGCCGGTGCCGCACGTACCGTGGTGATGCCGCCGCAGCGCGACGGTGAGCAGGCCCAGATCATCCGGCACCCCGCTCCCCGAAGCGACGGCCCGATCCTCCAATCGACCTTGCAGTGGATGCGCGAGAACCTGCATCTGCCTCTGACGTTGGGCGACATCGCCCGGCACGCCCGCTTGAGCGTACGCAGCCTCAACCGGCAGTTCCGGGCACAGACGGGCACCACTCCGCGGAAATGGCTGCTGACCGCGCGGCTGGACCGCGCCCGGGAACTGCTGGAGACCACTGATCTTCCAGTCGAGCGGATCGCCGCCCTGGCCGGCTTCGGCTCACCCGTGACGCTGCGCTCGCACTTCGCCTCCCGCATCGGCCCCAGTCCCAGCGCGTACCGCGCCACGTTCAAACTCCAGAAGCAGGTCAGGCCATGAATTCAGGAACGTCGGGGGCTTTCGCCTTGTAGTGCGCACGGGCGAACGGCGGGAACCGCGCGGAGAGGGGCCGCCTGTCGCGTTGTCCAGCGCGATCGAGGCGCCCGGCCACCACGGCGCCGCCGTCAGCGTCCGGGAAGCGTGATGCCCAAGCCTGCGACGGCGCCGGCCCTGCCGCCTCCCGCGGGCCCGTGAGTTCGTCCGCGCCGTAGACGCCGTCTGCCCCCTGAAAGTTGTCGCCAAGACGGCTCGGGTTTGTCGCATATTCCGGACAATCGTGGCGGGCGTTACGGTTGACACCAAAAACGTAGATCACCATGCTTGTGCCCTGCGTCCACAGGGCGCTTCATCGCGGGGGCGTTACAGCACGGAAGACGATCTTGGCTGTTTGGTCTGGTGATCCACTTCCGTCGTTCCGTCGTGGCTGCCGGTTCGTGCCGTCCGCTCCACCGATGATGTGACCTCGACGTTCCCGCGCGTAGCTGGCGGTGTGACGCCCGGCTTCTTTCCAGGCCAGGCGGCACGGCCCGAGGTCTGGGCTGCGCAGGAGTTCAACGCCATGCGGGGTGCCGTGCTGCGTGCCGCCATGCTCCCTCGACCTGGAGATTCCTTCATGCCTCATGCTCTTCGCAGAATCTTTTCCGCCGCGGCCATCGTGAGCGTGGCGATGCTCGGCCTCTCGCCGGCGACGGCCTCGGCCGACCCCGTACCGGCGGCTGAGCCGGCGCCGGCCCCCGCGTCCGACCTCGCGCTCGGCGGGTTAACCCTGGACAACACCAGCTCCGGGGAGGACGAGGACGCGGTGGCCGAGGAGGCGGTCGCCGCGGCGCTGTGCCTCTTCACGACCAACGGTGACAACGTCCACGTCTCATCGTCCGCCTTCGAGGCATCCGGGCACGGCTGGTGGGTCAACGGCAACTGCAGGGCCAGTACGGCCGTCGTCACCGTGCAACTGCAGCAGTACTACAGCGACGGCAAGTGGCGCAACGTCGGTTCCCCGGGCAAGAAGACGGTGAAGTCCGGCGGTGGCCGCGGCAACCGCGCGACCGGCCGGGCGGCCTGCAACAACGGAAGCGTGACGGGGTGGCGTAGCGTCATCGACGTCGACCTGGTCGGCCAGGCCGACGACCCGCGCAAGCTCACGACCCCGGCGCGCAACATCAAGTGCAGGCGATAGGTTGAGGGAGGCGACGTGAGCATCGAGCCGGTGGGCACCATGTTCGCGGCCCTGCACGGCCGCCTGACACCGCACGCCTGGCGAGATCCGCGCGTCGCCTCCTCCGACGCCTACAGCCTGTTCCTGGCCAGGTCGTCGGCGATGGGCTGGCTCGCCGACACGGCGGCCGGCTCGTCCGGCGGCCTCTGGGGCATGAACGACGCCGGCCACGACATAACCGCCGGGCGCGACACAACCGCCGAGGCGCGGCCGACACGCGTCGCCTGGTTCCAGGTGTCGCTGGCCGAACCAGCGCGTCCCCGGCGGCCGCTGCCCGTGCAGCCGTTCCTGTCGTGCGCCGGCGACGTCGTCGCGCGGATTGGGGTGCCGCGCCTCGAAGCGGTCCAGGTACTGCTGCCCGTGCAGAGCCTTCACCCGCCATCGCGCCCGGACTCGGTGATGAACCTGCTCCAGGACACCGGCTGGTTCGCCGACCGCGACCCGCGGGCCCGGACACGGGTGCGGGTGACGCTCGACTCGGGCCAGGACCCCGCCATCGGATCGGCGGCGACCACGATGGTCTCCTGGCTGCGGGAGTTCCAGCAGGAGATCTTCTCCTTGGACTCGATCACACCGGCGGAGCGGAATGAACCTGCCTTGGGACCCGCGATCACCGACGAGCTGTGGCGCGGTCCCGCCCACCATCGCGTCACGCTGCGCGGCGACCTCGCCGAGTGGTCGCTGGACGCTCTCGGCTGGCTGTCCGCGTTCCTCGCCGACGTGGCCTCCCACGCCGGCGTCGCCACGCCGTTGCTGCTCACGGCGAGACCATCAGCGGAGATCCTCACGGGGCGCGAGTGACAACCGGCCGCGACGAATAGGCCCGGAGCCGCCGCTGCCGGGGTCGCCCTCCTGCCCACGGCGCCGACGAAGGAAGGACCTGATGACCGACCACATGAGCCTGGCCCGCTGACCTGCCCGTTCCCAAGGACGACGGCGCGGCCGCTCATCTGCCCGGCATGAAGGTGCCGCACCTGGAACTCCAGAGCACCGGCGGCGCGACGATCCACCTGAACGCGCTCGGCGCGGGCCGCACGCTGATCTACATTTACCCGCTCACCCGCCGCCCGGGCACCGACCTGCCCAACGACTGGGACTTGATCCCCGGGGCGCGCGGCTGCACCCCCGAGGCATGCGGCTTCCCCGACCACTATCAGGACCTGCTCGAACTCTCCGGAATTGGGGGGTATCAGACGGGCGAGAATCCGCAGGTCGCCTGCTGAGCGGACCCCCGGAGGCTCGAAGGTAGTGCTGATGGCCACGCCGACGATGCGGGCGTTCGTGGGGCGTCAGGTGGTCAGGGCGCCTCTGCCGGTGGGGGAATGAGCGCCGACGCGGGCCTCACCACCGCAGTGACGGCAGATCAGCAGGGGGTCGACGGTCTGGCCGCAGGAGTGCCGCCACCGCACGGGAGGATCGCCGGGGTGCAAGTGGCGGTCGCCCCACTTCATCAGGGCGATCAGGACGTCGCACAGTTCCACGCCGGCGGGCGTGAGATGGTACTCGTGGCGGACCGGGTGTTCGCTGTAGCGTTTCCGCTGGATGATCCCGTTCGACTCCAGTTTCCGGAGCCGAGCGGTGAGGATGTCGCGAGGGGCGCCTGTGTTGCGGACGATCTGATCGAAACGCCCGACGCCGTAGCTGAGCTCGCGGATGGCCAGGAGCTCCACCGTTCGCCGACCAGGTCCAGGGTGTCGGCGATGGAGCACTCGCGCGGTTGTGCGTCCTTCGGCATGTCGCGCAGCATAGTCGCCGTCCGTGCCGGACCTCGCCGGGTGGCCGGTGGCGGTCGCGCCGCCGCGTGCGCTGCCCACGCAGGTGAACCCCCGTCATGCGGGCCGTACTAGGCGTGTCTGCCTGGCGCTGCCGAGGTGGTCGCCGTCCGGTCCCCAGGCGTCGATGCCCTCGTCGACCCAGCCGTCGGCGCCTGCCTGGTGCGTACGGGCGCGCAGCAGCACCCACGGTGAGGCGGCTCGCTTCAGCCCGGCGGCGGCGGGTCTCACGGCGAATTCGACGGTGGGGAGGAGCACGAGCTCCGGCAGGACGGCGGTGTAGGAGGGCGCCAGGCCGTCCATGAGGGGGATCAGGCGGTGGACGTCGGGGGGCTCGTCGTCCTCCAGCAGCCGGATCCAGGCGGTCAGTTCGGGCTCGGCGCCGCCCGTGTAGGGGCGGTTCGGTCCGACGGGGCGGATCTCCATGGACGTCGAGATCGGCACGAACCCGGGCGGGATCGTGAAGACCTCGCATTGCTCGGGCGGCGGGGCCGCGGGCGCCGGAGGGGCGACGGTCGGCCAGGACGCCGGTTGTGGCGTCGCGAAGATCGCCGTCGCGTCGACGTGGACATCCTTCTGCGTCATTGCCCGGGCGGCGAGCGCGGTCATGGTACGACCGGAGCGTTCCGTCGAGACCTCGATCCGGAACTCGTCCCCGAGCGGTCGAAGGTAGCGGGCCGTGACCCTCTGGAGGAGCGTGGCAGGAGCCCGTTCCGCCATCGCGGTGGTCAGCAGAGCGAGGGCCAGCCCGCCGTGGACGCCGCCGAAACCTCGCAGGTGCGAGCCGGTCTCGATCGGCTCGTCCAGCGGCGCGGCCCGTAGTAGCGCGCCGGGAGAGATCACGAGCCGCTCCCTTGCGGGCGGCGGATGAGCAGGCGGGTCGCCGCCGTGGCGGCCGTCGTCAGCAGCGTGAGCAGCCAGCCGTCGTCGAAGGAGGATTCGCGGCCCGTGGAGGTGCCGAGGGCGGCGACCAGCATCGCGATGCCGAGCACGGTGCCGATCTGCCGCGCCATGGTGACCACTCCGGAGCCGGTCGAGAAGCTGTGCGGCGGCAGCACGGCCGCGGCGGCACCGACGAGGGTGGGCAGGGTCAGTCCGGCACCCCCGCCATAGCTGCAGTTTCCCCTCCCCGGTGGGGATCTAGGTGGATCTAGGTGTCATCGCCCACCCACCGCTGGTCCGGCGCAGCGGCGCGGAAGTCTCGCCTGACCTGGTCGGCGGCATGCCAGCGGCTCCCGTCCTGCCGGGTGGTGGACCTGCGCCCGCGGCCTGACCCGGGCGGCCAGCCCATGCTCACGCATGATCTTCGCGACCGTGTTGTCAGAGATCCGCCAGCCCTCTCGGCGCAGATGCTCGGCGATCCGCGGGCCCGGTGCGCGAGTGGCGCCGGCGGCAGCGGACGTGCGCAGGGTGTGGCCGTCGGCCTGGCGGGTGGAGCGGGCCGCGGACGGCTGGGCGACGCTGCGCCAGGCGCCGCCCGATGAGAGACACCGTTGGCGAAGTAGATCAACACAAGCCCCCCCCGTGATCACGGACGGGCGAATTCCAGGGGTCGTCGCAACACAGGTGATCATTTGCTGGCGGCAGTCCAGCATGGCTGGGCGGTCACCGGTGGGCATCCTTCCGAGGACGGCCGGTCCTCCCTGGGAAGGATGCCCACCATGCCTCCCAATCGGCGTCCCGGCCGGGGAGCACACCGGCGACGTTCGCCCAGACGTGCGCGTTCGTCGACGCCGAGCACCGGTACTTCAGGCGGGCTTGCGCCAGACAACGGCGTAGCGAAAAAGTGGAAGCCGACGCCAGCGCATCCCTGGTAGGACAGCGGAGGCGATCTGCTTCACCTGGGCGTAAGTGTGGGCAAAGGTCATCTTCACGGGTGCCGTGTGATGCCAGTAGCCGCGTGTGCGCGAGAACACCTGGTTTTGGGCGACGCCGACGGCGTCCATCAGGTAGTCGCGTGGACGTCCGCTATTTGCGCAACCGATCACGACGAGCGCTCCACCTGGCGCTGTGAGCGAGGCCAACCTGGTGAATCCGGCGCTCAAGTCAGGCAGGTGGTGCACGGTGGCGATGGACGTGACGACGTCGAAGTGCCCCTCGGGTAACGGAGTGCTCATCACGTCGCCCACGACCCAGTCCACGTCCGCCCTCGTCGTGCGAGCCCGGTCGAGAACTGCAGGATCCAGATCGATGGCAGTTACCTGCGGCACCAACTCGCGTAGATCGGCCGCCAGCAGACCATCGCCTGTGCCCACGTCCAGAGCCGTCTTTGCCCCGGGTGTCACGGCCTCCAAGGCCAGGTGATGGTAATGCGTGTTGTGATTCCATCGGCTGCGCAGATCGGTAGGCATGCTGGAGATAATCGCACAAGCGCCGCAAACCGTGGTCAGCCTGCGCGCGGTGCGTTTCGACACCGCGATTCTCATCTGCTGCCGCGTTTTCATCGCAGATGGGATTACCGCAGCACCGCCTCCCCGAGGTCAGGCGCAGGCGGCCAAGAGCTTCGCGAGGCGTTCTGCTGGGGTCTCCCAGCCGAGCGTCTTCCGTGGCCTGGCGTTCAATTCAGCGGCGACGAGCTGCTCGCGGGTGTGGACCGACAGGTCGGCGCCCTTGGGGAAGTACTGGCGTAGCAGGCCGTTGATGCTTCTCGTTCGAGCCCCTCTGCCACGGGCTGGCCGGGTTGCAGAAGTAGACGGGCATGTCAGCGGCGATGGAGAACTCGTGGTGGCGGCCCATCTCGCTGCCCTGATCCCATGTGAGGGAGCGTCTGAGATGGGTCGGGAGCGTCACGATGCTGTCCAGCAGGGCATCGCGCATGCTGACCGCGCTGTGGTCGTGTGGCAGGTGGACGAGCATGACATAGCGGGTGGTGCGCTCGACCAGCGTCCCGATGGCGGACAACTGGTTCTTGCCGATGATGAGGTCGCCTTCCCAATGGCCGGGAACGGCGCGGTCGTCGGCCTCCGCCGGCCGCTCGCTGATCATCACCATCGGAGCGCTGCAGCGGGGCTGGCGCTGCTGGGCCAGACGGCGCGGCTTGCGCATGGCACGGCCAGTGCGCAACGCCCGGCTTACCTCACGGCGTAGCTCGCCGCGGCCCTGGACATAGAGGGCCTGGTAGATGGTCTCGTGACACACGTGCATCTCCGCCCGCTCGGGAAAGGCCAGGCGCAGGCTCTGCACGATCTGCTCCGGGCTCCAGCGCTTGTGCAGGTTCTCCTGAATGTAGGCCCGTAACTCCGGGTTCTGCCCGATCTTGCTGGGCTTGGGGCGCGGCCGGCGCGCGTCGGCACGAGCCTGAGCCGCGTACGGCCGGTACTGGCCGTAGTGGGATGCCGGTTGCGGCGGATCTCCCGGCTGATGGTCGAGGGCGCACGGCCCAGCTCGCGTGCGATCTCTCGGATCGACACCTTCTCCCGCACCTGGTCAGCAACGTAGATCCGCTCGTCTTCCCGCAGGTAGCGGGACACGTCAGAAGGGGCCCCGCCGGTCGTCTGACCGGTGGGGCCCCCTTCTTTTTTGCCTTATTCGGCGCCGAGCCGTTCCGCCACCGCTTCCCCGTCCGGTAGTTGATCCCGACGATGCGGCACGCTTCCATGCTGCTGAAGCCTTGATCCATAAGGCGGAAGTATTCCTCCCGCTCACGGGTCAGCTTTCTCCGCCCCTGAGAGGACCGGATCTCGCGGATCTCGAACTCCATCGCACTCCCCAAGCTGGGGTGTTGCGACGATCGCTAGAACGGACGACGGTAAGTGATCACGGGGGGCTTTTCCATGCTGGGAGCTTTGCGCCGAGCCTCCCGGCCGCCTTTTCTAGGGATGTTGATGAGAATCTGTCTGAGGTGGATCATGGGGTGATGCAACGTCCCGCCGCAATTCTTCTCTGCGACCGCCTTGAACTGCGCCGATGGCAGAAGGAGGACATCAATGCGGTGACTCAGGCGATCAGAGACTCCCACGATCATCTGCTCCCCTGGTCGCCCCTTGCTGTGGGAGACAGTCATGAAGTCGCGACCAAGCTGGTGACCACGGCTGTTTCGGAGTGGGAGCGGGACGAGGCGTACAAGTACGCCATCATTGCGGAGGGCCTGGTGGTGGGCGGCTGCGGCTTGATGCGCAGGGTCGGGCCGGGCGGCCTGGAGATCGGTTATTGGCTGCATGGGGACTGGACCGGCCGGGGCCTGGTCGCTGAGGCCGTCGCCGCGCTGATCATGGCGGGATTCGCGCTGGATGGAGTCAAGTGGCTGGAAATTCGGCACGACGCGGCCAATCTTGCCAGCGCGGCCGTTCCCCGGCGCCTTGGCTTCGAGAGAGTGAAGCTCCAGACCGCCCCGGATGCTCCGTCCTCGCGGATGCCGGGTGAGTCCGGGGTCGTCGTGACATGGCGGAAGACGTGTCCGTAAATCGGTAAGGCTGGCGCGCTGGGCTTGATCCGGTTCCGATATTCCTCAAACCCCTCTTCACTCACGCCACTATGCGCCTCACCGGGTTGGTCCGCGTCTGCACACTTTGTCTTCGCAGAGTCGCATCATGCCGTCGGAGCGCTTCAGAGCGGCGAAATGCGAGGTTGCGGGTCGGGGCCAGCGGCGTTCCGGTCAGCCATGCGTCGAGCCGGGTCAGGTTCATCGCCGCGGCGATGAGTAGATGCTGGAGATGGGTCTTGGCGGTCCCGCGGTAGCGGGACCGCCGGCCGAGTCCACCGGGAGATCACGGAGGGCCGTTCTTGAAACGGCTGGACTGAAGTTGACCTGGAAGCCTAGAGAACTCCCATCATCCCAGCTCGGAGGACACCTCACCCCTTTTCGCGGCCATCACACCGAATTCAAACCTGTGGATCCAGGCTGAGAGCACAGCAACCGATCCAGGGCAGGAGCGTGCTGATACGCGGGCTGAATGTGCTGCTTGCGACGGTGTCGACCCCGCTGGCCGCGCCGATCGTGGCCGGGACCCGATTGCGCGGCGGCAGCGCCGGTTCAGCCCGTGGCGCGGCCTCGTTCGTGCGCGAGCAGATCGGCGCCGCCCGGGACGCGGGCGCCGGCGCGACCCTGATCGTCCGGATGGACAGCGCCTTCTACGGCGCGCAGGTGATCGCAGCGTGCCGCGAGCACGATGCCCGCTTCTCCGTCACCGCCAAGCTGGACCCCAAGGTCAAAGAGGCGATCGCCGCGATCGCCGCGATCGCCGAGGACGCGTGGACACCGATCAAGTATCCGCGCGCCATTTTCGACCCCCAAGCCGGTGGCTGGGTCTCTGACGCCGAGGTCGCCGAAACCCGCTATACCGCCTTCACCAGCAAGACCGGCAAGGCCGTCACCGCCCGGCTGATCGTCCGCCGGGTCAAGCGGCTCAACCCGCAGGCCGGACGTGGCCAAGACGAGCTGTTCGCCTCCTGGCGCTACTATCCGATCTTCACCGACAGCCCGTATGCGCTGCTTCAGGCCGAGGAACAGCATCGTGATCACGCCGTGCAGGAGCAGGTCAACGCCGACTTGATCGACGGACCGCTCGCCCATTTGCCCTCAGGCTCGTTCGCAGCCAACGCGGCCTGGCTCACCTTGGCCGCCCTCACCCATAACCTGCCGCGCGCCACCGGCTGCCTGACCTCGGCCTTCCACGCCAAAGCGCGCGGCGCGACCCTGCGCCGCCAGTTGATCGCCATCCCCGCGCGGATCGCCCGGCACGGCCGCGGGCACGTGGTCTTCCACCTTCCCGAGCATTGGCCCTGGCGGCATGCCTGGACGAACGTCTTCGCCGCCACCCACCATCCGCCACCGGCACACGCGGCCTGACCTACCGAACCCCTGGTCACACTCCTGCACGGCCCTCGCCGGCCATCAGCGTCTGCACGCGCTCCACGACCCCGACCTGGCTCTGGACAAGCCGTGATGCGAGCACGGCAGCTCTGTCACGCCCGAAAACATGTCCTCACCTGCGCGACCAGCCCTCGTCGAGGAATTGAGCCGGAAAACGATCACAAGAATTCACGCCGTGCATCCAGGCTCAGACCACCAGCTCAGAGGCTCCCTGGAAAGGATCCACACCCAAACGACAAGCTCATTGATCGCGCCAGAACCCAAGTTTATGATCTTTGACAACAAATCGACCGCGGCACGATAGAACAGCACTCAGCGCTCCTGGTGGTAACCGGGCGTCGGTAAGACGGGCGCAACCAGGGGCAGGTGCTCGAGCTCGTGCAGGTCACCAGCCTTTGTAATACCGGCGGCGACTACCTGAAGGTTCGCCGTAGCCCTCGCGCCATGAGCCTTCTGACCTGGACAAACATCAAACCCATGTACTCCATTGCACGGCTCTTACAGACACCCCGTCCCGCGGCCCCACTCATCCACTGGCTACTACGTCGTGTGACCTTTGCAGTTCCAGAGGGCGCGAACACGCGACACTTGATTACGCGAGGTCGCCAGTTCCGGCCCCCGGCACGGATGTTCGGGCAGCCGCATGCCGTGCCGCGATATGGGTTCAGGCGGATTCGCGGATGACCAGTTCGGTGGGGAGGATGAGTGGGGTGGGTTGCCCGCCCCGGATCAGGGCGAGCAGCATGCGGGTCATCTCGCGGCCGAGAGCTTTGATGGGCTGGCGTACCGTGGTCAGGGTGGGATGGGTGTGCCGGGCGGTCACCACGTCGTCGAACCCCACGACCGCGATGTCGCCGGGTACGGTCCGGCCGTGCTCTTTCAGCACGCCGAGCGCGCCCACGGCCATCTCGTCGGAGGCGATCAGCACGGCGTCGAGATCCGGATGCTCGGTCAGCAGGCGAGCCATCGCGGCGGCTCCGCTCGCCTCGGTGAAGTCGCCGTGCGCGACCCGCTCGGCTCCGAGTCCGGCCAGCGCCAGCGCCTCGCGGAAGCCCAGGTAGCGGGATAGGCCGACGTGCATGTCGAGCGGCCCGGTGATGGTCGCGATCCGGGTGCGGCCGGTGGAGATCAGGTATTCGGCCGCCTGGCGAGCGCCGTCGCGGTTGTCGGCGTCCACGTACCAGTGGTGGGAGCTGCCCAGGGAGCGTCCGCCGTATACCACGGGGACGCCGCCCTCGGCGGCCACCTTCGCCAGGGGGTCGTTTTCCCGCAGGGCCAGCAGCATGACACCGTCGGCCCTGCGTGACTGCAGGACACGGGCCAGCCGGTTCCTGCCGCGCTCGGAGGCGGCCAGGATCAGCAGCAGCTCGAGGTCGGTTTCCTCCAGGACGGCGTTCACCCCGACGATGACCTCGGCGAAGAAGGGGTTGGTGAACAGGGCCTGGTCGTCGCTGGAGACCGCCAGCACGACCGCGCCACTGCGCTGGGTGGCCAGGGAGCGGGCGGCGACGTTGGGCACGTAGCCCAGGTCCTTGATGGCCCGCTCCACGGCCTGCCGCGCGGCCCGGCTGACATGCGGGGCGTTGTTGATCACCCGAGACACCGTGCCCCTGGACACTCCCGCCCGCCGGGCCACCTCGTCCAGCGTCGGCTGCCGATCCGTCATTTTTAGGAGCGCTCCCAAGCGTTTACATGCTGGTCATGTGGAGGGTACCAGGCTTCCAGTCTGTGAGCGCTTCCACTCGCGATCAGGGCCTGGTGAGCGGGCTGAACGGCCCGTCGGCCACGCGTTCCACCACGTCGTCCAAGATCTGGTCGATCGCGCGGAGCACGTCGTCTCCGAGGGTCGCCCCGGATGCCGCCGCACTGTCGTGCACCTGCTCGGGCCGTGAGCCGCCGACGATCGCGGCCGAGACCCCGGGGCCGCGCAGTACCCAGGCGATCGCCAGTTGCGCCATGGTCAGCCCGAGGTCCGCCGCGATCGGGCGGAGCCGCTCCACACGTGTCAGGACGTCGTCGGTGAGCAGGCGGCCCACGAACTCCCTGCGCGCCTCGGCGGGCGGCGCCTGGCCGGGGGAGTAGCGCCCGGCCAGCACGCCTTGGGCCATCGGCTGGTAGACGAGCTGGCCGACACCTTCCTTGGCGCACAGTGGCAGGATCTCCGGCTCGATGACCCTGCGGAGCATGTTGTACTGCGGCTGGTTGGACACGATCCGGTCCAGGCCCAGGTCGTCGGCGATCCGCAGCGCGTCGGCGATCTGCTCCGCCGTCCAGTCGGAGACACCGACGTACAGGACCTTGCCGGCTCGCACCAGGTCGTCGAAGGCCCGCAGGGTCTCCTCCAGGGGGGTGGCGTAGTCGTAGCGGTGCGCCTGGTAGAGATCCACGTAGTCGGTGCGGAGGCGGCGCAGGGAGCCGTCGATCGAGCGCATGATGTGCTTGCGGGACAGGCCGCGGTCGTTGGGGCCGGGGCCGGTGGGCCAGTAGATCTTGGTGAGGATCTCCACCGAATCGCGGCGGACGTCCCGCAGCGCCTGGCCGAGCGCCTCCTCGGCGCGGGTCTCGGCGTAGGCGTCGGCGGTGTCGAACGTGGTGATCCCGGCGTCGAGGGCGGCGTGCACGCAGGGTTCGACGGTGTCCTCGGTGAGCCAGTTGCCGTAGGCGATCTCGCTGATCATGAGCCCGCTGTGCCCAAGATGACGAAATTTCATGAAGTCTCCCTTGTCGCGAGGTGTGGGGTGAGGACGAGGACGGATCGGCTCGGTGTCCCGCCGCCGATCAGCATGAGCAGCAGGCGGACCATCTCCCGGCCCATGTCCTCGACCGGCTGATGGACCGAGGTGAGCCCGGCCTGCTCGGCGAGTGGCGAGTCGTCGAAGCCCACGACGGCCACGTCGGCGCGGCCTGCCTCGCGCAGCACCCGCAGCGCGCCCAGGGCCATCAGGTCGGAGGCGGCGAAGACCGCGTCGAGGTCGGGCCTGCGGGCCAGCAGTGCCCGCATGGCCACGGCACCGCTCCGCTCACTGAAGTCCCCGCCCGCCACGAGATCGGAACTCTCCTCGATCCCGGAGGCGGTCAGGCAATCACGGTAGCCCCCCAGTCGGTGGACGCTGACGAGCATGTCCATCGGCCCCGTGATGGTCGCGATCCGGCGGCGTCCCCGCTCGATCAGGTGCCGTACCGCCAGGTACGCTCCCGCCTGGTTGTCCACGTCCACGACATGAGCGGCGAGAGCGGGATCGAGCGGCCTGCCGCCCAGCACCGCCGGGACGCCGAGCTCCCCCAGGCGGGACGGGAGCGGATCCTCGTGGTGCAGCGAGAGCAGCAGGACCCCGTCCACGTGGCCGCCCCCGAGATAGGCCTCCAACGCTGACCGCTCGCTGCTCGACCGGGCCATGGTTATCAGCAGCTGCTTGCCGGACGACGTCAGCTGCGCCGCGATGCCGCGTACCACGCCCGCGAAGAACGGGTCGCTGAACACGCGCTCGGGAGACTCGGAGATGACCAGCGCGACCGTGTCCATGCGCCGGGTGACCAGCGAACGCGCGGCCCGGTTGGGGGTGTAGCGCAACTCCTCGATGGCCTTCTGCACGGTGAGCCTGGTCCTCGGGCGCACCTTGGAGGAGCCGTTGAGCACGCGGGAGACCGTGCTCCGGCCGACCCCCGCGTGCGCGGCCACCTGCTCGATCGTGGGTCTCACAGCCCACCGCGCCTGATCACCTCGGCGTACCAGCGCGCGCTGTCCTTGGGGGTACGGCGCTGCGTGGCGAAGTCGACGTGCACCAGGCCGAACCGCTGGGCGTACCCGTGCGCCCACTCGAAGTTGTCCAACAGAGACCAGGCGAAATAGCCGCGCAGCGGCACTCCCTGCGCAACGGCGTCGTGGCAGGCGCGCAGGTGGCCATCGAAGTAGGCGATCCGGTCGGCGTCGTGAACCTCCTCGTCATAGGCCGCGCCGTTCTCGGTGACGTAGAGGGCGGTCACCGGGTAGTCGCGGGCGAGCCGCACGAGCAGGTCGGACAGCCCGCTCTCGTCGACCTCCCATCCCAGGGTGGTCCGCGGCCCCCCGCCGTCAACGAACCGCACCGTCTCCGACCCGACGTATGGGCTCGGCTTGCCCGGCGGGCGGGCGGGACCGTCTCCGGAGACGATGGCCGGGGTGTAGTAGTTGACGCCGAGGAAGTCCAGCGGCGCCGCGATCACCTTCAGGTCGCCGTCACGGACGTGCTCGAAGCCGGTCACCTCGGTCAGGTCCTGGACCACGTCCGCTGGGTACGCGGCCCGGAACAGCGGGTCCAGGAAGATCCGGTTGGCCACGCCGTCGATGCGGCGCGCGGCGTCCACGTCCTCGGCCGAGCCGGTGGCCGGGCTCACCTGGGCGGGGTTCAGCGTGATGCCGACCCGCGAGCCGCTCATGGCGCTCGCGGCCATGCCGTGTCCGAGCAGCAGGTGGTGCACGGCACGGATGGCGGCGGCAGGCTCACGCCGGCCGGGCGCGTGCTCTCCGGTGGCGTACCCGAGGAAGGCCGAGCACCAGGGCTCGTTGAGCGTGGTCCAGTGCGTTACCCTGTCGGCCAGCGCGTCGTGCACGGCGGCGGCGTAGTCGGCGAAGCGCAGGGCCGTGTCCCGCGCGGGCCAGCCACCGGCGTCCTCCAGTGGCTGGGGCAGGTCCCAGTGGTACAGCGTCGGCCACGGCTGGATCTCGCGGCTCAGCAGCTCGTCCACGAGGCGCCGGTAGAAGTCCAGGCCGCGCTGGTTGACGGCCCCCGATCCGAGCGGCTGCACCCGCGGCCAGGCCACGGAGAAGCGGTAGGCGCGCAGGCCGAGCTCGGCCATGAGGGCGACGTCGTCGCGGTAGCGGTGGTAGTGGTCACAGGCGATGTCGCCGGTGTCGCCGTCGCGCACGTTGCCGGGCTGCGCGGCGAAGACATCCCAGATCGAAGGCTCGCGTCCGTCCTCGGCGGACGCCCCCTCGATCTGGTAGCTCGAGGTGGCGGCCCCCCAGAGAAAGCCAGGATCGAACGTGTTCACGCCTTGACGGCTCCTTCCATGATGCCGCCGATGATCTGGCGGCCGAACGCGATGAAGACGAACAGCAGCGGGAGCGTGGCGATCAGCGTCCCGGAAAACATGAGCGTGTAGTCGGTGTAGTACGTGCTGGACAACTGACTGAGCGAGAACTGGACGGTCGGGTTGTCGGCCTCCAGAACGGCCAGCGGCCACAGGAACTCGTTCCAGGTGCCCATGAAGGTGAACAGCCCCAGCACGGCGGCGCCCGGCCGTAGGGCGGGCAGCACGACCTTCCAGAAGATGCCGAAGGTCGAGCAGCCGTCCACCCGCGCCGCCTCGACCAACTCGTCGGGGACGGCCCGCTCGGCGTACTGCCGCATCAGGAAGACACCGAACGCCGAGACCAGGAACGGCACGATGACCGCCTGCAGCCGGTTCTGCCAGCCGAGCTCCACCATGATCATATAGAGTGGGATGATGCCCATCTGGACCGGGATCATCATCGTGGCCAGGATGACGAGCAACAGCGCGTTCCTGCCGCGGAAGCGCAGCTTGGCGAACGCAAAGCCGGCCAGCGAGCAGAAGAACACCACCGACACGGTCACGGTGATGGAGGCGATAGCGGAGTTGACCATCCCCAGCAGGAAATTGGCGTCCTCGGCCGCGAAGAGCCGCGTGACGTTCTCGCCCAGGTTGCCGCCCGGGGTGAGGGGCGGCGGCCAGTCGCCGACGACGTCGTTGGCCCGGGTGGCCACGACGAACAGCCAGTAGAGCGGGAAGACCGACAGTGCGATCGCCGCCAGCAGGGTGAGGTAGACCAGGGGTCCTGAGGTTCGCATGGCTATCTCGCTCTCCGCGTGAGCAGGAAGTTGACCAGAGCGAAGACCACGATGAGCAGGAAGATCATCCAGGCGACGGCCGAGCCATAGCCGTAGTCGAAGTCCCTGAAGGCCTTCTCGAACATGTACATGGCCACGGTCTGGAACTGCCGCAGGCTGCCGCCGGAGATGGCGTAGGCGCCCTGGCCGAAGATGAGCGGTTCGGTGAACAGCTGCATCCCGCCGATTGTCGAGATGATCACAGCGAACAGGATCGCCGGCCGGATCAGCGGCACCGTGATGCCCCAGAACTGCCTGGCCTTGGAGGCGCCGTCGATGGCCGCCGCCTCGTACACGTCGCGCGGCACCGACTGCATCGCGGCCAGGAAGATCAGCGCGTTGTAGCCGGTCCATCGCCAATCGACCATGACCGAGATCGCCAGCCAGGACGACCACTTGTCCGCCCGCCAGTCCACCGGGTCCACGCCCAGCAGGGCGAGTAGGCCGTTGGCCATGCCGGCGTCGCGGTCGAAGATCTGGCTGAACACGATGCCCACCGCCGCCACCGAGGTGACGATCGGCGCGAGCACCCCCATCCGGAAGAACGTCAGCGCACGCAGCCGCTGGTTGAGCAGGCTCGCCACGACCAGTGCCAGGAGCAACTGCGGCACCGTGGCCAGCACGAACATGCCGAGGGTGTTGACGACCGCGTTCCAGAAGTCGGGGTCGGCGAACAGATCCGCATAGTTTGCCAGCCCGACGAACCCCGCGTCTCCTGCCAGGTCCCAGTCGTGCAGCGAGACCCATGCGGTGTACAGCAACGGGAAGAGCCCGAAGACCCCGAAGATCACGAAGAACGGCGCCACGAAAAGGTAGGGCGAGCCCACCAGGTCGAGGCGGGACAGCAGTCCCGCCCGCGACCTCGCGTGCGTAGCGGATCGCACTTTGTTACTTAGCAGCACGCTTGGCGTCCTCGACAGCCTTGGTCCACGCCTCGTCCGGCTGCAGCTTGCCCTGCTCGACGGCCATCAGCGCGTTGCCGACGCGGTCACCGACCGGGTTGTTGTCCGGCCCCAGGTACACCGGCTTGAGCGCCTTCGCGCTCGCTCCGAAGATCTTCCCGACGGGAGCGTTGTTGAAGTAGTCGTTGACGAAGCCCTGCACCGCCGGGTCATCGATGGCCTGCGGCGATGAGGGGAAGTTGCTCTTGGCCTTGAACGCCGCGATCTGCCCCTTCGGGCTGGTGAGGAATTTGATCAGCTCGGCTGCTTCCTTCTGGTGCTTGCTCTGCTTCGGCACCGCCAGGAACGAGCCGCCGCGAACGGCTCCGTCACCCGGCACGCGCGCCACGTCCCACTTGCCGGCGTTCTCCGGCCCCGCCTGCTCCTCAATGACGCCGAGCATCCACGACGGGCACGGGATGGTGGCGAAGGTGCCCTTCTTGAACCCGGCGTTCCACTGCGGGCTCCACTGCGCGAGATTCGCCGACAGCCCACCCTGGATCATCTTGACCGCCTGGTCCCAGGACGCCTTCACCCCGGGATTGGTGTCGATCACCAGGTTGTTGGAGGTGTCGTAGTAGGTGTGGTCGCCCTGCTGCATCAGGATGTTCTGATAGATGCCGCCGGCCGAGTCGAAGAAGTGCGCTCCCGTCTTGGCCTGAGCGAACTTCTGCCCGGTGGCAAGGTAAGCGTCCCAGGTCGGCCAGAGCTCACCGACCTTCTCGCGATCGGTGGGCAGCCCGGCCTTGGCCAGCAGGTCTGTCCGGTAGCACATGCCTTGCGCGCCGACGTCGGTGCCGAGCCCGACGAGTTTGGAGCCGTCGTTCGTGAGTGCCTGCTTCCACTTCCATTCCAGGAAATCGGCCTTCAGTGACCCGGCTCCGTGGTCGAGAAGGTTCACGAACCGCTCGGGCTTGGCCATGAACTGGATGAGGATGCCCTCCTCCAGCGCGACCACGTCTCCGGCTCCGCTGCCCGAGGCCATCCACTGCTGCAGCTTGGGCAGGTAGTCGCCGAGCTGGGCGATGCTCTCCTGCTTGATCGTTATTCCAGGATGAGCGGCCTCGTACTGCTTGTAGAGCTCCTCGTAGCCGAACTCGCTGAAGGTCTTGACCACCAGGGTGATCTTTCCCTGCGTCGCGGTGTCCGGCGTCTGTGCGCCGGCGCCGCACGCCGCGAGCAGGCCGGTGAGGGCGGCGGCGATCAGCGGCCGCGCCAGCCTTGTCGTCATCTCATTCTCCCTGTTTTCCGGGAGCGGTTCCAGAGGGGATGAAGCCGCTCGATACACTCGACTACCTGCGTTGACGCCGCGGATTGTGCCGGTGTTCCAGAGCTTTTTCTGTACATTATTGGGAGCGCTCCCAGCCGATGTTAGGGGATTGTCGCACCGCTGAGAAGGGGGCGGAGAGAGCAAGGTTCAATCTCCGCGAAACAGTTGACAGCTCGCGGTGCCCTCGCAGAAGATTCGACACTGACGCCGCGGTATCCCGGGGACGACTCTGTCCAGCGACCTGAAAGGTCCCGGTATGTCCGCCACACTCAGGCTGTCCGCGGCCTGTGTCCTCCTCCTCGCCGGCCTCGCGACCCCCGCGCACGCCGACTCCTACGAAAGACTCCTGAACGGCGGCTTCGACAGCGGCAAAGACCCTTGGTGGAGCAGCCAGAACACCCCGTCACGCGTCGAATCGGGCCGGCTGTGCGCCGACGTCCCCGCCGGCACCACGAACCCGTGGGACTCCATGATCGGCCAGAACGACGTCCCGTTGGAGGACGGCCAGCCATACACCCTCCGCTTCACCGCCTCCGCCAGCCGGGACGTCACCATCCGCACTACCGTCCAGCTCGCCGGCCCGCCGTACACCACCCCCCTGGACCAACGGCCCGAGCTGACAGCCACGCCGCGCACGTTCGAGTACACCGCGACGTCGAACGTCTCGGACTCGCACGGACAGGTGACCTTCCAGATGGGCGGCGCCACGGAGCCGTACACGCTCTGCCTGGACGAGATCTCCCTGGTCGGCGGGGTGCTCCCGCCCGGAGGCGACCGGGACCTCGGCTCGCCGGTGCGGGTCAACCAGCACGGCTACGCGACCTCGGGCCCCAAACGCGCCACGATCGTCAACCCCGGGACCGAGCCGCTGGAATGGCGGCTGCTCAACACGCGCGGCGCAGCCGTGGCCCAGGGCCGCACCCGGGTGCATGGCGCCGACGCGATGTCCGGCGACCATGTCCACCTGGCCGACTTCTCGTCCGTCCGCAAGGCGGGCACCGGCTACACACTCGCGGTCGGCGACCAGGTCAGCCTGCCGTTCGACATCGGCGACGACCTGTACGACGGGCTGCGCAGGGACGCGCTGGCGTACTTCTACCACAACCGCAGCGGCATCCCGATCGAGGCCGCGTACGTCGGCGACGCCTACGCCAGGCCGGCCGGGCACCTCGGCGTCGCCCCCAACCAGGGGGACACCCGCGTCCCATGTCTGCCGGGCACGTGCGACCACACGCTGGACGTGCGCGGAGGCTGGTACGACGCGGGCGACCACGGCAAGTACGTGGTGAACGGCGCCCTCGCCGCCTGGCAGCTCATGGACCTCTACGAGCGCTCGCGCAGGCAGGACGATCGGGAGGGGATACACGACGGCCTGCTGCGCGTCCCCGAGGCCGGCAACGGCGTCCCGGACGTGCTCGACGAGGCGCGCTGGGAGGTGGAGTTCCTGCTTCGCATGCAGGTGCCCGGCAGCGGCCTGGTCCACCACAAGATGCACGACGCCGCGTGGACCGGGCACCCGACGATCCCGCACCTGGACACCCAGCCACGCTACCTCTACCCGCCCTCCACGGCCGCGACTCTCAACCTCGCCGCAGCCGGCGCCCAGTGTGCCCGGATCTGGAAGGCATGGGACCGCGCGTTCGCCCGGCGTTGCCTTGAGGCGGCCGAGACAGCTTGGCGGGCGGCCCGTGCGCATCCCGACCTCTACGCACCGCCCGGAGGCGAGGGTGGGGGCGCTTACGACGACACCGACGTCTCCGACGAGTTCTCCTGGGCGGCCGCCGAGCTGTACGCGACCACCGGCAAGCACTCCTACCTGACCTTCGTCACCACGAAGCTGACCGCGGACGGGTTCTCCTGGCAGTCGACCGGCGCGCTGGCCGACCTGACCGTCGCCCGGCTGCTCGGCCGCTTCCCGGCCGCCATGTCCGCCGCCGCGCGCAAGAGGGTGCTGTCCGTCGCCGACGGCTACGTGCGCGACATGAGCGTCCAGGGTTACGCCAACCCCTACCTGCCGGCCGACGGCAGGTACGTCTGGGGCTCGACCAGCGCCACCACCAACAGCGCAGTGATCATGGCGATGGCCTACGACCTCACCCGCGACCGCCGCTACCGCGAGGCGGTCCTGGAGTCGATGGACTACCTGTTCGGGCGCAACGCGCTGAACCAGTCCTATGTCACCGGGTACGGCGAGCGGGCCAGCCACAACCAGCACCACCGATTCTGGGCCCACCAGATCGACCCGAGCCTTCCCACCCCCGCCCCCGGCTCCCTGGCCGGAGGCCCCAATTCCGGTCTCCAGGACCCGGTCGCCCAGCGCAACCTCGCCGGCTGTACGCCGGCCAAGTGCTACATCGACGACATCGGCTCCTGGTCCACCAACGAGGTGGCGATCAACTGGAACTCATCCCTTGCCTGGATCGCCGCCTTCGCCGACTCCCTGTGACAGCCGACTTCCTGTGGCAGGAATCCTCTAGAAAGGAAAGCAGTACATGCGAGTATTAACCCGGTTGGCGGCGATCACCGCCGCAACGGCGACCGCCCTGTCGGTGACCGTCGCCACGCCCGCCACAGCCGCGACCGAACTGGTGGTCAACGGCACATTCAGCACCGGCACCGCACCATGGTGGAACTCTGCCAACACCTCCATGGCGGTGGACACCGGGCGGCTGCGCGTCAACGTGGCCGGTGGCACGGCCAACCCGTGGGACGCCATGGTCGCCCAGAACAACATCACCCTGACCAGCGGCAAGACCTACACGCTGTCCTTCGACGCCTCCGCCTCCACCTCGGTCAGCGCGGTCACCACCGTGCAACTGGCCAACAGCCCGTACACCAACACCCTGACAAAGACGATCGCGCTCACCACGACGAGCAAGCGCTTCAGCTTCCCCTTCACCTCCAGCCTGAGCACGACGGCCGGACAGGTTTCGTTCCAACTCGGTAAGAACGTCGCCCACACCGTCTACCTCGACAACGTCTCCCTCACCGAGACGACGTCCGGGTCCGGGCCGATCGGCATGACGAGCGGCTTCTACGTCGACCCCAACTCCAACCCCGCCGTCTGGGTGAGAAACAACTCCGGCGACTCCCGGGCCGCCCGGATCCAGTCCTCAATCGCCTCCAAGCCGATGGCCCGATGGTTCGGTAGCTGGAGCGGCGACATCACCGCCGCCGTCTCCGGCTTCGTGGGCGCCGCGGACAGCGCCGACAAACTGCCGATCCTGGTCGCATACAACATCCCCGGCCGCGACGCGTGCGGCGGCCACTCCGGCGGCGGCGCCGGCAGCGAAGCGGCGTACAAGACATGGATCTCCGCATTCGCCTCCGGCATCGGCAACCGACCCGCGCTCGTCGTCATCGAGCCCGACTCCCTCGGCGACTTCGACTGCATGAGCGAAACGGCCCGGCAAGAACGCATCCGCATGCTGACCTACGCCACCGAACAGTTCCGCGACAAGGCCGCCAACACCTGGGCCTACCTCGACGCCGGCAACGCCGGCTGGACCGCACCGGCGACCATGGCCTCCCGGCTGAGCAGCGTGGGCGTCGCCAACGTCCGCGGCTTCTCGGTCAACGTCTCCAACTACTACACCACCAGCCAGTCGTCCACCTACGGCAACGAGATCAACTCCGCGCTCGGCGGCACCGCCAAGTTCGTGATCGACACCAGCCGCAACGGCAACGGCTCCAACGGCGAATGGTGCAACCCTGCAGGCCGCAAGCTCGGCACTACGACGCAGATCGGCGGCGGCGCCGAGATGCTGCTCTGGGGCAAGGTTCCCGGCGACTCGGACGGCAACTGCGGCATCGCGCCGAACGTGCCCGCCGGAACGTTCAGCCCGGACCTCGCCATACGGCTGATCGACGGCACGTGACCTAGTCACGAGCTCAGAGAGAAGCATGCCCGGCGTCACACGTGGCGCCGGGCATGCTATCCCCATCTGCTCGTCCGTCGCCTCGGCCACGTCGACAACGAGCCCGAGGAGCAGGAGAAAGCGATCAAGTTCAACACCCTGGTGGCCGACCTGGTGATGTACCAGACCACGCTGGACATGTCCTTGGTACTCAACCAGCTCCGTCGCGAGGGGCAGACGGTGCATCGCGCCGACTACGCCGGGGTTGAGGAACCCAGGAACAGCCATTGGCGATGAGAATGATCTTGGGCCAATGCCAAGGACAGGAGGTCGCCGAGAAACTGACCGGGATGCTCGCGTTCGTGCCGGGCTCGCGGTGGGAGCCGCCGACGCGAGGTGCGGTGACTCAGGCCAGGCGGCGCTTGGGCGCCGAGCCGGTCAAGGAGGTGTTCGAGCGTGTGGCCCGCCCAGCCGCCTCCCCGACGACGGCGGGTGCGTGGCTCGGCCGGTGGCGGCTGATGGCGATCGACAGATTCGTGCTCGACCTGCCCGACACTCCGGCGAACCTCGAAGAGTTCCCCAAGGACAGCGCGGGCGGGTATGAGACCGCCTTTGCGCAGGCCCGGGTCGTGGCCATCAGCGAGTGCGCCGGTCACGCGATCGTCGCGGCGGATGTGTCGGGCTGCTGGGACGGTGAACAGACCCTGGCCTACTCCCTGTACGAGCGGCTGGAAGAGGACATGCTGCTGCTCGCCGATCGCGGCTTCTACAGCTTCTACGCCTGGGGTCAGGCCCGCCGTAGCGGCGCCCAGCTACTGTGGCGGGTGCAGGCCGGGCTCCGCCCGTACTGGCTGTGCGACCTGGACGACGGATCCTGGCTCGCGGTCATCACCAACCCCGTGGTCGGCCTGCACAGGTCGCAGAAGGATCGGCTGCGTGAAGACGCTCGCCAGGGCCGCGACCTCGACCCCGACCGGGCGGTGGTCGTTCGCGTGGTCGACTACACCGTGCCCGGTCGCAAGGGCGACCACATCCGGTTGATCACCAGCATTCTCGACCCGGCCGAGGCCACCGCCGAGCATCTGGCCTCCTGCTACCACCAGCGGTGGGAAGCCGAGATCTGTCAAGCACAATGCACCGATAACTACAGCTTGGCCGCGTAAGAGGAAGAGCCTCAGCTGGTAGTGGGCTCGTCGGAGCGGTGGGGCGGGTTCTGCTGCTGCCAGCGTCTGCGGTTGTGGTAGCCGTGAGGCAGCGCCCGAAGGGCGCGCAGCCGGTCGACTTCAGCGGCGTCTGCGGTGACGATCCAGAGTCTGGTGCCGGGTTCTTGGCGAGCGGTCACCCAGCCGCGGCGGATCCAGTTGTAGAGGGTGACCGGGGGCATGGCCAGCTCGCGGGCGAGTTCGGCGGACCACCAGGCATGGCGGCCGGGTGGGCGGCGCTTGGGCCAGGTGCGGCCTGGCTGGTCGGTGGTGGTGCGCAGACGGCGGATCAGGTCGCGGATGGCCTGAGCGCCGAAGGTGGCGAACCGTTTGGGCGGGCGTAAGCCTTCGGCGTTGAGCCGGTCGGCGATCTGGGCGCTGGTCAGGCCGGCGTCGTCGAGTTGCAGGACCAGCTCGGCCAGGCGCGGGTAGTACGACAGTTGCTCCAGCCGGGCGACCGGGCGGACGAAGTCGCCGGTGGTGGTGTGTCCGCCTGCCCAGGTGATCTGGGCGGTGACCTGCTCGCATTCGCCGTGGACAGTGACCGTGACGGCCTCGATGATGGTGCGCAGGAGCTGCTTGCGATCGGCGTTGGAGGTGGTGTCGGCATGCCACAGCGCCGGAAGATCGGCGGCCAGCTCGCGGATCTGCTCGCGCTCGGCCGCCGACAGCAGCAGCGGCCGGCCGGCCAGGAACCGGTCGTGATCCTCGCGCAGGCTCTCCAGCTCGGCCAGCGCCTGTTCCCAGTCGCGTTCCAGCTGCCGTACGACCAGCCGGTTTTCCGGTTCGGCCAGCTGGTATTGGCGCCGGGCCCGGTCGGCGGCATAGGCGGCGCGCTCCAGCCGCTGTTGCCACAGCTGCTCCAGCCGGGCGCGGTCGGCCTCGATCCGCTCGGCGGCGCGCAGCGACACCTCCAACGCCGCCGGAGCGATCATCTGAAGCAATTGGCCGGTGACATGCGCGTCCACGCACGGGCCCGCCAGCTGCTGGCAGCGCGGCCCGCCGCGGTCGGCGTACTCGCGCATGCACACGTAGTTGTGCAGCGAGTCGTCGCCGCGCCGATGGTATTGGACGATCATCCGGTGGCCGCAGCGGCCGCACCGGATCACCCCGACCAGCAGGGCGCGGCCGCTGCGAGCCGCGCCCACCGACTCCGCGCGGGCGCGATTGGCCGCCATCCGCTCCAGGTTGCGCTCATACTGCGCAGCGCTGATGTAGGCGGGCACCCGGTCCGGCAAGACCACCTGCCACTGTCGCCTCGGCACCGTCACACGCCCGGTGAAGGGGCGGCCGGGAACCTTCTTGCGATGATCGACACCGCTGCGGCCGTAGGCATAGATCCCGGCGTAGATCGGGTTGTGCAGGATGTTGGTCAGCGTCATCCGGTTCGGGCGACGCCAGGCAAGCTCGCCCTGATCGACTCCTTCCCGCAGCCGGATCCCCAGCTGGATCCGGTGTTCGACCAGGTAGGCCAGGACCGCGTTGATCGTGCCGAGTTCGTCGAACAGCTCGAAGATGAGCCTGATGACGGCCTGGACCTGCTCGTCGGGGTCCTTGACCACCTCTCCCGAGGGGCGCAGCACATACCCGGTCGGCACCGAGAAGAACAACTCGCCCCGCTGGGCCTTGGCCAGCCGTCCCGCCGCCATCCGCTGTTTGATCAGGTGGAGTTCCGCCTCCGACATGGTGCCCTTCAGCCCGAGCAGCAGCCGGTCGTTGTACTGAGCCGGATCATAGATCCCGTCGCTGTCGCCGAGCAGCGTTCCCGCCAACGCGCACAGCTCCATCAACTGATACCAGTCCCGGCCCGAGCGGGCCAGCCGCGAGACCTCCACCCCCAGCACGATCCCCACATGACCGAGCCCGACCTCGCTCACCAACTCGGCGAACCCCGGCCGTCCCTGCGCGCTGGCGCCGGACATGCCCAGGTCGGCATCGATCACCTTGACCCTGCCGGCCGCCCAGCCCAGCGCCACCGCCCGGTCCACGAGCGCGTACTGAACCCGGGCCGACTCGGTGTGCTCAAGCACCTGACGGCGGGTCGACTGGCGCACGTACACCACCGCCATCCGGTCGGTGTGCTCGCGTCTCACCTTCCCCGGCGACCCTGGAGATATGTTCGCCTGCCTGCTCATCGGCACCGCCGGTCAGACTCGTCGCCGGGCGGGATAACCGTCGCTCCACCAGCAGCGCCAGCATTCGAATCGCCGCAATCCGACTCGTTTCCGGCAAATCGCCCCATCCGATGGGCGAGGAGGTCGTCGGCCGGGTCGTGGAGAGCCCGGCTCGCCCTCCGATCGCCGACAGGCGGTGATGCCGCACCCCCTTCCCGCGGGGCGCTCTCCTCCTTGAGCCGCTGGACGACAGCCGCCAACTCCAGCAGACCTTCGATGCCAATCATCGCAGCTCCAGGCCCTAACAGCTATATAGGTGCACTGTAGAAAGCTGCTTGAAACCGGCTTCGATCAGCTGAAAACCCATCTGCGCGGGCCGGGCCGGATTCTGCGGTCCCGCACTCCCCGACCTGGCGCGCCAGGAGATCTGGGCCTACCTCCTTACCCACTGGGCCTTGGCCACCCTGATCTGCATCGCGGCCACCACCGAGGGGTCGACCCCGACCGGATCAAGTTCCTGGCCACCTTGCGCATCGTGCGCCGCTCGATCACTGACCGGGCGGCCTTCCCCCCCTGCACCCCACGACACCCTCTGGACGCGCACCGTCCACCAGGTCGGCCGGCCTCGCAATCGCAACCCCTCCCGCCGGCATCGCAGCTACCCCCGAGCCGTCAAACGCACCCGACGAAGCAGCTACAGAGAACGCCGCCCCTCCGACAAGGGCATCCGGCACGCAGGACCGCCCACCGTCGCGCTCTTGCCCCAGCCACCTCGAACCAGAGCATGATCGTTAACTAAACGGCATTGGCCTGGTGTCGTTCCGCATGATCACGGATGCCTGGTGCCGCCCTATCCGGTTGCTGCGGTTACTGGACGGCACCGGCGGTGAGGCCGGCCTGGATCTGGCGCTGGAAGATGACGTACATCACAATCATGGGCAGGATCGAGATCGTCAGCGCGGCGAAGAGGCTGGACCAGTCCGCCTCGAATCCGGCCGCTGTCGAGATGTCCGCGATGCCCTGGGTGAGCATCCACTTGTCCTTCGCGCCGGCCATGAGCACCAGCGGCAGGAGATACTGCGCCCACTGGCCGATCAGGTTGAAGATCGTGAGGCTGATCAAACCCGGTTTGGCCATCGGCAGCATCACCGAGAAGAACAGCCGGGTGTGCGACGCGCCGTCGATCGTTGCCGCCTCCGCCACGGAGCTGGGCAGTGAGCGGAGGAACGCGGACAGGAAGAATATTGTGAAGGGCAGCGAGTAGGCGATGTACACCAGGATCAGGCCGGTGTAGGTGTTGAGCAGGCCGAAGTTCTTCACCACGAAGAACAGCGGCACGACGGCCAGGGACGGCGGGAATGCGATGCCGGCGACGAAGGCGAAGTAGATCAGCCGATTGCCCCAGAACCTGTACCGTGCCAGCACGTACGCCGCCATGGAGGACAGCAGCATCGTGCCGGCTGTGCTCAGGCTCACCACGAGCACGCTGTTGATGACGTAGCGGCCGACGTGCGCCTTGTTCCAGGCCCGGCCCCAGTTCTCCCAACGCAGGTGGTCCGGCAGGGTCCACGGCGCGCTGAAGATCTCCGTGGTGTTCTTGAACGAGGCCAGAAACACCCAGATAAATGGCACGATGATGAGCAGCGCCCAGGCCGCCAGCAGCACGTGCCCGATAGCGCCGAGCACGTTGATCCGCCGACGGGAGGACGGGGTGTTCGCGTGGGTCTTGCCGTCGCTCGGGTTGTTGCGCGGGCCGGGCGCCGCCCGGCCGATGATTGCGGTCATGTCCCGGCCTCTCAGCGCTCGTAGGTCTCACGTCGGGTGACGCGCAGCGTCAGGGCGGCGAACGTGAGGGTCAGCAGGCACAGCGCGACACCGTATGTGCTCGCGTCGCCGAGGCGGCTCGAGCGATGAAGTGGCCAAGATTCTGCCGGGGCAGGCCCAGTCGGCTGGCCATCGGCTCCACCGATTTCCGCTTTCCGTCGAGCATCAGCCCGCGCAGATACTGCTGGCCATAGCTGCGTTGGCCTTGGTAGCCGAGGTACTTGAAGATGTCACTGGTGAAGGCCTCGAGGTCCTCATTCAGCGCCTCGACAGCTTGTAAGTCCATGACCCCCACGATGGCCCCGCCTGACAAGGCCGTTCAGCTACACCTACACCGCTGAACAGGTCGAGGACCATGACCAAGCTCTGATGAAGTGCATTGCTATCCGGTAGCTGTTTCGCCGGCCCGCGGACGCTAACAGCCGCGATCATCACCGGTGTCCGCGGTGACGGAGCCGCCACCGCGAACACCGCCGAGAAGGAACTGACGAATGAATGCTGCGTTTGACATCGCTCGGCAGAGAGGGGAGCGGGATGACGGTCTGTCACGGAAACGCGGATCAATGGCCCGGTGACGCGCCGGTGACCGGCGAGACCATCACCAACATCAGTCGTGCGGCACCAGAGACGCTGCTCAGCATGTGCTCCTCGCCGGAGTCGAAGTCGATAGCGTCGCCGGCCTCGAGCTCACCGAGGAGGAGCGCCAGGCGTTCGAAGGAGATCGAGACGCCGTTGCCGCGCTGGCCGAACGCCTAACAGGTGCCCACGCCAGCCGGTCCCACCCCAAGGATCTCGCTGCCCAGACGGCGTTCATCCCGCTGACCGTTCTGCACGACAGTCTGCGGAGGGACACACGATGACTCGGAAGAACGTAGCCGCCTGCATCGCCGCTCCGCTATCGGAGGCTTCTCACCCATACCGCCACCTGGGCGACGTGGCAGGTGCACGCTGGTCAGCGCCCGAGCAGGATGCTGATCTGCGAACCGAACTCCCGGAAACCGAGCGCTCGGGCCACCCGTCGCGACGGCTCCGGCCGCGCCCTCCACTGCGGCACCAGCCCGTTCTCCATCGCGTCGGCAGCCGCCGCCGAGGCCACCCGACGAGCCAAGCCACGACCACGATGGCCCGGGGCGGTCAAGACGAACAGATGCGCCGCCATGCTCAGCCATGCCTGATATTCGGCGGCAGCGATCACAGCCCGCCCTTCGCGAATCGCGAAGGCAGTCGAAGCGATCTCCTCCAGACCGCTCTCCTCCGCGTCCTGCTGGTCCACCGAGGCCACCAGCTCGCGAACATCGTGATGACCCGCAGGCAGGCCCTCGACCTCGCCCTCGGTATGAGCAGCAACGAAATCCCCAGCGTCGAGGTATGCCAGCGTTGCCGGACCCAGAACGTCCAGGGCGGGCAGCTGAGGCGGAAGCAGAGCAAGATCAATACCGGTTCGAGCGATATCGAGGAGCAGCGTGCCCCGCACCGGCTTTATCAAGTCAGCGCTCGGCACGGTGGCCAGGACCGCTCCGTCCAGCGCGACGACGCCCGTCCACCCCGGCGGGCACAACCACGATCCCGGCGAGACCACGACACTCCCACGTTCGGGAAACGTGACAGGAACACGAGCCAGGTCCGCCCACAACTGGCGCGCTCGATCCAAGGAACTCCGCGACATTCGTCGATGATCCCGGCTGGCAAGGCACGAGACCAACTTGTTTATGCCCAGGGCCACTCCGAACCGCTCGGCAAGTCCGAGAAACGTGCAGCTTCCGAAAGCTCGTTACCTCTTATTCGCCATAACTTGCCATGTTCAGGAGGTTACGCGCTGCCACTCCGGCCACGCTTGGGAGAGCGTGGCCATCCCCTCGGGGAACAGCGCCCTGCCCATGCCGAACCGCAGGTGCTGCCCGGTATGCTCGAACATCACGTCAGGAGCCAACAGCACACCGTGACGGTCGACCAGCCACTCGGAGAACGCCCGCGCCTCCGTCGCCGTCAGCCACGGGTAGGCGCAGGTCCCACCGACCGGGGGCACCCAGTCCCACCCAGGCGTGGACTCCACGAACGAGGCCAGCGCACCTGCGTTGGCGCGGACCAGGCTGTTGGCGCGATCCACAAGCGCGGGAGCCGCCTGCAGGCCCGCGATGGCCAGGACCTCGCTCGGCGCGCTCGTGGCCAGCGTCGTCCAGTAGCGGTAGTCCAGCAGGCGCGCCGTCACCGCTGCGTTCTGCGTGACCGTCCAGCCGATCCGGACCCCGGCCATGCCCAGTACCTTCGAAACGCCCGTGACCGAGATCGCGTTGGCCGTCATCGCCGCCGCGGACGGGAGCCGGCGCTGCGGCTCCAGCTCGATGCCTCGGTAGATCTCGTCGCTCAGCAGAAGGATCTCGCTGCCGTCTACCAGGCCCAGAAGCTCCTCGAAGACAGGCGCTTCCGGCAATGCTCCCGTGGGGTTGTGGGGAAAGTTCGCCACGATCAGCCGAGTATTCGGCCGCAGGGCGCGCCTGACCTCGTCCACATCCAAGCGCCAACCGTCCTCCCGCCGGAGGCGGATCTCGGTCACCTCCGCCCCGATCGCACGTGGCACATCGATCAGCAGCTGGTACGTGGGGCCGATGACCACCACCTGGTCCTTGGGGCTGAGGATGGCGTTGAAGAGCACGAACACTGCCTCGGTGGCGCCGGCGAAGACCTGCACCGCTGAGCCCGATCGGACACCGGAGGACTGGGCGGCCAACTCCCTCAACAGCGGGTGGCCCGGGGATTCGGTGTAACCCAGCGTCAGGGACTCGTACCACCGACGCGTGTCCTCGGGGGCGACCTCCCACAGCGCATCCAGCGACAGTCCTTCGGTGTCTGATCCGGTCAGGTTCACCCGGCACGTGAACTCATGCTTGGCGAACATGCGCTCGATCAAGAACGGAGGCAGTTGCACGTCGCGATCCCGTCTGCTGGTACGTGTGTCGACTTAGCGGCTGATCCTAGGCCGTGCCCGGAAAGCAGCGCCGTCTGCCCCGCAGGCTGGCCGAGCGCTGCGGTCTGGAGCGACTGGTCGACGCGCACGTGATGCTGGGCACCGCGGACGGGCGGTTCGCGCACGCGACGGGGCGGACCGCCGTTCCGCTTGCCGGGGCGGTCCCGGCGGTCGCGTCCTGGCGGCTGTCCGCACTGCCGCGCGGGCTGCCGGCAGCCGAGATCGAGCTGCTGTTGGCGGGCTGCGACCGGGACACGGCGGCCGGCCTGCGCGATTAGGCAGTCCTGTCGCTGCTGGCCCGGCTCGGGCTGCGCGGCGCCGAGGCCGCCGGCCTGCAGCTCGGTGACATCGACTGGCGGGCCGGCGAGATCGCGGTCACGGGCAAGGGCAGCCGCACCGAGCGGCTTCCCCTGCCGGCCCCGGCCGGGGAAGCGCTGGCCGCCTGGCTCTGTGGCGGCCGTCCCGCCTGCCAGTCGCGGGCGGTGTTCGTGACGGTGCGGCGGCCTTACCGGCAGCTGACGCCGGAGGCGGTCCGCGCGGTCATGGGCCGGGCCTGCGACCGGGCCGGGCTCGAGCGCCGTGGCGCGCACCTGCTCCGTCACGCGCTGGCGACCGAGATGCTGCGCGCCGGCGCGTCGCTGCCCGAGGTCGGGCAGGTGCTGCGGCACCGCAGCCAGCTGTCCACGTCGCTCTATGCCAAAGTCGACCAGGATGCGCTGCGCCCGCTGGCCCGCTATGCCCGGGTCTCGAGTGAAGCTCTCGGGCGCTGGCAGGCTGGACGCGATCCTGCCGCCCGCAAGCGGTGAGGGCGGACCTTCGAGGAATCTGAGTGCAAGGGGATCGATATGCCTGATGGATGGCAGGGGGACGGCAGGAAGCCCGCGTGAGTGCCGCGCGGTTGATCTTCGCAGCGCAGGCCTTACGCGGTCTGGCGTACGGCCTGGCCGCCGTCCAGCTGGCCACGCTGCTGCAGGCTGAGGGGCTGCAGGCCGCCGGGGTCGGTCTCGTGCTGGCCGCCGTGATGGCCGGGGGCGCGCTGGCCAGCATCGCCCTGGCCCGCTGGGGCGACCGGTTCGGCCGTCGCCGCTCCTACGCCGTGTTGTACCTGGCCCTGGCTCTGTGCGGGTCGCTGATCGCGCTCGGAGCTCCGGTGTGGCTGCTGATCCTGGCCGCTCTATCCGGCGCGCTGTCGGTCGAGGTGGTCGAGTCCGGGCCGTTCACCACCGTGGAGCAGGTCATGCTGGATGGCAGCGGCGTGGCCGTGCGCGGCTTCGGCCTCTACAACGCCGTCGCTGCCACCGCCGGGGCCGCCGGCGCGCTGCTGGGCGCGCTCCCGCCCTCGCGGTCGCTGCTCGGCGGGGTGTTGCTGGCCGTGGGCGTGGCTGGTGCGTTGCTGGCCCTGCGGCTGCCCGCCTCGCTCGAGGTGGCCTCGGTTCAGGTCTCCGCGCCGGTCCGGCCTCGCCCGGTCGTGGTCCGGCTGGCGGCGCTGTTCGCCGTGGACAGCCTGGCCGGGGGTTTCGTTGTGCAGGCCTATCTGGCCTACTGGCTGGGCGTCCACTACCAAGCTGACACGGTGAGCATCGGGCTGCTGTTCGCGGGCTGTGCCGCCCTGCAGACCGCCTCCTTCCTGCTCGCGCCGGTCATCGCGGCCAGGATCGGGCTGCTGAACACGATGGTCTTCACCCACCTGCCGAGTAACCTGCTGCTCATCGGCGTCGCCTTCGCCCCGGGGTTCCCAGTAGCGGCGGGGCTGCTGCTGGCCCGCGCCTGCCTGTCCTCGATGGACGTGCCCACCCGCCAGGCCTACGTCATGGCCATGGTCCCGCCCACCGAGCGCACCACCGCAGCCGCCGTCACCAACACCGCCCGCTACCTGACCCGGCCCGCCGGTCCCGCGCTGGCCGGGCTGCTGCAGCCCCTCGGTCTGGCCTGGCCGTTCCTCATCGCCGGGACCGCCAAGACCCTCTACGACCTGACCCTGTGGCGGATCTTCCGCCGCGTCGAACTCCCCGCCGGAGGCCCATCGTGATCTAGGTGGCCAGGACCCGTCCCAAGACCGACCGGATCGCCTGCCCCTAGCGGATCCGCCGCTTCATCGACCCTGACGTCTCAGCCGCCGATGTCGTCGTCGTGGACATCGCCTGGATCACCCAGCGGTCGCAACCCTCCCGGCAGCTCGGGCAGAGCGAAGGAGTAGCGGCCCAGCATGTTCACGTGCGCGTGTCTCTAGGCAAAATCGACTCGTGGACCAGCCCTCAACGCCGTGACCTGCGGCATCACGCCGCTGTTACCTCCAGGACAACCGAATTACGTCGAACGCGGGCTGGAGGGATGCGACGTCGGTCCAGGTGAGGCCGTCGATCGAGGTCTGGAGCACGAAGTCGCGAGCGCAGGCGTTGGGCCACTTGAGCGTGACGTGGTCGACCTTCGACGGATCGGCGACCTTGACCTTGTCGTCAGCGCACTGCGATGACCAGCGGGTGGCGGTTTTCCGTCCAGAACCAGGGCGGCCGCGAAGTCCGGCCGGTCCAGTTCCAACCTGGAAGCACTGGCAGCGCCGGACAGCGCCAGGTTGACGGGAT
>NZ_JBQHCV010000040.1:0-62672 GCF_052068215.1 Nonomuraea sp. H19 | reverse complement strand
ACGCGCGAATGAGACGCGACGGGGACCAGCGGGTACGGCGGAGGCGTTGCGCGAGGCTGCCAACAGATGTCCTTCCGGAGATCACGGATGGAATCGAACTGCGCGCACGCCAAACACCCCAGCGGAATCCGGGGCGTCGCGAGGCAGCGCGAGGGAGCATCATAACGCAAATGAGAAACGGATGTCTACACGTACTATAAGCGTCAACCTCGGTGCCGCCTTCAGGATGTCACAGCCGGGTTGGACTCGTCAACTCTTACCATCGCGGTACGCGTTGACCTGCGCCGGTCGCAGCCGGGCTCACGCGTCCTGCCCAGCGGTGCCCGCGGAGTCCAGGAACGCGGAGACAGCTCTGCTTCAGGCCCGCGACTGCATCGGCAGATGTGGCACTTATGTCATAGGCGTGGCGGGGACCGCGTTCAGAACGGTCAGAGGTCGATGCGGGCGAGGTGGTCCGCGGTTCCGCCGCGCCATTCGACCAGGAAGAGGCTCGCGTCATCGCTCGTCGTCCCCTTCCTCTCGCGCATCAGTGTGTGCGAGAGGCTGCGTACCATCTCCTGCACGCTTCTCGTCATGGGCCCGACGTGCTCGATGGACTTGATCAGACGTTCTTCGCCGAACTGCTCACCGCCGGTCTCGTGCTCTTCGACGAGACCATCGGTGTAGAACAGCACCCGATCCTGGCGCACGAGCTGGCGCGTGTTGATCTGCGGGGCGGCACCGCCAAAGCCGACCGGTAGGGTGCCTTCACCCTCCAACGCCTCGATGACCCGGTTGCCGCGGATCAGCAACGGCGCCGGGTGCCCTGCGTTGACCCATTCCAAGTGACCCGACCCGAGGTCCAGACGCACCATCTGTGCCGTGACGAATTGGTCGGGGCCGAACTGTTCATTGATGGCGGTATCCATGAATTCATACAATTCGGCAAGTCCGACGTCGGCGCGTCTGGCGTGCCGGTAGGCGCCAATCGCCACGGTCGCCAGCACGGCGGCGTTCATGCCATGGCCCATCGCGTCGATGACGGCCATGTGCAGGACTTCGTCGTTGAGGGCGTAGTCCAAGCTATCCCCGGCGACGTCGTAGGCGGGCTCCATGATTCCGGCAACTGCGACCTGCGGGATGGCCATGGACAACGGAGGCAACAGCGACCACTGGATCTCCGCGGACACACTCATCGGCTTGCGACGCCGTGCCAGAAAGAATTGGTCTGTATAACTGTTCTTGGTGACGAGCATATCGGCGACCAGACCGGCCAGCCGTCGCAGCAATCGGCGGTCGTGGTCGTCGACGCTGCTGAGGGTCAGGGCCATCACCCCGACCTCGTCACTGCCATCCAGCAGCGGCAGGAACATCCGGATGCCGCCGGCCACCGGCTGCTCCACTCTCATCTCGCTGACAAAAGCCTCACCTGCCCATGACCCCTCAATGGGCAGGGGATCGCCGCCCATGAGCCCTCTGCCCGGCAGCGGCACCAACATCACCTGGTCATAGTCCTGCAGCAGGATCGACACATCCCGGCCACCGATCCTCCGCACCTCCTCCGCCACCAGCGGAGCGATGAGTTGTGGCGGCATAGCGTGAGCCCGGTCCAGCAACTGCCCCAGCAGCCGCTCGCCGAAGCCTTCCGCCCGGTCCACCGTGACCTTGCGGCTCTCCGGCACGCGTCCCGTCATGACTGATTCAGTTCCCCCTTACTAGATTCTCTCTCTGCCGGTATCCGGCTTTGACCCAACACCGGCCTCCTTTTTGGCATGGCTCGCATGAAACAGGGGCGCGGAGTCGTACTTCCAGCAGCGTTGCCGGCACGGCCCCGACCGCTTCCAGCGCCGAGCGGCCCGGCCGACGCGCCGGCAGTGCGCATCCACACGGCACTACCGACCTGGCCGTGATGTCGGTGTGCGGCCGGGCTAGACCATGTACTGGTCGTGGCGGTGGTAGACGTCGGTCCATTCCGCCTCGCTGAGCTGCCGTCCACTCGCCACGATCTCGGCCAGTTCCTCGAAGTAGGCCTCGCGGGGTGCTCCCGGGGCGAACAGGACCAGCATCGTGGCCGGTCCGTCCGAGTTGCGGAACGCGTGAATCCCTCCTGGGGGCACGAAGAGGAAGTCGCCCGGGGAGCCGCTGGCCCAGCGTTCACCGTTGTACAGGCTGACCGTCCCGCTCAAGACGAAGAAGGATTCGGAGAAGGTCTTGTGGAAGTGCGCTCCTCCCCCTGACGGCTCGGCACCCATCTCCCACCGGTAGAGCCCGTACTGGCCGCCGGTGCTCGCGCCGGTGGCCAGGTAGTGCACCTTCGTACGCCCGCCGATCGACAGGTCCGGCGCGGTGTCCGCGGTGCGGAGCCTGCCGGTGATTTCGCCCTTGTCACCCAGGTAGACAGCGTCCGGATATGACATCCCGGTCCTCCTCGTTGGTCTGGAACTCCTATGGCTACGGCCAGGGCATGGTAGCGGTGAGCAAGCGCTCCATGATGGAGTTCATCCGTGGCATCCGGACGTGACTCTTGACGAGGCGGATTCCGGCATCGGCCAGCACGGCGTCGAAGGCGGCGGCAGTCATGGACCGCCTTGTCGGACGGGACCTCGTGCGGCCTGGTGGGCGGCACGCTCGATCACGTCCTCTGCATGGGCGCGTGATTCCCAGCCACGGGTGTCGGTGCTTTTGCCCGGCTCGAGGTCCCTGTAGACGTCGAAGAAGTGACTGATCTCGCCGAGTACGTGGACATCCACGTCCAGCAGATCCTCGATGTGGGCGTAGCGGCTGTCGTTGGCGGGCACGCAGAGAATCTTCGCGTCGGGTCCGTGCTCGTCATGCATCCAGAACACCGCCACCGGACGCACTCTGATCACGCATCCGGGAAAGGTCGGCACCTCGCCCAGCACCAGCGCATCCAGCGGATCGTCGTCCTCGGCCAGTGTCCCGGGCACGAACCCGTAGTCGTAGGGATAGGCGGTGGCGGTGAACAGCAGCCGGTCGAGTTTGATCCGCTGTTTGACCTGGTCCATCTCGTACTTGTTGCGCGATCCCCGCGGTGTCTCCACGATCACATCGAAGCGCATCACAACCTCCTGTGCCGCAGCTCCCGGCCGGCCACATCCTCGGCAGGGCGTGCATCCAGGTCGACCTACCCCCGATAGGGCGCAGGCGTACGATGGCGCAACCGCACGCGGCCAGGTGCGGGGCGGTATGCCGCCCAGGCGGTGATTCCCGCATCGAGGAGCGCCGTCAGTAGCTCATCCACCTTGTTCTCGAGTACGTCGGCCAGTTCGCTCCAGGCGTCCGCGGATGGCCATTGCCGTGCCCATGCCAGGGCAGCCGATAGGGACGATCAAACGTTGCCCGCTCGGCTGGAACATCGCGCACACAGGGCATTCCCCTCATCACGAGGACAGAACCCATTGGCCGGTGCGGCGGAGCCGCCACTCGGTGGAAGCGGCCTCGGTGGGCTCCACCACCGAGTGCTTCCATGATATGCCGCACGCGGCGGCCGGTCGGACTCTCCCGATGTGGCAGGCGCGCTGTGGGTACGGGCACGACTACCGCGTAGAGGTATGGGTCTTCACCCGCACGATCGCCGAGAACGTCAACCTCTGCATGGCCGGGCACGCCTCGGTGTTCCCATACGAGGAGGACTTCGGCCCCATGAACAGGGTGCACTGGCTGATCGATCGAAGATCTAGGGCGCGGACCCCTGGCTTCAGCCATGGGGGTAAGCCCTTCTGCCGAATCTATGAGCGGTAGATAGATCATCGCTGTATCTTGATCGGTGTGGCCGTGACCTTGCGCACGAACAGCAACATCGCCTTCCAGTGCGCCTTTCACCTGGTGTGGTGCCCAAGTACCGCAGGCGGGTGCTGGGCGGACGGATTGAGGCGCGGTTGAAGGAGCTGATCCGCGAGGTGATCGAAGAGAAGGAGGGCGTGGCTGGTGGAACTGGAAGTCATGCCCGACCACGTTCACCTGCTGGTCGAGGTGGATCCGCAATTCGGAATCCATAAGCTGGTCAAGGCCATCAAGGGCCGCTCCTCCCGCGTCCTGCGTCAGGAGTTCCCGAGCTTGACGTCGAAACTGCCGACGCTGTGGACCAACTCCTCCTTCGTGGCCACCGTGGGCGGGGCACCTTTGGATGTGGTCAATCGGTACGTCGAGAACCAGAAAACCGGTGATCCCCGATGCTGACCGGACGCAGGTACCGCCTCGACTTCGCTCCGGAGCAGGCCGAGTTCGCCGAGCGGATCGGCGGCGCCTGCCGCAGCGTGTGGAACACCGCCCTGGAACAGCGTCGCACCTACCGTCGTCGCGGCGGCTGGATCGGCTACCACGAGCAGGCTCGCCAACTGGTAGAGGCGAAGGCTGAGTTCGCGTGGCTGGCCGAGGTGCCCGGCCACTGCCTGCAGCAGACGCTCATCGACCTGGATCAGGCATGCACCCGGCACGGAACGTGGAAGGTCCGCTGGAAGTCGAGGGCGAGGAACGCCCCGAGCTTCCGGTTCCCCGAGGGCGGGAAGATCACGGTCGAGCGGCTCAACCGGCGCTGGGCGCGGGCGAAGCTGCCCAAGCTCGGCTGGGTCCGCTTCCGCATCACCCGGCCGCTCGGCGGGACGGTGAAGAACGCCACCGTCAGCCGGGACGGCAAGCACTGGTACATCAGCTTCCTCGTCGAAGACGGCATCACCCCGCCTGCGCGGCATGCCAACCCAGGCAGCGCGGTCGGCATTGACCGGGGCGTGGCCAAGGTCGCCACCCGCTCCGACGGGCTCTTCCACCACCAGGTTTTCGCCCGGGATCGCGAGGTCGAGCATGCCGCCACTCTTCAGCGTCGGCTGGCTTGCACCAGGAAGGGCTCTGCCTGGCGCGAACACGCCACCACCAAGCTCGGCAAGGCGCTGGCGAAGGTACGGCGCCGCCGCGCTGACTTCGCCGCCAAGCCCGCCCACGCCCTGGCCACGGGCTTCGAGCTGATCGTGTTCGAGGCGCTGGCGACCAAGAGCATGACCGCTACGGCCAAACCCGTGCCGGACCCCGACCGGCCGGGGGCGTTCCTGCCCAACGGGGCAGCGGCCAAGTCCGGACTGAACCGGTCCATCCTGGACAAGGGCTGGCACCGCATCGAGCTGGCCACCCGCAGCAAGGCCCGCTACACAGGCACCCGCGTGATCACCGTTGATCCGGCGTACACGAGTCAGACGTGCAACATGTGCAAGGCGGTGGACTCGAAGTCCCGCGAGAGCCAAGCGGTCTTCCGGTGCACTTCTTGCGGACACACCGAGCACGCCGACGTGAACGCCGCCAAGAACATCCTCACCGCCGGGAGGGCGGAGTTCGCGCAGCCCAGACCGGGGGCGTGGGCTGGGGCGCGCAAACCACGCAACCGCGTGGGCCGGAAGGCCAACCGCCAAGCAACAGCAGCCCAGGCCACCGCGCAGACGGAGCCCGAGCTGGCTGGAATCCCCCGACTCTAGTCGTGGGGAGCGCTTCAATGAAGGAGTGCGTCAAGTCGTGACAGAAAAGCAAGATCTCCCCATCATCGCCTTTCCCTCCCCGGCCGCGTTCGAGAAGTGGCTCGAAACCGAGCACGACGTGTCGCCGGGGCTTTGGCTGAAGATCGCGAAGAAGGAATCCGGCATTCCCTCTGTCAGTTACTCCGAGGCACTCGACGTGGCGCTGTGCTTCGGCTGGATCGACGGGCAGAAGGACAAGTTCGACGCCGAGCACTGGCTGCAGCGGTTCACCCCGCGCCGGCCCAAGAGCAAGTGGTCGAAGGTGAACTGCGGCCGGGTTGAGCAGCTCATCGCCGCCGGGGCGATGCGCCCGGCCGGCCTGACCCAGATCGAGAAGGCGAAGGCCGACGGCCGATGGGAGGCGGCCTACGCCTCGCAGAAGACCGCGACCGTGCCCGACGACCTCCAGGCGGCGCTCGACGCCGACCCGGCCGCAGCGGAGTTCTTCGCCACCCTTAACAGCACGAACCGCTACGCGATCCTCTACCGCGTCGGCGACGCCAAGAGGCCCGCGACCCGGGCGGCGCGGATTGAGAAGTTCGTCGCGATGCTGCGGGAGAACAAGAAGATCTATCCTTGAGTCGCAGAGTCCGGGTCCCGCGAGCGGGGGGAGATCATCCGATCAGCGGGAACTCGGCGCATTGGTGCCATCGGTCGCCGTCGCTGGCGAAGAGGCTGATCGACGCAACGTGGGCAGTGAGGGGTAGTCGTGTGGTCAGTACGGCTTCCACCTCGTCGTACACGTGCGCCTGCTGGCCGTGGGCGACGGTCAGATGCGGGATGATATCCGTGAATTGTCCCCCGTAGGGTGGCGCTTCGGGCCACCGCGCCGCGACGGCCTGGGTCAGCGCGCGAAATGGCTGGTCGGGCGTCGGCGCAAGGTAAAGCACGTCAGGGAAGCGCCGGCACTCGTCGAATCGGACGGTGAACGGCCCGTGCTCGCCGATCAGGGCTCTGAGATCGTCTGTCACCGCAGCGTCGACGCGATCGATGTCCAGGAACGGCACGAGCACCGTCACGTGTGCGGGAACCCCGGCCGAGGCGGCGGAGTCGAAACGTCGCCGCCAGCGCCCGACCAATGGCTCAGCTTCCTTCACCACGGCCAGCAAGGCTGTCTCGCCTGCTCGGTACTGTCCTGAAGTGCCGTCCGACATGGCCGGATGATCTCAAGCTTCGGGGCGGACCTGCTACCCGTTCATGCCGCGGTCGCGTCTCCATACCCCACGGCCCGGGCCGCTGCCGGCGCCCTCTGGCCCGGGATCGGCCTGGGCGACGTAGTGGTGGCGGCGGGCCATCCAAACGTTCCGTTCAGTCACGGGAGCGGCGGCGCCGTACAATAGCGTCGCTGATCTGCCGTGCCGCTTCGAGCTCGGGCGCCACCCAGCGCAGGCCGGTGTCCCCCACCTCCGCCGGCTCAGCGATTGCCTGCGGCAACGGCCTCTCATCCAGATCAGAACGCCACGTTGCCGGGTCCGGCCGCTCCGGCAGATACCGGAACCGATCGTTCTGCGCCTTATCGCTCATGTTATGAGAGACGCCCAATCCCCCGCCGAAGTTCCCCCCGCAATCACGACCCCGGTGGACGGCGAAGAGAGCGCTGGTTTCCTCCAGCCGAAGCCCTTCGGCACGGCCGGCGCGCGAGTCAGTCCCGACACGGCACTGTGAGGCGGTGCGTGCGCAGGAGGTTCGTCGCGATCGTGGCGGCCTCCTGCACTGCGGCGACCAACTCGCGCTGAGAGGTCCTGAACCGCGTCACGGGTACCGAGACCGTGTACGAGCCGGCGGGAGCGCCGGCATGCCGGCACCTGTGGGCCGCTACAGCCATCTGGCCGAAGTGCCCGAGGGCTGTGCGCTGGTTTTCGTATCAGGGCAGGTGGGCAATCCGCCGGACGGCTCGCTCGCAGGCCCAGACGCTTTGTCTCAGACCAAATATTCGCGAACCTGCAGGCGGCCTGCGAGGAGCTCAGAGCGACACCGCGTGATCTGGTCAAACTGTTGACCTTTGTGGCCGGCAGCCACCACCTGTCCGGCTTCTACGCCGCCCGGGAGGAGGTCTTCGCGGAATGGCATCCCGACGGCGACGTCCCGGCGCACTCCCTTGCCGTCGTCTCCGCACTCGCCACCCCCGAGCTCACCGTGGAGGTCGAGGCTGTCGTAGCCCTGGGGAAGGGTAACGCCTTCCAGATGATCTGAGCCATACGGAAGACCTGGTCCCGGCACATCCCCATAACGAGTTCCACAAGCGATCAGCCCCTCTCCGCCAAGCTGCTCGGCGCGCCTTCCACTGGCGCAGTCGCCGATTGCCTAGATGGCTCAGGAGTGCAGCCGTGCCGTGCGCCGCTCGATTTCCTTCTCGCTCGCGCCGGCGAAGGAAAGGATGTCGGCCAGCCGGAAGATATGGCCGGCGCCTCCCCAGTTGCCGTCGGCGATCTCGTTGATGATCACCCAGACGCGGAAGCCGTCTTCGGGCGACGGGTCCTGTCCATGTTTCTCGGCGCGCAGGACCTGCGCGGTCACCTCCGCGACCAGGCCCGCCTTGGCGTCGTCGTCGAGGGTCGCCTGTGGCACCCCGATCACGACCCGGTATCGGGGCCGTTGCGGGGGCCTGCCTGCCACGGTGACCAGCGCCGGCTCATGCAGGAACGTCCAGGCGATCGACTCGGCCGCCTTGTTCCCCGGCTCGGCGCCTTCCCACTTCAGGAGGGTGCGGGTGAGCGTCTCCATCAGCTCGGCCTTGGCGTCGTCCGAGAGTGCGCCGCTCGTCAGCGTGAGGTCGATCATCGGCATAGTCCGTGCTCCCTTGAGTCAGTGAGTTCACTAGAGATACTGACCATAGAGCGAGTCGGTTCAATAGAGCAACTAACATGGGCATCATGCGTCGTACCCGCTTCGACACCTGGCCCTGCTCGATCGCTCGCACCGTTGATCTCGTCGGCGACTGGTGGACTCCCCTCGTCATGCGCGAGGCGTTTTATGGCGCACGCCGATTCGCGGAATTCCAGCAAGGCCTCGGCCTCAGCCGTAATGTCCTCACCCAGCGACTCGACCGACTGGTGGAGGAGGGCATGTTCGAGCGCGTCCCCTACCAGAAACGCCCGGTACGCCACGAATACCGGCTGACAGACAAGGGCCGCGACTTCTTCACGGTCCTGGCGGCGATGATCCGATGGGGAGACCGCTGGCTCAGCGACTCCGGCGGACCTCCCATCGAACTCCGCGACCGCGAGACAGGCCTGCCGATCGACATCGACGTGGTCGACGCGAGAACAGGCCGCCCGATCGACGTCCGCCAGATCGTCGTGACACCAGGCCCAGGACTGCCCGAGGAACTGGGCGAACTGCTTCGAGAAACCATCGCCTCCCGTTCCCGAAAGGGTGAAGATTCGCGCTAGCCCGCGAGCCGGGCAAGCTCTTGTGGCGGGTCGAAGGGGCAGCCGCCGCGAGCGGTGGGCCGGCCGTGCGGTGTGGGGAAAGACTGGGTCATATCGGGTTGTCATCTTCTGGATGGGATGTCAGGTAAGGTCGCGACGCCTGAACGTGACCAGGCCGGCGCCGGCGAGCGCGGCCGCCAGGGCGGTCAGGATGATCAGGGGGACGGCGGTGAACTCGGCACCGGTGAGGATCTTCGGGACGTGATGCATGGGCACGACTGTGTTGGCGATCCAGTAGTCGATCCCGAGGGCCGGGCCGACCGACTCGCCGAAGACCTGCTGGAACAGGAACACCACCCATACGGCGGCAACGGCCAGCCGAGGGATGACGCCGAAGGCGAGCATCCCGATCGCGCCGATGACCCACACGGCGGGCACCAGGGCCAGGGCGGCGGCCAGCACCCGGGGAAGCTGCGTCCCGACGTCGCCGACGGCGAGGCCGTAGACGAGGCCGGACGCCAGGCCGCTGGCGCCCATGGTGGACACCGAGCCGATGGCGGCGATCATCAGATGGCCGGCGGCCCACTGAGTCCGCTGCACGGGCGTGGACAGGAGCAACTCGGCTCGGCCGCTGCTCTCCTCGCCGCGCAGGCGCAGGGTCGCCAGCATCGGATAGAGCGTCGCGATCCCGGCGAGGCTGAGGATGACCATCCAGATGAAGGTGTGTGACATGTTGGCGTCGGGCGATGCGGTGTAGCGGCGGAAGAACTCCTGGACCTGGGGTCCACCCTGCTTCGCCACCTCGGGCATGCCCTCGGCGATGCCGGCGGTGGCGGCCGAGAACGCGGCGTAGGCGGCGGTCCAGCCGAGGAGCTGACCGCGGTGCAGGCGCCAGGCCAGAGCGAAGGGGCTCCTGAGGTTCGGGGCCGCCACGTCGCGGCCGGCCCGTGCGGGAAGCGCCCCAGCGCCGAGGTCGCGTCTGGCCGCCAGGCGGTAGGCCACCGTGCCGAGCGCGGCGGCAAGGGCCAGGTGCAGGAGGGCCGGCCACCACCGGTCGCCGCCGAACGCCTCCATCAGGTGGCTCCACCCGAGGGGAGTGAGCCAGCGCAACCACAACATCGAGCCGCCGTCGGCCAGAAAGCGGATCAGGTAGGCGGCGCCGAGTGCGGCGAAGGCGATGGCATTGGCGGTGCGGGAGCGCTCTGTGAGCTGGGCGGCCACCGCGGCCACCATTCCGAAGACGAACCCGGGGCCGGCCATGGCCAGCATGAGGGTGAACGCTCCCCCGGCGTCCAACCCACTGGCCATCATGCCGAGTGCGGTGAGCAGACCGGTGGCCAGACTGACCGTGAATGTGACCAGCGAGGCAGCGGTGAGCTGGGCGAAACGGCCGATCACCCCTGCACCCACCAGTTCGGCCCGCCCGGACTCCTCCTCGGCCCGGGTGTGCCTGATCACCGACAGCACGGCCATCAGGGAGACCAAGGTGAAGCCGATGTCACCGATCTTCCATACGGCCAGGTTGCCCAGACCGTGGCCGGTGAGTTGGCCGCTGAACGCACTGAGCGCGTCGTTCATGCCGATCTCAGTGGCGAACTGCAGCCGGGCCTCCTCGGTGGTGAAGATTCCGCCGTAGTAGGGGACCATGCCCGCGACCAGAAGCGCCAAGAACAAGGCCCAGCTTGTCGCCGTGATCCGGTCGCGCCGCAGGTAGAGCCGGAAGAGTTGGCCGGTGCCGGCGAAGGCGCTCATCGAACGCTCCCCAACGCGTGCTCGCCGCCCTGCGCGGTCTCGTAGTGGCGCAGGAACAGCTCTTCCAGGGTGGGCGGCTGGGCGGTCATGCTATGGGCGCCCGCGCGGCCGAGAACCTCCAGCACGGCCGCCAGGGCGTCGGAATCGACCTGACAGCGGATCCGATCGCCGTGCACGAGGACATCGTGCACACCGGGCAGGCGGTTGAGGCCGGGCACGTGCCGGGAGACCTCGGCGGTGATGGAAGTGCGGCTCAGGTGGCGCAGGTCGGCCAAGGTGCCGGTCTCCACGATCCGGCCGCTGCGGATGATGCTCACCTGGTCGCACAGCGCTTCGACCTCGGACAGGATATGACTGGACAGCAGCACGGTCCGCCCACGAGAGCGTTCTTCGCTGATGCATTCCTGGAAGACCGCCTCCATCAGCGGGTCCAGGCCGGACGTGGGCTCGTCGAGGATGAGCAGCTCGGCGTTTGAGCTCAGCGCGGCGACCAGGGCGACCTTTTGCCGGTTGCCCTTGGAGTAGGCGCGGCCCTTCTTGCGCGGGTCGAGTTCGAATCGCTCCAGCAGCTCGGCACGTCGCTTGGCGTCATGACCGCCGCGCAGCCGGCCGAGCAGGTCGATCACCTCTCCCCCGGACAGGTTGGGCCACAGCGACACGTCGCCGGGAACGTAAGCCAGGCGGCGGTGCAACTCGGCCGCATCCTTCCAGGGGTCGCCGTCCAGGAGTCTGACCTGCCCTGAGTCGGCGCGCATCAGGCCGAGCAGGATGCGGATCGTCGTGGACTTGCCGGCCCCGTTGGGGCCGAGGAAGCCATGGACCTCACCGGTGTGCACGGACATGTTCAGGTCGTCCAGTGCGCGAGTCCGGCCGAAGGTCTTGACCAGACTACTGATCGTGATAGCCGTTGTCATGCTTCAGAACATACTCACGTTTCACGTAGTTGTGAAGCTAGTGAATCTTATAAAGTGGGCGACAGAGCGCGCAGGGACGGTACGCCAGCGAGGAGTGTGGATCCGTGGCCGATAGAGACGAGCAAGCCGTAGGCCAGTTCATCGAGAGCACCGCGAGACTGCTTGCGGACTGGGGCTTCCCCCGCATGTCCGCGCGCGTGCTGCTGACGATGATGAGCGCCGATGAGGACACCCTCACCGCAGGAGAACTGGCCGACCGGCTCGGGGTCAGCCCGTCGGCGATCTCAGGAGCGGTGCGCTACCTCATCCAGGTCGGCCTGCTGGAGCGGCGCCCGGTTCCCGGGTCACGCCGCGACCTCTATCGCATGCAGGGAAACGCCTGGTACCTCTCCTCCACCACCACGGGCGGGGTCTACAAGGTGATCGCCGATCTCGCCAACGACGGAGTCCAGGCACTCGGCGGCCCGGACACGCCCGCCGGCGCCCGGCTCAGCGAAATGCGAGACTTCTTCCGCTTCATCCAAGACGAGCTGAGCGGAATCCTCGACAAGTGGGAGAAGTCCAGAGAGGCTCTCGCGAAAGGCGAGCCGGGGAAGACCACCTGAACTAGCGGCGGCTCACCGCGATTCCTCATCACCAGCGTGTTCCTGCTGGTCTTGTCGATGGCCGGAGCGGCGATCGGCGAGGCCCCGCCCCCGAGTTCCACGTTCCCCTCGGTGTGCTGCTGTTCGGCGGGAGCGTCGTGTTGCTCTCGCAGGTCGGGTCGCCCGCGCCCGCTACTGTCTGAGGCTGCTGAACGGCTCCGACGCCCGGGCCGTACGAGCTGGCGCTGTCACCGGGCGGGACGATCGTGCAGATTTGCGGCGACGGCGGGTTGAAGACGCTGCATCAGCTGATCCCGGTAAGTTTGTCGGGATTGGTGACCGAGTAGATGCCGGCGATCCGGTCGCCGCCGGGCGTGAGATCCACGATGACCACGCCGCGCGGGCTGTCGCCGAAGAAGATGAGCGCGCACGGGTCACCACCCGCCCGCCGGTAGCGGATCTCCAGCCCGTCGGCGGGCAGCGTCGCGGCGACCGACATGAACAGCGCAGCCACCTGGTCGCGGCCGTGCACGGGCCGCCGGCTGGTGGCGGGTCCCTTGCCGCCGCCGTCGGTCCACAAGGTCACGTCCGGTGCCAGCACCTCGAGCAGGGCCCGCAGGTCGCCGCCGAGGGCGGCCGCGGCGAACCGCTCGGTGACCTGGGCGTGGATGTCCGGCTCGGCCCGGTGACGGGGGCGGCGCGCATGTACGTGGCGGCGCGCGCGGGCCGCGAGCTGACGGACCGCCGCCGGCGTACGGTCGAGGATGCCCGCGACCTCCGGATGGCCGAAACCGAACACCTCATGCAGCACGAACACCGCGCGTTCCAGCGGTGACAGGCTCTCCAGCACCACCAGCACCGCCATCGACAACGATTCGGCGCGCTCGACGGTGCCGGTGACGTTGTCCTCGGCCACGACCAGCGGTTCCGGCAGCCAGGAGCCGACGTAGGTCTCCTGGCGGCGGCTCAGGTCCGCGCGGCGGGCCAGCGCCTGGTTCACCGCGATCCGCACCAGATAGGCCCGGGCGTTCTCGACCGGGCCGGCGTCCTGCTTGCGGTGCCGGGCGGACCAGGCCAGCCACACCTCCTGCAGCGCGTCCTCCGTGTCGGCGACGCTGCCGAGCATGTTGTAGACCACCGAGAACAGCAGCTCGCGATAACCGAAGAACTGCTCGGTGGCGGCGTCGCCGGTCGCGTGCGGTGGGGTCGACGTCATGGCATGCCTCCTCATCTGTCGCGACCGAAGAGTCCCGTCACGTCGGGAGTGTGACATGAACGCCTGAGATGTGATCTATGCCACGGCTCCTCGGGACGATGTCACAGCCGGCGGCCGGCATCCCTCTTTGGTGGCGTCCAGGGATCTACAGCTTCAAGGGGAGAAATTCGATGCGTACACTGATCCGCGGCGTCCGCGTGTTCGACGGCGAGCAAATCGTCGCGAAGGCCGATGTGGTCATCGAGGACGATCTGATCGTCGCGGTCGGCGCCGACGGCGGCCGCCGGGCTGACGTCGAGGTCGCCGGGGCGGGCAAGACGCTGCTGCCCGGGCTGATCGACGCGCACACGCACGTGTTCGACGGCAGCCTCGCCCAGGCGCTGCGGTACGGGGTCACCACCGAACTCGACATGTTCTGCCTGCCGCAGATTCTCGCGGGGCAGCGGCGGCTGGCCGCCGAGAACGACGATGTGGCCGATCTTCGCAGCGCGGGCACCTTGGCCACCGCACCCGGCGGGCACCCGACCCAGCTGCTCGCGGCCCTGTCCGGCACCGTCCTCGACGGTTTCGACCCCGCGACGATCGACTTCGTCTCCGATCCCGCGCAGGCGCCGGCCTTCGTCCAGGCCCGGCTGGACGAAGGGGCCGACTATATCAAGATCGTCATCGACGACGGTGCGGTGCACGGCGCCGACCTTCCGGTCATGACGCCGGAAGCCGCCGCCGCCCTCGCCGCCGCGGCCCACGACGCCGGATTGCGGGTCATCGCCCATGCGATCACCGCATCCGAAGTGAAGATCGCACTCGATGCCGGCGTCGACGGTCTGGCCCACGTGTGGACCGACCTCGCCCCGGACGACCCGGCCTCCCATCAGTTGGCCGAGCGGGTCCGGGCCCAAGAGGTCTTCGTCGTGACCACGCTCGCCTACTTCGAGGCGATCACCGCTCACCACGTCGAGACCGCCGACTGCGCCCGCCCCGGCAGCTCCGTCAACGCCGTCGGAGCGGTGCAGGCCCTGCGCCAAGCCGGTGTGCCGCTGCTCGCCGGGACCGATGCCACCCCGTTCGTCCCCGCCCACGGCGCCGGGATGCACCGCGAGTTGCAGTTGCTCACGGAGGCCGGGATCAGCGCCGAAGAGGCGCTCGCCGCCGCGACCAGCCTGCCCGCTCGGCACTTCGGGCTGGCCGACCGCGGCCGCGTCATCCCGGGACTGCGCGCCGACCTGCTGCTGGTGGACGGTGACCCGACCCGGGACGTCACCGCCGTCGGCAACATCGCCGACGTGTGGCGGCGCGGCGTCCGGCAGACTGGCCATGCCCGTTCCCAGGAGATGGCGGCCACGTCAGCTCGGTAGAACAACCCCCGCCAGGATGGTCAGGGCGCGCTTCGGTTGAGCCGCGAGCTCATGGCCTCGCGCCCACGCCGGCGCTGCCACTCGCGAGACCCGCTTGGCACCAGCCGATCTACGCCCAGGGCCGGGGGAAGGTGTCGCCGTCCAACCTGTCGCCCACGGCGAGTCCGAGAGGATCGGTCACGATGTGCTCGGTCCCGCTGTAGCGGGTCGCCTCGTCCATGTAGATGGTGACGTGCGCGAGCCGGGCCTGGTCGGTGCGGTTGGGCAGCGCCATGTGGCCGGTGTAGCCGCTGTGGAAGGTGCAGTCGCCGGCACGGAGCGGCACGGTGACGCGGGGGATCCAGCGCAGGGACGGGTCCATCGCGAACAGGTCTTCCTCGCGGTGGAGGTCCTGCGGGCGCAGGCCGGTTCGCTGCTGGGTGCCGGGCAGGAAGGTCATGCAGCCCCGCTCCGGGGGAACGTCGACCAGCGCTATCCACGCCGACAGCGGGAGCCGGTCGCCCGCATGCGGCCAGTACGGGCGGTCCTGGTGGAACTCGGTGGCGGCGTTGTTGTGCGGCTCCTTGACCAGCATCTGGTCGTGCCAGAGCCGCAGCGAGAACCCGGCGAGCTGTTCGGCGATCCGGCCGAGCCGCGGGTCGAACGTGAGCTCCCGCAACGTCTGGTCGTGTTGCCAGACGTTGACCAGCTGGCTGAAGACGCCTTGCTTCTCCAGGCTCTCCGCGCGATGCGCTTCCAGGAACACCTCGGCGCTGGCCCGGAAGCGCTCGATCTGGTCGGGCTCGAGAACGCCTCGTACTCGAACGAAACCGTATTCGCGGTACGCCGCCACGAGCTCGTCCGGCACCCGGCCGTCGGGACCGACGTCGCTGCCGGACTGCCCGGTCGTGGTCGTTGTCATCGCTGACCTCCGAGGTTCTTGCCGTTGGGATACTGCAAGCGTCGTCGTGGTGTGCCGCCATGGGCTAGGCCGATCTCGGCGAGTAGTCGTACGATCCCGACATGCCTGCCACGCTGCACGAGCACGCGCTGTTCGCCGGGGACCCGGTGTTGGCAGGTGTCCACCACTTGGATCTCGACATCGAGCCGCACGCGCACGACTTCCTCGAGATCGCCGTGATCGGAACCGGTCACGGTCGGCACGTGACCAGCCGAGGCGAGCACCCGCTGCGGCGCGGGCAGGTCATCGTGCTCCGCCCCGGCGCCTGGCACGGGTTCCGGGACTGCACCGACCTGACCGTCGCCAACTGCTGCCTGTCCGCCCAGGCGCTACGAGCCGAACTGGCGGCGCTGTACGACATCCCGATGCTGCGCCGGATGCTGTGGACCGATCCGGTGGCATCCGGCACGCATGGTGTGGCGGTCACTGCCGTCGATCCGGCCGCCGCCGAGGAGGCCATCGCGGAGATCGGCTTGCTCGAACGGGACCTCGGAGCCGATCAGCGCCGGCCCGGCCGGGTGCTGGGCCGGCTGATCACCGTCCTCGGCGTCCTGGCCGACGGCCGTGACCCCGAACGGCAGACGATTGAGTCCACCATCCACCCCGCGGTCGCCGCCACCGTCGCCCGGCTCGAGGCGACGCCCGCCCATCCGTGGCGGCTGGATGATCTCGCCCGGGCGGTCAACCTGGATCCCGCCTATCTCGGCCGGCTGTTCAGGCGCTACGTCGGGTTGACGCCGTTGGGCTTCCTCGCCCGGCTGCGGGCCGAGCGCGCCGCCACGTTGCTGGCACACTCGGCCCTGCCGGCTGCTCGGGTCGGCGCCGCCGTCGGCTGGGACGACCCGACGTACTTCGCCCGCCGCTTCCGGACGCTGGTCGGGCTGACGCCCACCGAGTACCGGAGACGTAGCCGATCAGCCGCCCATACTCAGTTCAGCGCCCCGGCCGAGTCGACGGGCGAGCAGAAGAGCACCGTCGCAGTGTCGAAATAATCCACCCGCCTGTCGATATATGATCTTTTCATCTCATATTCGCCCGATTGTCGGAAAGGCCTTTATGACCCACCCCCTCAGTCGGCGGTCCGCCCTGCTGAGCGCCGCGGCCGTGGCCGGCCTCGCCCTGTGGGACAGACCGGCCGAGGCGGCCGGCACCGCCGCGTTCGACGCCGCGCGTGAGCGGTGGGTGAGCCTGCTGGCCAGCGGGTCGTACGACTCCGCCTACACCGACAAGACGCAGGCGGTCGAGGGCTCGGCCAATGCGGTGCTGCGCAAGCTGAAGCCCGCCCCCGGCCGCCCGAGCCTGTGGCCCGACCTGCCGCTTGATGACCCCCGGACGGGCAACTTCAACCGCGCCTACAACCGCATGCGCACACTAGCGCTGGGCTGGGCCACGCCGGGCACCGCCATGCACCGGGACAGTCAGGTCGCCGAGACCGCGGTCAGGGCGCTGGACTTCCTGTACGAGCACGCCTACCACGAGGGGCTCGACCGGCGGGGCAGCAACTGGTACTGGTGGGAAATCGGCGTTCCCCGCTCGCTGACCGACACCTGCGCCCTGCTGTACGACGGCCTGCCCAAGGACCGCCTCGAGCGCTGGCTGCGCCCATTGCGCCACTGGTGCCCCGACCCAGAGCGCCGCGTCAGCCACCCCGGCGTCGTCGAGACCGGCGCCAACCGGGCGGGCAAGGCCATGGCGGTGGCGATGCGCGGAGTGCTCACCCACGACGCACGCCTCATCAAGCGGGCCAGGAACGCGGTCTCCGACCTGCTGCGGCCGACCGCGGGCCCAGGCGACGGCTTCTACCGTGACGGGTCGTTCATCCAGCACGACGTGTACCCCTACACCGGCAGCTACGGCGTGGACTACCTGGAGAGCGTGGCCAAGCTGATCGCCATGCTCGCGAGGTCACCGTGGGAGATCACCGGAATCGAGAACGTCTACGACATCGTGGACCGCTCGTTCGTGCCGTTCGTCTTCGACGGGCTGATGATGGATTGTGTCCGCGGCCGGCAGATCTCGGTGCAGGGCCACCGTGACTACCACTCGGGGCAGAAAGCGGTCGAGGCCATCCTCACCTTGCTGGAGGCGGCACCCGAGCGCCATGCCCGGCGCTGGCGACCGCTGGTGAAAGGCTGGCTCACCCGCAACCAGGCCATCCCCTACGGCACGCTCGCACCGCTGGCGAGCGTCGCGAGGGCCAAGGCCCTGCTGGAGGACCCTTCGGTGCCGGTCGGCCCGCGCACGACGGGCACGTACGTCTTCGCCGACATGGACCGGATCGTGCACCGCCGTCCCACCTGGGCCTACGCGATCGCGATGAGCTCGGAGCGCATCGGCGCGGCCGAGGCCATGAACCGGGAGAACCTGCACGGCTGGTACACCGGCGACGGCATGACCTACCTCTACACCGGCGACCTCACCCACTGGAACGATGACCTGTGGCCCACGATCGACCCGTACCGGCTGCCGGGCACGACGGTCGACACCCGCAGACGCGCCAATCTCCCGCACGACAAGCGTCGCCTGCCACCCACCCCGTGGGCGGGCGGCGTGGCACTCGACGGCGAGTACGGCGTGGCAGCCATGAAGCTGATCGCCGACGGCTCCTCGCTGCGGGCCAAGAAGGCGTGGTTCCTTCTCGATGACGCGGTGATCGCCCTCGGCACCGGCATCGCCGCCTCCGATGGCCGCCGCATCGAGACCATCGTGGAGAACCGCAACACCCACGACAGGCATCCGCCGCTGACCCGGGGCGACGGCTGGGTCCACCTGTCCGGTGTGGCCGGCTACGCGCTGCTCGACGGCGCCGACGCGAAGGTGATCCGCAAGAAGCGCACCGGCCGCTGGCGGGACATCGACAAGGGTGCCACCACCGGAGGCGACAAGACCCCCGTCACCAGGCACTACACGACGATCCTCATCGACCACGGCGTCGATCCGCGCAAGGCACGCTACGCCTATGCCGTACTGCCCGACGCCTCCATCGCGCAGACCGCGGATTACGGCCGGCGGATCGAGATCCTCGCCAACTCCGGAGCGGTGCAGGCCATTTCCCGCAACAACGTGCTCGCCGCCGTCTTCTGGCGCGCGGGGACCGTCGAGACCGCGGATGGACCGCTCGCCGCCGACGGCCCATGCACGCTGCTGATCCGCCGCGACCACAAGCGGGTACGGCTCGCGGTCTCCGACCCGTCGAGGACCGCCGACGAGTTGAAGATCACGCTGCCCTGGCCAGTGAAATCGGTCGAGGAAAGCGACCGCAGCGTGCGCAAGGCCAAGCGCGCGGTCAAGGTGGAAGTCGGTGGCAGCCGCGGGCACGCCCACACCGCGGTGGTGCGCGTCTGAACTTGAGGCTTCCCGGGTGCGCCGCCAGGAACGAAACCCGGGACCCGCTTGTTAAGGGTCTCGCCCATGACGCCATGCCTGCTTCTGCCCACTGCCGCCGCGCGCCGCTCTGGTGTGTCCGCGATCTTGCCCCTACCACGTTCCGTGGTCAAACCGCGCATCAAGCACCCTGCGCTCAGTCATGGAGCGATACAGGGCGGCGGGACGGGTCTACTACCCGGCGTAGGTCTCGAACTCGGCGACCTTCGGCGTGCCGGTCGAGCTGGCGATCTTGAAGGTGATCTTGCTCAGCGAGGTCGGGGCGAAGGTGATGTCGCCCGCCCCGCTGCCGGATTTCAGGACGGCGCCAGTGCTGCCGTTGATGACCTGCCAGGACCCGATGGCGCCTGCCGAGCCTGACGCCTCACGGATGATGATCCTGGACACCGTCTTGGCGGAGCTCCACTTGATGGAAATGTCACCGGTCGAGCCGGCTGGTGACCAGTAGGTGCTCATGTTGCCGTCCCGCACGTTGCCGTAGCTCGTACCGTCGGCCTTGCTGGAGCCGTCGGAGCCGGCCCCGATGCTGAGGTTGCTCCCGCCGGGCGTGGGACTGTTCGTCGGGGTGGGGCTGGCCGTCGGGGTGGGGCTGGTTGGTGTCGCTGTCGGTGTCTGGGGCGAGCAGTTGCCGTTCGACACCTGCAGGCCCTTGTTGGCGCCCGCCGTCTGGCGGACGATGCTCGGCACGCAGCCGGCCCCGTCGAGGCTGTAGGAGTACGGGATGCTGACGGAGGTGTTGGACTGCGGGTTGGGGCCGGCGGGGTTGTTCTCGCTGCCGGGGCTGGACCAGGTCACGTTGTCGAAGATGTTGCCGCTGACCTGCCAGTAGCCGGCCTCGCTGGTGTAGAAGGTGCCCAGGACGTCCTTGGAGTCCTTGAAGTAGTTGTTCTCCACCTTGGCGCGAGCGCCGGCCCGGGAGTTGATGCCGGACTCGTGCAGGCTCACGTAGGAGTTGTTGTAGATGTGAGCGATGCCGCCACGCAGCAGGGGCGTGCGGGAGTCGATGTTCTCGTACAGGTTGTGGTGGAAGGTGATGAAGCCGTTCGAGAGGTCGCTCTCACTGGACCCGATGAGCCCGCCGCGGCCGGAGTTGCGCAGGATGCTGTAGGACAGGGTCACGTACTGGGTGTTGTTCTTCATGTCGAAGAGGCCGTCGAACCCCTCCGGCTCTCCACCGGAGGCTTCCAGGGTGACGTGATCGACCCAGACGTTGCGGACGTTGCTCTCCATGGAGATGGCGTCGCCACCGTTGGACGTGGACGAGCCAGACTTCTTGACGTTCCGGACGGTGACGTTCTGGATGATGATGTTGCTGGCCTCGCGGATGTGGATGCCCAGCTGGTCGAAGACGGCCCCGTTGCCGACACCGATGATCGTGACGTTGCTGATCTGCTTGAGTTCGATCAGGCCGTCGGCGGTGTTGCAGCTTGCGCCCGACACCTTGCTGGTGTTGCCGTGATTGATGGTCCCCTCGACCTCGATAGTGATCGGGGTGCTGCTGCTGGCTCGGCTGCACAGGGCCGCATGGATCGCGGTCCCCGTGGTGGCCCTCACCGTCTGCCCGCCCGCGCCGCCGGTGGTCCCACCGTTGCCGGTCGCGTAGCCGGTGGCGCTGCCGGACGCTGCCGACGCCTGGATTGCCGGTAGAGCCACCGCGACCGCGGCCGCAATGGCCGCCGCGGTCAGCGCCGCCTGGAGTCGCAATGCGACTGCTCGTCTCATGCTTGTCTCACCTTCGCCTTCGAATGCTGGGTGCTTTCTGCTCTGTCCGGTCGATGCGGCGGGCCTGCTGCAGGGCCCGCACCAGCGGGCTTGTTACGGGTCACGTCAGCGCCTGGGATACGGGCTCCGGCCGCCGACGGGATGGTGAACATCACCTACCGGCCGATCACGGTCAAGGGCGTGCCGGCGATGTTGTCTCTGGGGCGGTCGAGGAGCGAAGTCGTACTGAGAGATGTGGATCCGCAGAGGTTGAATCCGTGCGCCGGCGTCGGCGCCGTTGGACGGGCGCAGGAAGGCGGAGGACGGGATCGAGTCGTCTGCCGACGCGGCCGGCCACTCAAGCTCCCTTCGTCAGACAGGCGGGCCTGCCGGACACCAAATCGCTCACCTGCAACGGGTAAGCGCTTTCCCAAGTGCGCTTGGAGTGAAGCACAAGGTGGCGGAGATGAGAAGTCCCGGACAGGCGGAACACCCCCTCGGCTCGCCATCCGGGCAGGTCAAATCGCCCTCTTGAAGGCAGCCCGAGTTGCAGCGTCCTCTGAAACTTTCATTTGCGGCTTGGTGAAGCTCGAAGGTGGAACCGTTCCGATGGCTTTCAGTCAGCGGCGGCGTCGAGGTGTTCACCGCACCACAGCACTGGCGCAGAGGTATGCCGCCGGCGGAGGCTCAGGCCCACGCACTGGACGTGGCCGGCACGCGGGTGGCATCACATGCTGAGGCCTTGGCACCGCCCCTGGTCGACATGGTGACAGGCAAGGTGATCACACCGGCGACTCATACACGAGTATCTGCAGGTCGCACGACGTGACCGAGTTCTCGGCACCCACAGCCGTCGCAACAAGTTGCGACGACGTGCACGTCAGCCGCGCCGGCCGTCGTGCTGGTGGCCCGTAGTCAATGTCTTTGTATCGAATCCTCTTGTGATCAGCCACATGGCCAAGACCAAACTCTGTAGGGCCAGTGGTGCATTTATGGCTAGGTAGAGTGGCGTGACGACATCAGCCAGGCGAAACAGTACCAAGAAGCTTGCCAACATAGCTGATCCGACCCCGACAAGTCCCCACGCGGATAACCAACGAGGGACAAATCTCGACCGATATAGAATACAGAAAAACAGGAGATCCCCGAGGCTCAGCGAGATGATCAATGCGACATGATTAACCAAGTCGCGCGCTGTCCGCAGCAACTCACCCAAGGCCGCCAGGTGGGATGCACCCAAAGCGCCGGCTTGGGCATTTTCCTGACCCAACACAAGAAACAAAGGCAAGAAAATCACGCCTATGAAATGGAACGTCGCCGCGATCAGTCTGAATCCAAGGAAGCCCAGACTGAGCGCTTCATTCTCCATCCTCAATGTCGGATACAGGCACAGTGCAAACCCAACATAGGCGGGGATCATGATGAACTGAGAAATTGCACCGACGATGACCTGGCCCTCATGTGCAGAAATGGCATCGAGATAGTTCGGCTCCTCAAGAGCGGGAACCACACTTAGCACACCGGCGATCATGCCCACGATGACCAGTGCGCCCGCAATTGCGGTTGCCCGCCTGCTTGTATTCATGAACACTTTTCCCGTATCCGTCGGCGCGGGCCGGCCTCGCTCTCCCTTACGCCTGTAAGGACGCTGTCGACGCTACCCTTACAAGCGTAAGCCTGCAAGGGGTCTGCTGCAGAAAGAGGTCCGGGTGCCGGAGCGTCGACACCCCTCCCACCCACCGCTCAGCCGACAGCGCGTGATCAAGGCAGCGGTGGCCCACGCCGACGAGCGGGGCGTCACGGCGGTCAGCATGCGCAATGTCGCAGAGCGAGCAGGTCGGTGACGTTCCTGCTGTTCAGGCCGGTCCGCCTCGATCCAAAGTCGTCCGTACCAGCGGCTCCCCAGAACGGCCTTCCGTAGACGCCGACGAGAAGCCAGGACCAGGGCAAACAGGCACGACGGCCGGAAGCACGCGCTCCGAGGGCCCGGGCCTTACAAGTCATAACAGAATGCTTGCGTGGGCGGCTCCCGCCCTTGGTTGTGTGTAGACGCGGCTACGGGGTTCCCGGGCTTGTGATTGCATGATCACCCATGAACGCAGCAGCAACGACCGTGCGGAGAAGATGGCTCAAGCTTCTTGCGGCTCTTCTCGCCATCCTCCTCCTAGGAGCGATAGGCCTGTATCAGCTAATGAACGCGCGGACCTTACAACTGGCAGGAGACCTGATCGACCGCGTAGCCACCGACGAGAAGGTCGTCGCCCTGACATTCGACGACGGCCCTGACGAGCACACCCCCGAGATCATCGACATCCTTGCCGAGCAGCGTGTCCGCGCGACGTTCTTCGTCATCGGCTCCCAGGTCGAGGCTCGGCTGCAGGACGCGCAGGCGCTGGCCGGCAAAGGGCATGAGCTCGCCAACCACACCTACACTCATCGGCGGATGGTGTTCGTCTCCCCATCCACCGTGGCGAGCGAGATTGAGCGCACTGATGCGGCCATCCGGATGGCGGGGCAGCGCGGCGAGATCCTGTTCCGTCCGCCGACGGGCAAGAAATTGCTTGTCCTACCGCTGTATCTGGCCGACAACCAGAGGCACACGGTCATGTGGGACGTGGAGCCGGACTCCGGTACGACTCCCACCGCCGCCGAGATCGTCACAGCTGTGCGCGAGGAGACAAGGCCAGGATCGATCATCTTGCTCCACCCTTGGTACGCGAGCGGGCGGAACACTCGCGAGGCCATCAAAGGCCTAGTCGTGGGCCTCCGTGACCAGGGATACCGATTCGTCACGGTCTCAGAGCTGCTCGCTTTGCAACGTCGTTGATCTGCGATCTGGCCCTTCGTCTCGTTGCATGGCCTCGTTAAGGTCCTAATACAAAGATCAGCGAACGAGGCGGCGCCAGCAGATGATCGCGGCGGCGAGGGTCATGAAGGCTTCGTGGATGTCGTCGCGGACCTCCCAGCGGATACGCAGGCGGCGGAACAAGTGCAGGAGCGCGATCGTGCCAACCCAGCGGTGGCGCAGCCGCCGCCAGCAGGTCATCCCGGAGCCGAAGCCCAGCTCCTGGGGTCCGGCACGATCCACGGCAGCTGCTCGCCCTTCTTCACACGAAGATCAACGACCAGTGGCCGCACGAGACGGGGTCCCCGCAGCAAACGGCGAAAATCCAACGGATTAAGGTCTGACCTGCGGGTTCTCGCGTTCTACGATTCTTGTTGATCATCTCCGCTACGGGGACCGAGAGAAACACGTGAAGCGCTAGTCGAAGACGCGGTCGACGACGGCAGCTTGCTCGGCTGTGCCGGCGCGGAAATACCGAGCCGAGGTGTCGAGGGAGGCGTGGCCGAGGAGGGCCTGGACCTGAGCGACGTCGGCACCGCCTTCGCGGAGCCTGGGCGTCGATCTGCTCCAGCACGCGCCGCACGTCGACTCATCCGGTGGTTGCCAGTGCCCGCTCAGTGGGTCACGCCGGACTCCCCGGACGGCCATGACCTGGGCGGGTGCCTCGGCGATCCACTCGCCGATCGCGGCGAACGATCGCGATCCGGCCAGCACGGCCACCGAGGCGAGGGCCAAGAGCGAGGCCAGCGTGTGGCGGACACCGCGCGGGCCGCGAGGATCGGAGATGCGCTGGAAGGCGTTCCAGCAGGCTGACGCAGTCGGCGGCCGAGGCGGCCATCGGCGCCTGTTCGACAAGGTGGCAGAGGACATCACTGAACGGCGATGATGACGGAGCAGGTACGGTCTTCTCAGGTGATCATCTGGCGTAGAGAACCTCATGATCTCGAAGGTCGTGCATGTTCACTTACCCACCTGCACTCCCAAACGGCCCGCGGCATTGCCGGACTGCCACTCCTTGAACACGGACACCCATGCCGTCAACATCACCTCGCCGGGGCCCTGCTCCGTCAGCAGCTATCGCGATGCCCTGCCGCCAACTGGCCTGCTGATGCAGCGTGTGCGTACTGTGCGGTCCGGTGAGGAGCCCGGCCGACGATCCGTGCAGTCTCGTAGGGCGTCAGTGGAGGACGCGGTGGAGGGCGTCGGCGAGCTGAGCCCCAGGGTCGGCCGTAGCGCCCTCGGTGCGCCAGGCCACGTAGCCGTCCGGACGGACCAGGACCGCGGCGGCGTCGCCGTAGCGCTCCCGCCAGGCGTTCTCGAGGTCGATCAGGTCCGCGCCGACGCGGTACGCGCGCAGGCCCTCGACCTTGTCCGCTGCTCTCGCCCAGGCCTCGCCGCTTGCGGGCCCGCACAGCAGGACGAAGGAGTCGTGGAACAGGTCGTGCACGCCGATCCGACGCCCGTCCAGGTCGAGCCATAGGTGTGGGGCTCGGACCCCGGGCTGAGCGGGCTGCTCCACGGTGTCGCCGAACACCGTCTCGTGCTCCGCCCCGAGCGTCGCCGTGGACCGGTATCGCTGGCCCAGGATGCACAGGATCGCGTCCATCGGATCATGCTCGGGAGGGGAGCTCAGCCTAGCCGCCTGGCTGCGTACGGTCAGGTCGGCCAGTTCCAGCGCGACGGGACGACGCTCGGCCTCGTAGGTGTCGAGCAGTGCGTCGGAGGCTCGGCGGGCGAGCACGGCGGCGAGCTTCCACGCCAGGTTGTGCGCGTCCTGCACCGCGGAGTTCGCGCCCATGGCGCCTGCGGGCGGCCACACGTGGGCGGCGTCGCCGACGAGGAACACACGGCCGTCGCGGAACCGGTCGGCGACGCCCACCGACTCCGTCCACGCCGCCTTGCTGACGATCTCCACCGGCACGTCGCGCCCGATGAGGGCTTTGGCTGCGGCGGCGCAGCGCTCGTCGGAGAAATCGGCGGGCGACTCCTCGGCGGGGTCGTAGCTCAGGGCCACACCCCAGTGATTCGGCAGGGCATGGGAAATGAACCCGCCTGAGGCTGCGGTGCCGGGGCCGCCGATGATCCAGAACAGTGCTCGCTTGGTGATGATGCCGGACAGATCGGCGCGGATGACGAAGGAGATGTTGTCGCGCAGGCGACGGAAGCCGCCGCGGGGGATGCCGAGCCGTTCCCTGATCGTGCCGCTGTAGCCGTCGGCGGCGATCACGTAGCGGGCTCTGAACGTGTGCCGCTCTCCGGTGGCGCGGTCCTCCGCTTCTACCGTGACGCCGTCGGCGTCGGAGGCGACGGCTGTGCACTGGGTGTTGAACAGGAGCTCAGCGCCGCGGTCGCGAGCGGCCGCAGCCAGGATCGGCTCGACCGAGCTCTGGTCGGCCATGCAGAACTCGGCCGCTGTCAGCTCGGGCAGCGCCCTGGGGAAATCCTCGGTGATGATCCACTGCCACTCGTCTGCGAGCGTGGTGCAGCGGGCCACGCCGCCTTCCTCCGCGAAGGGGCGGCCCGCCTCCGTGACGGCCTGCTCCAGGCCGAGCGGCCGATAGATCTCCATGGTGCGCTGGTTGATGCCGCGGGCGCGGCCCAGGATCGACGCGCCTGGGTGGCGATCCACCAGCACACACCGCACGCCCTGGTGCGCCAGGAGCAGGGCGGAGGCCAGGCCGGCGTAGCCTCCGCCGACGATCAGAACGGGTGTCTCTTTCAAAGTCGCCATGGCGGCATAGTTGCATTGCAACTAGTCTCAGGTCAACTAGTTTCTGTGAGGCTAGAATCAGGCGCGTGGCTCTCGATCGCGGCTCGCCGCTCGCTCTGACCGTCCTGGCCCTGCTGCTGTCCCAGCCGCTGCATCCGTACGGCATCCAGCGGCTGCTCCGGCAATGGGGCAAGGATCAGGTCGTCAACGTGGGACAGCGAGCCGGGCTCTACCGCACCATCGACCGGCTGGTCGCGGAAGGCCTGGTCAAGGTCCGCGAGACCGGGCGCGACCAGCAGTACCCCGAGCGGACCACGTACGAGATCACCGACAAGGGCCGGGCGACGCTGCACAAATGGCTGGACGACATGCTCAGCACGCCGAAGCAGGAGTTCCCGCAGTTCCCCGCGGCCCTGTCGAGCGCGCTGATGCTCCTCCCCGGCGAGCTGAGCGACGCCCTTACCCGGCGCGAGCAGGCGCTTACCGAGACACTGGCGAGGCTCGACGCGAGCCTGGCGGCCGGTGCCGGGCTGCCGCGCATCACGATCCTGGAGATCGAATATCTGCGTGCGGTGACCGCTGCGGAGGCGCAGTGGGTCCGCGCGGTCGTCGACGACCTCTGCGCGGGACGCCTCACCTGGTCGCACGAGGAACTGGCCGCGCTCGCCGCCGTGCGTGACCGGTCAGGCGGGACCTCCATCCGTTAGGGATCGTGACGAACCGTAGCGGAGATGATCAACAAGAACCGTGGAACGCGAGAACCCGCAGGTCAGGCCTTAATCTGTTGGATTTCCGCCGTTTGCTACGGGGACCCGAGACACGACCCTAGATCATTTTGTTAGTAGCTCTTAGGCCTGTCTCGTGGGTCTTGCCGGCTGAAGAACCGCTCTTCCAGCAGATGGGAAGATCTGAAGATCGTCCCCGCTCAACGGAAGAGAATCCTCGGCATGGCCGTCATCCACCACACCGCCCTCAAGCCGACCAAGCTGGAACTGCTCACCTCCTGGCTCCCCTCCCGGCCGTGGTACCACGGCGGCACGGGCGGACCAGAATTGGCCAAGGCCGGCGGCTTCCGGCTGGACGACCCCCAGGGTGAGGTCGGGATCGAGTTCATGGTGGTCACCGACACCTCCGGCACTCACTCGACCAGCTACCTGGTGCCGCTCACCTATCGCGGTGCCCCGCTCGACGGGGCGGAGCACGCCCTCGTCGGCACCATGGAGCACGGGGTGCTGGGGCGGCGCTGGGCCTACGACGGCTGCCACGACCCGGTGCTGGTCGCCCAGTTGCCGGCCCTGATCGAGGGCCGGGTCCAGGCCCAGGACCAAAACACCAGCGACACCCCCGACCGGGAGGTCACCCGCTCCTACCTCGGTGACGGCCTCGCCCCCACGAACTTCACCACCACTGCCACCGACGACCAAGAGGGCACTGAGCTGCCTGCACCGCATGATACGGCCCTCCGCTTGCACCGGATCCTGCGTCCCGCCCCGGGCAACGCGCCACTCCTTCCACCGGAAGCGATTGGCCACGTCGCCGGCTCCTGGCACATGCCGGATGGCACCCGCGCGCGGGGGCTGTTCGTTGTCTTGCACACCGGCCCTCGTGCCTAGGTCTCAGCGAGGGGCGAGTCCATGGACCAGATGATGGACGGCTTCGCCACGGGCATTGGATAGCTGGTCCTACAGCATGTTCCTGATCGGCCCCGGCAGTGCGCCTGCCGGTAATTTCATCCGCCCAGGCCATGGCATTGTGAGAGCTTCGCGTGGCGTGCGCGAGCTCCAGCCACCAGGAGAGGCAAACGCAACCCCACTCCACCTGTACCGCGTCAGAACGCCATCGCGATCGCCACACCGGTGAGTTCCCCCGCGGCGCGGTCCGTGGCCAGCTCGGCAAGGGCGGATGGCAGGCCGCACGAACGGTGATTGACCAGGAAGTCGACCGACCGCCGTACCGTCGCCGAGACCTACTCAGCGCTCTAGGGAAGGGCTGGGACGGCGGGCTGGGAGTTGGTCCAGCCGACCTCGACCAGCGTCTCGTTGTAGGTTTTGCCCCCGAGCGTCTTGCCGTTGAACGTGACCGTCTGGTCCCGCGAGAGCAGCACCATCTTGCCGGTGTCGACGATCAGTCTGATCTTGGCCGAGCCCTTGTTCTTCTCCTTGCCCGTCCTGTCGATCAGGATGGCGGCGCCGGATCTGCCCAGGGTGTCCTTCGCGTTGCCGTCGGCGCGGACGTCCGGCATCGTCAGCAGCGCCTGGTAGGCGGCGGCGCGGACCTCCTTCGGCGCGGGAATGTCGTGCAGGATCTCCGGCAGGGTGTTCGTGACCCAGCCGTCGAGGGAGCCGACCGGCACGCGGCTGACCTGACCCGCCCTCTTGAGCCAGTCCTTCAAATTGTTCGGGTCGGCGGGCAGGCGCTGGACCTCGTCGTACGTCAGCCGCTGCATCGCGAGGTGGAACGAGTTCTCATTCCGTACGGGGCTCAAGCTGCCCTTGGAGGGTTCGGTGGACAGCTTCACGGTCTTGCCGTCGATCGATTCGCTCCACTTGGCCGGGGAGCCGTCACGCTGCCACGCCTTCTTGTCCGCCGCGGTCTTCGGCAGCGTCCCGAGCTCCCGGAACCCGACCCACGTCCTGCCGTCGGGCGCGGTCCAGCGTTCCAAGATCCGCCGCTGGACCAGCGAGTAGGGGTCCGGCTTGGAGCCGAACCGCCAAGGGTGGGTGGTCGTCATCAGCGCCCTGGAATGCCAGTAGGCGCCCTCGGGCGGAGCCGCCGCGGCCGCCGCCGGCGCGCCCAGGAGAGCGGTGGCGCCCACGACCAGGCCGATGCCCAGGGAGATCAGCGGCCGAATCGGTGCGATCGCGAACTTCATATGGTTCCTCCGTGGATTCGAAGTGACGATCTGCAATACGCCTGGGACCGCCGGATGGTTGCCCGCGAAATGTTCTTCGCCGGCGGGCAACGCTTGGGACGGCCGAGGCGTATTAGGAGGCGTGAAATCGGACAGACAGCCGTGAGCGGCGTGGAACACGACTTCGGCGCCTTCGTGGCCGCACGTGCCACGAGCCTGCTGCGGGTGGCCTATCTCGCCTGTGGTGACGAGACAGAGGCCGAAGACCTGCTGCAGACAGCGCTGGAGCGTACGTACAGGAACTGGGACAGGGTGCGCCACGACAGCCCCGAACCCTACGTGCGCCGTGTCATCGTCAACGCCGCCATCAGCCGCGCCCGACGCCGGGCGATCCTCAGCATCATCCCGATGAACAACCCGCCCGAGACGTCCGCCCACGCGACCGACGCCGACCTGCGCCACGTGCTCATGGAGGCACTGCGCGCCCTGCCTCCCAGGCAACGCGCGGTGATCGTCCTACGGTACTGGGAGGACCTCAGCGAGACGCAGACCGCCGAGGTGCTCGGATGCGCGGTCGGCACGGTCAAGAGTCAGGCGTCGAAGGCCATGGCCAAGCTCCGTTCGGCGCTCGGCCGGGAATCAGTGGAAGGAGTGATCAGGAATGCCCACGCTTGAGGAGGAGATCCGCCGGCTCATGGCGGACGAGACCGCGAGGCTGCACGCCGCGCCCGACCTGGCGGAGCGGGTGATGCGCTCCTCCCGCAGCAAGCGGAAGAGGGCCAAGGCCGCGGCGGTGGCGGCGTCGGTGGCCGTCGCCGCCGCCGCGCCCATCGGGTACCTGACCATCGGCTCGGTGGCCACGACCGGGCAGGAGCCCACGATCACCGCGGCACCGGAGCCCACGACCTCTACGGTGCTGGAGCCGCCCGCCATCGATGACACCCCGCCGGTGCCGTCCGACCCGCCAGAGCTCGGCGACCTGGGCGACGGGAAGGCGTTCGGGCACGTCAAGGTGGGGTACCTACCCGAGCGGCTGCAGTGGTCGAACTGGTCGGTGGACTTCGGCGACCGCTACTCGACCTCGTACAACTTCGATGGCGACAAGAACGGCTCCTACTGCGTCCAGATCTACATGTACGAGGAATCGGCCGTCCAGGAGGTCGACGACCGGATCCAGCAGTACCGCGACGAGGGTGACGGCGAGGAGGTGACCATCGGCGGCCAGACCGGCTACCTGGTCATCCAGAACGTGGGTGAGGACGGGATGAAGGGCACCCCCACGCTCTTCCTCAGGATGGGCGACAGGCAGCGCGCCGAGATCATGTTCAGCCCCACGTACGCCAAGGAGTTCTCCGGCGCCGAGGCCGTCAGCGCCGAGCTGAAGAAGATCGCGGAGGGGCTCACCTCCACCCTCTGACCTCCCTCAGAACGCCGGCCGTCTGCGCCTCGTGCCGCCGTCGCGCAGGTGGCCGTCTTCCCTACGCTCCTGGCCCATGACCAGATCTCGCCGAGGCACCGCAGCCGTCCGCCTGACCCGGACACCGTCTCCGTGGGGCGTGACGACCGTCGCGACATCGTCTCCGCCTCCCGGAGGACTCCGGCCAGACCTTCTCGATCCCCCGCCCCACCCGGCGGTACGCGGTCGGCCGGGACGTCTGCAGCTCTGCCGGCTCCGTGTCCGCGCCTCTGGTCAGTGCCGGCGCTCACGCCGGATCCACGGCCGATCGGCTGCCGTGGTGAGGTCACGGGTGTTCGAGATCGCTGATGCGGACGGGGCCGCTGGTGGTGACCGACTCGACGGCGGCCAGGGCGATGGACAGGGCAGCGCGGGCGTCCTCACCGGTGACCGAGGGGGTGCGCCCGCTGCGGACCGCATCGGTGAAGTCGGCGAGTTCGGCCACGTAGGCGTCGCGGAAGAGGTCCTGGTCGTAGGTGACGCACTCGGCGGCGACCCCGTCCGGGCCGTACGCGGTCAGGTGGCTCCTGCGGATGTCGCCCACGGTGAGCATGCCGGCCGACCCGAGGACCTCGCCGCGTACGTCGTAGCCGTAGACGGCCTGGAAGCTGGCCTCGGCGGTGGCAATGGCGCCGTTGTCGAAGCGGATGGTGACCACGGCGGTGTCGAGCAGGCCGCCGGCTTTGAAGTCCGGGCGGATCAGGGCGTCGGCCATGGCGAAGACCTCGACGGCCACGGCGCCGGGGTTGAGGTAACGCAGGGTGTCGAAGTCGTGGATGAGGGTCTCCAGGAAGATCGTCCACGGCGGGATGCGGGCGGGGTCGGCCAGCTTGGGGTCACGGGTGAGGGAACGCAGCAGTTGGGGCGTGCCGATGCCGCCAGTGGCGATCTTGTCGTGGGCGGCGCGGAAGCCGGGGTCGTAGCGGCGATTGAAGCCCACCTGCAGCGGCACGCCCGCCTTGGCGGCGGCGGTGATGGCGCGGTCGGCCTCGGCGAGGGTGACCGCCATGGGTTTCTCGCAGTAGACGGCCTTGCCCGCCTGAGCGGCCGCTTCGACGAGGCCGGCGTGGGTGCGGGCTGGGGTGACGATCACTACGGCGTCGATGTCCGGATCGCGGAGCAGCTCGCCTACGTCGGTCGTCGCCTTGGGGCAGCCGAGCCGGTCGCCGAGGCGCTGCGCGGCGCCGGGGACCGGGTCGGCCAGGGCGGCGAGCCGGACACCCGGGAGGCGGTGGGAGAGGGTCTCGGCGTGGAAGGAGCCCATCCGTCCGGTGCCGAGGAGGCCGACGGCGAGAGGCTGCCGGGTAGTCATGCGCATGTCTCCGTACTGTCGTCAGGGGTGAAGGCGGAGCGGAAGCGCTCCAGGGCGAGGTCGCTGTCGCCGGAGGCCCACGCCTCCATGGCGACCGTGCCGTCGTAGCCGAGGTCCGCCAGGGCACGGGCGACGGCCGGATAGTTGATCTCCCCGGTTCCCGGCTCGCGGCGGCCGGGCACGTCGGCCACCTGGATCTCGCCGATCAGGCCCGCGGCGTGGGCCCGGCGGACCAGCTCGATGAGGTTCCCCTCGCCGATCTGCGCGTGGTACAGGTCGAGGTTCATCCGCAGCCCCGGCCGGTCCACGGCCGCGACCAGGGCGAGGGTGTCTGCGGCCGTTGCGAACGGCACGCCGGGGTGGTCGACGGCGGTGTTGAGGTTCTCCAGCGTGAAAACCACTCCCGTCCGCTCGCCCAGCTCGGCAAGGCGGGTGAGCGTACGGTGGGCGGCGACCCACATCGGGCCGGTCGCCTCGGCCACCGGCACCACCGGCAGACCCTTGCCGTCGAGGCCCGTGCCGTGCAGGTTCAGCCGGGGGCAGCCCAGCCGCTCGGCGGCCTTGACCGACTCCTCCGCGGTGCGCAGCAGCTCCGCCGCCCCCTCCTCGTCGGTCAGGCTGCCGCGGAGGTAGCCCGTCATCGAGGAGAAGACCGCCCCGGTACGCTCCAGGGCCGCCAGGTCGTGCCGGCTCCAGTCCCAGATCTCGACCTGGAAGCCGACGTCGTGGATGCGCCGTGCCCGCTCCTGGATCGGCAGGTCGAGGAAGATCATCTCGGCGCAGGCCGCCAACGTGTACATCGTCACCCGCTCGTCTATAACGTTCTAGTCTTTCAGAAGTAGGCCAGCAGGCAGAACGCCTTGTCAAGGGGTGCGGCGCCGGTGATTAGAACGTTGCAGTATGCTGCAGCAGCGCCTTCATAGGACGGCTCCACCAAGGAGGGCAGCAGTGCCACGAACCCCCGCGCGCTCGGAGGGGAAACGACCAACCCTGGCCGACGTCGCGGCACGGGCGGACGTGTCCACGGCGCTGGTCTCCATCGTCATGCGCGGGGCCAAGGGCGCCAGCCCCGGCACGCGCGAGCGGGTGCTGCAGGCCGCGAGGGAGATCGGCTACCGGCCGGACGCGCGGGCGCGGCTGCTGCGCAGCAACCGCTCACGGCTGCTCGGAGTGCAGTTCGGGCTCCAGCACCCGTTCCACGCCGACCTGGTGGAGGGCATCTACGCCGCGGCCGAGCCGGCCGGCTACCAGGTCGCCCTCAGCGCCGTCACGGCCGCCCGCAACGAGCGGCACGCCGTCGAGACCCTGCTCGCCGATCGCTGCGAGGCCCTGATCCTCCTCGGCCCGCAGGTCCCGGCCGCGCAACTGGCCGAGCTCGCGGCCCAGCTGCCGGTCGTGTCCGTGGCCCGCCGGCTACGCGGGACGGCGGCGGAGGTGGACGTCGTACGGACCGCCGACGACGAAGGCGCCCGTCAGGCCGTCGACCACCTGGTGGCCCTCGGCCACCGCGACATCGCCCACATCGACGGCGGCCGGGCGCCGGGCGCCGCCGAGCGGCGCCGCGGCTATCGCACCGCCATGAGCCGTCACGGCCTGTTCGGCCAGGTCCGGCTCCTGCCCGGCGGGCTGACCGAGGAGGACGGTGCGGCGGCCGCCCGTGCCCTGCTCGACGGCAGTCCCCGGCCGACCGCCGTCCTGGCTTTCAACGACCGCTGCGCCACGGGCGTCCTGGACACGTTTCTCCGTGCCGGCCTGGCCGTTCCCGGCGAGATCTCGGTCGTCGGCTTCGACAACAGCCGCCTGGCCCGCCTGGCCCACATCGACCTCACCACCGTCGGGCAGGACATCCCGGGCCTGGCGAGACTGGCAGTGGAGCGAGCCATCGCGCGACTGGAGGGCGAGCCGGTGGCCGTCAAGGAAATCGTCATCGCCCCGCGTCTCATCGTCCGCGGCACCACAGCCGCCGCTCCCGGTGTCCCGGCGAGCAACGACCGCGTGTGATGGTCAACGGTCGTGATCAGCAGCCGTTCCCGGAAGCCGCCGGGAACGAACATGTGACCGCCGCCGCCATATGCGCGTGGGCTCCAGATCGCGAGCGGGCTACACCCCGTCCAGGTCGGCCGCGTCGTGCCGCCCGGCGACGACGAGACGCAGGCGGACGCCACCCCCGAGACGCCGAAACCCCGCGCAAGACCGGCAAAGACCGGACGGTCAACATGAGGTCGGGCGCCGCCGCGTCGGCGTCCGGGCCGACAGCATCGTCGGCGACATCAACATCCAGATGTGAGACGGACAGCATGCGCACATACCCGCATCCCGACGTGCTGACTAAAGGCGTCCGCGAGGCTGGGCTGACCCGTGCGACGACACCACCCAGATAGGTAACGCGTTCGAGGGCGTGCCCGGCTCCGATCTCAGGTGCTTACGTTGACGCGAAATAGCCGGTATATGCCCTCCTAGCGCCCTGTTCTCGGACTGCGTGCGGCATGAGGATGAAGCGCGTACGCCAAGCTGAAAGGCACAAAAGGAAGCGCAGTGGGCAAATTCACAAGGACTCTGGTTGTGGCAGCAGCCGGCGCGCTGGTCCTCACAGGTACTGCCACCTCGGCGCACGCCGAAGTATGGAATTGCGCAACGGATATCGCGGACAACAACGTGGCTTGGGGATCGTGCGGGAGCGGGTTCGGGACCTACCGCGTCGCCGCTAAGTGCAACTCCGCGCACTACCCCTACACGCGAACGATCGTTGGCCACTGGGTGAACAAGGTGTCTGGCTCGCCAGGACCAGCGTCTACCGCAAGCGGCGACGCTCAGGGCTGCCATGTCGTCAAGGCTTGGGTCCAGGTGGCGTAAAGCCCCACACGCCCGCACAATGCCGAGGGTGGCCGGGGCTAGTGTGGACCCGGGCAAACTGCGCTGACCGCGCCGAGCCCCGGCCGCGAATGAAAGCGGCGAGGGCTCATTGCGGCCTTCTGATCCCCCGTTCCTTTCCGGGCCGCTTGTCGATACCCCGCGCTCGGGGGCGCACGGGGGATCGCCGATCTTGGGCCTGGGCGTACAGGGAACGGGGGAGAGGATCGTTTCGCGCCGTATTGGAACGGTACGGGGCAATGGTGGCATATGGCTCGAATTTTAGAGCTCTTGTGCTCGTTGAAGTGCTGTCTCCACAAAGGCGTAGTGCTCTTCGAGGTCCATAGACCGTTCCTTGTGGGCTCGTGGGTCTGCCTGAGGAGTTGGTGCAGCTTGGTCTTCACGTCAGCGCGGCGACCGTACGGCGGATCCTGCGATGCCGAGGAGATGAAAGATCACTGTGAACATCCACGCCCTCGCCGGACGAACGACGATGCGCTGCCGCGCCGGTTTGTCGGTGGGGCGATCTATCGTCCCGGCCATGACTTCAGCGACGCAGGCGTACACGTACGCCGCGCCCTCCTCCCTTGTCGACGGTCGTCTCGGATTGGCGACCTCCGGTGGGCGGGCCCTGTCCGGCCCGGCCGTGGCCCCCCGGTTCTTCAGCGGCGTGGTGACCCAGGCGGCCCCCGCCGCGGCGGGCCTGCTGGGCATCGCCGATGTGGCGCTGGCCCGCTACCACCAGCCGCAGGCGCGGCCCGGCTGGGTGCGGGACCCGGTGGTGACGTGCAACGGAGACCGGTTGCGGTTTGAATCGTTCTCGGCCTGTGGCGGCGTGTATGCCCGGCTTGATCTGCTGAATGGCACGCTCGACGGCGAGGTGTTCGACCGGGGCACCACCAACGTCGACGTGAACGCGCCGCTCCGGGAGGCGCTGGCGCGCATCGGCGCGCGTGACCCGTTGCACCTGGGGGTAGGCCTCGACGAGCTGGTCGTGACCACGATGGACGGCGCGGTGGTGGAGAAGAAGGTGCCGCTGCCCGAACGCTGGTTACGCGGATTCGCCGAGGTGCAGGTCATCGCCTCGGGCATGGACCAGCGCGGTGAGCTGACTGGCATGGCGGCGGTGCGGTTCCTGCGCGGGCTGCCCAAGAAGGGCACGGTGTGGGTGGCGCAGGCGGGGCGGGAGCTGAAGGTCTCCGCTCGTCAGGTTCCGGGCTCGGTCCAGCTCGCCGGCCCCAACCGGCTCGGCACCCTCCTGCCGCTGCTTCGCTTCGCGAAGTCCCTCCGGGTGTACGGCCCGGCCGACGCCGCCTCCAGCGCCTGGGAGCTGGAGCTTCCGGGCATGCGCTACACGCTCACCCTCTCGCCCGAGCGCTGGCGCGGCTTCTCCGGCGAGGGCGCGGTGCTCGACGACCTGGCCACCGACGAGGCCGAGAACGACGCCGACGTGGTGGGGATGCTGCTCAACTTCGAGCCCGAGGTCGAGATCGGCCTGCTGGCCGGCCGAGCGGGCATCCCCGCCGACCGGGTGCGGGCCGCGCTGACGCAGCTCGGCGTCGCCGGCCGGGTCGGCTACGACCTGTCGGAGGCCGCTCACTTCCACCGTGAGCTGCCCTATGACAAGGACAACGTGTTCCTGCTCAACCCGCGGCTGGCCAAGGCGCGCAAGCTCGTCGACGCGGGCGCCGTGCGCCTCGAAGGCGAGTTGGCCACCGTCCGCACCTCGGGCGGCGCGCGCCGGGTCTCGCTGACCGACGGCTCCTGCACCTGCGAGTGGTGGTGGGACCATCGCGGCTCCCGTGGGCCGTGCAAACACGTGCTGGCCGCCCGGATCGTCGCCCGCGCCGCCGTGGAGGTCTCCCGATGACCCTCTGGACGGAGATCTGCGACCTGGTCACTCGCAACCAGGTCACCCGCCTGGCCGACCGGCTGGTCAGGCTCACCGAGGAGGAGCGCGCCGACCTGGGCGGGCGGTTGCCCGGCCTCGTCAAGGAGGTGCGCCGCGCCCGCACCGAGCAGGTGCGCGCCCAGCATCCCGACGACTTCGAGGAGATGGCCTCCTGGGAGGTCGGCGACCTGCTCGACGAACTGGCCGGCGCGCTGCTGCTGACCGGTGTCGGCGTCATCACCGGCCCGGCGGCCGCCGTGACGTGGATGACCGGCCGCGACGTCAACCGCCGCTGGGCCGAGGACCCCGACGTCGCCCAGGTGTGCCGGGTGGCGGCCACCCGCCCCTTGGAGTGGCGTCGCGATGTCGCGGTCCGGCTGGCCCGGCGGGTGCGCCGTCCCGCCGACCGCATCGCGCCGCTGGCCGTGGCGCTGCTGCGCGAGTCCGGCGCCGTGCCGCCCGACCACGATCCGCTGGTGGCCGCTTGGCTGGCCGCGCCGAGCGTGTCCGGTGACCCGCTGACCCCCGTGCTGCTGCCTCGTGTCTTCGACGCCGATGGCGCGGGCCGCGCCCTCCGTGACGAGCGGCTGGAGCCTCAGCCAACCCGCTGGCTGGCCGCCGCCGCCCGCGAGCTGCCCAGGGAGCAGGTGCTCGACGGTTGCGTGGGGCGTTTCCTGCGTGGCGGCGAGGCGCAGGACCTGCGTTTCTTCGTCCGGCTGCACACGCTCCTCGACCCCACGCCCGCGGAGTCCGCGCCTCGCCTGCGTGACTACCTGCGACTGTTGCCGTCGGCTCCGGGCACGGTCGCCGAGCTGGCCGCCGGGCAGGTGCGCGGGGCGATGCCGCTCGACCACGCGGACCTGGTCGAGGCGGTCGACGCGCTCACCTTCCGGGACGAGGCCAAGCTCGCCGCCACGGGCCTGCGCTGGCTCGACCAGGCGATCCTGGCCACGCCCAAGGCGGCCGCCGACTTCGTGACCGCGCTGACCACGGCGTACGCGCACAAGTCCTTCGACGTGCGCAACCGCGCGGTCGAGCTGACCCTGAAATACGCCGATCTGTTCGCCGACCACGCCGAGGCGATCCTCGACGGCGTCCGCCACCTCCCCGCCGGCCTGGGCGCGAAGCTGGCCGAGCGGTTCGGCGGGGAGATCCCGGTCGAGGAACTGCTGGAGCAGAAGGACTTCCCGCCGCTGCCCGAGGTTCCGGAGGCGCGGCGGTTCCCCGAGCCGTCGATCTTCCCTGGCTACCACGAGCGCTGGATCGGCCAGGAGCGCTGGCTGGCGGCCTTCGTCGCCGGGATCGCCGGCGACCGGTCGGAACTGCGCCGCAAGCTCAAGCCCCACGTCGAGCAGGACCAGGGTTACTGGCGGTCCAGGGAGGTGCGCCTCGACCCCGACGACTGGCAGTCGGCGCTGTCCGCCGAGCTCGTCACCCCCGGCAGCGTGCCGGAGCTACCGCCGATCGGGCCGGAGAAGTTCTGGGACGACGGGAGCCACTCCGTGCGAGTACGCGTCCTCACGCGTGGTGAGGAGCCCGCCCCGGAGCCGTCGCCCCGGCGGATCATGGTGGGCGGCGCCTACCGGCCGGGCCGCTATCTCGACGACGACACCCCGCTGCGCGCCTTCTTCATCACCTGGACCAGCGACGACGGCCCGGACGGGGCGGTGGCCCAGGAGGGCGACCGGCAGATCCCCTTCGCCAGGGGCCGGATCCACCTGTACGGCTCCCCCACCGACGTCGAGCAGCCGCGGTATTACGGCGCCGACGACGAGGACGAGGAGATCTACGACGACAGACTGCCGGATCGCCTCCGTCCGGCGCGGACGAGGCCTGGCGTCTTGTACGACGACTCCGTAGAGGCCATGCCGTCCTTCATCCTCGACCGTGCCTACGAGCGCATGGCCGAGCTCGGCGTGGACCCCGCCCGGATCGCGGCGATGCGGGCGGAGGAGCGGGTACCCCCGCCACGCCCAGGCGAGCCGCTCGTGGAGGTGACCGTCGTCTTCGTCCCACCCCGGCTGCGTTCCTTCATGCCCAAGGAGTTGCCCGAGCACGACGAGTGGCGGCGGCGTAACCAGCTGCCCCACCCCAATCGCGTCTCCCCGCCCCACGATTTCCTGCTGCACCGCTACGCGGAACTCGCCGAGGCCCTCCGAAACGGCACCCTGCCGCCCGTGCTGCTGGCCACGCCGACCTGGATGAGCGGCCACCTCGACCCCGATGTGCTGGTCGACCGGCTGGAGACCTGCGCCGCCGCCGGAGTGGAGCCGCCCCTGGCCGACCTGGCGCAGGCGCTGCTGCGATTGCCCCGGGGCAGCCACCAGGCCGCTGCCGACCGGGCCGCCAAGGTCCACTCGGAGGCGGCGCGCTCGGCCGTCCGCTGGCTCGCCGGTGACGGCATGGCCGACCCTGAGTGCGGCCACGTATGGCGCCACATGGTGGACGCGTCCATGGTCGAGTTCGGCGACGGCGAACCGGAGCACTTCACCGAGGTCAGGCTGCAGCCGGTGTTGCGCGTGACGGCCCCGACCGGCCATCGGCTGATCGACGAGGTGCTGCTGCGTCAGCCGTTCGATTGGACGGTCGACGAGTTCGGCAGCACGCTCCGGGCGTGGCCCGCCATGCTGCCCTCGCACCGCGAGGTCGTGGCCGTCAACTTCCTGCCCTTCCTGCTGCGCGGCCGCTGGGGCGCGGGAGTGACGCCCACGGAGATCACCGGCCTGGAGATCGCCCAGGGTCCGATGGGCGAGTCCACGGCAGTGATCCTCGCCTTCCTCCTGGCCGACAGCGTGCCCGGCATGATCCCGCTGGTCCTGAGCATGGCCGCAAGGGGCGAGCTGCCCGCCGAGGCGATCGGCCGCCAGCTCCCGCTGGTGCTGCGCCGCACCTGGCGGGAGACCCGCCCCGCCATCGCGGCCCTGACCGAGCTGGCCGACGCCGGCGGCCACCACGAGGTGTGGCGCATCCTGCGCGCCCTGCTGCCCGGGATGTTGCCGGGCGAGGGGCAGCGCATCACCGTGACCCACGCCGAACTCGTCGCCTTCGCCGCCGACGTGGCACGCTGGACCGGCGCGCGCGGGGAGATCCCGGTCGTCGCCGAGTTCGCGCGCAGCCGCCGGACGATCCGCTTCGTCCACGAGTGCAAGCGCCTTCACGCCCAGCTCACCGGAGCCACGTCATGAGCCTGCAGCCTGCCGTGGCTGATCGTCGGCGGGGAACGGGTGAGTGCTATCTGACACCCACACATCCTTTCTGTGCGGCTCGCCGCCGCCTTGACGAGCGGCGGCGAGCAGAGTCGTTACCAAAGAGGCCTTGATTACTGAGTGAACCTTTCCCTGTAACTGCTCATGGCGGTACGTGATTGCCTTACACGGTCCGTCCGTACTCCAGTTGAAGCAGGACGAGGGCTGCGGCGGCGATCTGGGTGATCCGGCTCGGGTCGAGGCCGACTCGGCGCAGGGCTTTGAATGTGGTCTTGAGCAGGGTGTTCGCCCGTTCGCCGATTCCATGGATGCCTCGCAGGAGCTGGTTGAACGCGCGCTGCGGCTCGGTGAGCCGGCCGTCCTTGGGCTTCTTGAACGGCATCCTGAACATCTCCCGGGCACCCTCGTATCCCAGGTCGGTGAGCGTGATCAGAGCGGTGCGGCGCTGCCGCAGCAGGTGCCTCACCACCCGTTACGCACAAAAGGAGAGGGCGGGATACCCTGCCTGCGGTGCCTCGAACCACGTGACCGGAGGAGTCGATGCTGGGATGACGGCAGGGCGACCGATGCCCACACAGGACGACGTGCTCAGCTACTTCAACACGCTGTCGAACTGGGGACGGTGGGGCGACGACGACGAGCTCGGCACTCTGAACCACATCACTGACGACGTCCGGCTGGCGGCGGCGCGGGCCGTGCGCCACGGCAGGAGCGTGTCGTGCGCATGGGAGGTTGCCGTACCGGAAGACATGGAGCGGTCGACGACGACGTGCCCGTGCGCCGCCGACATGCCGGGTGCCGAGGACATGCCGGTACCCGGATTCCGCAACGACCGGCGCTGGGGCTTTTCGTCCGAGCGGCTCGGCATCACGTTCCACGGCAACACCCTCACCCACGTCGACTCGCCGTGCCACATCTTCTGGGACGGCACGATGTACAACGGGCGGTCGCACTCGTTGGTCGACGCCGCAACGGGATCGGCGTGGGCGGCCGTCACGGCGGCGGCGAACGGGATCATCACGCGTGGTGTCCTGCTGGACATCGCGAGGGTCCGCGATGTGCCGTGGTTGGAACCGGGGCAGGGGGTGTTTCCCGACGATCTCGAGGAGGCCGAGCGTCGCCAGGGTGTGCGGGTGCGATCCGGCGATGCGGTACTCCTGCGGACCGGCTATGGCCGCGTCCGGCACGAGGCCGGTGAGGCCGGCGGTTTCACGCAGGCCGGCTGGCACGCGTCCTGCCTGCCGTGGCTGCATGAACGGGAGGTTGCGCTGATCGGCGCTGACACCCCCCAGGACGTTCAGCCGTCGGGGTACGAAGACGTGTTGATGCCGGTTCACGCCGTGAGCCTCGTCGCGATGGGTCTGTGGCTGCTCGACAACTGCGACCTGGAGGTGTGCGCGACGACGGCTGCCGAGCTCGGCCAGTGGGACTTCCACCTCGCAGTCGCGCCGGTCCGCTTCGCCGGTACGTCCGGCAGCCCGGTCAACCCGATCGCCACATTCTGACCGCGGTTCACGAGGGGGTGCGATGCCATGAAGGACCCGGCCCGCACCTGGAACGCGGTCGTGGTCGGTGAGGACACGCCGTGCCGCCCGCGCAGGAGGTCCTGGCCCTCGACGTTGCCGAGCTCGACCAGCGCAACCGGCGCGCCAAGGTGCGGCGCGGTCGACGCCATCGTGCTGGAGGAGCTCCACCGGTTGCTGAAGGAGAAGGACCAGCAGACGGCCACCATCAACGCTCGGGCCATTCCGGTGCTTGGCGCCGGCATCTTCCTCAACGGTGTCCCCGAGGCGCTGGCCGAGATTCCGTGGCATCTCGGGTGGCTCCTTCCATTCCTCGGCTTCGGCGCGATGGTGGCGGCCCTGCTCGGTTCAAGACGCTCACGCACGTGACCTGATGGCGCCCGAGGCGTGGGCCTGCAGGAAGATCGTCTGCTGGTTCATCCGGGCAGTGCGGGTTCGTCGATCTCCAGTCGGATGGCGTTCCACCGCCGCGTCGGTGAGCTGTTCGAGCAGGCCACCGCCGATCTGCCCGCTGCCGGGCGACCAACTCGCGTTCTTCAGGCGTGGGCCGCTCTGAGGGGGCCTCGGTGCAGCAATGCACCGGGGCTACCCGGCGAGCGAAGGGCCTAAATCCGTGGCGCGGGCGGAGCGTGCCGCACTACGGTTGGATACGCCTTCACCTCGCGGCTGCTGACCCACGAGGCCTGTGGCGACGGTCCTGTTCCGTCGTCTTCTGTGGCGCGCCCTCCACCGCGCGCCCCTCTTGCCATTCATTTCAGCAGCCCGAAGGACTTCACCATCATGCGTATCCGTCAGGATCGCCGTCTCGTCCGCCGTGACGAGCAGTGGCTCACTCTCCCGAACTCCTGGAACGTCCCCGTCGACATCTGCGCTGACGAGCGCGTCCCCCTCGAACCGGCGGCCGTCGACGAAGTGCTGTCCGTCCTGGAGACCGCCGATACCCTCGCCCGCCTCGCCGAGGCCGTACCCGGCCACGACGGCCCGCCGCCCCGCCTGACCCGCCTCGTCCTCACACCCGACTTCCACAAGGGCGCGGGCATCCCGATCGGCACGGTCATCGAGACCGAGGGCGCGCTACTCCCGCAGGCGGTCGGCAACGACGTCAACTGCGGTATGCGGCTGGAGGTCACCTCGCTCACCCTGGAGCAGGTACGGCCGCGCCTGGACGCCCTGGAACGGCGGCTGCGGCACTTGTTCTTCGAGGGCGGCCGCCGCATCGCCCTCACACCCGCCCAGCGGGAGGCCCTCCTGCGCGACGGGCTCCCGGGGCTCTTGCTCACCGGCGACGCCCCCTGGCAGGGCCACCAGCCGACCGACACCGAGGACTGCCTGGACCGCATGCACGCTCCGGCGCACCCGACCGGCACCGCCGAGGCGTTCGCCGACTGGATCACCAGCGCGGGCGGCACCGCGGCCGCCAGCCACGACAGCCTCATCGGCAGCATCGGCGGCGGCAACCACTTCGCCGAGCTGCAGTACGTGGCACGGATCCACGACCCCGCCGCCGCGTACGCGTGGGGCCTGACAGCGGGCGCGGTCGTGCTGATGGTGCACAGCGGTTCACTGTCGCTGGGGCACCAGGCCAACGCCACAGCGCTGGATCGGCTGCGCCAGACCTGGCCGCCGGGGTTGTCGCGGCCCCGCAACCAGATCCTGCCGTTCCTGCTGGACGAGCGTACGGCCGCCGCCCGGCGCCGTTATCTGGACGCGTTCGGCAACGCCGCCAACTTCGCCTCAGGCAACCGGTTCTTCCTCGCCCTCACCATGCGGGCCGGGCTCGCCGCCGAATGCGGTCAGACGACAGCGCGGCTGATCTACGACGCGCCGCACAACCTGTTCTGGCAGGAGGAGGACCGCGTCATCCACCGCAAAGGCGCGACGCCAGCGGGTGGTCTCGAGCAGATGACCGGCGGCCCGTACGCGATGTGGGGCGAGCCCGTGATCGTGCCCGGGTCGATGGGATCGTCCAGCTACCTGCTGCGGGGCCACGGCAACGCCCGCACGCTGGCCAGCGCCTGCCACGGCGCCGGACGGCGCGTCCCGCGCGGCGCCACCGCACGGGCCGGCGACCGTGACCTCGACGCGTTCCTGCGGGATTTCCACGTGGTCACGCCGCTGGACCACCGCGATCCGACCGTGGCGCGCCGCGCGGACGTGATCGCGGCCTGGCGGCGTGACCTCAAGCAGGAAGCCCCGTGGGCGTACAAGGACATCGGACCCGTGGTGTCGAGCCTGCACGCGGGAGGGGTGGCGGACCCGGTGGCCGAGCTGCGCCCGCTCCTCACCGTCAAGGGCTGACCGCCTACGGGTGGGCTGCCCTCACCGCGAGTACCAGTGACGGAGGGGTGATCAGCATGAGGCTGATGCCGTGCCTTGGAGAGCCGCTATGACGATCTGTTCCATCGAGGCCCTTCTGGCACGGCACGCCGCCGCTCGCGTACGGACCGTCGACAATCACATGTTCGCCGTCGAACGGCCTGGGTACGCTCCGGCGACCTTCCGCCTCCAGTTGTTGGACGGCCGCCGGGGTTCGCCCCGTTGTGGTGGTCACCCAGACCGAGCAGGAAGGAACCTCCCTGGTCAACGTTGCGGAGAGCTACGCCACGACGGTTTGGCGGCAGCTGTGTCCCGATGCGAGCGGGCCGCCCATCTGGATCCAGCGCCGGCTGGTGCCCGACGACAGCTTCAACCGGTTGGCGCTGGTCACCTTCACCAAGACCGCGCCGTTGAGCTATCGGAGCCTGAGCGGGCCGAGATCACTGCCGACGAGCTGAGGCGGCTCGTCGGCGCCGCGGTTGATCCCGGGCGCGGCGATGGGTACGCGTCGCGGCCGCCCGAGCTGGAAGCCCAACCGCGCTAGATCCGCCAGCAGAAGAACGGACACCTGGTGATCGACCGGGCCAAGGTCAAGGCCGAAGAGCGCCTGGACGGCAAGTATCTGCTGGCCACCAGCGATCCCGACATCAGCACCGAAGATGCCGCGTTGGGCTACAAGAACTTGCTGGAGGCCGAGCGAGGATTCCGGGACATGAAGTCCGAGCTGCTGCTCCGCCCGGTCTTCCACCGGCTCGAACACCGCATCCGCGCGCATGTGCTGATCTGCTGGCTCGCCCTGCTGCTGACCCGCGTCGCCGAACGCGGATGCGGGCAAAGATGGCCCCGGACCAACCGCGAACTGTCCCGTCTGTCCCAAGTCACCCTCGCCGGCCCGGCCGGAACGGTCGTCCACACCACCCCGCTACGACCCGCACAACGAGCCATCTACCAGGCGCTTTCCATCACACCACCGGCCCGGGTCTCGGTCTTCGAACCCGCCTGACCCGATCGGCAACCGGCCGCGGAGGGCGTAGACACACGACCCTCCCCGGCCCTACACGCGTTCCCCCAGGTCAACACTCAGATCCGGACTCACGTGTGACTACCGACTGCGGAACCCCGGCGATGCTGGCCTGCGGTTACGGTGGCGCTCGGGGCGGTTGACGATCTTTGCCGCGACGGTTCTTCCTGGTGGTGCTTCCGTTCTTCACGCTGACACGGAAGGACCTGGGTTCATCGACAACCTGCGCCGCGGCGGCGGCCGCAGCCGTTTGCAGCGCGGCGAACGCCACGCGCCGCGCGAAAGCGACGACATACCGCCGACATACCAGGCTGAACTACCATCGCTCCGCGTCCGCAGAGGCGCACGAGCAAGGTGAGAAACGAACCGGGTCAGCGCTCCTGTGGTAGGCACGGTCGGCCTTAGCGCTCCGCAGGTCTGCCGCTTCCGCCGTCACAGGGAGAAAGTAATTACAAGCATGCGTGAGATTGCGCACCGCGTCGCGTCCTGGGCGATCGGTGGTCTGCGATGGCCAGAAGGGGCTGCCCCAGGCCATCGAGCCGTTCTGGCAGCAAGCCGTGGTTGCGGATCGGCGTGGTGCACCTGCTCCATGCGTCGTTCCGGCGCGCCGCGCTCCAGCGCCGGGATGCCATGGGCAAGGCGCTCATGAGCTTGGCCCAGGAGGCAGGGGCCGCGAACGCCGGTCACCCGCCGGAAAACCCGCCCCGAACGCCTTTCACCTCCAAGGCCGTCTGACTCCGACCACCCGTAAGCCTCAGCTACGCCGTTCTCTGTCCAGCCAGCCCCCTTTGGGAAGGAATCCCGTGCGTCTCGCTCGTCCTGTTGCTGCCGCAATGCTCGTGGCCGCCGCGTTAGCCGTGCCGCAACCCGCGCAGGCTGCTGTGTTCAAGCATCCAGGGGTCCTGGTCAGCCGGGCTCAGCTCGACTTCGTCAGAGCCAACCTGGACAAGGAGCCGTGGCGAGCCGCCTGGAGGAAACTGCAACGCCACTCCTACGCCTCGCTGTCCTACATGGCCAAGCCCCGCGCGGACGTGAACTGCGGCGGGAATTCCATTCCGGACAATGGCTGCTCGGACGAGCGCGAGGACGCCATGGCGGCCTACACGCACGCCCTGCAGTGGTACCTCACCAAGGATGACCGCTACGCGAAGAAGGCGATCCAGATCATGGACGCCTGGTCAGCTGTGATCACCAAGCACACCGGGAGCAACGCACCGCTGCAGACCGGCTGGGCGGGGGCCAACTTCTCCCGCGCCGCCGAGCTCATCAAGCACACCTACGGCGGCTGGAGCCAGGCCGCCCGCTTCGCCGGCAAACTGCGCACCGTGTACCTCCCGACCCTGATCGCCGGGCGGCCGAACAACAACGGCAACTGGGAACTGATCATGACCGATGCCGCCATCGGCATCGCCGTGCACCTGGACGACCGCGCCTCGTTCGACCGAGCTGTCGCGACCTGGCGCGGCAGGCTGCCTGCCTACATCTACCTGAAGACGGACGGCTCGCTGCCCAAGGCGCCGCCTAACAGCGAGCACAACACCAAGGCCGAGATCATCGACTACTGGCACGGGCAGACCACGTTTGTGGACGGCCTGACCCAGGAGACGTGCCGCGACTTCTGGCACACCGGATGGGGCATCGCGGCCATCTCCCACGTCGCGGAGACCGCCCGTATCCAGGGCATCGACCTGTACGCCAAGGCCAAGCATCGGCTGCGGTTCGCGATGGACTTCCACGCCAAATTGCAACTGGGCGGGACGATCCCGTCGTGGCTGTGCAAGGGAAAGGTCACCCGCGACCTCGGGGACCACTTCGAGGTCGGCTACAACGCCTTGCACCACGGACTCGGCTACGACATGCCGTACGCCAAGCAGTGGGTCGAGCAGAAAAGGCCCTCCGGGGTGTCGCACTTCCTGGGCTGGGAGACCCTCACCCACGCGCAGAACCCCGCCTCCTCCTCCGTGGAGAGCGCCTCAGTTTACGGGGCGATGCCGGACGGGAAGTTGACCTACACCGCCATTGATGCCGCTACCGGACAGCGCACGCGCGGCGCTCTGGTGTCCACGACCACTCTGGGTTTCACTCCCAAGGCGATGGCGACGCTGGACTTCAATACCCTCCTGGTCACCGAGAAGGGGCCGGAGGGCCGGCTCTACCGGGTCGATATACAGACCAATCGTGACAGCCTCATCTTCGAGCGGCCTGTCTATCTCGGCAGCGGTTACACCCACGACCTCCTCGCCTACGACGGCAACGGCTACCTGTTCGGCATCGCCGACGGGACCCTGCGCCGCTACACCGTCAATGCGGTCAAGCCGACGATCGACAACATCAGCGGCGGCTCCGCCATCGGCGACGGCTTCACCCTCAAGACCCTGACCGCGACCGGCCCCGGCTGGATTCTCGCCACAACGGCTGACGGCAAGCTGATCTCTTACCAGATCAACGGCCCCGGCTCCTGGAAGAGGTACCAGCTTCGCGACGCCACCTGGCAGGTCTTCGACCATCTCCTGTCGCCTGGCGGGGGCGTGTACTACGGCCACCGGAGCGACGGCTCCCTCCTCCGCTACGCTGATCAGAATCCCTACGACGGCCAAGGCGACGACCTCAGCAGCCAGAGCGCCGTCGGCACCGAAGGCTGGACCCAAACCCTTCTGTCCGCCCAACCCGCCACCGTCAGCTGACCGAACAACCGACAGCCGCTGGAGGACCCCGGGTACCTTCCGAGGTCCTCCAGCGTGGCCTGGCCCTCGATGCCTGACTCCACAGTGGCGGCCTAGGCGACAACGAGTTGTACCCGATCGGGGATGTGGCACGCCGGACCAGTCTGAGTGTCAGCGCCATTCGGTTCTACTCCGCTCCACCTGCCGTTGGTCCCGGGATCTCCCACAGCACCGCCACCAGATACTCCGCCGTCGCCGAGCACCTGCTCGCCGACGAACTCGACCAGGCGCCCCAGCAGTGATCCCTTTTGGGGCTGTGCCTCCGGATCCTGACGAACCCTCCGCGTTTTCAGACCTCACCAACCGAACTGGCGCATGTTCGCGATGAAAGTCCTTCAGTCTGGCTGAACTCACGGCGGACGGCGGACCAAGAAACGTGTCATGAGCCCCAGTGCGCCACGAGGCGCTGAATGTCCGTACGGAGGTGAAAGACCCCGTCGTCCTTGCCGTCGTAGCGGCGGGACGAAGCTGGAGGCAGCCTGAGCCGGGGATCGCCGGGGAGGGCGGGAGCAGCCTCGACAAAGTCGTGACGGCCCAGTACTACCGGATGGGCCGGGCACGGTGAGCGAGACGGGAAGGTATACGCGAGGAACCGGTGTCGTTACGCCTCTTGACGTGACGCCAGCTCTAAATCCGGTGGATCTGGGCTGGTCAGCGGTGCGTACCCGCCTGCGTGTGACGGGGGTGGGGAACTCTTGCTCCGGCATTGGGTCGTCGGGGTGGGAGGCCACGATGAAGGGCTACGGCGTAGTCGTGGCGAGACCGCAGGGGTATAGCCGGGTGCCTAACTCGTCGAGCGGACAGCAGTGAACGTGGGAACCGTCCGGGTCCATTCCCCGGGTGCCGCCCAGCCAGGGCGGCGGCCGGGGATAGGTGCGATGTCAGCCGAAGGATGCGGGTGGGACGGAGCCGCCGTAGTACTCCGCGCCGGGGAGAGCCCGGCACATGGGGAAGGGCGGCAGCGTGTCGGTCAAGGAGAAGAGTGCAATGTCCGAAGATGCGGCGGTGAATACCGACGCTGGGAGATGGCCGGATGCCGATTCGGCTTCACACCGGTCGAAGTGCGGCAGGTGATGATCCCCAAAGCGAGCGGCAAGCTGCGCAAGCTGGGGATCCCCACCGTCGCCGACCGGGTGGTGCAGGCCGCTCTCAAGGCGGTGCTCGAACCCATCTTCGAAGCGGATTTCCTGCCGTGCTCGTATGGGTTCCGCCCCAACCGGCGGGCGCACGATGCGATTGCCGAGATCCACCACCTGGCCTCGGCCCCCTCGAATTACACCTGGGTGCTGGAGGCGGACATCGCCGCGTGCTTCGACGAGGTCGATCACACGGCGCTGATGAACCGCCTGCGGGTGAAGATCAAGGACAAGCGGGTCTGCGCGCTGGTGAAGGCGTTCTTGAAGTCCGGGGTCATGACGACCGCCGGAGATCGAGAAGAGACACCGGCTGGCACTCCGCAAGGCGGGATCCTCTCCCCGCTGCTGGCCAACATCGCCCTGTCGGCGCTGGATGAGTACTTCGACCAGCAATGGCAGGACCTGATGGGCACCAAGTACAAGCGGGAGAGACGCACCAAGCACCGCTTGGGCAATTGGAAACTCGTTCGTTTCGCCGACGACTTCGTCGTCATGGTGAAGGGCGAGCGCCACCGTGCCGAGGTGCTGCGCGAACAGGTGGCAGCCGTACTCGCCCTGTTGGGGTTGCGGCTGTCGCCAGAGAAGACCCGCGTGGTCCACATCGACGAGGGCTTCGACTTCCTCAGCTTTCACATCCGGCGGATGCGTAAGCGGGGCACGGATAAGCACTACGTCTACACCTTGGTGTCCAAGAAGGCGATCCAGTCGATCAAGGACAAGGTGAAGACGAAGACCTACAGGTCAACCCGCCACATGAGCCTCGCCGAGCTGATCATCAGCCTCAACAGGCTCCTGCGCGGGTGGGCGAACTACTTCCGGCATGCGGTGGCGAAAGACGTCTTCAACGCGATCGACTCCTTCACCTGGCGTCGCGTCGCGAACTGGATCTTTCGCAAACACTCGCTGCTCAGCCGACAGGAAATGCGCCGCAGATTCTGCCGGCCGGGCTCCTGGAAGATCGCCCAGGACGGAGCCGAGTTCACCGGCGCTGCCAGCGTGAAGGTGATCCGATACCGCTACCGGGGGCACGAAATTCCAACCCCCTGGACCCCGATACCGGCAGCCGCTTGAAGCGACTGACCACGGCAACGACACGTGGAGCGCCCGGTGCGTGGAGACGCGCACGCCGGGTGCGGCGGGCGGGCCGGGGAAACCCACCGTGAGCAATCACGGCAGGGCGCCCCGGTCCGACCCAACAACGGCGTTGATCTTGTGGCTCCTTGATCCAGGACTGCCGGGCGGTAGACGTCAGGTGTGACGGGCTGTCTGATCTCGGTGTCGGCGGGCAGCGCGGATGTCGGCGTCTGGGATCTTGTCATCGAGCAGCGCATACAGCTGGGCGGTCTCGGCGGGGGTGTGGCCGAGGCGGCGGCGGATGGCCTCGATGGAGACGCCGACGTTGATGAGTTCGGTGGCGTGGGCGTGGCTCAGTAGGTCTGCCAGCGGTGGTGGGCGGTGTCGTAGGACAGCGGCCCGCCGGTGCCGTTGATGCTGGCGCCAGGACGCCGACATAACGCTCAGTTCTCTGGCCCTCGCCGATAGCCGCGAGAGATCATGACTGGCGCCCGACGTTCCGGTCGGCCTGGCTCTGCTGCCACTGCTCCATGACCTGCCCGAGGCTCGCGTTCACGAGGAGCAGGAACTCAGCAGCGACGCCGAAGCGCGCCGGCCGGGGTCGCGGGCCCGAGGACATCCGCCGCGCGCTACGACGCGGCGATCAGGGTGTCGTTCATTTGCAGAGTCGCAAGGGTGGAGCGGACCCAGAGCTCGTCGTCCACCCCTCCCGCGAGTGCGACTTCTCGATCACGCTCGGCGTGCCGTACCGGGAATCCCGCTGGTTCCGCGGCCGCGAGACCGTCAGCCGCACCAGGTCGTCCTGCCCCGGCGTCGACGAGGCGGACGTCTATTCCTCCTTGAACGGCGCGCCACCGCCCGCGGTCGTTCGGATATACCGCGTACATACCGCCGCAAGTTACTTTCGAGTACGCATCGACCCGGCACGACGGAGATCCCTCCGCGTGTCGGGCCTTTCTTCGAACCCCCTATGAAACGGAACGGAACGACGTGTTCAAAAGACGCTTAGCCGGCGGTGCCTTACTGCTCACGATCGTGGCCGGCGGCCCGGTCGCGACCTCGACCGCCGCCACCGCAGCCGCAGCCGCAGCCGCAGCCGCACCGAACCTCCAGCTCCCCTTCCCCTGCGGACAGAAGTGGCGGCTGGACACCTGGGGTCACGCCCCCGCTCTCGACATGGTGAAGGAGCCCGACCAGCACGGCACCGAGGGCGCCACCTTGGTCGCCGCGGCCGCCGGGAGGGTGGACAAGGCCTTTTACCACGAGAACGGCGGCAACGTCGTACAGATCGATCACGGTGGCGGCTACTTCACCACGTACATCCATCTGCAGTCCCGTGGCGTCTCGGCCGGAGACAGGGTGCAGCAGGGAACGGTGATCGGCAAGGTCGGCAAGACCGGAGGGGAGTCCAACGGCCACCCGCACCTGCACTTCGAACTCGCCTACGACGCCGACGGCAATGGGGACGCCTCTTGGGGATTCGCCGGCTCCGAGCGGATCAAGCCAACCTTCAACGGCGTCACCTACGGACAATCGAACGCCCAGACCTGGCGCAACGTCGAAAGCTTCAACTGCCCGTCACGTTCCCCTGAGGGGCCTGCGTCGGTGTACGGGGTGCTGCCGAACGGGCAGCTGACGTACACCGAGATCGACGCGGCAACCGCGAAGCGTACGCGTGGCGCCGAGGTCTCGACCGCCACCCTGGGGTTCAAGCCCAAGGCGATGGCCACGCTCAACTACAACACCCTGCTGGTCACCCAGGACGACTCCGGCGGCAAGCTGTATCGGGTCGACATCATCTCCAACCGAGGCACTGTCACGTTCGAACCACCGGTATTGCTCGGCAGCGGCTACACCCACGAGCTGCTCGCCTACGACGGCAAGAGCCACCTGTACGGCATCGCCAACGGCGTGCTACGCCGCTACAACCTCACCAAAACGAAGCCAACCCTGGCCGACATCACCGGCAACACCCTCATCGGCAGCGGCTTCGCCCTGAAGACACTCACGACGACCGGGCCGGACTGGATCCTCGGCACCACCGCCGCCGGACAACTGATCTCCTACAAGATCAACGGCGCCGACTCCTGGCAGCGCTACCAGTTGCGCGACACCACCTGGCAAGTCTTCGATCATCTGCTCTCACCGGGCGGAGGCGTCTACTACGGCCACCGCCCCGAAGGATCCCTCCACGGCTACTTCGACGCCAACCCCTACGACGGCCGAGACGACGACCTCGGCGGCCAGGGCGCCATCGACCCCGACGGCTGGACCCAGACCCTCCTGTCCGCCCAACCCGGCACCGTGACCAGCTCGTGAACGGGCGACTCTACGCGTTCCTGTCACACGCTGCCGTCGCGGCCACGGCCGTGATCTCCTTGTGCGCCATCGCCTCCCCCTCGGCCGCGGCCCTCGATCCGCAGCCGGAGGTAGACGCGTCTGACGTCACCGCCGCCTACCAACTCGCCGCGTGCGATCCCGGCGGCACGACATCGACCGACGCGGCCCTGGCCACCCAGCTCAACAGCACCCTCGACGACAAGATGCGCGGCTACATGTCCGCATACCGCGTGTCCTGCGCCCGCATGGTGATCAAAGCCGTGCACGACCGCGGACTGGAGCCGCGGGCGGCCGTGATCGCGGTGACCACGACCATCGTGGAGACCAGCATCCAGAACATCAGCGAGGAAGTCGACCACGACAGCCTGGGGCTTTTCCAGCAGCGCGCCTCCTGGGGCAGCAGGTCCCAGCGGCTCAACCCGACGTGGGCCACCAACGCCTTCCTCGACAAAATGCTCCGGGTCTACCCGAACAACAGCTGGCGGACCGCGCCGATCGGAGAGGTGTGCCAGGCCGTCCAGGTGTCCGCCTATCCCGACCGCTACCAGGCCCAGGCCGCTGACGCGCAGCTCATCGTCAACGCCATCTGGCCCTATGTCAGCGGGCCGAAGGGGCCGGCGTCGGTGTACGGGGTGCTGCCGAACGGGCAGCTGACGTACACCGAGATCGACGCGGCAACCGCGAAGCGTACGCGTGGCGCCGAGGTCTCGACCGCCACCCTGGGGTTCAAGCCCAAGGCGATGGCCACGCTCAACTACAACACCCTGCTGGTCACCCAGGACGACTCCGGCGGCAAGCTGTATCGGGTCGACATCATCTCCAACCGAGGCACTGTCACGTTCGAACCACCGGTATTGCTCGGCAGCGGCTACACCCACGAGCTGCTCGCCTACGACGGCAAGAGCCACCTGTACGGCATCGCCAACGGCGTGCTACGCCGCTACAACCTCACCAAAACGAAGCCAACCCTGGCCGACATCACCGGCAACACCCTCATCGGCAGCGGCTTCGCCCTGAAGACACTCACGACGACCGGGCCGGACTGGATCCTCGGCACCACCGCCGCCGGACAACTGATCTCCTACAAGATCAACGGCGCCGACTCCTGGCAGCGCTACCAGTTGCGCGACACCACCTGGCAAGTCTTCGATCATCTGCTCTCACCGGGCGGAGGCGTCTACTACGGCCACCGCCCCGAAGGATCCCTCCACGGCTACTTCGACGCCAACCCCTACGACGGCCGAGACGACGACCTCGGCGGCCAGGGCGCCATCGACCCCGACGGCTGGACCCAGACCCTCCTGTCCGCCCAACCGGGAACTGTCACCTGAGAAACGCCATGATGGGCCCCGGCGCCGACCGGGGTCCATCATGGGCCCGCCCTCCTAAGCGGGTCGTGTGGGCAGCGGGGAGGGTTTGACAATGGCTCGCTATCGCCACTGGACGAGTGGTTGCTGCTCAGGGGCCATCACCACGCTGTCGGCGCGGGGCATGATCGAAGCGCATATCGCCGGAGAACGCGACCCGCGTAAGCTGGCCGGCCTGGCCCGCGGCAAGATGAAAGCCAAGCACGCCGAGTTGATCGAGGCACTGACTGGCCGGTTCGATGACCACCACGCCGAGCTGGCCCGGATGCTGCTGGACCAGATCGATGGCCTGGATCGTCAGATCGTCACGCTCACCCACCCGGATCGAAGAGTTAATCGCTGCCATGCCCGACGCCCAGCCCCCAACCGGCGGCTCCGGTTCCAGCGGGTGCGATTGCGGCGAACCAGACTGCGACTCCTGCCGGGTCCGGCAGTCCCTGTTGCCCGCGCTGGAGCGGCTGGATGAGATCCCGGGCATCGGCTTGCGGATCGCACAGGTCATCCTCGCCGAGGTGGGGCTCGACATGAGTCGCTTCCCCACTGCCGACGACCTGGTGTCCTGGGCCAAACTCTGCCCACGCACCATCCAGTCCGGAGCCAAGCACCGCTCCAGCAAAGCGGGAAGGGCAACCCCTACCTCAAGGGCGTGCTCGGCGAGGCCGCCGCCGCGGCCAGCAAGACCGACACCTTCCTCGGCGAACGCTTCCGCCGTATCGTCAAACGCCGGGCAAACTCAAAGCCTTGGTCGCCGTCGCCCGTTCCATCCTGGTCATCGTCTGGCACCTGCTGGCCGACCCGACTGCCCACTACCAGGACCTCGGCTCCAGTTACCACAGCAGCCGTATCGACACCGGCCGGAAGATCCGCAACCACGTCCGGCAACTCGAAGCTCTCGGCTTTACCGTCACCCTCGCCACCGCCTGACCCAGGCTGCACCGCGGGTCTGTCCAGTGATCGGTTCTGGCCCACTTTCGGTGGTGACGGACTGTGATAGTTCGTGTCGGTACATGGCTATCTCGGGGTGCTGTGTCAACGTGACGCCGGTGTGATGTAAAGGATCTTTCGGGGCTGGTGTTCCCGCAATTGGCCGGCTTGGTCATCGGCAGCGTTCAGGCGAGGGCCGGGGCGATCGTGGTGCATGTCACGTCTCCGGGCGCGCCGGTGGCGTGTCCCGGCTGCGGGGCAGTCGGGCGGGCGCATGGCTATGTGGATCGGCAGCTGGCTGACCTTCCGGTTGGCGGGCAGCGGGTGCTGGTGCGGCTGAGGTTTCGGCGGCTGAGGTGCGCGACGGTGGGGTGCAGCGGCCCGCGATCTTCCCCAAGCGCTTGGCCAGCCTTCTCCTCACCGAACCGAGCAAGCTCACGGGCCACCACACCGAGCGACTGGATGCCGCCATCGCCGCCTGCCACGAGATGGCCATGCTCGCGGGACTCGTTCGGGACTTCGCCGCTCTCCTCGACCCCAAGCCGTGCAACGACCAGCTACTGACCGCCTGGATCGACCAAGCACGTCAGGTCGACCTGCCCCACATGCACGCCTTCACCCGCAGGCTGGACTACGACCGAGCCGCCGTCAACGCCGCCCTCACCCTCCACAATGGCGGCACCGAAGGCGTCAACACCAAAACAAAAATGATCAAGAGGCAGATGTACGGACGAGCCGGCTTCGCGCTCCTCCGCCATCGCATCCTGCTCGGCTGACCACCGTCCGTCACCACCGAAAGTGGGCCAGAGCCGGTCACTGGACAGACCCGTAGTCGCCGTCGCCGAACGCGGCGGCCAGCGACGTGCGCAGGCCCAGCCGGCTCGTTGCGATGGCCGCCCGTCTGCGCAGCCGCCAGTGTTTGAGCACCAGCACCTATCCTTGCTTGCATGGGTGACGTACTGAAGGGGCGAGGTTGCGCGTGGGAGTTCGAGGACGGAGGGCTGCGCATTACGCCTGAGCCGGGTAAGGCGTCGAAACTGAGCATGGAGCTCGGTGAGCGGTTCGTGCCGTACGACGCGCTGGCCGATGTCATGCTGGAGCCTGGTGCACGCGGCAGGGTTGTGTTGCGGGTGGTTCCCCGGGAGGGAGCCGACCCGGTCATGTCCGCGGCAACGGGGCAGCTCCAGGAGTCGCTCGATCCGTACCGGCTGGTGCTGCCCGCCGCCACGAAGACGCTGGCCGACCAGTATGCCGATGAGATGCGCGCGGCCCTGTCCGAGCGCGGTCCGGCTGAGCGGTTCCTGATCGCCGGTCCTTCGGTGCCGCGTAGTTTCAAGGCATGGGACGGTGAGGCCGCCTTCGACGGGCAGGCTGTCACCTTCACCTGGTTCTCGTCCGGAGCTTCTCCGGCCAAGTACACGGCAGGTGACCAGCGTTACCCGATCACCGAGATCGAGGGCGTCGATTGGCATGCGCTGGAGGACGCTCGCGGGTCGTTGCGGCTGCGCATCCGTGGGCACCATGCCCTCTCCAATCCCAACAACGATCCCGCCTCCGTGGTGTTCGGCATTGGCTGGGGAGCCACGCATCACTCCCTGCCCTTCGCCGCCGCCGTGCTGGCCGCCGTACAAGGTCCCATGATCGAACAGGTCGCGGCGGAAGGCTGAGCTGCTGTCCCGTATGTGACTTTTGTGCGCGTTGGCGCCTTGGAACTCAAGGCACCCGAGGCGCGCTTCCGTCCGGGAAGAACCGCACCATCAGCACGGTCTCGATGTTGGTCGTAGCGGTTGACGCCTGGATAGACGTTGTTCGGGCGTTTGCCCAGGGCGAGGTGGAGGTGCGTGGGAATGCCGCCGATCCTGTCCCGCTCGAAAACACGGTTTCGTGCTCTGAACTGGGGTTTCGCTGCGCGATCAGAGCGGCGGCTGCGACCATCGCAAGGTGTTGTTACCCCTGGTCTACCGGTTGGTGAGGTGCCTGTTCGGCCTGCTGACGGTGCTGATCCGCGCTGATCTGTCCAAGGACGTTGAGCTGCTGGTGCTCCGTCACGAGAACCAGGTGCTCCGCCGGTCAACTCGGTGGCCGGCCACGGTGGGGTCACGCCGACCGGCTATGGCTCACGCTGTTGTCGCGGCTGATCCACCGCCGCCTGTGCGCGGAGGTGTTCCCGGTTACCCCGGCGACGATCTTGCGTTGGCGTCGTCATCTCATAGCGCGTAAGTGGACCTTCACCGACAGGCGACGCCCGGGACGGCTCTGTACCCGCCAGCCCGTCAAGGCACTGATTGTTGGGATGGCGCGGGAGAACCCAACCTGGGGGCACCGGAGCATCCAGGGCGAGCTGGCTCGCCTGGGCTACCCGATCGCGGCCTCCACGGTGTGGGAGATCCTGCACACGGCCGGTTTCGAGCGGTACACCTGCGCGCACGGGTCGCTTGCCATGGGACGCCCAATATGCTCGGCCCTGATCGTCATGGTAGGCGGGTCAGCCGGGGTCGGTCAGTACCTCGCCGCCTTCCACCGCGCCGGTGAGCAGGGGACGAGGCTCCGTCGCGGTAGGGTTCTGGCTGACTTTCTTTAAGGTGGACGGCACGTGTGAGTAAGGCTAATGAGCTGATCGGCGCGGCGATGGAGGCCCTTGCCCGCGAGGATGAGGCAGCCTTCGACTCCGCCGCCGCCTTCTTGGCCGACCGGGACGACGCCGATCGCGTGCTGGTGGAGGTTGTGACCCGTGCGATCTCGGGGTTGTGGCGGAACGGCTGGCAGCCCGCCGACGTGGCCAGGATCGCGGCCAGGCGGCTGACCGACTGGCACGGGCGGGCGACGGCCGACCTCATCGCCTGGGAGATGCGGGCCTACGCGCCGGCCACGGTGGATGAGCGCTGGCGCGACCAACTCGCCGGCCTGGAGGCCACGGTGTGGTGGAAGGGCGGCTACCTGGCGGCGCGGCAGGCACGCGACGGGGCCAGCCGACTGGTGACCGTCTCGGGTGGACTGGAGCTGCTGGGGTTGCTGACCGGGCTGCCGCGGCTGGAGTCGTTGAGCCCGCCGCCCGGGGCCGCTCGCCGTACGGTCCAGGCACGCTCGCACGCGGTCAGCGAGAAGACGTTCGCGCGGGTGCGGGCGCTGCTTGCCAAGGCGGAGTCGACGACGTACGAGGCGGAGGCGGAGACGTTCACGTCGGCGGCGCAGAGCTTGATGGCGAAGTACAGCATCGACGCGGCGATGCTGGACGCGCAGCCAGGCGGAGGTGAGGCCCCGGCGGGCATCCGCGTCGGCATCGACGCGCCGTACGAGCAGCCCAAGGCCGTGCTGCTCGACCTCATTGCCGAGGCCAACAGGTGCCGGGTGATCTGGTCGAAGGAGCTGGGGTTCGCCACTGTGCTGGGGTTCTGGGCGGACCTGTCCTGGGTGGAGGTGCTGTTCACCTCGCTGCTGGTGCAGGCGCAGACCGCGCTGGTGAACTCGGGCACCAAGAAGCACGGCACTGGCCGGTCGAGGAACAAGACGTTCCGCCAGTCGTTCCTGTCGGCGTTCGCCGCCAGGATCGGGGAGCGGCTCGCCGAGGCCACGGCGGGTGCGGTCTCGCAGGAGAGCGCCAGCCGCGGCACCGACCTGGTGCCGGTGCTGGTGGCCCGCGAACAGGAGGTGGAGCAGGCGGTCGAGCGCATGTTCCCGAACCTGGTCTCGCACGCGGTCCGCACGTCCTGGGATCGGGAGGGCTGGGCGGCCGGCCGTACCGCCGCCGATCAGGCCAGCCTCGGGGCGCGAGACCGATAGCGCCTGTATCCCTAATGCTGAGGATATCTTTTCCCCAGCGGCAGCCATCCAAGAACGCGACGACACGGATCCGACAAGACAAGGCTGAATGCTGAGCTTGAGAAGCTCTCGCGCCTGCTCCTGCCGTCGTTGACGGTGGGATGTGGAGGTGGCGCAGACGGCAATGGCTCATGTGTAGGTCAGCAGGAGATGCGGTTGCGTCGATCCCGAGACTGGACGTCAGCGAAGGACGCGGTGTTCGCACCTGTCGGTGGATGACAAGCACGGCAGCTGGCATTTCGCGGTGCAGCTACGCAGCCTGGACGGCAGCGGCAGCGCATCCGCCAGGGCAGTTACGCCGACCGCGAGGAAGCCGAGACCGCCGACAAGGCGCTGGTCAGCGCTGACCGCGACGGCGCAGGGGCCGGATGCACCCTCGAGCAGTGGCTGACACAGTGGCTGACCAGTACCGCGTCAAAACGCAACCACGACGGCTCTGACCTGTGGTTTGACGGGGTTCGTACCCGCAGGAAAGATCACGTCTTGTGCCTATTCGCCTGCTCTACCTAATCACGCTCCGGGTGTTCGGCTGGCTGATGTTGCTGGGCCGCGGCCAGGCGTCGAAGGACGCAGAGATCAGTGCTGTTGCGTCACGAGGTGGCGGTGCTGCGGCGACAGGTCGGACGGCCGAAGCCGAACTGGGCCGATCGGGCCGTTCTCGCGGCGCTGGCCCGATGGTTGCCGGCGGTGCTGCACGCTCATCGTCTGGTCACTCCGGCAACATTGCTGGCATGGCATCGTCGCCTATTGCGACGGGCCTGGACCTACCCGCATCGGCCCGGGCGTCCAGGAACGACTCCAGAGATTCGGGACCTGATTATCCGCCTGGCGCGGGAGAACCCGGCGTGGGGCCATCGACGGGTGCACGGCGAGGTGGTGCGGCTTGGCCTCCAGGTCAGCGAGGCGACCGTGCGGCGCGTCATGCGCTCCTACCGTTTCCGCCCGGCGCCCCGAGACCTCGACACCTCCTGGCGAGTCTTCTTACGATCAGAGGCCAAAGGGCTCCTAGCCTGCGACTTCTTCCATATTGACACGATCTTTCTGAAGCGCTTGTACGTGTTGTTCGTGATGGAGGTCCGCACGCGACACGTGCACGTCCTTGGCGTGACCAGCCATCCGACCGGCGCATGGACTATTCAGCAGGCCCGCGATCTCCTGATCGACCTCGGCGAGCGGACAAGGTCGTTTCGCTTCCTCATCCGCGATCGGGACGCCAAGTTCACCGCCTTCTTCGACGAGGTGTTCGCCGCTGTGGGCATCACGGTGCTGAAGACTCCGCCGCGGACCCCGAGGGCAAACTGCCATGCCGAGCGCTGGATCCGAACGGTGCGCGCCGAGTGCACCGACCGCATGCTGATCTACGGCGAACGTCACCTTCACTCGGTCCTGAACGAATATCTCGATCACTACAACGCGCATCGGCCGCATCAGGCTCGTGGGCAGCGACCACCTGATCACGATGAGCATGTGGCGGTGCCGATGGAAGGTCGGATTGAGCGCCACGAAATACTGGGAGGAGTGATCAAAGAGTACCGCCGAGCCGCTTAGCTCAATTGGAGAAACCCCAGCTCAAACCAGATGCGCAGGTTTTGACGCCCTACACGACCTGCGCGATCAGGTTGGACAAGCCTTCGCCTTCCCGACGCACATTTGCGGAACCCAAGCCGTCCCCATCAGTTTTGATATCGGACGATATCGGCATTGGCTGCACTGAGATCGCTTCCGCGATGTCCGTTGGACGACGAGCTTGAATAAGGAGCCGACGAGCACAGGGTTACGCCTGTGCTCGTCGGCCTCTGAGGCGGGGGCTGTTCGAGGCGAAGAGATTACTTGCAGGCCCTACAAGTTCTTTTAGGCGTTCTCGACACAACCTTGATCCCGCCCCAAGCCAGATGGCCGCGGCACTTCACTCCAATCGGAGAATATCATGTCAGCGCCACTCAGGCGATATCGCTTATGCGTGGTACACAATGCGATACAGGGAATTCCTGCTGCCCGAGCAGCCGCAATGCCATGCGGCGCGTCTTCGATGACGAGGCAATCAGCCGACTCGAAGCCCAGCTTGGATGCCGCGTACAAGAAAATGTCCGGCGCGGGTTTGGCAACACCGTTCACATCTGCCGATGTGAATATCGGTCCAGGGAAACCCGCCCGCAGGTCTGTTGCAGATAGTGCTATATCGAGCAGGCTGGGGTCCATGGATGTTGCTGCGCATATGTCGACTACGACAGCAGCATGGCGGACGAAATCCAGGGCCCCCGGAATGTAGTTTACTCCTTGACTCAGAAGTTCGGCCATGATCTCCCAGCGCTCAAGCAGTAGAGACGACGGGTCATCAGGAAGCCGGTAATGAGCAACTAGCGCGGCAATGGCCTGCTGTGCACCGAGCCCCGTAAGCTGGTGCTTGAGTGCTGCACGATTGTAATCGTGACCCCGGCGCGAAAGTAGTATCCTCTGTGCTTCGTCCCAGATGGTCTCGGTGTCCAAGACGACGCCTTCGAGGTCGAAAATGAACGCCGAAGCGCCGTTGATCAAATCCTTCATGCGATCTGTAGGGCGAGTTGTCGAATAGCTGCGGTCGCGTACGAGCCGGATGGCAGAAAGAAGCTGAGCTCGACCCTTTTCCGCCCCTGAAAGTACTCGTCGTCTGCGCGGCCAGCCACTTCGATAACCGTCTGTGCCACGGTCGCACGCACGGACGCGGAGCGTGCCACGGCATGGTCTTCGAATGTGTATCGCTTGATTGGCAACTCATACTTTGCCGAAAGTATGCCTGCAGTCGCGCTGGTATTGTCCAAATAAGTGAAGTCAATTCCGTCGACGGTCATCCGGTGGATTCCCTCCATCGCAGTCGCATCGACAAGCCCGGCGAGCTCGTTGTTCCACATGAATGAAGCATAGGCAGCCGGAAAGAACGATCTTACTCGATCGTCCAGCTGGAAGAAGAAGTCTCGACTGGCACCAGACCAATTCACTGCAAGTCGACTCTCCGGCGAGTTAAGCTCGATCAACTTCTGCCTCGCGTCGTCCCAGTCGCCATTCGTCATGGCGGCACCAACGAGGTGTGAATGATGCGGGCCCCCCGGCACGCCGAAACGCTGGGTGTCGAAATAGTTCAGGAACATGAAGTTAATTTTCTTGCGCGCAAAAAAGCCGTCGAGGCGGCGGCCTTCTAGGTTGCGCAGTATGATCTTGAAGCTGTTTCCCTCCATCTGGCCGACCCGCAGGGCGGCGTTGCCGAATCCGTAGGGCTGTACGTAATACCAGCGACGGTTTTCGCGGACCGCCAAACGCTTGACGGCGTCAACCGGGATCGCGCTTGGAATCGATATCAGTTGCTCTGTGACACCGTCTTCATCCTTGAGACCGCAATAGCCCACCGATCCCTCAGGGACGCCGAGTTCGTCAGCAATCCCGCGTACTGCCTCCATCGTTGTATAACCACATTTGCGGAGCAACCAAAACTGATGTGTCGCAGCTTCTTGTTGGACGAGCCGGACCGCAACGCACTCGCGAACTAGAAAGTCTTCTGGAACATGCTTTACCTCAAATCTGTTCAACGAACCTCTCTCTCTGTGTGATTCCGGAAAGCGATCTGGCCCGATGCTCGCCGATCATGATGCAGGTCAAGATGGTGTTGGCCGTACAGGAAAAAAGTGATCGACGCGTCCGCAACGCGGAGGCGCTCCATGCCGAAAGCTTTGGTCGTCGACTCTGCCGAAGCCGGCATGCTGACAAGCTCCAAGGAACGCCCGGGACAGCGGAGTCACCTGCTCGCTTGCCACTCGAGCAATCGAAAGCGGACTGTGGCCACCGTGGTAGCTGCCGACATAGTCGAGATAGCTTTCTATGGCGACGAAGCTTCTGAGCACAGCATGACCAGGTCATATGGCCAGACGGCAAGTTGTCGAAGTCTCCGGGTTCCAGCGGAAGCGCGATGCATGTGTTCTTGACAGAGCAGCCGCCGACGATTTTACCGCGGGGCAGCCAGAATTCATGCTCACCGGGACCCTGGGCGATATACCCCCGTTCATGGGACCCTAATGACGGTGTCCGCCCATCCGCGAGCTTCGACGGGAGGGCATACCTGTGATATTCCGGTCCGGCCTCGGTCAATAGGACGTGACGGTCAGTCCACTCAGCCAGTCGAGCAGCCATCACTGTGCCTGCTGAGCCAGCACCAGCGATTATGTGCTCAAAGAATGTTGACGGGTCTGTGGCCACCCGCATGCCTCGCTCCCTCAACCGCTGGTGGATTAAGGCAACTCTATTCGAGGTCTAACACAATCCGGCTCCTGACAGCCGCCAGGGTCGCGTCAGGCTCGGCTAATCATGCGCGTCGACACGCGTCAGGGCCCCGACGTTCCCGGGTTCTGATGCGGCATGGAGCGACTGTCCAGCGTTTCAAATCGGGACCGGCGTGGCTCGCGACTGTGGTGTCTCGACCGAGCTGAGTGCCGGCACGGTCGCGTGAAAGCTGTGCCGCGCAGGCTTGACGCCCAGGTCAAATTAGCTAGTGCTTTGACCGGAAACGATCACCGGGTTGGCGCGTAGGACGCCTATGCCGGTTGGATAGTGCTGATCACGTTC
>NZ_JBQHCV010000039.1:0-72932 GCF_052068215.1 Nonomuraea sp. H19 | reverse complement strand
GTCGTCATCCACCCCGCTGGTCTCCCCATGCAACACCTCCGGATCAAGGTGTTGCGACGACCAGTTGAATCCGCCCTGGCCGCCCTTGTCGCTGTGATGAATCACGCCCACCTCAGGGCGGCGCTGGTGCAGCGCCATCGCCAGCGCGTCCGTCACCAACTCGGTGCGCATGTGATCGGCCATCGCCCAGCCGACGATCCGCCGGGAGAACACATCCAGCACCACCGCCAGGTAGACAAAGCCCTGCCAGGTTGGCACGTAGGTGATGTCAGCGGTCCAGATGCGGTTCGGCTCGGCCGCTGTGAAGTCCCGCTTGACCAGGTCAGACGCCGCCGCAGCCTGCCGATCGGCGACGGTGGTACGACAGCCCTTGCGGCGAGTCACCCCGGCCAGCCCAGCGGCGCGCATCAGCCGGGCCACCCGCTTGCGGCCCACCCGGATCCCGTCGATGTCCCGCAGGTCGGCGTGGATACGGGGCGCCCCGTAAATCTCATCGGAGGCCTGGTGATGCCCGCGGATCTTCTCCGTCAGCACCTGGTCCTGGCGGGCCCGCTCCGATGGCCCGCGCTGCTGCCGGACGGCCCAGGCGTAGTAGCCCTGGCGCGACACACCCAGCACCCGGGCCAGCAGGGAGACCTCGTGGTGGTCCTTCTCCGCATCGATCAGCCGGAATTTCATCTCGGCAGATCCGTCTCCCGCGCGAAGAAAACCGCGGCCTTACGCAAGATCTCCTTCTCCTCGCGCAGGATCTTGTTCTCCCGCCGCAGCCGGGCCAGCTCGTCCTTCTCGGCGCTGGTCAGGCCGTCTTGGCGACGGCCGTCATCCAGATCAGCCTGGCGCACCCAGGTACGGATCGACTGCGCGGAGGGCTGGAACTCCTTGGCCAGCTCCTCCGGCGTCCGTCCCGCGCGCACCAGCTCCACCATCTGCCGGCGAAACTCCGGCGGATAGTTGTTCGGCACAGCAGACTCCTTCTTCCGGGAACCAGGGTTCCCCAGAGATCAGCTGTCCACCAAACCGGGCCAACTCCACAGGTCACAGCGACGCCAGTGTGACTGAGCACGCTAGTTGGCCACTCTGAGCATCCCAGTTGGCCGCAGAAGTCAGGCGTCGAAGCGACGGCGGGCGGCCTCTATGTGACCGAAGTACCGGCGGGTCCAGCCGCACATCCCGTCGACCGTCGCTCGCAGAGCCTGGCCCGGCTCAGTGAGGGTGTATTCGACCCGCGGCGGGACGGTGGGGTACACGGTGCGCGCGACCAGGCCGTTGCGCTCCAGCATGCGCAGGTTCTGGGTGAGCATCTTGTGGCTGATGCCCTCGACCTCATTCCGCAGCTCACTGAAGCGCAGGGTGCGATCACCGAGACCCTCGACGATCAGGAACGCCCACTTGTTGGCCACGTCCGAGAAGATCTCCCGCGCCAAGGAGCCCGCACGCGCCAGGTCTGCATCCTCGGGCGAGCCTGTGAACTGCTTGGTCACCATAAGGTTCTCCAGTCACGAAAAAGTGCGTTCTTCCACGTCGGCGGCCAGTCTCTTACAGTTCCTGAGTAACCACAAGAGAGCATGAGCGTCTTGGTCGGGCGGACGCGAGCCCACAGGCGCTCAGAACGAGGAGACAGGCACCATGGCCATCACCTTTGTCAACCCCGGCGGCTTGCCCAAGATCGATGTCTACCGGCAGGTGGCGATCGCATCCGGGTCGAAGCTGATCTTCATCGCCGGACAGGTCGCCTGGGACGCCGAGGGAGTCACGATCGGCGAAGGCGACCTCGCCGCACAGGTCGAGCAGAGTTACCTCAACGTCGGCACCGCCCTGGCCGAGGTCGGCGGGTCCTTCGACGACGTGGCGAAACTGACCTTCTACGTCGTCGACTGGACCCCCGACAAGATGCTCCCGCTCCTGGAAGGCATCTCCCGGGCAGCCGCGAAGCTGGGGGTCACCCCGGCCCCGCCGACCACGCTGATAGGCGTTGCGGCACTGGACGTCCCCGACCACCTGGTCGAGATCGAAGCCACCGCGATCCTCGACTGAACAGATGGCCGCTCGCCGAGCACCGAAGCGGCCAACTGCGGCGCTCAGCGGCCAACCAGCGAGCGCAGTAACAAACAGCCACGGCGAAACTCAGCGGCACAGGGTGTGCATTGTGTACACCTATGCCCCATGGCTCACAACGACACCGACCCGGCCGCCCCGGACACGGCCCCACCTGAGACGGCGATCGGACAGCCGCCGGCGGCGCGGGAACTGGGAATCCATGAGGCGCGCGGGCAACTCGGCGAGCTCGCCGACCGTGCCCGCTACCTCGATGAGATCACAACCTCAACGACCGGTCAGGAGCCCAAAGGGCTGGCGAGAACTGTGACGTTGGTGAAGTCAGGAAGAGCTGCCAGCGACTCACGCAGCGGCTCCGACCCCAAACCAGCCAAATTCAACTCCTGGCCACCGGAATCCGCCACACCACCATCGTGACCATCCATTCCTGAGCCCATCGGACCTCCCAAACACACCATCAAGATCCGAGGAAACCTATCCGACTGTTCACCCAAAAGGTGCCATCTTAACAGCGTGATGACCTCGTCGGCCTCCACATCGGCGACGCCGGTGTCCACGGCCGGCCAGGTGGCAAGGCCACGTGGGGCCCACCCGCCACGCAGCACTGCGACGCCTCATCGCAACAGCCGATCGCTGATCGATCACCTCTCCACACGCTCGAAAACCTTCGCGCCGGACCCCACCATGCTCGGCATGCTGGGGCTTACTTGCCTGACGTGCCTGACAGACCCCCAAGCGGCTGACCAGCAGGTTCGCTTGACAACCCCAGATAACCGCGGTGCCCGCGGAGGCGGCCCGCTCACGCGGCCAGCTGCCGAACACTGTCGAACAGTCGGCCGCCGAGGCCGAGCAGGCCCGGCGCGACTACGAACGACTGCACCGCGCCGCCGACGCGCGGCGGTGGTCGAGCCGGTGGGATCGGGTGCGCCGGGGAACGTCACGACGGACAGGGGCCGCGCCTCCTGCACGTCAATGTGACACATAATGCTGCCGAGTCGCCTGCGCGGCGGGGGATGCCGAGCTGGGCGGACACGATCCAACGACAGCGAGTATTCAGTGTGAACGTTGATCATTTGTCAGACACTCCCTAGCGCGGGCCAGATCCTGCGAGAGCGATTCGCGGAGGTTCTGAAAGCAAAGATCGAGGACTGGCGGACGCGCGTCATACTTGCGGTGACCGCTCCAATAGGGCAGACATGTCATAGTTGCGCCCCGAATGAACGGTCTCGATGGTGGGATCGGACGGAGAGAGGTCGTGTGGAGCTGCGCGACATCGAGATCTTCCTGACCCTTGCCGAGGAGCTGCACTTCGGCCGCGCGGCGGAACGGTTGCATGTCTCCGTGGCGGCGGTCAGCAAGGCGCTCAAGAAGCAGGAACGAGCCATCGGCGTCGAGCTCTTCGCCCGGGACAGCCGCAATGTACGGCTCACGCCGGTGGGCGAGCAGCTCCGCGACGACCTGCGCCAGCTGCATCAGGGGTTGGCGCAGAGCCTGGAGCGGGCTCGGCTGGCCGCACGCGGCAAGACCGGCACGCTCCGGGTGAGCCTGTTTCCCGTCAACGTCCAGGAGCTGCGCCGGTACTGGGAGACCTTTCGCGCCCGCCACCCGCAGTGGGAACTGCGCCTGCGGATGTCGGGTTATGCGGATCCCTTCGCTCAGTTGCGCAACGGGGAGGCCGACATCCTGGTCACCTGGCTACCCGTGGAGGAGCCCGACCTGACCGTGGGTCCCTTGCTGTTCGCCGAGCCGAGGGTGCTGGCCGTGGCTGCCGACAACGCCCTCGCCAAGTGGTCCACGGCCTCCCTGGAGGCGGTCAGCGACTATCAGCACGTGGTTATCGAACCGGTGCCTGACAACTGGTTCGACCGCTACGTTCCCGAGCTCACTCCGAAGGGCCGGTCGATCGACCGCACAACTCTTGTGCACAACGTCGAGGACATCTTCATGCACACGGCCATGGGGGATGCGGTCTCCCTCTTCCCGGTTCACGTGACCCGCTACTTCCCGCGCCCCGGCATCGTCTATCTGCCTGTCACGGACATGGAGGCGCTGCCGTACGGGCTGGTGTGGCGCAGCGATGCGGAGAACGACATGATCCGCGCCTTCGCCGGCGTGGTGCGCGAGCTGGGACCACTGCCCGTCTGAGACCGTCAACCCGGGGTTAACGACCGTTGCGATAGTCGCCGTTGATCCGCAGCACTGCCCGGCGTGATGCTTGATCCATCCAAAGGCACGCCTGTCGGGAGGTGAATGGGGACATGTCCTTTTCTGGTGCTGTGGCGTGAACATCGTCTCTTCCGCTGTATCCCTGACCGTCGCCGACCCGGCTGCTTCCAGCCGGTTCTTCACCAGTCATCTCGGCTTCCGCGAAATCCTGGTCGGCGAGAAGTTCATCGCGCTGGGCCGTGACGACGGGGCCGTCGACCTGGTCCTGGTGGAGCGCGACCTTGAGCGGTGGCAACCGGGACAGGGACTGGCAGATGCGGTCGTGGTGTTCGCGGTCACCGGCCTCGCCGCCGAGTACGAGCGGCTGCGCCGTGAAGGCGCCACCATCACCATCCCGCTCCGGCGGGAGCCGTGGGGTGAGCTGCTGATGCAGCTCACCGACCCCAACGGCGTGGCGATCCAGCTCACCGAGTGGATTTCCCCGATCACGGACTGACTCCGGACCGGCCGACCTGGTCGTGTCGTTCACCGTCACCGGCGTCACCGCTGACCATGCGGTGTCGTGTCAGTGACTGTGTCAGCGGCCGTGTCAGGACGGCAACGGCCCGGTATCAGAGCGGTCGGCGATGGTGGATGCCATGAACGGTTCAGCGATTGCGGCCTCGAAACTGGGTGCGATCTTCTCGGGCGAGCCGACCTGAGCAATTCAGACACCCCGGGCCTCGGCAGGACCGCACCCACCATCGGTTCGTTGAAGTGAATTTTCTCATTGGTTTAAAGGAGCATGCAATCATGTCCGTCACCCTTAATGAGCAGGACACGCTCACTCTGCGGACCGCCGCGTGGGGGGCCGTCTCGCTGATGGCCGCCGCTGGTGCCGCCGGCTCGCCTCATAAGGCCGCCACCGAGGCCAGCATCGCTCTGACCTCCGCGACCGGCCTGGTCGGGCACGTGCTCGCCAAGGCGCCCAAGGGCCTGAACGGCAAGTCCACCGCCGCCCTGGCCGATCAGGTGCTGCCGGCCCTGACCGCGGCCATGCGCCTGCTCAAGGAGCAGGCGCCGGCAGAGGTCGACAACTTCCGGCGAACTGTCATCGTCGCCGTCGAAGCAGCCGCCCGGCCCCAGAAGGGCGAGGTCAGCCCCACCGTGGCGGAGATGGCCCGCAAGATCACCGAGGCCCTCGACGTCGCTTCGGGCACGCTGGGGGTGGCCACCCTGGACAGCAGTGTGGCCGTGCCGCCAGCCGCTGCAGGGCAGGATCGCCCGGAGTTGCAGAAGCTCATCCAGGAGATGGTCGATTCCGGTTTCGTCGGGGTGACGCTGCGTGTACACGATGAGCGGGGCGAGTGGGCCGGCAGCGCCGGGGTGCGCGAGCTGGGCCAGAGCGAGAAGCCGCCGGTGAACGGGCATTTCCGGATCGGCAGCAATACCAAGACCTTCACCGCGACCGTGGTGCTGCAGCTGGTGGCCGAGGGCAGGATCGGGCTGGACACTCCGGTGGATGACTACCTGCCCGAGTTCGGGCTGGACCGGCGGATCACGGTGCGGATGCTGCTGCAGCACACCAGCGGGGTGTTCAACTTCACCGGCGATTACTATCCCGAGTACGTGCCGGGGATCGTCTATCAGGGCCGGGAGTGGGTGGAGGACCGGTTCAAGACCTACCGGCCGGAGGAACTGGTCCGGCTGGCGCTGTCCAAGCCGGCGCGGTTCGAGCCGGGGACCGACTGGAGCTACTCCAACACCAACTACGTGCTGGCCAGGCTGCTGGTCGAGAAGGTCACCGGCCGCTCGCTCGGCGAGGAGATGCAGCGGCTTGTCCTGGGGCCGCTCGGGCTGTCGGGCACGGTGGTGCCGGACACTTCGACGGACGTTCCCGAGCCGCACGCCCACGCCTACTACCGGTATGAGGAGAATCGCCAGGAGAAGGTGGTCGACGTCACCCGCCAGAACCCGTCCTGGATCTCCACCGGTGGCGACATGATCTCAACCACCCAGGACCTGCACACGTTCATCTCCGCGCTGGTGGGCGGCAGGCTGCTGCCGGCCGAGCTGCTGGCCGAGATGTGCACGCCGGAGCCGAAGGCCGGCTACGGCCTGGGTGTGTTCGTGCAGGACGCGCCGGGCGGCGGCACCGTCATCACCCACAACGGCGGCATCACGGGCCACGCGGGGCTGATGTACAGCACGCCCGACGGCAGCAAGACCCTGACCGCCTCGCTGAACTACGTGGACGACGCCGCGCTGTCCATGGGAGAGGCGTTCCAGAAGGCGACGCAGCGGCTGGTGCAGGAGGTGTTCGGCGGCGGGCAGGCCGGGTCGGCTCTGTAGAGCCGGCCCAAAGGACAGGGCCGAGCACCGTGGCCCCGTACGGGCCACGCCGGCTCGCTCACTCCTGCCGACTGCCGACTGCCGACGCCCGCCGGCATGGACGGCCAGGTCCACCCGGACCACACGCTGCGGCTGGTCGACAGACCCATCGCCGCTGACAAGGATTTTCAGCTGATCATCATGGCCGGGGCCGGGCACCGACTCATCGACTGTCTGCACTACTTCCTCGAGCGCGCCTGAACTTCCTGATAGGCGAGCTGATGGGCACGCAGCCGCCTGCCCTCCATCCGGGCCCCATCCTCATCGATCCCGAATTGCTCGGCGAGCTGTTCGCCTGAGCGCGACACCGAAGGACAAGGAACCATGAAAACCCAATCCCCACCAGCGACCACGCAGACCAAGGTCTTGCGGCGAGTGACGGTCACGGCGCTGGCGGCCGCGCTGCTGGCCGGGGCGGCTGTGGCCGCACCCGCTGTGGCCGCCGCGGACAGCAGCGCGGCCGTGCCGAAGGCCGCGGTCGGCCAGGATCGCCAGGAGCTGCAGAAGGCAACGCAGGCGTTCGTCGATGCCGGCTTCCTCGGGGTGCAGGTGCGCGTGCACGATGAGCGGGGCGAGTGGGCCGGCAGCGCCGGGGTGCGCAAGCTGGGCCAGAGCGCCAAGCCGTCGACGAACGGCTCGTTCTGGGCGGGCAGCATCGTCAAGCCCGTCACCGCGACCGTGGTGCTGCAGCTGGTGGCCGAGGGCAAGATCGGGCTGGACGCCCCGGTGGCCGGCTACCTGCCCGAGCTCGGGCTCGACCGGCGGATCACCGCGCGGATGCTGCTGCAGCACACCAGCGGGTTGTTCAACTACACCGGTGACTTCGACCCTAACGGGACGTACGTGCCGGGGATCTCCGCCGCGGGCAAGGAGTGGCTGGACAACCGGTTCCGCAGCTACCGGCCCGAAGAGCTGGTACGGCTGGCGTTGTCCAAGTCGGCGAGGTTCGCGCCGGGGACGGACCAGATTTACACCAACACCAACTACACGCTGGCTCTGCTGCTGATCGAGAAGGTCACCGATAGCTCCTACACCGAGGAGCTGCGGCGGCGAATCCTGCGGCCGCTCAAGATGCGGGGCACCATGGTGGCGGGCAACCGGACGCAGCTGCCCGGACCGCACGCCCACGGCTACTACCGGTATGAGGACGCCGATCAGCAGAAGGTGGTCGACATCTCCCGCCAGAACCTCTCCCTGCTGACCGGCGCCGGCGACCTGATCTCGACGACCCAGGATCTGGCCACGTTCTTCTCCGCGCTGAACGGCGGCAAGCTCCTGCCGGCCAAGCTGCTGGCCGAGATGCGCACACCGCACCCGAAGATGGGCTACGGCCTCGGGCTGTTCGTGCAGGACCTGGGCCCGGACTGCGGCACCGTCTACCAGCACAACGGCAGCCCCCCGCACGGCTTCGGGGCGTTCATGTACAGCTCACCTGACGGCAAGACGACCCTGACCGCCTCGGTGACCTGGGTGGACGAGGCCACCAGGGGCCCGGCAAAGGACTACAAGAAGCTGGTGGACAGGCTCGTCCAGGAGGTGTTCTGCGGCGGGCAGACCGCGGATTGACGAGGCCAAGCCGGCTCTGCCGGCTCAGTAGACGGGGCCGGGCACCTTGGACGCGTACGCCTTGAGGGTGGCCTGCTTCCGGTCGTGCATCAGGTAGAGCGCGATCGGGATCCGATCAGCTCACGGGCTGGGCCGGCGCCACGGCGGCTTCGTCGTGGTCACGCAGCATGCGCAGGACGTGGTGGGTGAGGGGTGCCGGCCCTTCTTGCCCTTTGATGCCCCTTCCAGGGTTCGGTCGCGGATGTATTCGCGTTCCATTCCCGACAGCTCGCGCAGCGCCGAGCGCCGAGGCGGTCGTCGCTTCTCATCCGATGTGGCAGATTCCGGAAGGGCGGGCTTACCTGCGTGCTCCATGACGGCAACAGGGGATGTCTCCGTTCCCTGCCCGCCACATCGGATGAGAGGAATCACCTCTTCGCCGCCGTCTCCGTCGGAGCGCGTGAGAATCGCCGGCTCGGCTGTGACCTCACGGCATGCGGATTCCCGCACTTATATCGCGGCTGAACATGAGTACGCGTATGCACAAGCACTCCAGTCAGGGCGGAACCTGCCGGACGCTACTTGTCCATCAACTCGATCCACTCGTTCACCAGCTTCTCCAGCGCCTCTTTGCTGGCCGCCACCTGTTCCATGTTGCGGAGCTTGGCGTAGGCCTTCCCCTTCGGACCAGCTTCCAGCAGGCCGGATTCGTCCTTGAGCAGGGAGCCCTGGTGGAAGATAACGGCGACGTAGTCCTTGATCCGCGGGTTGAAGGTGGCCAGTTCCTCCTTGTAGGCAAAACTGGGCCCTCCCCATTTAACGTCTTCTTCGATTTTGGGATTGGCGCTGATGATGGCCCTGATGGCTTCCATCTCTTCCTTTAACGGGTGGTCGAGCTTACCCAGGAAGTCGTCAACCTTTTTTGAATTGGACATTTTCCCAATCTAGCACCATGTCCTCGGAAGCAGCATCTCCCAAAGTGCTCCCTTCTGGGCTCACTCGCGTGGCCCACGACGGCAACACAGGCGGTGTCTCCCTTGCCGGCGACGGCCGTCCTCGAGAAACGGGACCACCGGTGTGATCCGCTCAACCCCGGACTTGGCGCCAGTGTGATGCACCAGGATCAGTGGCATGCACTGGTTGGCAGAGCCCCGGGCTCAGCGATGGAGGGCGGTCTCCTGCTCCATGTGCGACAGCTTCTCAGGATTGCGCACGGCGTAGAGCCCGGTGATGAGGCCGTCGTCGATGCGCACCGCCATGACGGTGTCGATCTCGCCGTTGAGCTGGAGGATCAGCGCCGGGTAGCCATTGACCTGTGCCGGCCGCAGTGACACCGCGGGGGCGATCCTGCCCAGCAGGTCGGCCACGCTGCCGGCTCCCACGACGGGCGCCAGTGCGGCCAGCTTGACTCCGCCACCGTCAGCCAGGAGGACGACGTCCGGTGCGAGGATGTCGAGCAGGCGTTGCAGATCGCCTGTTTCGACCGCCCGCTGGAACGCCTCGAACGCGCCGCGGGCCTCGGCCGGGGAAACGACCCCGCGCGGTCGGCGCGACGCGACGTGTGCCCGCGCCCGGTGCGCGATCTGGCGGACCGCGGCCGGGCTCTTGTCAACGGCTTCCGCGATCTCGTCGTAGCCCAGATCGAACACCTCGCGCAGTACGAACACCGCCCGCTCGGTCGGCGCGAGCGTCTCCAGCACCAGCAGCATCGCCATCGAGACGCTGTCGGCCAGTTCGACGTCCTCGGCCACGTCGGGCGCGGTCAGCAGCGGCTCGGGCAACCAGGGGCCGACGTAGGACTCCTTGCGCCGGCCCAGCGTACGCAGCCGTTTCAGCGCCTGGCGGGTGGTGATCCGGACCAGGTAGGCACGCTCGTCCCGCACCGTGCCGAGGTCGACGCCCGCCCACAGCAACCAGGTCTCCTGCAGGACATCCTCGGCGTCGGCGGCCGAGCCGAGCATCTCGTAGGCGACCGTGAACAGCAGGTTGCGGTGGGCGAGGAACGCCTCGGTGGCTGAGTCAATGCGGCTGCCACCAGCGAGGGGACCGGCTGTGTCCGTCGGTTGCTCGCTGCGTTCGCTCATTGCTGGTTCCTGCCTGTTCGTTCTCGACCGTGCCATGCATAAGACGCCGGTCCCCACCGCTTTGTGACACCCATGATCGGTGACGTACGTCACACAACCGCGCTGTCACAAGGATCGGGTCGCCGGGATCTCTTGCTCGTCAGGACGCCGCGTCAACGATCCACGCGGCAAGCAACACCACGAGTGAGGACCACATCATGGAACCCCGTATCGACCTGATGGCCAACGCGCTCGGCGCCAAGATCGCCAAGCGGATCTACAACGTCGCCCTGGCGATCCAGCAGTCGCCGCTACCCCAGGCCACCCAGGACCTGGTGATGCTGCGGGCAAGTCAGATCAACGGCTGCGGTTTCTGCGTCGACTACCACACCAAGGACGCCGCCGCGGCCGGGGAGAGCGCGGTCCGGCTCCACCTGGTCGCCGCCTGGCGCGAGTCCACCGTGTTCACCGAGGCAGAGCGGGCCGCGCTGGCGCTCACCGAGGAGGGCACCCGGATTGCCGACGCCCACCACGGCGTGTCCAACGAGACCTGGGCCCAGGTGCGCGAGCACTATGACGACGATCAGATCGTCGCGCTGGTCTCCCTGATCGCCATGATCAACGCGAACAACCGGCTCAATGTGATCGTGCGCAACCCAGGGGGCTCCTACGAGCCCGGCATGTTCGCCGGCATGGCGAACTGACCGGCAGGCCAATCCCCAGGATCTTGCCCATCCGGAGGGCCCGCGCACCTCACCGACCCACCATCCGAACCAGGCCGCTCATGGGCCTCCCGCCCGGCACTCCTCGCCGCTCCGACCCGCCATCCCAACCAGGCCGCTCATGGGCCTCCCGCCCGGCACTCCTCGCCGCTCCGCCCAAGCGGCCGGCGAGTACCGGTCGGCGTGGGACCAGGCCGACCGACTCCGCGGTGCCACCGAGCAGCTCGCCCTGGCGCTGGTGCGCGACGCGCTCGCCGACGGCGCTGATTGGTGGTCACTGGCCGAGATCCTCGCGACGCGAGGCATATCGTCGCGTGGTCGAAGATCCCGTCTCGCCCGCCCGGCAGCGTCCGCATCTGGCGGTCGTGCTGACGGCCGGGCTCTGGTCGACGCACGAAGTGCGCGAAGAATACGGCATCGACATTGGCGAGCTGCTGGTCGCGAGGGCTGGTCAGGTTGACCTTCGGGGGCCTTCGGTGTCGAGCCTCTCCGAGGCCGCGGGTCCTCGTCCTCCTGGCAGACCTCGCCCATCCAGTTCGTCGCGGCGACCACCGCCAGCCGATGCTCACCCCCGTTGGTGGTGCGTGAGCAGTTGAGTGAGCAGGCGGATCAAGGTCTGCCTGTCCTCGGCCGGAAGCGGCCCGAGTAGGTCGTCCTGCACCTTGTCAAGTGCTCGGTCCATGCGTCGCAGCTGCCGATCACCCGCCGTGGTGAGGGTCACTATGTTGCGCCTTCGGTCATCCGGGTCCGGCGTGCGCTCGACGAAACCCTGCTTGGCCAGTTCGTTGATCGCCGCCACGACGTCGCTGCGGTCCATGTTGCACCTGCGGCCAAGCTCGGTCTGGCTGGCCACCCCGAACTCGTCCAGCGCGGACAGGATGCGGTAGTGGTACCCACGCGCGCCCACCTCGCCGAAGCCGTCAGACGCCAACCGGTGGGCGTGCACTGCCAGCTGGGTGAGCAGCCAGCTTGGCTTTGCGGTCAGGCGTGCGGGTGTCTCTTCCACGACAGCCACCATACATCGTTGGCGCAGCCAATAAATCTGCGTATAGTGGGTGTCGCCAATGTTGGAGGCACCAACGAAGGAGGATGTCATGTCCACGGAGACTTGGATCGCCGACCGTATCGAGATCGCCGACCTGTTCACCCGCTTCGCGCTCCTGCTCGACGAGAAGCGGTGGGAGGATGCAGACACCGTCTTCGCCGACGATGTGGCGATGCACTCACCGCGCGGAGGCGAACTCCGCGGCATCGACAAGGTCGTCGGCTTTATGCGACAGGGTGAGGTCGAGGGGCAGCACGCCCAGCACACGACCACTGACCTGCTGGTGACGGTCGACGGCGACCAGGCGTCCGCCTCGGCGAACTCACTCGTGTACTACTACCGCGACGGCCAAGCACCCCACTTCACAGGCGGGCTGCGAATGGCCTCCACCGCCGTACGGACGCCGGCGGGCTGGCGACTCCGCGAGGTGCGGATCATGCCCGTTTGGACACGCGAGAACTGATCTCTTTCCGGGAAGCCGTGGACCCCACGGGGGTGTGGCACGCACCACCGCAAGCATGTCGTCTGGGTAGCGGTCAGACGGCGATTGGGGGCGGAATGGGTCGATGACGCCCCCCAAGCGGCGGATGGGCGCCGGCCGCCACCGCCTCACGGCCATGTTCGAAACCGGCACCCGGTACACCGTCGCCGTCCGCACCGACCCCATCGACCCCGACATCGGCTCGTCCGAACATTTGGGCGCCGAATGAATCCCCCTGGAGTCAAAACCATGATCAAGCCGTTCCGCATCGACATCCCCCAGGCTGACCTCGACGACCTGAACGACCGGCTCTCCCGCACCCGTTGGCCCAACGAGGTCGCCGACGCCGGGTGGGACTACGGCTTCCCGCTGGCGCGGCTCAAGGAACTGGCCGAATACTGGCGCACCGGCTACGACTGGCGCGAGCACGAGGCCAAGCTCAACGAGCTTCCGCACTTCACCACCGAGATCGACGGCCAGAACATCCACTTCGTCCACGTCCGGTCTTCGAAACCGGACGCGCTCGCGCTGATTCTCACCCACGGCTGGCCCGGTTCGTTCCTGGAGTTCCTCGACGTGATCGAGCCGCTGTCGCGCGACTTCCACCTGGTGATTCCGTCCATCCCGGGTTTCGGCTTCTCCGGGCCGACCCACGAGCGCGGCTGGGATATCGTCCGGGTCGCGCGGGCCTGGGCCGAGCTCATGCGCCGTCTCGGGTACGAGCGCTACGGCGCGCAGGGCGGCGACTTCGGCTCGGGCATCTCAACGGCGCTCGGCGCGGTGGCACCTAAGCAGGTCGTCGGGGTGCACATCAACTACCTGCCGACCGCGCCGGTTCCGGACGCCGACATCGAACTGTCCGAAACGGATGAAGCTCGGCTGGACAAGGTCAGGCAGCTGATGGCGAATCGTCCGCCGTACCAGGCTCTGCAGGCCACCACTCCGCAGACCATCGGCTACGCGCTGACCGACTCGCCGGTCGGCCAGTTGGCCTGGATCGCCGAGCGCTTCGCACAGTGGACGGACCCACGCTCGCAGATCAGTGACGAGCGGATGCTCACCGACATCTCGCTGTACTGGCTGACCGCCACCGCGGCTTCCTCGGCGCGGCTGTCCCGCGAGGCTCCGCGGCGGCTCGAGCCGTGCCCGGTACCGGTTGGCGTGGCGGTGTTCGCGCACGACATCACGCAGTCGGTGCGACCGCTGGCCGAGCGGCTGTACGACATCAGGCACTGGTCGGAGTTCGAGCGCGGCGGCCACTTCGCCGCGATGGAGGTGCCGGAGCTGCTCGCCGAGGACGTCCGGGACTTCTTCCTTACGCACATCAAGTAGGACTACCGGGGCACCACCCGCTTGGAGACCCTGCCAGGGAGGCGCGTGCCGTGGACGAACGGCGGAAGGCGGGGCCATGTCCCTCCTCGCGGACCGGATAGCCCTGGGCCTTCAGCCGGCGGACTGCGGCGTCCAGGTACACGGTCGCACAGCGTGACGCAGTTCAACACCAGGCCGAGCACGCCGAGCCGGTGCTCCAGGCCACGCTCATACCGGTGCAGCACAGTCACCACGTCGTAGGCACGGACGGGCCGGTGTAGATCGAGGCGACCACCCGTTGGATGTCCTCCTAGTTCCGGCGGACCTCGGCCAGGTCCACCCGGCCGCGGGCGAAGGTGTTCAACGCGCCGTAGTTCCGGCGTCCGGCCCGTTTCCCCGGCCCGCCCTCCGCACCGGAGGCCGCGACGACCCCACGTAGGCGATCGACATGCTCCGGAACCTAGCATCGCTAGTGCAAATGTCTATGCTCTGTTAGCCTCGCTCTCGTTCCTAGCGCTGCTAGATATGTGGAGTCATGCCATGCTCACCACCATTGCGTACGGCCTTGCCATCATCCTCAACCTGATGTGCCTGGTCATCGGAGCCCGCTTCCTGCTCGTTCCGTACGCCGCCGCCGCGGGCTACGGCGTCCCCGCCAAGACGGACCGCGCCTACCTGACGATCAAGGGCCTGCGTGACGGCACCTATGGCCTGGTCGGCCTGGCCCTGCTGGTCTTCGCCGGCGCCCGCGCCGAGGCCTGGTTCATACTCATCGCCACCCTGCTTCCGCTGGGCGACACCCTGATCGTGCTGCGCAACGGCGGCACCAAAGCGGCCGCGTTCGGCATCCACTTCGCCACCGCCGTGATCATGCTGCTCACCGCCGCCCTGCTCTTCGCCGTCTGATTCCCCGTCACCAACGCAAAGGACGCGATCATGTCCCTGATCGTCCCCGACTTCACTGACACCGTGATCGCAGCGCCCACGTCACGCTGCGAGCGGCGCCCCGAACCATCGCGACAGGGCCGCGCGAAGGCCCTCGCGGTCATCGGGGCCGGGCCGGGTGGACGCCGAGGCCCAGGCGATGTGGCAGTCCGGGCGCAGCAGCAGGGCGGTGGCCGAGGCGGCAGAGTCGTGGGGGAGCGCTGTGACCGGGTCGTGGAGGCGGGCTGTGACGACGTCCACCCGGTCGCGCCATCCGGGCAGCTCCCCGGCGAGTGATCCCTCCTTGGTCAGGTCCAGCAGCAGCGGCCGGGCGTGCCCGGTGAGGGCGGCGAGCCGGACGGGACCGGTACTGGTGTCTAGTAGCAGGTCGGGGGCCCACTGGCCGATCAAGGGGTGGGCGTCTCCCGCTCCCATGTCGTAACGGATGTCGGCGCCGGCCATCATGTCCGCGATGTGCTGGACGTTGCGGCGGTCGCCGAGCAGCTCGGTGAACAGCTCGCGCAGCGCCGTGACCTCGTTTCCGGGCGTGATCAGCGCCGACTGGGCCTGCGTGTGCATGACCACTCGCTCGGAGGCCGGCCGCCGTTCGGTCTCGTAGCTGTCCAGCAGCCCAGGCGGGGCCCAGCCGCGGATCTCGGCGGCGAGCTTCCAGCCCAGGTTGACCGCGTCCTGCAGGCCCAGGTTGAGCCCGGGCCCGCCGATCGCGCTGTGCACGTGCGCGGCGTCGCCGACCAGCAGGATCCGGCGCTCCCGGTACCGGTCGGCGATCCGCGTGTTGCCGCCGGTCAGCCTGCGCCGCAGGAACGGGCCCTCGCCCGTGGGCTCGCCGAGTGGCAGGTCGGAGCCGAGCACCCGGCGGACGCTGTCGCGCATCTCGTCCAGGGTCGGCGGCCGCTCGTCGCCGGGCGGGTCCATGGGCCACTCCATGGTGCTCACCAGCGGCGGCTTGCCGGGCAATGGGGCGTACACGAACAGCCCACGCTCGGTGCGGTGGTGCATGAACGGCGGGATGTGCCCGTAGCCGGGCACGTTCAGCCCTCCGGTGGCCGGATCGACCATCGTGTCCAGCACTGTGACGTGCGCGGTGCGGGAGACCGCGGTGTCCCTGGTCACCCCGGGAAAGCCGATGCCGGCCAGCTTGCGCGTCAGGCTGCTGCCGCCGTCCGCCCCGACCAGGTAGCGGGCGTTCATCCGGTAAGGACCGGTCGGTCCTGCGATCTCGATCGTGACCGCGTCGTCCTGCTGCGACAGCCCGGTGATCTCGTGTCCCCGGCGGATCTCGACGTCGAGCTCGACCGCGCGTTCCTCCAGGACTTCTTCGATGCGGAGCTGCGGCACTGGCAGCAGATAGAGCGGATTGTCCTCCAGCACACTCAGGTTCAGCGGCAGCGCCCCGAACACGAAGCCGGGCGCGGGGTGCGGCGGTTCCTTGGAGCCGCTGAGGCGCTCGTACAGTCCGCGCCGTTCGAGGACCCGCACCACCTGACCGACCAGGCCGTTGGCCCGGTTCTCCCGGGTGCGTTCGGGCCGCCGCTCCAGCACCACCGGCCGTACGCCGGCGAGGCTCAGTTCGCAGGCCAGCATCAGCCCGTTCGGGCCGCCTCCGGCGATGACGACATCGGCAGACATGGCATTCCTCCTTGAAAATGGGCATGGCACATCGACCGGCGGTGTGCCGGTTGCTCAGGGTGCGCTTGCTGGGGTTCGCGTCAGGGGACGGGCAGTCCCGCCGACACCTGCCGGAGGGCGTCGGTCAGCAGGTCGGTGATCGGGGCGGGTGAGCCGGCGCGCATCCAGTGACCGGTGACCGACCTGATGGCGGCTCCGACGGTGGCGGCCACCAGGTGGGGATACAGGTCGCGGCCGAGGTCGGTCCCGGTGCGCTCGGCAATGGCGGCGGCCAGCTCGGCCTCGGCCTGGGCGTCGGCCTTGTAGATCTCGCCCTGCAGTGCCGGCTCGGCGAACATCAGGCGGAGCCCGGAGATCCACTGCTGTACGTCGACGTTCTCCGTGTGGGCTTCCAGTCCCAGCCCGAACCGTGCCAGCGCCGCATTGGTGATCGCCTCCCAGAGCGGCTCGGTCGCCGGCCGGGTGCGCAGCTCCTCCGTGATCTGCCGGGCGCGCTCCAGATGCCGGAAGGCGATCGCCTCGCCTTTGCTGGAGAAGTAGTTGTTGAACGTGCGGGGGGAGACGCCGGCCTCGGCGGCGATGTCCTCCACGCGGACGTCGTCCAGTCCCCGCACCGCGCAGAGGCGGATGGCCGCCCAGCTCAACGCGATACGGGTCGCACGCTTCTTGCGCTCCCGCAGCCCTTCACGCACGCCCTCGATGCTCACACGACCACAGTACACAATCTTGCGTGATGCGCAAAGATGCGCAATACGCAATTTCTGCAGGGCGTCTTAGCCGGCCTCCGCTTGAGCGTCAGGTCTTGTTGTCGGTGAACCGGTGCGTGGTGCGTTGGCTCTGCCAGATCACGCCGGAGAAGGTCTCCATCGGAGTACACTTCGCCCACGAAAACGGCCTTGTCCCACCGTTCGGTTGACACGCCGAGATCACGGGCGTCGGCATTGGCGCTGGACAGAGTAGGCCGTGGTGCGGGGCCCAGTCGCGACGACCCGATGCCGTTGCAGATGCGCTGGTGTTTCACCCGCAGACCGGTAGCCGCCGACCGGGCCATGGTGCTCGACGGCCGTGTCCTGTTCCGGGTTTCAGGGGCACGACGGGCGCTGCGGGTGCACCCGCCGTGCGGGAGCGATGCGGTCAAGCGGCGGCGCGTTCGTCGAGGGGCCGGCGGCGCAGGCGCGCGTGCTCGATGGCGGGTGGGTTGTAGGCCATGTCGAGCGTGCCGATATCGGTGCCGGGTGGCACGATCTCGTCGATCCGGTCGAGGAGCTCGTCGGTGAGCGTGACGTCGAGGCCGGCGAGGAGGTCGTCCAGGTGCTCCATGGTGCGCGGTCCGATGATCGCGGACGTGACGCCGGGGTGGGCGATCGCGAAGGCCATGGCCAGGTGGGTCAGCGAGATCCCGGCGTCCTGGGCGAGCGGGATGAGCTGCTCGACGGCGTCCAGGCGGCGCTCGTCGCTCAGGTGCTGGAAGCCGAACTGGGACCGGTGTGTGGTGTTCTGCTGGTTCTTGCGGTAGCGGCCGGTGAGCAGGCCGCCGGCGAGCGGGCTCCAGACCAGGGTGCCCATGCCGTACTCCTGGACTACAGGGAGGACCTCGCGCTCGATGCCGCGGTTGAGGATCGAGTACGGAGGCTGCTCGGTGCGCAGCCGGGTCAGGCCGCGCCGCTCGGCGACCCAGTGGGACTGGACGATGTCCGAGGCGGGCAGCGAGGAGGTGCCGATGGCCCGGACCTTGCCGGCACGCACCAGGTCGGTGAGCGCCGAGAGGGTCTCCTCGATGTCGGTGTCGGGGTCGGGCCGGTGAATCTGGAACAGGTCGACGTAGTCGGTGCCCAGGCGGCGCAGCGAGCCGTCCAGGGCGCGGATCAGCCAGCGGCGTGAGGCGCCCGACCGGTTGGGAAGGACTGGGGTGGCGCCGCTGGGGTCGAAGTTCACGGGGAACCGGGCCTTGGTGGCGAGCACGACGTCGTCGCGGCGCCCTTTGAGCGCCTTGCCCACGATCTCTTCGGACTCGCCGTGGGAGTACATGTCGGCGGTGTCGATGAAGTTGATCCCCGTGTCCAGGGCCTTGTGGATGATCTTGATCGAGTCGTCGTGGTCGGGGTTGCCGACGGCCCCGAGCATCATGGCGCCGAGGGCGTAGGGGCTGACCGTGATGCCGGTCCGGCCGAGGGTGCGGTACTGCATACGGCTTCTCCTGAGGTTGCGGTCGAGGGGTGGCCGGCGCTCTTGCATGCCGTAACCTGGACCGAAGCGGAACGTCTTTCCGGAACTATACGGAAAGACTTTCCGGTTAAGCAAGCGAAGGAGTGTCGTGACGGAGAACATGGCGCCGACCGGAGTCGACTCGACCGGCTCTGCGGGTCCGGGCGCACTCGAACGCGCGCCGCGTCGGCTGCGCGCCGACGCACAACGCAACATCGACTCCCTGCTCGAGGCAGCGAAAGCCGTCTTCGGCACGTCAGGCGTGGACGCGCCCGCGAAGGAGATCGCTGATCTGGCCGGCGTCGGAGTCGGAACGCTGTACCGGCACTTCCCGCAGCGCTCGGACCTGGTCAAGGCCGTGTTTCAGCGCGAGGTGGATGCCTGCGCCGACGCGGCCCCGGCGCTGACCGCAGCGTACGAGCCAGGAGTAGCACTCGCGAAGTGGCTCCACCGGTACACCGAGTTCCTCGCGACCAAACGAGGACTCGCTACAGCCCTTCACTCGGGCGATCCGGCGTTCGACGCCCTGCCCGGCTACTTCATGCAGCGACTCGGACCTGCCCTCGGATCACTGCTCGAAGCCGCGACGGCGAGTGGCGAGATTCGCGCCGACATCAGCCCCAAGGACCTCCTGTACGCCGTCGCCAATCTGTCCCTGCCGATGACGGACGAGGGAGTCGCGTACAGCCAACGCATGGTCGCGCTCCTCATCGACGGACTGCGCTACGGCGCCGATTCGAGCCGGCCTCGCTCCTGAATTCGAACGGGCCTGGGCCCGTGCGATCCCGGCGTGCCGAGTGGCGCTCACGACCACTCGGCACGCCGGGATCGCAGGGGTTACGCCTGTCAGCCCCAGCTCCCGCAGCTGCGCGGGCCGCAACGGCCGCCATCCGCTGGTGTCGAGCTTGGCCGGCTCCGCCTCGACGTTCACGTTGGTGACGCCGAAGAAGGCGTAGTGCAGGTGCCGGCGCAGCGCGTGCAGGACTCTCGCCCTTGTTCGGCTGCCGCGAGATCTTCCGCCGGAACGCCGGGTCCGACAGGTATGTGGCCAGGTGGACAGTCCCTCGATCACCCGCGTTTCGCTTGTGGTTCGCCGGTGATCCAGTTCCAGCTGGTGATCGTGGTGCGCATCAGGCGGGCGGCGGTCGACAGGTGGCTGTCGGCGCCCCAGTACAGAGTGACCGTGCGACGGCAGTCGGGGTTGTCGACGGCGATCCAGGCGCCGGGTGTGCGGGTGGCGCTGCGGCGGGCGAAGGCGGGGACGAGACCGATGCCGAGTCCCGCGCTGATCAGGTCCGCGATGGCGCTGGGTTCGTCGCTCTCGCAGACGATCTTCGGTGTGAGGCCTCGTGCGGCGAAGAGCCGATCGAGCAGCCTGCGTATCCAGTGCCCCTTGCGGGCGGTGACGAAGGGCTGGCCGGCGAGTTCGTCGATGCTCACAGAAGTACGGCCCGCCAGCGGATGATCGAGTGGCATGCCCACCCCCACAGCCTCGTCGAACAGCTGCGCAGACTCCAGGCCTTCAGCGTGGATCGGCTGCGAGGCGACACACAGATCGACGTCCTGGGCCCGCAGGCGGCGGGCCATGTCCGCGGCCGGCGACCAGTGGAGCTCGATCTCGACGGCGGGATGGGCTCGCTTGTAGGCCGCCAGCGGCCCGGTGAGGGTGAGGAAGGTTTCCGACGCCAGTCTCACGCTGCCCAGGCCCTCGCCGGCGGCCTCGGCGACGGCGCGTCGTCCGGCCTCGAGCTCACCGAGGGCACGTTCGACGTGATCGCGGAAGAGCTTGCCCGTGTCGTTCAGGCGGAGCCGGCCGCTCCGATCGAACAGCGGTGTGCCCAGTTCGCTCTCCAACCGGGCGATGGTACGGCTCAGTGACGGCTGGGCGACGTGAAGCTCGTCGGCTGCCCGGCTGAGGTGCTCCAGCCGCGCCACCACCAGGAACTGCTTGAGCGAGTTCAGCTCCATCATGCCTCCGCATGCATAACACCATAGCAATATTGATCTTAGACAAGATAGCTCCTGAGCCATAGCGTCGGGGGCGTTCGCACACGGAGATCAGAGTGAGGAGGAATCCCTCATGGTCACCAGCAGCCTGGGACCCGCTGCTGCGCATCGGACAAGGCCGACTGAGTGGGTTTTCCGGGCCGTTGTCAGCGCGCACGTGGTGGCGATCGTCGGCCAGCCGGTGTTCGCCGGGGTGTATCTGACCGGTGATTACGACAGCCTGCGCTGGCACGCGGTCGGCGCCGACGTGGTCACCTCCATCGGCTACCTGCAGGTGATCGCGGCGATCGTGGTGGGGGTACGGCTGCGTCGGGTCTGGCCGTTCCTGGCCACGATGGCGGTGGTGGCGGCCGAGACAGTGCAGTACTTCGCCGGCTTGGACGGCGCGCTGTGGCTGCACATCCCGCTGGGCGTGATGACCGTCGCCGCGCTCGTCGTGCAGTTCATCGCCGTCTGGCGCCAGCCCCTCCTGCGGCGGGAGGCCCGCGATGCGTGAGCTCGATGAGGGCCGCGGCATGAGCCGACGGCGGATGCTGGGGATCGGCGGGGCGCTCGGGCTGATGGCGGCCACCGGGCTGTCGGCTTCGGCGGCGCTGGCCCGCCGGCCGCCGGTCACCGGTGCCGAGTTGCGCAGCGCCGTGCCGTTGCCGCCGCCCTTCCAGGTGCCGCTGCCGGTCCCCGCCGTGCTGAAGCCGGTCGGCACCTCGGGCGGCGGCGACCGTTACGAGCTCACCCAGCGCGAGGCGAGCGCGGAGATCCTGCCCGGGGTCAGGACGCCGCTGTGGACGTATGAGGGCGCCTTCCCGGGGCCGACGATCGAGTCGCGCCGCGGCCGGCCCATCACCGTGACGCACCGCAACGAACTGCCCGTGCCGACTGTCGTGCACCTGCACGGCGGCCGGACCCCGGCGGCTTCCGACGGCTACCCGACCGACCTCGTCCTGCCCGAGGGCTGGCCGGAGGCCACCCAGCGCACGGGGCACGGCTTGGGGCATGGCATGCGGGATCCGCGGGCGGTGGTGACCAGGCTGACGCGGGACTACACCTTCCCGCTGGACCAGCGGCCGGCGCTGCTGTGGTACCACGACCACCGGATGGACTTCACCGGCCCCGCGATCTGGCGGGGCCTGGCCGGGCTGCACATCGTCCGCGACGACGCCGAGGACAATCTCGGCCTGCCCGCGGGGCCACGCGAACTGCCGATCATGATCGCCGACCGTGCGTTCACCGCCGACGGCAGCCTCGATTACCCCGCCCTCGACCCTGCCCTGCGGGAGCGGCCGGGCGTGCACGAACCCTATCTCGCCGGTGTCCTAGGCGATGTGATCTTGGTCAACGGCGCCCCGTGGCCCGTGCACGAGGTCGACGCGGCCCGCTACCGGCTGCGCATCCTGAACGCCTCCAACGCCCGCCACTACGAGCTCGAAGCCGTCAGTGATGACGGACGCCGGCTGGATCTCGTCCAGATCGGCGCCGACCAGGGACTGCTCGCCGCACCGGTCACCCACCGGCTCCTGCCGATCGCGCCGGCCGAACGCTACGACCTGATCATCGACTTCTCCGGCGTCCCGATCGGCGGCCGCGTCAGACTCCTCAACCGGCTCGGCTCCGGCCGTACCCGCGACGTGATGGCCTTCCGCATCGCACGCCGCGTCACCGACGACAGCCGCATCCCCCGCACCCTCTCGGACGATCTGCCGGCCTGGCGACGGACGGACGCCGTCAGGGTGCGCGACTTCTCCTTCCGCGCCGGGCGGATGCACGGCGGCCACGGCTGGGTGATCGGCGGGCTCCCGTTCGACCCCGTCCGCACCGACGTCACCACCCGCCTCGGCGACGTCGAAGTGTGGCGGCTGATCGCAGACGTCCACCATCCCATCCACCTGCATCTGGCCGGCTTCCGGGTGCTCTCGCGCAGCGGCCGCCCGCCGCTGCCGCACGACGCGGGCCTCAAGGACACCATCTCCCTGCGGCCGGGCGAAGCGGCAGAAATCATCACCCGTTTCGACGGCTACCGCGGCCGCTACCTCTTCCACTGCCACAACGCCGAACACGAAGACATGGCCATGATGGCCAACCTCGAGATCATCTGATCCCCGCGCACCCCGCCCAGTCCCGTTCATGAGGAGCACCACGATGCCCGCCGATCCCGGCATCGTCAGCGCCCCGCGCTGTCCAAGGGCTATCTCCTGGGCACCACTGAGGTCGGCGACCTCGACGTCCTGGAGCCGCAGTTCTACGCGAAACAGGACATCACCCTGGCCCTCGACCTGGACGCCCGGCGCGCGGGGGTCGTGTTCGGCCAGGGCGGCGGTGACGACCTCGGGGCCGACCAGCCGTCTTCGGAACTGGTAGAGAGCCGGGAGTAGCGGAGCTGGTGGAGGTAATGCCGCCGCGACGGGTTGACCCTGACGCAGGGTCAACCTCTCAGCATGGTCGGCATGACCACGAAAAAGATGGGTTTTGACCGTGCTCGCTGGCAGGAGCGCCTTGACCTGCTGCGCGCCAGTCATCACGTGCCGGGCGCGGCGCTGGCGGTGCTGGTGGAGGGTGAGATCCACGAGTTGGCCAGCGGCGTGCTGCACCGAGGGACCGGCGTGGAGGTGACCACGGACTCGGTGTTTCAGGCCGGTTCGATCGCCAAGGTGTACACGGCGACCCTGGTGATGCAGCTCGTCGACGCCGGTGAGCTGCGGCTTGACAGCAGGGTCGTCGACGTACTGCCGGGCTTCGCGGTCGCCGATGACGAGGTCACCAAGAGCGTGACGATTGGGCGGCTGCTCAGCCATACCAGCGGGATCGCCGGGGACTTCACCCTCGACACCGGTCGCGGTGACGACTGCCTCGCCCGTTACGTGGAGGCGTGCGCGAACGTGGGTCAGGACTGCCCGCCGGGGGCCGTCGTTTCCTACTGCAGTACCGGGTATGCGATTCTCGGCAGAATCGTGGAGGTGGTCACCGGTCAAACCTGGGACGACGCGTTGCGCGACCGATTGCTGGCGCCGCTCGGCCTTGAGCATTCGATGACCTTGCCGGAGGAGGCGCTGCGGTTCCGGGCGGCGATGAGCCATCTCGGCGAGCGGGGGACCGACCCGGAGCCGGCGCCCGTATGGGACATGTTGCCGCGCTCGGCCGGGCCGTCCGGGCGCGTCCTGGTCACTGCCGCCGACGTCGTCCGCTTCGCGCGGATGCATCTCGACGGCGGCACCGCGCCCGACGGTACACGCGTGCTGTCCGCGGAGTCGGCGGCGACGATGCGGCGACGCGTCGTCGACTGCCTGGACGTATGGTCGTTCATGGCGCACGCATGGGGCTACGGGTGGGCACTGTACGACTGGGACGGTGTCGCCGGCTACGGTCACGACGGCGCCGTACTCGGGCAGTTCTCGTACCTGCGTGTCGTGCCTGGCAGCGGCGTCGTCGCCGCGCTGCTGACCAATGGCGGCGGTGCGACCGGTTTGTTCGTCGACCTGTTCCAGGAGCTGCTCGGCGAGCTCGCCGGAGTGCGGATGCCCGACGCCTTCGCTCCCGCCGCGGAACCGCAGCCGGTCGATGTCGCCGCGCTCGCGGGCACGTACGAACGCGAAGGCGTGCGCATCACGCTCAACGAGCGGGACGGAGTGCCGCGTCTGCGGTGGCAGCTAACCGGCGGGAATGCCGGCTACTCACCGCCGATCGAGGCCGACCTGGTGACGGTGTCCGACACGGTGCTCGCCATGCCGGGCCTCGGCCCCGTCAGCGCGCCATGGCTGCCACTGGTGTTCGGGACGCTTCCGGACGGCACATCCTACGTCTACTTCGGCATGCGGGCGGCACCGAAGATAGCCTGAAGGAGGCGCAGCCCTTAACGCTCTGGCCGCCTGCGACCAACTGCCGCCTCGTCGTCTGCACTGATCTGGCGGGGACGGCCGCCCACTTAGGAGACTGTCCGATGCTGACCATCGGCGAGCTGGCGTCGTACGCCGGAGTGACGGTGCGCGCGGTGAGGCACTATCACGCCAAGGGGCTGCTGCCGGAGCCGGAGCGGGATCACTCCGGCTATCGGAGGTACGACGCCGGCGCCGTGATCGAACTGATCAAAATCCGTACCCTCGCCGAGGCGGGGGTCCCGCTGGCGCGCGTGCGGGAGCTGCTACAGGCCGACGAGGAAGAGTTCGCCGCGGCCGTCGCAGACATCGACAAGCGGCTGCGGACGGAGATCCGGGAGCGGCAGCGGCACCGCGAGCGGATCGCCCGCCTCGCCTCCGGGGACAACCTGGCGCTGCCCCCGGAGGTGGTCGAGTTCCTCGACCGACTGCGGGCGCTCGGGGTCGACGAGCGGATCGTCCAGGTCGAACGCGACGGCTGGATCCCGCTGGCCGCGCACTCACCCGAGCGAGTCCCGGAGTGGATGGCACGCAAGCGGGAGCAGATCGCCGACCCGCAGCTCATCGACTTCTATCTCACCCTGGGGCAGGCTCTCGACCGGACCGACGACGACCCCCGGCTGGTCGAGCTGGCCGACAAGCTGGCCGCCTACATCACGCGGATGGCCGACGAGCAGGGCGAGGACTACGTTGACGATGCCGACATCGAGCCACCGTTCGTCAGGCTGATGGACACCCTGGCGTTCGACACCGCGCCGCCGGCCCGTCGACTGATCGAGCTGCTGAAGAAGCGGGGCTGGACCGGCTGGACCAAGCTCGAGCGCGTGGACGCAACACGGAGTGCGGCCGGAACAGGGCGGGAAGCCACCGCGGTGCGGCGTTCCCGGCGTTAGCCGTGACGGCGCGCTGCACGAGCGCATCCATATCGCAGATCGGGTGCGGGAAAAGGCGTCGGTCCGGAAGATCGCGCGCGATCTGGGCCGTGCTCCGGGCGGCTGCCGGTGGCCGGGTCGATGGCCCATATCAGCCGCGTTAGCCGCCGGTCTCGGGCCAGAACGGGGCGGTGCCAGCGCTGGCCATCGACCTCGAAGGTCTGGCCCGCGTTGACCGCGGTCGCCGCCTGCAGGCGGCGGCTGGCCGCATTCAGCCCACGATCAAGCTGCGCAAGATCGCCAAGTGGAGCCGAGTTCGCCACTGCCGCAGGCTGCACCACCGGCATGGTGACCCACTACTTCCGGGACAGGAAGGCCCTGCTGGCCCACGCCAGATCCCTCATGCACCACCGCATGGCCGACCGCGTCGAAGCACTCGCCGCCCAGAGCACCGTCCACGAGAGGCTGCGCTCGGCATGCGAGCAGGCCCTGCCTCTCGACGACGAACGCCGCCTGGGGACCGTCGTGTGGGCGCGAAGGCATCCCGGCCCTGCCTTGACCTGGTTCTCAAGCTGCTGCGTGAGGGCGACACGCTGAAGGTCACCCGGTTGGACCGGCTGTCGCGCTCAGTCCTGCACTTGGTCACCCTTGGGGCGGACCTGCGCGAACGCGGGGTGGGCCGGCATGTGATCAAGCAGGGTATCGACACCGACACCATGGAGGGCCGCGCGATGTTCGGCATGCTGTCGGTCCTGGCCGAGCTGCAGCGGAAGCTGATCAGGAGGTCCCCGCCGGCAAGGTCACCGACTTCGCCGGGGAGGCGGCCGCGGCCGGTGCCGCCGTGTTGCGCGATTACCGGGGGCGGAAGCCGTAGCCGCACGGTCGGGCCAACACCGAGGAAACACGTCTTGCCCTAGAACTGTGGCTCGACATCTGTTTATTCGGACTTCCGCAGAGGGAGACTTCATGATTTCGCGTCGAGCGGCAGTGGCTCGCGTCGCCTCGGTGGCGTGCGCGGCGCTGGCTCTGAGCGTGGCCGCGCCCGCCACCGCCTCGGCATCTCCCGGCCCTGTCAAGGTCGGGGATGTGCAGAAGGCTATGGAAGCCTTGGTGCGGACGGGCCATGTGGTGGGCGCCATCGGCGAGGTGTATGTGGACGGCAAGCGGGTCGGGAAAGGATCGGCCGGGTCCCGCTTGCTCGACGGCAAGGGCGGCCCGATCCCGTCTACCGCCCGCTACCGGATCGGCTCGCAGACCAAGGCCATGACCGCCACCGTGGCCCTGCAACTGGTCAAGGAGGGCAAGTTGAGCCTGGATGACAAACTCAGCGCGGTCCTGCCGGAGGTGGCGGAGAAGGACCTGGTGGAGCGGGCCGACGAGATCACGGTACGCAACCTGATCCAGCTGACCTCGGGCATCCCTGACTATATCGGCGCGGACGTGGATCCCCTGGACCCCACAATCGACTACCGCCCGACCGACCTGCTGGCGGCCTCGCGCAAGAAGCCTCGGCCCGTGGAGATCGGGACCTTCAACTACTCCAACACTAACTACATCCTGCTCGGCATGATCATCGAGAAACTGGCAGGGAGGTCACTGGCGGCCGAATTCAACCGCAGGCTCTTCGCTCCGCTCGGAATGCGTGACACCTACCTGCCCATGAAGGCTTCGGTGGGCATCAAGGGCCCGCACGGGCACGGCTACGCCCCGGACGAGACGGGCAAGCTGCGCGATGTCGACAGGCTCAACGCCACCACCCTGCTCGGCGCCGGCGGAGTGGTCTCCACCGCGCGCGACATGAGCGCCTTCCAGCGCGCATTCCGCCAGGGCAGGCTCCTGCCGGAGTCACTGCGCAAAGTGATCACCGATCCGGCGCCTGGCCAGCCGCCGCTGCCTTCGGGCGGCCCGTGCGCCGGCAACCCCGCGTTCGCCCCAGGGGGCGGGGGCAGCGCCCCCGGCTTCACCGCCGCGACCTACACCTCCTCGGACGGCCGCCTGCAGTTCGCCGTGTCCGTGACGGTGGCCATGGACGATGCCGAGCGCATGACCACGCCGCAACGCATCACCAACGCTCTCAAATCGGTGTTCTGCCCGGCGACATAAAGCGTGTCCTGTTATCACGTGACGGGGTGCCGGAGCCAGATGCGGATCGAGGCGACGTCGAGGGTGCCCTGGTAGATCCGCTCACGCTTGTCGTAGCGGGTGGCCACGGCGCGATGCTGGCGGAGCTTGTTGGCGCAGCGTTCAACGGTGTTGCGCTCCTGGTAGCGGTCGCGGTCGAAGGCCGGTGGCCGCCCGCCCTTGGTGCCGAGGAGGAGTACGCCTTGTCGGCCAGCATCCGCGCCGGGCGCGTACGCGGCCGGCCCAGTCCCTTGCGCCGGATCCGGATGGACTCCGGTTCCAGGGTGGTGACGCCGGGCAGCAGGATCTTGGTCTCCACCAGGTGGTGGGTGGCCAGGTCGAACAGCACGATGGGGCGTACGCTGCCGTTCCAGGCCCGCCGGTACACCCAGCGGACCACGGCGAACCACTGCTCGAAGCCGAAGCTGGTGTAGCCGAGGCGTCGCGGATCTGCTGCTGGTGATCCCAGCGCGCCTCCTTGCCCCCGTAGCCCTTCAAATCGGCGAGATCCAGGCCGAGTTGCTCGGCCAGGTAGTCGACCACGACGGCCGGGGCGGCGGTGGGGTCGGCCAGGAACGTGCCGAGGAAACGTACGGTTCCCAGTTGCAGGGCCCAGCCGAGCTGGTTACGGGCGCCGTTGGCCGCCATCGCGCGCCGTCGGGCGGCGGCGTCCAGGTGGTGGAAGAAGGCGCCCAGTTGCGTGATGTCCGGGGCGTGGTTGAAGGCTCCCCAGCGGCTGCGTTGCTCTTCGGACAGGAAACTGTCTGTGGGGCCGCTCGCTCCTGAGGAGATCCTTACCTTGAACGTCGAAGACCTCGACATCGCGGTCCGCTGCGCCCACGTCGTCTCCAAGGGCGGCGCGATCGACTACGTGCACTGGGCCACCCCAGGGTGCCAGCCGACCGCACGAGCGGGCCGATCGGCGCGCCCCCCACCTCCGGACGCCGAGCACCACCACAAGCTCTACGACTTGTAGAATAAAGGCCCGAAGCAGGCGTCTCGGCAGTCTCCGCCCAAGCGCAGCAACCAACGAGCACCAAAGGGACATTTCCGGGTATGGCGACTCCTTTCCAGTGGCTCGCCACGCGATTCAGCTTCGAACGCAATGCCCTCCGATGGACTGCCGCTGCAGCTTTGGCGACCAGCCTGATGATCCTTCGGGACGGTTCGCCCGATCATCGAGTCTCTACGCTTCCACGGCCACCACCCCCGTGACTGCCGACCCGACTACAAATCAGGTGCATCAAGGTGCTGCGGTGTTGAGCTCCCTCAGCAACTCCAGCACCACGCATCTAACACGGCCGATCCATCGTCACGAGCGTAAAGGGGCCTTCATGCCCGAGCTGGAACTCTCGGCAGGGACCATCGACTACCAGGACACCGGCGGTGACGGCCCCGTGGTCGTCCTGCTGCACGGCGTCGCCATGGACGGTTCGCTCTGGCGCCACGTTGTCGCCGGACTCCGGGACGACTTCCGCTGCGTCGTCCCTACTCTCCCGCTCGGTGGCCACCGCCGGCCGATGCACCCGGACGCCGACCTGTCGATCCTCGGCGTCGCCCGGTTGGTGGACGAGTTCCTCGAACAGCTTGACCTGAGCGATGTCACGCTGGTGCTCAACGACTGGGGTGGTGCACAGAGCCTTGTCGCCGACGGCCGCACGGCCCGCATCGGCCGGCTCGTCATCACCTCCTGCGAGGCCTTCGACAACTACCCGCCCGGCCTGCCCGGCAGCAACCTGGTCACCTCCGCCAGGCTGCCCGGCGGCCTGGCCCTGGCCTTCAACCTGCTCCGCCTGAAATTCATGCGCCGACTCCCGGTGACCTGGGGCTGGATGACCAAGCGGCCGGTGCCGTCCGAGATCATGGACGCTTGGTTCCAGCCCGTGGTCAGCTCCGCCGAGGTACGCCGCGACCTGCGCAAATACGTCCTCAGCACCCCGCCGAAGGCCGAGCTGCTCGCCTGGTCCGAGGCGCTTCGCACCTTCGATCGCCCCGCCCTTGTCGCCTGGGCCGCCGAGGACCGCGTGATGCCCCCCTCCCACGGCCGCCGCCTGGCCGAGCTACTGCCGCAGGCCAAGCTCGTCGAGATCGCCGACAGCTACACCCTCATCCCTGAAGACCAGCCCACCGTCCTCACCGCCCACCTGCGGGACTTCCTCCACGACCAGGTGTTTCCTTGAGGCTAACGACGCGGCGGCTGTGGTGATCATGTCTCTGTCCTGTGTTCGTGGCAGCGCTGGAATCCGCCCTGACCCACGAGGCGATCCTGGGCGCAATCGAGAAGCCTGCGCATCGGGGACGGCCAAACGGCGCCGCATGGCCGTCCCCATCACCGCCGATCCCGCGCTGCTGACTTGCGGTCGACCTGAAGGTCCGGTTGCCGTCGACCATCCACCGCCTGGCCGCGGCCGGCGCTCGGCGGATCGTGCTCCCACGCTGCCCTTCCTGTGCTGGCACCCGTATCTGCAGCGAGCGCCGGCAAGGCACCGGGATCTGCGCGAAATGCAAGGCCCGCGTTCGGAGTGCCGGACACGTCTGCCATCAGTGCGGTCACCCCGACGTTCCGGCATCCCGATCGAGAGGGCCGACCGGTCTGCCGGCCATGCCGCCCCGGGCAGGACGTCGACCCGGTCGAGGTCCTCAGCGCGCAGGTCGAGCCACTGGCCACAGGGCTATCGACACAGCAACTCCGCGAAGCAGTCCGAAGCGCCGCCAAGAATCCCTACAACCTGCTGAAGCTCTCCAGAGATTGACGACCGGCCTGCCTTGCTCACCGGCGACGGCGCGCACAGATCCGCGACGTTGATCCCTTGATCGACCGGCTGGTCCAAGCGGGCGCCACCGGAGTAGTCGCTCCACCGTGTCCTCGATGTTCACGCGGGCTACTGTGTTCCGACCACGAGGTCTTGATCCTTGCGACTGCCAGGGACGTGGGCGTCAGGCGCCGTTCTCGGCCGGCCGGTGGGCGGGTTGGAAGAGTTCGATGAGGTTGCCGGCGGGGTCGGTGAGCAGGATTTGGCGTCCGCCGGGGCCGGCGACCACGTCGCCGTGGAAAGCGAGTCCCGCGGTGCGTAGCCGGCCGATTTCGGCGTCGAGATCGGCGACGATGAGATGGATGCGATTGCGGCCGCCGGTGGTGACGTCATTGGGCGTGGCGCGGGCACCGGAGCTGGCCGGTCCCGACAGCAACAGCCGCAGCGGGCCGCGGATGACATCGGCGAACGCGGGTGCGGCGCTGGTGTGCACGGTGAATCCAAGGTGGGTGGTGTAGAAGTCGATGGCCGCCTGGACATCGTCGACGATGTAGCGGACGCTGGCGAACTGGTCGGGTGTCATGGCTGGACCTCCCGGTGTGGGGTGTGGGCAAGGATGGGCAGCAGGTATCGGATGCGGGTGTCGATCTCGGCAGCGGTACGGTCGAACGCGGGGTAGCCGGCCTGGGCGGTGTCGTCGCCGGTGGCGGCCGGGTCGGGAATGCTCCAGTGCAGGCGTTGCGGGTGGTCATCGAACTCGGGGCACACCTCGCGGACCTTGTCGCACAGGCTGATGACGTAGTCGAAGCGGCGGCCGGTCATCGTGTCCAGATGCCGCGGACGCTGATCAGCGATGTCGATTCCGTACTGCTGCCGCAGCACACGCACGGTGTTGGGGTGCAGGCGCGGTTTGGGGTGGCTGCCGGCGCTGGTCACCTCGGCGCGGCTGCGGGTGCGGTGGCGCAGCAGGGCTTCCGCGATGGGTGAGCGGGCGCTGTTGCCGGTGCACACGAACAGCACGGAGGGTGCCGTCGAGTCTTCGGCCGCGATCGTCGCGGGGACCAGACGTAGCGCGGGATGCAGGGAAGTGCCGGCGGCGGCCAGCGCGTCCGCACAGCGCTCCAGGTCCAGGTGGTAGTAGCTGTCGCGGCCGTCGAAGCTGCTCCGGCGGGCCACGACCAGCCCGCTGGAGCGCAGCAGCCGCAGATGGTAGGAGACCAGGTTTTGCGGCTGGTCGACCAGGGCTACCAGCTCCCGCACGCGTAGATCGCTGTGCGCCAGTTCGCTCAGCAGCCGCCAACGCACCGGGTTGGCGGCCAACCGGACGAACGGCGGCGGGGCGGCTTGTCCGGACAGTGCCATGGTCACCACCATACATCAAACTGATTTGATCGACTGGACCTGCGGGAGGAGTCAGGCGCTCGCCGTGGTTGCCCAGGTCGCGATGTACGGGCGCGGGTACACCGCTGAAGGAGCGGATCCTGCTGCCGGGCACACGCACGTGTGATCACACCTCCGCTCAGATGGTCGGCTACAGAAAGCGATCGACCGATGGTTGCCAGGAACCTTGTTCTCATCGCCGGGGCCGGTGGCGTGGGCCGCACGGTCCTCGGCCAACTGCGCGCGCAGGACGTGCCGGTACGCGCGATGGTCCGCCGAGACGACGATCGTGCGGCTGAGTTGCGTGCGCTCGGCGCGGAGGTGGTCGTCGGCGATCTGACCCGGCCCGAGAGCGTCGCGGCCGCGCTGGAGGGGGTCGGGCGGATGTACTTCGCGATGCCCGTGTCGCCGGACCATCTGCTGGCGGCGACCGTCGTGGCCACCGTGGCGCGGGAGCACGGGGAACTGGCCGGCCTGGTCGGCATGTCACAGATGACGGTGTCGCAGATGACCGCCACCAGCACCGCGGAGTCGCACCAGCAGCGGCTGCACTGGCTCGCGGAGCAGGTGCTCGACTGGTCGGGCCTGCCGGTGGTACACATCCGGCCGACGTCGTTCCTGGACAATCCGCTGTTCACCACGCTGGCGGCGCGATCGATCCGGGAGAACGGCACGATCGCACTGCCGTTCGGCAGCGGGCGCACGTCGCCGGTCGCCGTGGACGACGTCGCCCGGGTGGTCGCCACCGTGCTCCGCGATCCGGCTCCGCACGTTGGGCACGTCTACGAGCTGACCGGGCCACGAACGGTCGACATGACGGAGATGGCCGAGGAGTTCTCGCGGGCGTGGGGGCGTCCGGTGTCCTATGTGGACGTGCCGCTGGACCGGTGGCGGGCCGAGGTGCTCGCGAAGGCGGGCCTGCCGCCGCACGCCGAACAGCACATCGCCACCATGGCCCGATTGCACCGCGAGAACCGCTACGACCGCGCGTCCGACGACGTCGAACGCGTGACGGGCGTACCTGCCCAGACGATCGAGGCGTTCGTGACCGCTCGCCGGGACTTCTACCTGGGCTGAGCCGCTCCGGCCGGGGCCGGCCACCGGAGTACGCCAAAAACAGGGGAATGGGCCAGGATCGGGTGATATTTCATGCGGTTTGGCCAGGAGGTGTCTTGTCTCATTCGGCGCCATTCCCTGACGTACCCCTCAAAGAGCTGGGCGACCGCCTGCTGATATTTGAATCTGCTTCTCCTGGACGGAGACGGCCGGGAGCGCGAGTGTGGAAAGGACGCCGGCCGTTGGCAGACACCGGCCATGGGCATCAGCGGGGGAGGAGCCCACGCGTGGACGTGAAGCTCGAGGTCGTGGTGGTGCCGGTCGCCGACGTGGACCGGGCCAAGGACTTCTACAAGGCGCTCGGGTGGCGGGAGGACGCCGACTTCGCCGCTGGTGACGGCTTCCGGGTGGTGCAGGTGACTCCACCCGGCTCTGGGTGCTCGGTCATCTTCGGCAGCGGGATCACCTCGGCCGCGCCCGGCTCGATGCAGGGCCTGTACCTGATCGTCGACGACATCGAGGCGGCACGGTCCGAGCTCATCGACCGCGGGGCCGACGTCGGTGAGGTGTTCCATGACGAGGGCGGGGTGTGGCACCATGCCGGGACCGCGGGACGAGTGTCCGGCCCGGCTCCGGACCGCAAGAGCTACGGCTCTTTCGCCTCGTTCAGTGACCCCGATGGCAACGGCTGGATGCTCCAGGAGGTCACCACCCGCCTTCCGGGCCGGTGAGCCCGGAGCCGGAGCGCGGTGGCCGGATGACTGTCCTCACAGCAGGAGTACCGAGATGTACCTGACCTATGACTCCGTGGCCGACCTGGCCGAGGCCCTGCGCCGCGCGGAGGCCGCGCACGGCCGGCATGAGCAGGAGACCGGGCAGCCCGACCCCGACTGGCCGGACTGGTACGCGCAGTACCTGGTGCGCGAACAGGCCGGGGACGCCGGTCCGGCGAGTCCGGCAGCGAGCGGGTGAGCACCGTTCGCGATCCGCTGGGGCGGCGCTCTCCTCCGTCGTCACGGGCAGTCGCTGAACGGTCACGACGGTCAAGTCCCGGGGGACATGCTGCGGGCTGTTCAGGGCAGCGGTACGGCTAAGGAAGGAAGGATTCGCAGACTTCGCTCAGCGGCAAGGAGACGCGGGATGAATGCGGCACAACCGCCTGCCGGGGCGTCTGGAGCCGGGCGAGCGAAATACTGCCGGCGGCGGCCGCGGTGCTGGGCCTGACAGGCCGCGAACAGGTCACTCATGCGACGCGCTGGTGCCTGAGCAGGCCATGGACAGCACCAGACAAGACGTCACCGCGATCAAGGAAAGAGCACCACGATGACCACCAGCCGATCACCTCACGGCAGCACCGAGGCCGCAAGAGGCGGACCGCCCCACAAGGATGATGACAAGGCCGGCTCCACGGAGCAGCTACGTGCGGATATCGCCGAGACGCGCGAGAGTCTGGCGGACACGGTGGACGCGCTGACCGCCAAGGCGGATGTCAAGGCCCGAGCCAAGGACAAGGCCGAGCAGGCCAAGGCGATCGTCGCCGCCCGGACGCGGCAGGCCGCTTCACAAACCCAAAGCATGGCCACCCAGTTCACCGCCAAGGCGCGGCAGATCACCTCGCAGGGCAATGCTCCAGCGGTGCGTCGCGGTGCCGTAATCACAGCCGCCGGTGCCGCCGCCATCGCGGCATGGCTACAGTGGCGCCGCCGTACCGCTCCTCGGCAGACCACCTGGCAACGAGTAATACACGCGGCATGGCAGCGCGGAGCACAGCTGCGCGAGAAGGCCGCCGACCTCGGTGGCGCGGTCATGGCCGGCGACATCGCCACCACGGCCGCAGCCAGGGCTCGCCTTGCCGCTGCCTCACCAGTGGTCGCGCCCAGGGCGCAGGGCGCAGTAGCCGCCACGGTCGCCCTGCTCCTGCTGATGTGGCTACGGCGCCGCCAACACGGCCGCCGGCAGACCCGAATGGAATGATCACAATGACTCTGATCTACAAATCACTGACACTGCTGTTCGGCGTGCTGGGCGGGCTGATCGCCAGCGCGCTGTTCAAGCAGCTGTGGAAGGTCATCGCGGACGAGGACGACGCCCCTGACGCCGACGACGAGGACTACACCTGGCGTGAGGTGCTGGTGGCCGCCATGCTGCAGGGTGCCATCTTCGGCCTGGTGAAGGCGGCCGTGCAACGCGCCGGTGCCTCCGGCGTTCGCAAGGCGACCGGACGCTGGCCGGGTGACAGCCGGCACAAGAAGGACTCGGGTCATGAAGCGGCCGGACGCCGCCGGCCGGCGCAGGGGGCCGGCCGGTGGTGATGTCCCGGACGCGCCCACTGAACTGCGTCTTACCTACAGCACCGGCCAGGTCTGCCGTCGATGAGCTCACGGGTCGCGTCTAGATGACCGGCGTGGCAATGACGTGCAGGAGGACTTCCCGCTCCCGCTCACTCAGGCCCTCCAGGATTCCCTGGACGTGCCGCCGTTGAGCGTTCTGGTAAGCAAGAAGAGTCGTGGTTTCGACGTTCTGCATGGCTTTCGCTTCCTATCGAGCATTCTCGTTGGCGCGGTCGAGCAGGGCCCGGCGCTCGGGCTCGCTGTGGGCGACGGCGGCGGCCTGCCGGAACAAGGCGGCGGCGCGGTCGTGGTCACCGAGGCGGGCGGTGAGGTCGGCCTCTGCGGCGATGGCGAGGGGATAGCCGTCGAGAGCCCCGCCGGAGCGTGCCTGGGCGAGCAGCGCCAGCCCGGCCACGGGCCCATGTGCGTAGCCGTGCGCCACAGCGCGATTCAGCTCGACCACGGGTGTGGGATGGATGCGGGCGAGTTCGTCGTAGCACTGGGCGATCGTCGGCCAATCTGTGGCGGATGCGGTGGCGGCGGTGGCGTGGCAGGCGGCGATGCGCGCCTGTAGCGCATAGGGGCCGTCCTGCTCGATCCCGGTCAGGATGTCGCGGCCTTCGGCGATCGCGGCGTGGTTCCAGCGGGACCGGTCCTGCTGGTCAAGGGCGAGCAGGTTGCCGTCGGCGTCGCGGCGGGCCTCACAGCGGGAGTGCTGGAAGAGGAACAGGGCCAGCAGCGCGGACACTTCGGGCTGTCCTGGCATGAGCTCATTGAGCAGCCGTGCCAGGCGTATCGCCTCCTCGGCGAACGCGGGCTCGCCGTCGGCGTTGTAGCCGCGGGTGAACAGCAGGTAGAGCACGGCGAGGACGCCGGGCAGCCGCTCGGCGAGCGCAGGGCCACTGGGCACTCGGTACGGGATCCCGGCAGCGGCGATCTTCGACTTGGCCCGGGTCAGCCGGCGAGTCATCGCCGATTCGCTGGACAGGAAGGCGCGGGCGATGTCGGCGGTCGGCACTGCGCAGATCGTCCGCAGGGTCAGCGCCACGCGTGACTCGAGTGCGAGCGCAGGGTGGCAGCACGTGAAGATGAGCCGTAGCCGATCGTCCACAACTTGTTCCTTCGCTTGGGCTGTTTCCGTGGCGATGTCCGCGTTCTCGGTGGTGAATTCGAGCACCGCGAGGTCGCGTAGCTTTCTGCGCTCCACCGACGCGCGCCGCAACGTGTCGATCGCACGGTTGCGGGCCACCGTCATGAGCCAGCCCCCGGGGTTCACCGGTACACCGTCCGCGGGCCACCGCTGCAGGGCCAGTGCCAGCGCCTCCTGGGCGCAGTCCTCGGCCAGCGTCCAGTCGCCGGTCACGCGGATCAGGGCGGCGACGATGCGGGGATATGCGTCGGACGCGGCCGCGGCGGCCGAAGCCGCCGCGGCCCGCTGCCTGTCGGTCACGGTCTACTGGTCGAGGTCGGCGAACGGCCGCAGCTCCAGCCGTCCCGCTCGTGCCATGGGGTGGGCGCGAGCGACCTCGATCGCCTCGTCCAGGTCGGCGCACTCGAGCAGGTCGAAACCGACGATCACCTCTTTGGTCTCGGTGAAGGGACCATCGGAGATCAACAGCTCGCCGTTGCGGACGCGGACGGTGGTGGCCGCGGATGTCGGGGCGAGCGCCGTGCCCTGCAAGCGTCGCCCACGAGCGTCGTTCTCCGACACCCAGGCGTCGATGTCCGGCTCGTTCTCCTGGTCAGTGTCCGGTTCGAGGTCGGTGCAGACGAACATCATGTACTTCAACCCTGCGCTCCTTGCCTTGAAGGGCCATTCACCATAGTGACGAACGGGGGGAGCGCTTCCGGACACACCTACGGCCCGGCGACACGTGCGCAGCGCGGCTCAGGCGACGCGCATCGGGCGCAGGGCGCCGGTCAGCCTGGCCATCTCGGCGAGCATGGCGTCGGCGGCGGCGTCCATGACGTCGTTGGGGTGCAGCTTGCCGTCCTCGCCTATGAACTGCGCGTGGAAGGGGATGTTCACCGCCTCGAGCACCGGGATCATCTTCAGCGTGCTGGTGACCTGGCGCAGGCTGTTCGCGGCGCGGGTGCCGCCGGAGACTCCGCCGTAGCTGACGAAACCGGCCGTCTTGTGCTGCCACTCCTGGTGCAGGTAGTCGAGGGCGTTCTTCAGCACGGCGTTGAAGCTGTGGTTGTACTCGGGGGTCACGAACACGTACGCGTCGCCGCGGTCGATGGTGGCGCTCCACTCCTTGGTGTGCGCGTTCACGTACTGCCGCAGCCTGGGGTGGTTGGGCTCGTCCAGGAACGGCAGCCCGACTTCGGCGAGGTCGATGAGCTCGACCTGGAAAAGCCCGGAGTCCACGGCCCTGGCGTGGAACCAGTCGGCGATGGTGCGCCCCGCGCGGCCCGGACGCGTGCTGGCGACGATGATCTGCAGGACCGGGTTTTCCATGACGTGCTCCTTCACTGGCGACTAGCTGCTAAACATTATTGAGTAACTACACATTCCAGAGCAACTGGTATGATCTGTGGCGTGAGTCGCAATTTGGTCTGCGTGCGTTTCCACACCGCCTTGGAGCTGATCGGCGCCAGGTGGTCGGGCGCGGTGATCCGCATGATCTTCGATGGTGCCCACCGGTACGCCGAGCTCAAGGCGGCCATTCCCGGCATCAACGACACGATGCTGGCCCGGCGGCTGCGCGAGCTCGAGGCCGCCGGGCTCATCGAGCGTCGCGTCCTGGCCACGTCGCCGGTGCGGGTCGAATACCACCTGACCGAGATGGGGCAGGAGTTGCGGCCGGTGCTGGACGAGCTCGTGACCTGGGCGCACAAGTGGATCCCGTTGCCGGAGGCCGAGTCCGCCTAGCCACCCAGGCCATCCAGGCCGCCACGGCACTCGACGCCCAAGCCGCCGCTCTTGCTCCAGGGCACCGCGGTGGCATCGACGCGGCCGCCCGCTATCTGACCGGTCACGCCACGTTCCTGCGCCATGACACCGCCGCGTTCACCACGCCCATTCCGGGGACGAGTGTAACCACCCTGGTACTTTGTTACCATGGTAACCGTAGAACGTGTACAAACCGGACTCAGGATCGAGCGGAGTCTGCTCAAGGTCCTCAAGGGCCTGGCCGAGTACCTGGACATGCCCCTCGGGGATCTCGTCGAAGGAATCACGCTGCACGCTTTCGAAGGCAAGGCGCCCTTCTCTGCCGAGACGATCGAGAAGATCAAACAACTGAAGGCGGTCTATGACATGACGCTGACCACCGCAGACGCCCATCGGCTGGCCGAAAAGTGAGCGCCCGGCACCGCCTGGAAGGGCAGATCAAGGTCGACCTCCCGCCGGAGAAGGCGTTCAAGCTGTTCACACCCCGGGGCGAGGAGCGCTGGGTCGACGGCTGGCTGCCGCGCTTCCCAGTCCCGACGCGCGATGACACCGCCCCCGGGACCGTCTTTGAGACCACGCATGGAGAGCAGACGACCTGGGTGGTGCTCGATCGAGAACAGGGCCGCCGCATCTCCTACGCCAGAGTCACCCCCGGATCACGCGCCGGGACCGTCACGGTCACGCTCGACAAGGACGGCGACGGGCACTCGACCGTCCATGTCGTCTACGACCTCACGGCACTGACCCCCCACGCAGCCGGGGAACTGCGCCAGTTCGCCACCGAATACCCCTCGTTCCTGCGTTCATGGCAGGAGGCGATCGCTCGGTCGACGCAGCCATGACCAGGCCCGGGCAGCGGGCGGCCGATCGCCATCACGGACCGGCTGTGATCTGACCGATCGGCAACCACATCACCGGCGCCCACTGGGAACTACTCCCCTGAAGGGGCACGGTGGGTGAGTGAAGAGCGGCCGCACATGGCCATCCCGTCGACTCCTTCGGCACACGCGCCCGCCGGCTGATCAGGAGTCGGGCGCGGCTGCCGGGCTCCTTCTCCAGAAGCGTGTCCGCGTACGTGCTGCCGTCCTTCGGGCCCGGACCGAGAGGAGCGCCGCGCCGGTCACCAGGAGCGGCCAGAGCAGGTACGGCCCGGAGAAGACCAGGAGGAGCAGTACGGCGACCAGGGCCGCCCAGGCCGACCAACGGCCCGCGCTGCGGCGGGGCAGGATGCGGATGGCGGCGGCCACGCCGATGGCGTACACCACGGCGAAGGAAGCGGCAGAGAGCATGACCGCCGGCCGCGCGCCCAGCCCCGTCGCAGCCACCAGGGCGAGCGTGAGGAGGGCGAGCGCGGAGACGAAGAACAGGCTGCGGCGAGGCGTCTCGCCCGCCGTGCTGCCCCGCGCGAACCAGCGGGGCAGCGCCCCGTCGCGGCCCAGTGCTGCGCCGAGCTTGGCGGCGCCCGCGTAGTAGGTGTTCATGGTGCCGAAGGTGAGCAGCACCGCGGCCACCGCGGCGAGCGGCCGCGCCCCGCCGCCGAGGGCGAGCGCGATGAGGTCGCCGAGCGGCGCGCTGGAACGGGCCGCCGTGTCGCCGAGCACCGCGACCACCGCGAAGGCCGCCGCCAGGTACAGCACGCCCACGATCACCACCGCGGCCGCCGTGGCCCTCGGCAGGTCACGGGCGGGGCGGCGGAACTCGCCCGCGAGGTGAGCGACGGCCTCCCAACCGGCGAAGCTGAAGACCAGCAGAGCCGCTGCCGGGCCGACGGCCGACCAGCCGTGCGGGGCGAACGGCTGCAGGTTCTCGCCCCGCGCGTGCGGCAGGGACAGCAGGACGGACACCGTCAGCAGCACGAGCAGCAGCCCGAAGAGCACGAACTGCAGTCGGCCGGTGAGCCGCAGGCCCATGGCGTTGACCGCGGTGACCACGGCCATCAGCGCGGCGGCCGTGACCACGGTGGTCGTCGTTCCGCCGCCGAGCGCGGCCGCGACGTAGGAGCCGCCGAAGAGGGCGGCTGCCGTGGCGCCCAGAGGAATGGCCAGGTAGAAGCACCAGCCGGCCACCGCGGCGGTCCGCTCGCCGAACGCGAGCCGGGCGTACGTCGACACCCCGCCGGCATCGGGATGGCGTGCGCCGAGCGCGGCGAAGGCCGCAGCGAGCGGCGCGGAGAGCACGACGAGGGCGAGCCAGGCCAGCAGCGAGGCCGGTCCGGCGATCTCGGCGGCCAGCGCGGGCAGGGCGATGACTCCGGTGCCGAGCACGGCGCCCACGTACAGGGCGGTGCCCTGCGCAGCGGTGAGCCGTCCCGCGGCGGGGCTGGTCGTCTGATAAGGCATGCCGCCAGCCTTCCGAGCACCGGCCACACCGGACCAGTGGCGGAAACGACGACGTGCGCTACATTCCTGCCATGACCAAGGAGGCGAAGAAGGACGAGAACCGCCGGCACGTCGTCGCGGTGGCGGTCACCGGCGGCGCGGCCACCTTTGAGCTCGCCGTCCCCTGCGAGGTGTTCGGCATCGACCGCAGCGACATCACCGACCCGTGGTACGAACTGCGGCTCTGTGCCGCCGAGCCGGGTCCGCTGCAGACCTCCGCCGGGCTGACCCTGCACAGCCCGTACGGCCTGGACGAGCTGGTGGAGGCGGACACGGTGGTGGTGGCGGCCTGCCCCCGCCGCGTCCAGCTCGATCCGCCGCCCGCCCTGCTCGACGCCGTGCGCGCCGCCCACGAGCGCGGCAAGCGGATCGTCTCCCTGTGCAGCGGCGCCTATGTGCTGGCCGCCGCCGGGCTGCTCGACGGCCGACGGGCGACGACCCACTGGATGAACGCGGTCGACTTCGCGCACCGCTTCCCGCTGGTCACCTACGACCCGTCCTCGCTCTACATCGAGGACGGCACGGTGTTCACCTCGGCCGGGACCGGCGCCGTGATCGACCTCTGCCTGCACCTGGTGCGCCACGACCACGGCTCGGCGGTTGCCAACGAGGTCGCCCGGCGCATGGTGGTGCCGCCGCACCGCGAGGGCGGGCAGACCCAGTACGCCAAGCCTCTGCCGCCGCGCGCCCGGCGGCGCGACGAGGGCCTCGGCCCGGCGCTGGACTGGGCGCGGGAGCGGCTCCACGAGCCGCTGACCGTCGCCCGCCTGGCCCGCGAGGCCCACCTCAGCGAGCGCACCTTCGCCCGCCGCTTCCGCGACACCCTGGGCACGACGCCGCTCCAGTGGCTCCTCCAGGAGCGGGTGCGGCTCGCCCAGGACCTGCTGGAGACAACCGACGACCCGGTCGAGTCCGTCGCCCGGCGAACCGGCTTCGGCAACGCCGCCAACCTGCGCCGCCACTTCGGCCGGCTCACCACGGTCTCCCCGCAGACGTACCGCCACATCTTCCGCCACCGAAGTGCTACGGCGGGCTGACGCGGGGCCCTTCCGGGCGGCGGCCCGAACTGTCCTTCCTGGACAACTCGGGCCTGCCACGAGCGCGATCAAACCTGCAGGCCGCTTCTGGCTCTGTCTGGGCTGGAGATCCTCTGCCAAGCGCATGCCCTGGGACGTGCCCGTCTGGGGTGCCTCGTTTGGCGGTCAGCCCACGGGCAGGGGAGTTGTAGCCGTCTATCCGTTCCTGCCCCCCGGAGAGGCGAGACGATCATGAGTGTGGCGTTCGAGCTGCATTGCCCCATCCGCGCAGACCTGGACTTCATCCGGGACCTGGTACGCCTGTGCGGCCGCTACGTCGGGCTGACCGGCGAGCGGCTGGAGGACCTGGTGCTGGCGGTCAACGAGGCGGTCGCCAACGTGCTGATCCACGGCGGCAAGGCGGGCCTGGTCACAGCGCGCAGCACCCGCGACGAGCTGGCGGTGGAGGTGCTCGACGTCGGCGGCCGGCTCAGCCGGGATCACCTGGCCGCCGCCGAGCTCGACCCGACACGCCCGCACGGATTCGGCCTGTGGTTGATCCAGTACCTGTGCGACAAGGTCGAACTAGAGCACACCGGGCTCGGTTCGCTGCTCAGCCTGCACATGCGTCTGCCGGCCCCCGACACGGGCCGGGCGAACGGCACCGCAGGCATCCCACAGCCCCGGCACGGCGACCAGACGAGAAACCGGCAGCCGGCAAGATGACGACCAGGGCTCGCGACCGTCCGATCAGAACTCGACGCCGTCCAGGTCGGTGAGCCCCACCCCAGCGGCGGCCAGTTCGTGCTCAACCCTCGCGGAGATCTCGTGGGCTGGGCGCGTGCCGGACGGTGGGATCAGCTCCGCGAGACCGGCGGCCCGGCCGCGCCGCGCCGCACCTGGCGATCCACATCCAGCTGCTGCACCATCACGCCCGGCGAGCGCGTGCCGTTGCTGACCGCACTCACGGCGTCCGTCGTGATCCCGCTGGTGCTGCTTCCGCTCACCAGCCGGCTCGAAAAGGCGTAATTCCTCCAAATGTCCGCAGAAAGGCGTCTTTGTCATGCCCGACAACGTTCCGTTGCCGATCCGCAGGGACGCGGCCTGCCCGTCAGGTGCCTTATAGCTGGGTAACACCGCTGGCGCGCTCGATTGTGAAGCGGATCGCTACGCGTCCTTCAGCATGAATGTTCGACAGGAACGTCTCCCAGTCGGGGTATTCGTCGCTGAGCGCGCCGTGCAGGTTCTTGAGAGCCTCAGCATCCAGCCCCACGTCCGGTGAAAGAATCTCTGCATGCCCCTCGACCTGCACCCATGGCCCGAAAAATCGGTCTGTGAAGACGCACACCGAACCTCGTGGGTCTCGCCGCAGGTTGCGGGTCTTGGCTCGCGTCTCCGTCGTACTCAACACAACGCGACCAGCACCGTCGAGTGCGACGATCACGGGTGAGAGCTGGGGGCATCCATCTTTGCGCCAGGTATTGAGAACCGCGTGATGGTGATTGCGCAGGAACTTCTGGGCCTGTTCGACTTCCATGTATTTCCCTTGATTCAGCTAACGTTTCTAAGCGAACTTCGGTGGGATACCAGGTGGCGCCCCTGAATAGGCCTGTGGAGCGGGACCATCAACAGGGTTCAGCGCCGATCGACAGGCGCGGCGGTTCACCGCGCCGTGTGCGTGGCGGCGATCAGGGCGGCACCGAGCTGCACCGCGACCAGCTTGCGGATCTCGATCGGCGGGCCGGGGGAGTCGGCCTCGGCCTGACCGAACCAGAGGTCGAAGCGTTCGGCGAGCAGGCGGCGCTGCTGGCGGATGGCTGATGCCAGATTGCCGGCGGCGAGCTCTGCGTCCAGCATGCGCAGGAATACTCCGAGCAGGCGCAGCCGCAGCAGGTGCAGCATCTGGCGGTTGCCGAACTCCTCGGCGACCGTGCCCGGCCGCTCGGGATCGTGCGAGGCCTCTTCCAGCTCGCCGAGCTTACGGAAGACCTCCAGCGTTCCCTCGGTCGAGCGGCGGAACGGCGAATGCACGGTCAGATCCCCGGCGACAGCCTGCATGCTCACCTGCAGCGTGTCGATCAGCTCGCGCCGGGCCGCGACTCCCTCGGCGGCGATCTCCCCGTAGGTGCGGCCGGTAGGGCTCCGGTCCGACACGCGCTCGTCGGTCCAGTAGGGCACCTCGGTGACCAGGTGGAGCGCGCCGTATCTGGCTGCGTAGTCGGCGCTGCTGCCGCCGACGCCGAAGGCCGCGCCCACCTGTGACCCGGGCGGAGTCAGGTAGACGGCGGGGGCGATCGGCGTGGCGCCGGGCAGTTCCGGCTCGCCGTGGTGCAGCGGGAGGCCTTCCAGGCCCGGCAAAGCGGCCAGTTGCTCGGCGAGCGCCAGGTCTTCACGGTTGATGTAGAAGAACGCGCCCTGGTACTCACCGTTGTGCAGGGAGTAGACCAGCGACGGGCGTACCTCGTCCATCAGCCGCATGAGCGCGGCCGTCTCCGGTAGCGGGCGGTCGAACCGGTAGTCGCCGGTGGTCAGCGGGAAGGTCCACTCGACCTGGTCGGCCAGGTCGGGGCGGTACAAGTGCTCGGCGTAGGCGCGGCGGTCGCCCGGCCTGCCGTACCAGCCCTCGTTCAGCCGGGCGCCGTCCGGATCCGCGCACGCGACGATGTGCCAGCGATAGCCCAGCGAGGCCGGCTCCTGGCACAGCAGCCTGATCAGCGTGAGGGCGGTCAGGGCGCCGACGGGCTCGTTGGGATGTGGTCCGGCGATGACCACCGCATCGGCTGGGCCGTCGCCGATGGTCAGGGCGCGCAACGGCTCACCGAGCCGCGAGGCGCCGATGTGCCGCAACTGCACCAGGCCGGGATGGGCGGTGGCGACCTCCTCCAGCTCGGCCTGCATGGCGTCGACCGACGGGAACGTGGCATAGCCGGGGACTCGGTTCATGTACTCCGCGATATTCATAACGGCATTACTGTAATAATAAGATTATGAGAGTGACAAGGGCCGAGGCCAAGGAGCGGAACCGGCGGGCGCTGCTGGACGCCGCCCGCCGGATCGTGGCCAAGGACGGCTATCGAGCCAAGCTGGAGGAGATCGCCGAACAGGCCGGGCTGACCACTGGCGCCGTCTACTCGCTGTTCGGCAGCAAGAACGGCCTGCTGATCGCCCTGGTCATCGACTACCTCGGCCCGCACTACGACGGCATCGAACAGGCCGTCTCCACCGGTCTCGATCTGGTCGAGGCGGTGGAGGACTTCGCTCGCCACTACCGCCGCCTGTGCGATGACCCCGACGCGCTGAGCCACCTGTCGTTCGAGATCAGCCTGCAGGACCTGGCGCTGCGCGACCCCGAACTGCGGGCCAAGCTCGCCGCCTCTGTCCTGGCGCACGAGGAACGGCTGGCCGCGCTGCTGGCCGGCAGGTGCCACAACGGGGCCGCGCTTACGCCGCGGCAGGCGCAACGCCTGGCCACGGCGCTGCGCGCCCTCCTGGTCGGTCTTAGCCAGGGCGTCATCCTCGGACTGACCCACGCGGGCCCGGAGCAGTACTTCGCCGACGCCGCCCGCGCCCTGGTCACCCCGGACGTGCTCGGCCCGCCCTGACCTCCCACCCGGCACCCCTACCTCAAGCACATCCCGGTGCCCGAGCGCTGACCTGCACCTCATCGCATAACGGAATTCCGGCCGGATATGACCACAACCCCTGAACAGCCCTCACCGCTGACCGGGTAACCGCCGGCGGTCCAGTTGGCGGCGGCGAGAGTGACGGGCTTCATCTGAATTGTGGCGCGGAGACCCGGTCCTTCAGGACCGCGAGGAAGCACGCTGCGGGAGCGGCGGCATCGGCAACGCCGCCGCCTGGAGGCCGAGGGCACCAGCGCGGCGCGGCGGGTGCTGCGCCGCCTGTCCGGGCGTGAGCACCGGATGATGACCGACCTCAACCACCAAATCTCGAAGTACGTGGTGCGCGAAGCCGAACGCACCGGCCGCGGGGTCGACCTGGAGGAGTTGCAGGGCATCCGCGGGCGGGTAAGGGCTCACCGGCTCCAGCGGCGCACCCTGCACAACTGGGCCCTCGCCCAGCAGATCGCGTTCACCCGCTACAAGGCCGAACGCGCCGGAGTCGCCTTCATGCTGGTCGACCCGGCCCACACCTCGCAGGCCTGTCCCGACTGCGGGTGTGTCTCCAGAGCGAATCGGCCGGCACGGGGCCGGTTCGTCTGCACCGGATGTGGCCTCGCTGGGCACGCCGACCACATCGCGGCCCGCAACATCGCCGCACGCGGCGTTGCGGGCTGGGCTGCTGTCAACCAGCCACACGCTACCGGCCTCCCCTCAGCCAGGCGGGACCGTGAGAGCAAGCCACCGGCTTCAGCCGGTGGTAGTTGACAGCGCATTCCCGTCCCCAGATACCGGCGACGATGGATTCCTCGCCCTCGCTCTGCGATGGCGCAAGCGCAGGGCAAGTGCGAGGGTGGCCGACAGGCCCGCGATGGCGGCCAGCGCGGCGCCCCACGTGCTGTGGAGCAACGCCGGCGGCGCCTGTTGGACGAGCATGAAAGCGCCCATGGCGAGGACGAACCAGCCGAACGCCCGGCGCAGGCGGTCGGCGTCCAACCGGCCGGCGAGGGCACCGCCGGCGAGCCCGCCGCTGATGGCCGCCACAGTGACCATGAGGGCCAGGGACCAGTCGATGGGCACGCTCTGCAGGTATCCGGCCAGTCCGGCCAGCGACTTCATGGCGACGACGAACAGTGAGGTGCCCACCGCCATCCCCATGGGCAGGCCGCCGAGCAGCACGAGCGCGGGGACGACCAGGAACCCTCCGCCCGCTCCGACGAGCCCGGTCACCAGGCCGACCGCGATGCCCTCGGCGATCACATGCGGCACGGGCAGGTCTCGCCGCGGCGGCGCGACGGCCGTGATGCGGCGGTCGCGGATCATGGCGATGGCGGTGGCCAGCATCATGGCCGCGAATGCCGTCATCAGCAGCTGCTCGGGCAGGTGCGGGCCGATCAGCCCGCCGCCGTACGCACCCGCCATGCCCGCCGCGCCGAAGACCAGCCCGGTTCGCCACCGGACGCGCCCGGCTCGGGCGTGGCTGATGGCGCTGACCGCGCTGGTCACGGCCACGACGAACAATGACATGGCGATGGCCGCCTTGGACGGGACCCCCGCGAGGTAGACGAGCATCGGCACGGTGAGGATCGACCCTCCACCGCCGAACAGGCCGAGCATCACGCCGACCAGGACAGCGGCGGTGAGGCTCAAGGCGATCATAGATACCTCCGGGGGTATGTGACGGTGACGGGTCGGCCTTGGTGCGGCGGTCTGCGGGGTCAGGCGCCGGGACCGGCAGAGGTACGGCGCAGGCGCGTCATGGCGGCCTCGACGTCGACCCCGCCCGCCTGGTTGTAGGGCAGCTTCGACAGCAGCATGCCCATGGCGCAGGTGTCGGTGAGCGCGGCCACCATCAGGCCGCCGCCGATGAACGCGGCCACGATCACCGCCGCGGGAATCCAGAGGCTCGCCACGACGGAGACGAACACGATGGTGCCCGCGACGAGGCGGATCTGCCGCTCCAGCGGCCAGCGCGCTCGGCCGCGGTTGACCGGCGCGCCGGAGGCGATCCAGGCGTTCATGCCGCCGTCCAGGACCGTGACGTCGGAGAGCCCGGCATCGGCGAGGGCCGTTCTGGCGCGTTCCGCGCGGTTGCCGGACTGGCAGATGAGCAGCATGCGCCCGTCGGCGTCGGTGACGAGGCGCCGCATGAGGGCGTCGATCTGGTCGAGGGGCAGGTTGATGGCGCCGTCGATGTGTGCGGACTCGAACTCGGCCGGGGTGCGGACGTCCACGACGAGGACATCGGTGCCGGCGGCGAGCAGCGAGCGGGCGGATGCGGTGTCGATGCGGGACAAGATGGGGTTCTCCTGCTCTGGCGTGGTCACGTACGGCGGTCAGGCGGCGTGGTGCTTCTTGAGTACGGCGGCGACCTCGGGGATGCCGGCGCCGGTGAGTGCGATCGGCCGGTATCCCTTGCGGGCGAGGTGTCCGGCGGCGATGGCGGCGCGGCGTCCGGAGCCGCAGGCGACCAAGACCGGACGCGCCGAATCGAGTTCGCCGGGGATGCCCTGGATGAACAGCTCGGGCAGGAAGCGCTCGATCGCGCCCTCCAGCCGCGCCTCTTCCCTCTCGCTGGGCATGCGCACGTCCAGCACCTGCGCGCCGGGCCGGGCGAGCCGCTCGACGAAGGCGTCGAGCTCCAGCAGCTCGTACGTCTGCGCTGCGGCCTCGCCGAGGTCGCGGACGACGCCCTGGACGCTGTCGATGCCGATCCGGGCGAGCTGGGCAACGGCCCCGGCGACGTCCTGCCCGGACTCGGCGACCAGCGTGATCGGCTCCTGATAAGGCAGCAGCCACCCGGTCCAACTGCCGAAGTCGTCGTCCAGCTCGATGCCGAGGGAGCCGGGCAACATGCCGCGGGCCTGCGCCTGCCGCGGCCGGATGTCGACGACCTGCGTCCCGTCCGGGACCCGGTCGAGTTCTGAGACCTTGACGGGCGGCATGGGTGGCACGCCGAGAGTGTTGGCCGGGCCCATGTACTTGTAGAAGGCGGGGATGGGCATCGGCGCGGCCAGCAGCGCGTCGGCGAACTTCTCGCTCTCGTCGATGGCCAGCAGCGGGTTGTCCTTGACCTCCGCGCCGATGGTGGAGGTGAGGCTTCCGGCGCCGGTGGTGGTGCAGAAGGAGCCCGCGCCGTGCGTGGGGTACAGCCCGACGCCGGGTGGCAGCGCGGCCAGCCGGCGCAGCGAGATGTGCTGGAGGCGGGCCAGCGAGCGGGCGCGCTCGGGGCCGAGCAGGTCGGTCCGCCCGGCCGAGGCCATCAGCAGGCTGCCGCCGGAGAACACCGCGACCGGCTCCCCGGCGATGAGCACCAGGTAGCTGGTGTGCTCGGGGGTGTGGCCCGGCGTGTGGACCGGCCGGATGGTCAGGCCGCCGCCGTCGATGTCCTCCAGGTGGAAGGCGGGCGTGTGCCGGTAGGCCGCCGCCGCGGCGGCGGGCAGCACCAGCTCGGCGCCGGTACGCAGGGCGGCCTGCTCGGCGCCTGAGAGGTAGTCGTTGTGCAGGTGCGTCTCCAGGACGAACCGCAGGTCCACGTCATGCTCCGCGGCGGCCTCCAGGAAACGGTCGATGTCGCGCTGGGGATCGACGAGCACCCCCTTGCCCTCGTGTGTCAGCAGGTAGGTCTGGTCGCCCAGTCCAGGTGTGCGAAATGACAAGACGTCCATGAACGTGCTCCTTCCATACCCCTGGGGGTATCGATGGGATACAAAAATGCGGCCGCGGAGCCCGCGGCCGCTGGTCTATGCGAGGGCCAGGAAGAGCTTCTCCAATTCGGTGACGCTCATCGGGGGCTGCTCGCCGCGGTTCTGGGCGTCCTGGCAGTGCCGCAGCCCGGATGCGACGATCTTGAAGCCGGCGCGGTCCAGTGCCTTGGACACGGCGGCGAGCTGGGTGAGCACCTTCGTGCAGTCCTCGCCGGCCTCGATCATCGCGATCACTCCGGCCAGCTGGCCATGCGCCCGCTTCAACCGGGTCAGTGCGTCGCCCACCATGCCCTCGTTCAGCTCCATGCCCTCACTATACCCTAGGGGGTATCAATCAAAGCAAATGGGTACGGCGAGGCGGTTGCCGCGCCCCGCATCGGCGCCGTTGCGGTAGAGCCACATCCGCCTTCTTGAGGGGGAAGTCGTGCTGCCGTGCCTGGTCGCGCCCGGCGGCCGCACCCGGATCGAGATCCCTGCCCTCGCCTGAGTGGCCGCATTCGCCTACCTGACACCGGTCTGCGCTTGGAAAAATATATAGACCGGTCTATTTTTCTTCCATGGTTGGAACCAAAGGAGCCAGGACCAGCACGCGGCTGGTGGAGTCGATGCTCGAGCTGATCCAGACGCGCGGCTACAGCGGCACGGGACTCAACACGGTGGTGGAGCACGCGGGCGCCCCCAAGGGGTCGCTGTACTTCCATTTCCCGCAGGGGAAGGAGGCGCTCGGAGAGAAGGCCGTCGAACTTGCGGCCGCACGGTTCGGCTCCCTTGTCGCCGACTCCGCGCTGGAGTCGGCCACGCCGGGTGACGTGGTGCGCCGCGTGATCGACGTGCTGGCCGGGATGCTCACGGACAGCGACTTCCATCTGGGATGCCCGGTCTCGGTGGTGACATTGGAGATGGGCGCGCAAAGTGAGCGGCTGCGGGGCGCCTGCGCGAACGCCTTCGAGTCCTGGATCGCGCCGGTGACCGAGTATCTCGTCACACACGGCCGTCCTCGTCCCGCCGCCCGGGCAATGGCCACGGCCGTGGTCAGCATGGTGGAGGGAGCGATGATCGTGTCGCGCGCGCAGCGGTCGACCGAGCCGCTGCACTGCGCCGGCCAGGCGCTCGCCGTACTGCTGGACGAGGGTGCGGAGGCCTCGTCGTGAGCGGTGAGGAGCGGCACGCGCTGGTGTTCGGGGCGACCGGCTTCATCGGGCGCCATCTGGTTCTCGAGCTCGGCCGTGCCGGTGTCCGGGTGAGTACGGCCGGCCGGAACCACGAGTCCTACCGGCGGCTCGCCCGATGGCTGGCCGAGCACGGGCATGACGAGGCTCCAGCCGACCTCCGGGTGGACTTCACGAGTCCGTCGCTGATCGACGGCCAGTGTGACGACGTCACTGAGATCTACAACTGTGCCGGCGCCTACCGCTTCGGGATGTCGGCGGACGAGGCCCGTCGCGCCAACGTCGACAGCGTCCGCGCGGTCGTCGCCTTCGCGGCGCGGCAGCCGCGCCTGCGCCGCCTGGTTCACGTCTCCGGCTATCGCGTGGGCGGGCAGGACCCTGCTCCCTGGAGTGAAGAGCGGAGGCGGAATACCTACCAGGTCCTGGGCGCCTACGAGGCGTCCAAGGCCGAGGCGGACGCCGTTTTCCAGGCCGAGGCAGACCGGCTGGGCGTTCCCTGGTCCATCGTCAACCCGGCGAGCGTGATCGGTGACAGCATCACCGGCGAGTCCGATCAGTACCTGGGGCTCGCGTCGAGTGTGAAGGACATCTGGCGGGGCACCCTTGCGGCGGTGCCGGGGAACGCGCGGACGTTCGTCCCCGTGCTCGCGGTCGACCACCTCGCCCGGTTCATGACCCTGCTGCCGGTGGACGAGGCCGCCGAGCGCGCCGCGTACTGGCTGCTGGACGACGACACGCCCCCACTGCCCGGCCTGCTCGCGCTCGTCGCGGAGCACTACCGGGTCAAGGCGCCCCGTGCGCGGATTCCGGTGCCGCTCGTGAAGCGCCTGCCCCAGTGGCTCACCAAGGCCGATCCGGAGACCTTGACGTTCCTGTCGAGCGACCGCTACCCGACCGAGTCGGCGCGTGCCTTCGCCACCCGTCACGGGCTGGCCATGCCGGAGACCGCCGCCACGATCCGCCGCTGGGCCGACTACCTGGCGGCGCACCGCTTCGGGGACGCCTCTGCCGGTGGCAGGCGGTTCACCGCGCCGGGCAAGATCCGGACGTTCGAGCTCGGCGAACCGGGTGCTCTCACGGTGATGCTGCCGGGCCTGCCGGTCAACGCCGACACCTGGGCGCCGGTCGTCGCGGGGGTGGGCCGCGCCCGCGCCGTCGACCTGCCCGGGCTGGGGATGACCGCGGGACGCCGCGACGACTGGCAGGCCTGGCTGACCGCGCTCCTGACCGAGACCGGCGCCCGTCATCTGGTGGGCCACTCCATCGGCGCCGCGGCCGCCGTCGAGGCCGCCGCCGCCCATCCCGGCGCGGTGGATCAGCTCACGCTCGTGTCGCCGTTCTTCCTGCAGGCGCGCCCCGCTCTCGCCACTCGATGGGCGCCCCTGACCCGCTGGTTCCTCAGCCGAGTGCACCCCGAGGCGCTGGCCGAGCGGCTCACCGGCAACGCGGCGCACGCGAGCGCGCTCCACTCGAGCGTGGCGGACCTGCGCCGTGGCACGGTCGCGGCCACCGCCGCCCGGCTCCTGGCCGGCACCGCGAGGCCACGGTGGCGGGAAGACCTCCGGGCCAAGCTGCGGCAGTACCCGGGGCACATCCACGTCATCGTGGGCTCCCACGATCCGCTCACCCCCGAAGGGCAGGCCCTGCTGGACACGCTCCCGCGGGCCACCGTGACGGTGATCGCCGGCGCCGGCCACCACCCCCAGCTGACGCACCCGGACGACGTCGCCCAGGCCATCCGCGAGCACACCGCCTCCCCGGACGCGCGCGGCGGTCCGGAGGTCGGGGCGGTCCAAGGACGTCCGCGGTGACCGAGGGAAGAGCGCCGGTTCCTGGCCCCGGTCAGAGCGCGCGGTGCATGATGTGCAGCCCGACATAGCCCTTTGCCGGGCGCCGAAAGCCCTCCGTCCATACGGGCGAACGTGTCCCGCGGGCTCACCTGAGTTGTGCGGCGAGCTCTTCCCATTGGCCCAGTGGCGGCTTGTCCGGTGTGGCCGTGAGCAGGTGAAGGCTGACGTGATCTGCACCGGCGTCGAGGTGATCACCGACCCGCCGCGCGATGTCGTCGGCGCCGCCGGTGGCCACCAGTGCTTCTACCAGCCGGTCGTCGAGGGACTCGGCGTTGTCGAATCCCAGGTCGCGCAGCAGCGTGAGCTGGTTGGGCAGGGCGGCGGCCGCGTGGGCGCGGGCCAGCCCGGCCGCGCGGGCGCGGGAGGGGTCGAGGACGACGAGCTGGGTGACGGCGAGCAGCGCCTGCGGCCCGAGCAGGTTTCTGGCGTGGCGGGTGTGCTCGACCGGCATGCCCAGAGGGTGGGCACCCAGAGCTCGTTCGGCGGCAAGCTTGAGCATCTTCGGGCCCAGCGCGGCCAGGACCCGAGGCGGTGCGGGGATCGGCGGGCCGAAGGGAGCGGCGTCCATCGCGTCCAGGTAGGCGCGCATGGTCGCCAGCGGCGGGCCGAAGCGGTGGCCGCGTACGTCGGTGACCAGAGCAGGGTGGCTTACCCCGAGCCCGAGCAGGAACCGCCCGGGGAATGCCTCCTCAAGGGTGCGTTGCGCCGCCGCGGTGGTGACGGCGTCGCGGGCGTAGATGCCGGCGACGCCGGTGGCGATGACGGTCCGGCGGGTGGCCGACAGCAGCAGCGCGGCCTGCGCCATGGCCTCGCGGCCGGTCGTCTCGGGAAACCACAGGGCCGGGTAACCGAGGTCCTCGACGGCGGCGGCTGCTTCGCGGAGGACGGGTGCGCGATAGCGGTCCATCTCGCCCGCCCAGATGCCGACCCGTCCGAGGTCAGGCGTGCTCACTGGTCCTGCTTCGCAGTGTCCTGTGTGGCCAGGAAGCCTGTGATCTGGGCCGCTCCGGTCCGCGCCAGCCAGGTGCGCAGATCCATCAGGCCGGGGTGCAGCGCGCGGGCGAAGGCGACATCGGCGCGCCAGCCACGTTCGTTGAGCCAGGTGTAGGCGAAGGCGAACTCCTTACCGGCCTTCGCGATCGCCTCGATCGGGATCTCCACGTACGGCAGCGGCCGGCCGACGGCCTCGGAGATGGCCGCGGCGATCTGCACCGGGGTCAACTCGTCCCCGGCCAGGTCCACCGCGCGGCCGATCCAGTCGCCCGGCTCGGCGAAGGCCAGGGCGGCGAAGAGGCCGAGGTCGTCGACGGCCATGATCTGCTGCGGTACGCCGGCCGCGAAAGCGGTGGCCACCGTACCGTCGCGCAGGTGGTAGGCGCCGGTGTAGTTCTCCATGAAGGAGACCGGCTGCAGGAAGGTCGCGGGCAGGCCCAGCCGGGTGATGTGCCGTTCGATCCGCCACTTGCTCACCACGTTCTGCGGCAGCTTCTCGGTGTCGTGGCGGCCCGCGCCGGCGACGGAGGTGTAGACCAGGTGCCGCACATCGGCGGCGTGTGCCGCGTCAGCGACGTTGCAACCCCAGCGGACCTCGTCATCGGCGGAAAAGCCGGGCGGGGTGCCGGGGGAGCCGACGGTGGGCTGCACGCTGAACAGGCCGTAGGCGCCCTCGGCCACGGCGATGAGTGAGGCGACGTCGTCCATCTCCGCACGGACAAGCTGTGCACCCGCCCGCGCGAGCGTTCGGGCCGCTGCGGCGTCCGGATCGCGGGTTACCGCTCGTACCCGCCAGCCGTCGGCGAGCAACTGCGTCGTCACGGCCCGGCCCTGCAGGCCGGTCGCCCCCATCACCACGATGGTCTTCACGATGTGTCTCCAGGTGGTAGGCATGCGGAGGCCGCCCCTTAAGTGGGGGACCCCTCCGGTTCTGAGTGAGTACGATATGGAGGGCCACCCCGTTTTGCAAGCTCGCCGGAGATCACATGCCGCAGGAAAGTGCGACGTCGCCCACACGACCGATGCGTGCGGACGCGCGCCGCAACTACGACCGCATCCTGGCCGCGGCCGCCGAAGCCATCGCCGAACACGGCGCCGAGGCATCCCTGGAAGAGATCGCCCGCCGCGCGGGCGTCGGCTCGGCCACGCTCCATCGGCACTTTCCCTCCCGGCAGCGGCTGCTGGAGGCCGTCTTCCGGGGCAAGGTCGAGGCCTTGCGCGCCGCCGCCGGCGACCTGGTCACCGAACCGGACCCGGGACATGCGCTGATGACCTGGCTCCGCGCCGTGGCCAGGCACGCCGTGTCCAACCGCGGCCTGGCCGCCTCACTGATGGGAGGCGCCCAAGACGGCGACCCCACTCTGGGCGACACCTGCCACACGATGATCGTGAACGCCGGAGAGGATCTGCTGACCCGCGCCCGCCAGGCGAGCGCCGTACGACCCGACGTCTCGATCAGGGACCTGCTCAAGCTCGTCAACGCCATCTCCCTGGCCGCCGAGCAAGAACCCGACGGCGTGGCCGAGGCCGACCGGCTGCTCAACCTCGCGCTGGCCGGAGTGCGCCCGGCGAGTCGCGCCTCCTGCTCCCATGAGGCGCCGTGGCCGGCCGACTCCTCCGCCGGCTGAGGTGCTGGCCATGGAGGGCGGGCCAGGCCGCGGGATCATCACGGCCCACCGCGCCCGCCGTCAGAGCGAGCCCGCGTGGTCAGGTGCGGCAGAGCTGGGCGCGCAAGGTCTCGCCGGCCCACCGCTCCCAGCGCTCGCGCGACCAGCCGCGCTCGCGGACGAACAGCAGGTACAGCTCAGGGCTGAGCAGGCCGTACAGCAGGTCCGCCATCTCCTCCACTGACATGTCCGCGCGCGCGCCCGGCTTGCCGGCGAGCGCCTTGGCCGCGTTCTGCTGGACGACGTAACGCGGGTCGACGTCGTATGGCCACAGGGCGGCGACTTCGGGATCGCTCGCGGCCGCCGCCTGCAGCACCCTGCCGATCGGCGCGACCCGCTCCAGCACCGAGGTCGTGCCCGCGACATAGGCATGCAGCATGTCCTGGGCCGTGCCAGCGGCCAGCGCGGCGGTGTACCACGGCCGGTCCATCGTGGCCACCGGCTCGTCGTCACCGGCGATCGTGACGTCGACCAGTTCCTTCAGCAGGGCGCGCTTGTTGCCGAAGACGAAGTAGATCGTCTGCACCGCGACTCCGGCCTTGTCCGCGACGTCCTGCAGGTTCGTCGCGCCGTATCCGGCCTGCAAGAACAGCTCTAGCGCCGCCTGCAGGATGCGGCGGCGGGTCTCTTGTGCCTTCTGTGCCCGCTTGCTCGTCCGCTTGACATCACTCATGGCTAGAGTCTATCTCTAGATTCACTCACTAGAAGTCAACTCTAGAGAACAGGTACAGTCATGTCTGTCATCACCGTCACCCGCTTCCAGATCGATCCCGCAGACGCCGGACAGCTCCGGACCCGGCACGCCGCCCTGGTCTCCGCGATCAGAGCCGCGCTGCCCGGACTCACCGAGGCGCGCCTCGGCCGGCTCGACGACGAGACCTGGGTCGGCATCTGGCGCTGGGATTGCGCCGCCAGCCTGCAAGCGGCCCGCCAGGCCGTACCGGGCAACGCCGAGGCCGCCGCGGCCTTCGCGCTGACCCGCGAGGCCACCGTGGACGACATCGAGATCCTCGATGAGGACTGACCGCTCTCTCCGGCCCCGGAACCCCGGGGCCGGGCTTCCCCCCGACCAAGGAAACGACATGATCGAAATCGAGGCGTTGACCAAGGTGTACGGCACGGCGCAGGTCCGAGCGGTCGACGAGGTGTCGCTGCGCGTGCCCGCCGGATCGGTCTTCGGCTTCCTGGGACCCAACGGCGCCGGCAAGACCAGCACCATCAAGATGATGGCCGGCCTGCTGACCCCCACCTCGGGCCAGGTCCGGCTGGGCGGCTTCGACGTGGCCCGCCAGCGTTCGGCCGCCATGGCGCAGTTCGGCGCCGTGCTGGAAGGCTCGCGCAACGTCTACTGGAGCCTGTCCGCCTGGCAGAACCTGATGTACTTCGGCCGTCTCAAAGGCATGCGCAAGGCCCAGATCAAGGAGCGCGCCCGCGATCTGCTGACCGGCCTCGGCCTGTGGGAGCGGCGCGACGACAAGGTCGGCGGCTTCTCGCGCGGCATGCAGCAGAAGGTCGCGATCGCCGCCGCGCTGATCGCCGACCCGCCGATCGTGCTGCTGGACGAGCCGACGCTCGGCCTGGACGTCGAGGCCACCCGCACGGTCAAGAGGTGGATCGCCGAACTGGCCCGCGAGCTGGGCACCACCATCCTGCTCACCACCCATCAGCTGGACGTGGTCCAGGAGCTGTGCGACCGGGTGGCGGTCATGCGCCAGGGCCGGCTCGTGGCCGACCTGCCCACGCGTGAGCTGCTGGCGACCTTCCGCGAACGCGACAGGTACGAGATCCGCGTCGAAGGAGCGGCGCCGCCCGGGTTCGACGCCCTGACCAGTGAGGGCGTGAGCACCATCAGCGTACGAGTGAGCGATCCGATCGAGGTGTACGACGTGGTCGAGCGCCTGCGCGCCCAAGGAGTCGTCATGGAGTCGCTGACTCAGGTCCAGCCGGACCTGGAAGACGTGTTCCTCGCCCTGGTGAACGAGCCGTCCCATGCTTGACGTCCTGGGCGCGGAGATCGGCAAGGGCCTGCGCATTCAGCTGGCCCACCCCACCGGCCACATCATCACACTGTTGATCAGCACCATGATGTACCTCGGCCTGCAGTTCGTGATGGGCCAGGGGCAGTTACGCGCGGACCTGCTGCCGCAGACCCTGATCGCGATCGGCGGCTACTGGTTCCTGCAGTACGCCGCACTGGTGATGGTGGCCGACCTCATCGAGGAGAAACGCGCCGGCACCTTCGCCCAAGCGCAGATGACGCCGGCGCCGGCCTGGCTCCCGATGCTCGGCCGGCTGATCACCGCCTCGGTGTTCGGACTGGCGGTGGCCGCCGTGGCCGCTCTGGTCCCGATGCTGGTGGCCGGAATCACGATCCCGCTGCGCTGGGCGGCGGTCCTGCCTGCCCTGCTGGTGGGGGCCAACGCGCTGGCCTTCACCTTCCTGCTGGCCGCACTCGCCCTGCGCTCCCCGATGATCGGCGCCCTGCAGTCGCTGTTCACCTCGCTGGTGTTGCTGCTCAACGGTTCGTTCCTGCCGCTGTCGTTCTATCCGGACTGGCTGGCCGTACTGGCCAGGCTGCTGCCGACCACGCTGGGCGTCGAGGCGATCACCCAGACGCTGTTCGAAGACCGGACCCTGGCCGCGATCTGGACCGGCGGCACCCTGCCCTGGCTGATCGCCCACACGCTCGCGCTCACAGTCGTCAGCGGTCTGCTCTTCGTCCGCAACCACCGCCGAGCCCTGCAGGAGTCGTCATGACCTTCGCCCGCGGCTTCGCCGCAGAAGTCCGCAAGGGCCTGCTCAGCCTCCTCGCCGGATGGCGCGAAGCCCTGCTGCAGATGATCACGTTCCCGCTGTTCTACCTGCTCATCGTGCTGTTCATGGGGCGGGGGCAGCTCCGTGCCGAACTCCTGCTGCCGATACTGCTCGGCATGGTGGCGCTGACGTTCATCCACGAGCAGGTCAACCGCGTGTTCTGGAGCTATCTGGGTGACATCCAATCCGGTGTGCTGGAACAGACCTATCTCACCCCGCTGCCCTCGGCCGCGCTCATCCTCGGCCGGCAGGTCGCCGCCGTGATCGCGGCGCTGCCCACGGCGCTGGCCGTCCTGGCCACCGGCGCCACCGCCATCGTCCTGCAAGGCGGACGGCTGCCCTTCGACGCGCAGGTGATCGTGCCCCTGACCGCCATCGTGCTCGGCACCTGCGGGCTGGCCCTCATCCTGTGCGGACTCACTCTGGTGTTCAAGCGCATCGAGATCATCACGCAGTTGTCCGTGGCCGTCTACGCCATCGCCGGCGGCACCCTGGTCCCGCTGGCCGCCATGCCCGACCCGATCGCCTTCCTCAGCCGGCTGCTGGTCCCCGTCGCGCCCGGTGTCGAGGCCATGCGCGACATCCTGCTCGGTGGCCACTCCCTGGCCGCCCTCCCGACCGGCTGGGGTCTTGGCTGGCTGCTCATCCAGCCGGTGCTCATCGCGGCCGCCGGGGTGATCGTCTTCACCCGACTCGAACACCTCGCCAAACACCGCGGCACCCTCGGCCGCTACTAGAAACGAAGAACAGGATGGGCGATGCGCAATCGGCACCGCCCACCTGGACCACCGAGTCATGCGCGGCTACTACCGCCGGAGTCATTGACCGGCGTTCCCATTCCCTCCCTCTCAACGATGAGGAACACCCAGACCATGAACGTGTTGTTGTGGATCCTGCAGGCGGTGCTGGCGACGATGTTCGCCGCACTGGGGGTGATGAAGTCCACCCAGCCCAAGGAGAAGCTCGAACCCAAGCTGCCCTGGACGGCCGACTTCTCGGCCGGCACCGTCCGCTTCATCGGACTCGCCGAGCTGGCCGGCGCGCTCGGGCTCATCCTGCCCGCCGCCACCGGCATCGCCGCGATCCTCACCCCGCTGGCGGCGACCGGCCTGGCGCTGGTCATGGTGCCGGCCGCATTGACTCACGTGCGACGCAAAGAGTCCGCGGCGATCGCGGTCAACGCTGTGCTGTTCATCGCAGCGGCCGTCATCGCCTGGGGCCGCTTCGGCCCCTACGCCTTGTGAGGTATCCCTCGACCGACCCTGCCCGACGCGGGCAGGGTCTGACGAGCGGCCCCACGCCCGTCTACCCGTGGTCGTCGGCCTGGCACACCGTCAACCGCCACCCCGACCTCGGCGAACTCCGGGATTACCTGGACAACGTGCCCACGCCGGTCCTCCTGTCCAGCACCCGGATTCGGTTTCCCGCCCGCTCGGCCGGACGGGAAGCTTGGCCTGCTATCCGCCGATGTGTGGTGCGCGTGCGGCGGCGGAACCGTCCCGGATCACCTCACCGGTGAGGTTGCCGTTGGCTCCCGAGCCCAGGAAGACGATGAGGTTGGCCACATCGTCGGCGTTGGAGAGCCTGCGGGTGGGCGTGGCGGCGGCGAGGGCGTCGGTGACGAACGCCGGAATGTCCGGGCGGCTGTCGGTCAGGGTGAGGCCCGGCGCCACGACGTTGACCAGGATCCCGTCCCGTCCGCCGTTCCAGGCGAGGCTGCGGGCGAGCCCGTACAGGCCGGATTTGGCGGTGCCGTAGGGGCCCGGCCCGGGCAGGCCCTCCTCTGCGACGCTCGAAGAGATCAGCACGATGCGGCCCCAGCCCCTGGAGCGCATGCTGGGCAGGACCGCGCGGACCGTGGCCGCCGTTCCGACGAGGTTGGCATTGATCATCGCGTCCCACTCCTGCAGTGGCACGTCCTCGAACCGGAGGCTGGGGTCGGGCGGGCCGTCGCCGCCCCAGCGCACAGCATTGGCGACGAGGACGTCGATCCCGCCCCAGCGCTCGACGACGCTCGCGACGGCCTGATCAATGGTCGGCAGATCTTCGAGGTCGAGCCGGACGACGTGCGCCTGTCCGCCGGACGCCTCGACATCCGCGGCCACCTTCTCGGCGCGCTCCGGGTTGTTCCGAAAGGTGATCGCCACCTGAGCGCCTTCGCGCCCGTAAGCGCGGGCGGTCGCGGCTCCTATCCCGGTCGACGCGCCGGTGACCAGGACCACGCGGCCGTTGAGATCTGTGTTCATCGTGTGGTTTTCCTCTTGTCTTCGCTGAAAGGGTGGAGAGTCATGCCGAGGAACGCGTCCCGGCGCGCACTCGGGTGGCCAGGGTGTGCACCGCGTCGAGCGCCGCGGCGTGGGAGGCCTCATGCTGCTCGCGGAACTGAGCGAGGAAAGGCATGACCGCGGCGTGCGTGAGCTCGGCATGGACGAACTCCACATCGTCCAGTCCGAGCACGGAGAAGTACGCGCGCAGGTAGGGCTCCTGGAAGTCGAACTGCTCACGGGGCGTGCCCGGCCCGTAGCCCCCGCCCCGCGCGCTCAGCACCACGGCGGACTTTCCCTTGAGCGGCAGCCAGGGCAGGGTCACGCGGTCGATCCACGCTTTGAGCGCGGCGGGCACTGAGAAGTTGTACATCGGAACGCCCAGGAGCAGGACGTCCGCCGCGAGCAGCTGCTCCACCAGGGGGCGGGTGGCTGCCCAGCTCCTGGCCAGTTCGAGGGTGGCAGCGGCAACTTCGTCCATGGCCTCGATGTCGCGCACCCCGTTCATGGAGGAACGGGTGGCGAGTTGGACCCGCTCCTCGTCGATGGGTGGAACCGGGTCCGCCACCAGGTCGCGGTAGGTATAGATCCCATGGGGATGGGTCGCGCGCCAGTCGGCCACGAAAGCCTCGCCGAGCTTGCGCGAAAACGAGTCGGTGCGTCCGCTCGCGTCCAGATGCAGAAGATGCGTCACAAGGTTGCCTCACAATCAAGATGATCTGGATTCCAGATCAATATAGACCAAGATGGTTGTGAGTCAAGAACATCTAGGCTTGCTATCATGCCGCTATGGCCGTCTCTCCCGCCTCCGAAGGCTCGCCCGGCAGCTGGTTGCACCAGGACCTGCACTGGCTGTTCGCCCGGCTGAAGCAAGGCCTCGCCACGGCGGAGGCCGCGGTGGTGCGGGAGCACGGGATGACCCTGTGGGGCTACACGGTGCTGATGGCAATCGTGGAAGCCCCCGCCCGTACCCAACTCGCCCTCGCCCAGGCCGTGTCGGTCGACAAGAGCAAACTGGTCATCATCCTCGACGAGCTGGAAAACGCCGGCCTGGTCAGCCGCCGGCCGGACCCCGCCGACCGCAGGGCCCGCATCATCGAGGTCACCGCCCAAGGAAGCCGCGCTCTCAAAGCCGCCCGCAGTGACATCGAGGCGATCGAGGACCGACTCCTGACCGGCCTCGCCCCCTCGGAACGGACCACCCTGAAGAGCGCGCTGCGGCATCTCGTCGGCGACCCCATCGCGAGAGTCGAGGACGGTCGGCCGCACGAAACCGCCTGCGCCCCCGACCAGGCCTGACCCCATAAGGGGGCAGACCAAGTACGCCTTAAAGGGGCAGTGGGCTGGCGGCGAGACTCGCGGATCAGGAGATATGACGCTCCGCGTGGTTTGAGCACTCACATGACAGGTTTCACCGACAAGGCCGCGCTGATCATCGGCGGCACGAGCGGCATGGGACTGGCCACCGCACACCGCCTCATCGCCGAAGGCGCCCACGTGATCGTCACTGGGCGCACCCAGCAGTGTGTGGACCAGGCCACCGCGATGCTCGGCCCGCGCGCCCTCGGCGTGGGGCGGACACAGCTGACTTCGATCACACCGACGACGTGAACTTCAAAGGCGTGTTCATCGCGATCCAGAAGGCGCTGCCCCTGATCGCGGACAACGGCTCCATCGTCCTCAACGCCTCCTGGACCCTGTACGGCGAGGGCGACGTGGCGGGGTGGGCAAGCGTCAGCGCGTTGCACGCTCTGACATGGTCGTGATGTTCGTGTTCAGGCCGGTGTCCGGGGTGTAGTCGTAGAGCCAGGCGGTGGCCTTCTCATAGAAGAGGGGCATGAAGACGCGCATCACGGCGGCTTGCAGGCGCCGCCTTACGGGACCGGCCTTCTTGGCGCCGCGGTTGTCCTCGGCGGTGCCGAGGAGTTTGATGATGCGAGGCCGCCGCTCGGCGTCGTAGTGGGCGAGGGCGTCGGGGATGCTGGGGCCGGCCTGCAGCGCTCCGGCCAGGACGAGGGCGTCTTCGATGGCGATGGAGGCGCCTTGACCGGCGCCCACCGGGTGGGCGGCGTCGCCGATGAGGACGATCCGGCTGCTGTGCCAGGTGGGGATCGGATCGACCGCATGCATGATCACGGCCGGATGCAGGTGGGTGGTGGCCGCGATGACCGCTGACGGGACCGCCTCGCGTCGGTACAGCTCGCTGGTGCGCCGCAGCCATTCGGTGTCGGTGACGCCGTGGCGGTCCGGTTCGGTCGGGTCGGCGATCTGCGCCGACCACCACACCTCTCCATCGCGCGCCGCGAGGTGGATGAAGGCACCGTTGCGGGCGAAGGTCATATTGAACACGCCGGGCTCGACGTCGATGCCGTGGGAGACGCCGGAGATGGCGTAAAGACCGGCGTACTCCGGCCGCGGCGCGGCAGGGTCCAGCGCGCCGCGCACGGTGGACCAGATGCCGTCGGCGGCTACGAGCAGGTCTGCGGTGGCGCGGTGGCCGCTGAGGAACCGGGCGGTGAGGCCGGTGGCCGTCTCGGCGACGTCGGTCAAGCGTTCGCCGGTGACAATCGTCGCGCCCGCCTCCGATGCCGCGGTGCGCAGGGCCTCCACGAGCCCGCCCCGCATCAGGGTGGCGCTGTGCAGCGTGTCGCGGCCGCGCCGGCCACGCGGAACGTCGGCGAGCAGCGTCCCGGACGCCGACCACATGCGCTGGCGGGGCACGTCGACCCCGCGGCGCTGGACCTCAGCCAGACAGCCCAGCGTCTCCAGACCGCGCAGCCCGTTCGTGGCGAGGCTGACGAACGAGCCGACGTCGCCGGCCGGGTTCGCGTACGCCTCGTACACGGTGACCTCTGCGCCGATGCGGCGCAGAGCGAGTGCGGCAGCGGCTCCGGCGACGCCCCCACCGATCACGATGATGCGCATACCAACTCCCTGAATATGCATTCACTGAATCTGAATTCGGTGAAAGTATGTCCGGTATGATTGCCGAGGTCAACCCGTAGGGCGGAAAGGCGCAGCGACCATGGGGGAGAGCACGGCCCGCCGGCGGGGCGCGACGACGTCAGGCGTACGCAAGGCGAAGGCGGCCGAGACCAAGGCGGCGCTGCTGGATGCCGCCCGGCGGGTGTTCACCGAGCGCGGCTACCTCAACACCAAGATCACTGACATCACGGCGGCGGCGGGACGGGCCACCGGCTCGTTCTATGAGCACTTCGCCAGCAAAGAAGAATTGCTTCAGGCCCTTTTGGGCGACATGGAGGCAGACGCCGACGAAGAGGTGGCGCTCACCGGTCACCCGCACGACCACGACCTGACCGACCGCCGCCAGCTACGTGACCACCTGCGGATCGTCTGGACCATGTTCCGCGACCATCGGCCCGCCATGGTGGCGCTCTTCCAGGCCCGGATCGCCGCCGATCCCGGCTCCGGGCAGGCCTGGCGCAGCATCGTCGACGATACCGCCGTTTTCCGGCAGCATCTGGAGTACCTGCGCGATCGCGGGCATCAGTTGCCCGGCGAACCTGAACTGATCGCGGCGGCGATGGGCGCCATGCTCTCCACGCTGGGCTACGCGATGCTCGCCGGCGACGATTCCATCGACGACGACCGCGTCATCGACACCCTCACCGACCTCCTGCTGTACGGGCTGACCGGGCCGCGAGCGAGCGCATCCACCTCCTGATCGCGGGGCGCGCCGCTATCCGATCCTGCCGGCGTTGGTGGCCCAGTCCGCGCGCCCCGGATACTGCGGTATCAGGGCCCTGCCGCGTCACCGGTGCGGCACCTGCCACCGGGTGTCGAGCCGGCCGTGCCGCATTCGGCCTACCAAGCGGACGTGCAGCGTCTCCGGCGTGTTGTCGCCCGCGTCCCTGCTGATCGCCACCATGCTGTGCCGTACCGACAGCTCGTTGGCGTTCACCACCATGCCCGGCGCGAGGATCAGCTCCACGTTGCCGCCGTTCACCCGCAGCTCGATGACCAGTTCGGGTGCGGTGCGCACCGCGCTGGTCAGATCCAGCATCACCTCGCACCACGCGGTGCGCAGCGCCAGTCGGTGCGGCAGTGTCCACCGGCCGTCACGGCGCACCGAGCCGTGCCGCTCCTTGATGGTGAGCAGTTCGGCGGCCGGCTCGGCCGGCGTCCCGGCGAGCGTCAGCGTGAGTGCGCCGTCGCTGCCTGGCGCCGCCATCAGGTCGGTGATGAGCGGGGTCAGCGCGTCGATGGTGCGGGCGGCCAGCGCCGCGTCCAGCCGCTCGTCGAACTCGACCGGGTCGAGCCGGCCGTCGGCGACGGCGGCGCGCAGCAGTTCGATGATCCTGTCGCGGTCCGCGTCGGACGCGCGCAGCGCGGGTGAGCTGGGCGGATCTGCCGGCATCCCGGCCTCCTCCGTGGTGAGGTGGTGGCACCGTGCCACCGAAATCGCTGACTGATCGGTCTAAGGAGACAGCTACCTAGGCGATTCTGCGGCGGTAGGTGTTCATGGCGAAGGCGTAGGCGACGATGAGGATGCCGACGCACCAGGCGAGGGCGATCCACTGACCTGCGGGTAGTTCGCAAGAAACGCCTCGGCGAACTCCACCGGGTCATCCCCGGACGACGTCGCGGAGCGGGGTTCCGTCCGCCGCGCTCTGCTCGAACAGATCGGCGAGATCCTCCAGCATCGCCGGCGCCGGCAGGCTGTTCGCCTTCCCCGGCCCGAAGTACTGCAGGCACCGCTGCAGCGCATTGATCGCCGTGTGATAGGTGGCGGGAAGCCGCTGCACGCGCGCCTTGCGCGGCGGCCCCTCCGACCCGGATGGAGCCCGAGGCGGTCTTCGCAGTGAGCGCGCCGTGCGCGTGGTCGACGACGATGTCGCCGCTGGCCGAGTTCACCCGCAGGTCGCCGGTGGCCTCGCCGATTCGGGGGTATCCGCCGGAGTCTTGATGACCCCGCAGGCGCCGATCGCGCGGACGCGGACCTCGCCGCTGCCGATGTGGAGGTCGACCGGGGCGCGCCGATGAGCGGCCAGAGGCCAGATTGGCAGTCCAACCGTGCTCTGCTGTAGCGGGCGCGGCCTCGGAGGGGGTGTTGCAGCACCCTCCCGGGGGCCCGTGCAACCGGACGGCGCCTACTCGCAGAAGACACGCAAGTAGCCGTCGGGCTGGTCCATCTCCACGCTCACCTCGTCGAGGTGCTCCACGAGCGCTTCGAGGTGTTCGGGCTTGAGCTGCGTCAGGTCGAACGGCACACCCGACTTGCTCAGCTCGGCGTTGGCCCGCTCCAGTGCCTGCGGCGGGATCAGGGCCGCCAGCTGTACGCCGGCCCGCAGCAGTTGCAGCGGTACTCGCACGTTGAGCCGCCCCGACTCGTCGCCGTCCTCGACGAACTCCATCATCACCCGCAGGTACTTCGCCTTGCCCTTCGGCCGGGCGGCGGGACTGGCCGCCGTCGGCGGCTGGGCTCGTTCGAGCGCGGTGATGAGCCGCTCCGCCTCCTCTGCGGTGATCTTGCCCTCGGCCAGCATGCCGAGGACGTCCTTGCGCTGTTCGTTCATCGCGACCTCTCCTATCGGATGGCTACGAGCACAGCCGTACGGCTGAACTCGATGTCGAACCGGGTACCGGACAACGCGCAGACGATGCGCCAGCCGGTGCCCAGTGCCCGCACCACGCTGATGCCGTACATGAGGCAGGCCACGACCCCCGCCAGGACGGCCAGGATCACGACCGGTGAGAGCACGAGCACGGCAGGGAGTACCGGGACCCAGACCCGGATCCGACGACGGTCCGGGCGTTTGACCCCTACGGTCAGCAACTGCGGTATCACGTGCGCCCCTCCAACTCGGACAACGCCTGGTGTGCGGTGATCTCGCCGCGGCGCAACCGATCGATGACCTCGGCCGGCGGTGGCGCCGGATCGGTCTCGACAAAGTCGAGCATCTGCGTGATCCGGTTCAGTCGCGATTTGATCGTCGGGTAGCTCACCCCGAAGATCCGTTCCATCTGCTTGATGGAGCCGTGGCACCGCACGAACGCCGTGACGAAGACCTGATCCTCGACGTTGAGCTGAGCCAGTTGCGGCAGCTCGAACTCGCCCTCGATCGCGATGCCGTTGCCTGCCAGGCGCACCCGCTCGACGACGAACGGCTGGCCCCGGGTCAGGTTCGTGAGTTCCTGCCAGTCCATCGCCCGATCTGTCATATTTAAAGTTATATCTGCAGTATCTTCAACTTTCAAGAAGTTGATCTTAAGTTTCTTGAAGCCGCACTTCCTTCGGGCTCCTTGCTGGTCCGCCACCCCGCCCCACCCCGCCGCTTCCGCTGGCGCCGCTCGACTCGCACAAGCCGCTCATCCGGGCCCCACGCGCGTAAGGAGTGATCCCACCTGGCCCATGGCGGCGGCGCCCATGTCATCGGCCAGGTCCAGCGTGAAGGGATAGGCCCTTGAGCAGCCACCAATCGGCCAGTGACGATAGCGAGCCGGCACGCGCTGCGATGCGGGTGGCAGGTGCCGCCCTCACGCAGTCGTCCCCTGACGTCAGGGAAAGTTCGGATGAGGTCCGTGCGCGAACCGCACGGTGACGGACAAGCCGCCTTCGGGGCGTGCGCTGGTGGTGAGGATGGCGTGGTGAGCTTGGGCGACGGCATTGACGATGGCGAGGCCGAGGCCGTAGCCGTCGTGGCGGCCGTGACGTTCAGGCGCCAGCTTCTGGAAGGGTTGAAAGAGGCGCTGGATCTGGTTGCCGGGGATGACTGGCCCGCTGTTGGTGACCGTAAGGGCCACCTGCGTGCCGGAGGTCTGCGTGGTGACCTCCACGTGCCCGTCTGCGTGGTTGTGGCGGATGGCGTTGTCAATGAGGTTGGCGACGAGGCTTTCGATCAGTCTCGGGTCCCCGGCCGTCACTGCGGGCGTCAGGCGTTCGGCGAGGTGAATGCCTGTCTCCGTTGCTTGGTCGCGGCGGGAGGCGAGCACTCCTTCGACGAGGTGGGCGAGGTCGAGGGTGTCCCAGCGGGTGACGCCGCGCTCGCTGGTGGCCAGAGCGAGCAGTGCTTGGACGAGCCGCTCCTGGTATCCGCCCAGAGCGAGGGCCTCCTGGCAGGCCGAGCGCAGGGTGTCGGTGTCGGCATCGGGGTCGGCGAGGGCGACTTCAAGGAGGGTGCGCAGGCCGGCGAGAGGGGTGCGCAGCTCGTGGGAGGCGTTGGCGACGAAGTGGCGTTGGGCGTCGAAGGCGGCTTGCAGGCGGGCGAACAGGTCGTCGAGGGTGTGGCCGAGCTCGGTCAGCTCGTCCGTGGGCTCGCCGAGATCAAGGCGCCGGTGGAGGTTTCCGGCGGAGATGATTTGGGCGGTGGCGGTGATGGCGCGCAGCGGTTGCAGGAACCGGCCGGCGACGTACCAGCCCAGAGCCAGGGCTACGGGAATCAGAAGGACCAGGGCGACGGCGGATCCCGTGAGGAGTTGGGGCAGGCTGATCCCGGGCCCGGTTTCGGTGATCGTGCTCGATGAGGGGCCGCCTTTGGGTGTGGCCGCGTGGATGCTGGTGAGCGGGACGGCGACGAATACGAGCACCAAGACCCCGGCGGTGTAGATGCCCGCCGCGTAGGCGAGCGCGAGCCGCGTCTGCAGGGACCTTCTGGCGAGCTTCTGGGGGGTCATGACGGTCCGATGCGGTAGCCGCCTTCGCGGATGGTCTCGATCACCGGCGGGTCGCCGAGCTTGGCCCGCAACCGGTGCACGGTGTGCTTGACGGCGCTGCTGAAGGGGTCGGCGGCCTCGTCCCAGACGCGTTCGAGCAGTTCCTCGGCGGAGATGACCAGGCCGGGTACGGCGAGCAGGCATTCGAGCAGGGCGAATTCCCTGGGGCTCAGGTCAAGGCGCCGGCCGGCCCGGAACGCGATACGGCGGGCCGGATCGAGGGTGATGTCCCCGCATGCCAGGGTGGGCGGTAACGGCGGGGTGGCGCGGCGGGCCAGGGCGCGGACGCGGGCGACCAGCTCGGCGAACGCGAACGGCTTGGGCAGGTAGTCGTCGGCGCCGAGGCTGAGCCCGTCGACGCGGTCCTCGATCGTGCCGGAGGCGGTGAGCATCAGTACGCGGGTCTCGCAACGGCCGTGGGCGAGTTGCCGGCAGATCTCGTCTCCGTGGACGCCGGGCAGGTCGCGGTCGAGGATCACCACGTCGTAGCGGGTGGCGGCCAGGCGGTCGAGGGCGGCGGTTCCGTCCAGGACGACGTCGACGGCCATGCCCTCGCGGCGCAGCCCGGTTCCGATGGAGCGCGCGAGGATTTCGAAGTCCTCGACGACGAGGACCCTCACCGCCACTCACCGTCGGTGGTCGTACGGGCGCGGGGCCGAGGTGTCATGCGTCAACGATGGCAGATCCCAGGTCTCAGCCGGGTCGCAGCGGCTGCGACCGTGCTGGAACCGGGTGCCTCGTACAACCGTCGGCATGAATCCATTCACGCCTCACCGATCCAGCCAACGGGTCGAGCAGGGCGGTTTCCCCCAGGTGCTGCGCGCGGAGTGGACCAAGTTCCGCACCGTGCGGGGCTGGGTGCTCGCCATGGCGGCCTCCGTGCTGGTCACCGTGTCGCTCGGACTGCTGATCGCCGGCGGTGCCCACAGCGCCTGCGTGACCGGGAAGGGCGAGGGTCCCTGCCCCGCGCCTTTGGTGGGTCCCGATGGAACGGCGGTGAACGACAGGTACTACTTCGTGCACCAGCCGCTCAAGGGGAACGGCAGCATCACCGCCCGCGTGTCGGACATGACCGGACAGATCCGGCTGCCGGACGTCGTACCCGGGGTGCGCAATGTCAAGGAGGGGGTGGTGCCGTGGGCGAAGGCCGGACTCCTGGTCAGGCAGAGCCTCAAGCAGGGCACACCGTATGCCGCCGTCATGCTCACCGGAGCCCACGGCGTGCGGATGCAGTACAACTACATCCACGACGTGCCCGGCGGTCCTCACAATGGCCCGCAGTGGCTGCGGCTGACCAGGTCGGGCGACACCATCACCGGCTACGAGTCAGACGACGGCAAGACATGGACCGAGGTCGGCACGGTCAAGCTGACCGGGCTGCCGGAGACGGTCGAGATCGGGCTGTTCGCCACCTCACCAGGCGTCTTGTGGGAGATGGCGCAAGCCTTCGCCCAGGCCACCGCCACCTTCGACCAGATCAAGCTGCAGGGCGCGAGCGGTTCGTGGCGGCGTGACGACGTCGGCGTCGTCATGGAGTCCGACGGCAAGACACCGCATCATCCCGGCGGGGTCGTCGAGTCCGGTGACAAGCTCCTCGTTACCGGGGTCGGTGACATCGGGCCCGCCACGGTGGATGGCGGTCTGCGCGCTGACCTCATGCTGATCGGCGGGGCCGTGGGGCTGATCCCGGTGCTCGTGGCGGCGGTCATGTTCTTCACCGCGGAACACCGGCGGGGGCTGATCGGGACCGGTCTGCCGGCCGAGCCGCATCCAGCGCGGCTGCTGGCGGCCAAGGCCGCGGTGGTCGGCGCGGTCGCGTTCGTGACGGGGCTGGTGACCTCGGGGGTCGTGGTCCCTGCCGGCCTGGCGATGTTGCGGGCCAATCAGAACCCGATTCAGCCGATCACCCTGGGTACCGAGCTGCGGGTGATCGTCGGCTACGCGGCGCTGACCGCGGCTGCCGCCGTGCTGGCTCTGGGCCTCGCCGCGCTGGTCAAGCGGGGCATCGTCGCCATCGGGCTGGCCATCGCGCTGGTCGTCGTGCCTTACCTGCTGGCGACCGCGGGTCTGGTGCCATGGCTGCTGATGATCACCCCTGCCGCCGGGTTCGCGATCACGCAGAGTGTCCCCACGTTCGCGCATGTGGACGTGGACCAGTCACTTCTCGGGGGCTATTACCCGCTCCCGCCATGGGCAGGTTTGACCGTGACCTGCGGATATGCCGCCCTCGCCCTCGGCGCGGCGATAGCCATACACCGCAGGAAAACTGCACTTCAGGCTCCGCTCACTTAAAGGTACAGAAAGCCGGTCCGCAGGATAGGCCGTCGCCGACGCGTACGATGATCATGCTGCGCCGTGGATGGGAGCCGTCATGGGACATGTGCTGGTGACCGGAGCCACCGGCGGAATCGGGGTCGCGCTGGTCGGCGCGCTGGTGGAGGCCGGGCATCGGGTGACTGCCGTGGGGCGCGACGTCGGCCGGCTGAACGTGCGGGGGATCGAGGTGGATCTCGCCGAGCCCGGAACATTGGCCGCCGCTATGGCGGCGGAGGCGGGGGAGTTGGGGGAGGTGCAGGCGCTGGTGCATTGCGCGGGAATCTCCCCCGTCGCGGCCGCCGCCGACGCCGGCCCCGAGACGTGGCGGCGGACGCTGGCGGTGAACGTGGCCTCCGCCGCCGAGCTGGTACGACTCACGCTGCCCGCGTTGCGGCGGTCCCGAGGCCATGTGGTCTTCGTCAACGCCGCACCCGGGATGTCCGGCGTCGCCCGTTGGTCGGCGTTTCGTCGCCAGCAAGGCGGCACTGCGGGAGTTAGCCGATTCGCTGCGCGAGGAGGAGGCGGCGCAGGGGGTGCGCGTCACCACGGTCTATCCGGGCCCGACGGCGACGGACCTGCTGGGCGAAGTGAGGAGCACCTTCGGCCGCCCGCATGACCCCGAGCTCTGCATCCGGCCGCAGACACTCGCTGCGATGATCGTCTGGGTGCTGAGCGCACCCGTCGACATCGGCGAGGGCTCCGCGCGCCATGGCAATGGCCAGGGTTCACACTAAGCCTGTTCGTCCAGCTCATCGAGCGCGCGCGATGGCGCCGCCCGCTCGATGACCACGACCGGGATCTCCCGCGCCGCCTTTCGCTGATAGCCCGTGTAGTGCGGCCAGATCCCGGCCATGATCTCCCACATGCGGGGTCGCTCATCGCTGGTCGCCGGTCGGGCCACCGCGTCGAACACGTCGGCGCCGACCTGTACCCGGACCCGCGGCTGGCTGAGCAGGTTGTGGAACCAGAGCGGATGGTCGGCGGCGCCGCCGTTCGAGGCGACCACCAGATAGCGCTCGCCGTCGCGGCCGTAGATAAGTGCGGTACGGCGGGGCAGCCCTGAGCGGCGGCCGGTGGTGGTGATCAGCAGAGTGGGCGCGCCGTGGAAGAGGTGGCCATGGGCGCCGCCGGACTCGACGTATTTCTTAACGTGGTCGGCTACCCACGTGGTCGGGCTGTCGATGGGCTCGTGACTCAACGGGCCGCTCCGCCCGCGCGGCGGTCGGCCCAGTCCCGAGCCTTGGCGAACCAGCCGGACGCGGTGCGGTGCACGTTGAGCACGTGTCCGGTGCCAGGGACCACGATGGCCTCCAGTTTCGCGCGGGGGCCGTAGAAGGGGGCCTTCTGGGCACGTAGCGCGGCGGATGAGCGGGTCGGGATGCGCAGCCGGTCATGTTCACAGGTGGCGGTGGCGGCGTTGGCGGCTTGTGGGGGTGGGGTGAGGGTGAGGAGGAGTGCTGCTGCTGCGGTACGGAGGGGCATGGAGCTCCTTCGGAGAGGGTAACCAAATTTGGGTACCCAAATTTGGTTATCGAACTATGAGGCACGTGCCCGCCCACCGTCAAACCGGCGGCCGGCCGGTCAGGCCGGCTCCTCACCCCGTTCCAGCCGTACGATCAAGCCCTGCGTCCAGGCCGCGTCGCCCGCCACCTGCTTCGCGCGCAGGTCGAACAGCCCCGCCAGGTGTTGCGGCCGCGTTCCCTCGCGCATCGCGGCCACGATCCGCGCCTCCTCGTCCTCCAAGGCGCGCAACCGCTCCTTGAGCAGCGCGATCGTTTCCTCCTTCGGCAGCGCCGGCAGCAGCGCCAGGGCCGCGCCGAACACTTCCGGACGCCGGTCGGGCACCTTCAACGCGGTCCTGAGCAGCCGCAGGAACTCCGCCTCGCCCTTGTCGTTGATGGCGTAGTCGACGCGGCCGGGCCACTCGTGCACCTCGGTGACGTCCACCAGCCCGTCCTTGGCCAGTTGACGCAGGGCGTGGTAGATCGATCCCGACCTGAGGCCGGCCCATCGCTCGGCCTCCCACGACTCCAGTTCGGCGCCCACCAGATAGCCGTGTGCTTGGCCGAGCAGCCGTACAACGCCGAGGACCAGCAGTCGCGTCGCCGACATCGTCTCCCTCACTCGCCGAACGCGGCCCCCACTGCGTGACCGCACGCCCCGACCTTAGGCTAGACGGGGGACCAACCCCTCGGTTCAGCCCTGGCGACCTCGAGGACGCGCATGCCCGTGGCGCCGTGGTGTTCGACGGTCCAGCCTGCGGCGCCCCAGTCGTCGGGAGTCTCGTTCTCTCGCTGAATATTGTCGGCGAATGGCAGGCGCAGGCACTCGCAGTCGAGCGGGGACGAAGCAGTGCCGGACAGGTGGTCCTGGTGCCGGATGGGGCCTCAACGCCGCGTGTGGCGGATCTTCAACCGTCCTAACCCCATGGTCCCAGAGATCCGGATCATCGGCCCGCCGGGGCGGGAGCGTCGCCGGGGCTTGTAGAGCGGGGCCTTCCACCCGGTGCGCAGATCCTCGACGTCGACGGCCGCGTCGCGAGGCACCGTGATCTTGGCCCTGCCGGTGCCGAGTTGCAACTCGATGTCCACTACCGGATGCTCGATGACCGCCCGGGACAGGTCCAGGTGCACCCTTCCGAGTGCGGACTCGACCTTGAGGATCCGAGGTACCCGCCATGCGCCGCGCCGCTGGATCAGTCCGCTGACGGCGGCAATCGTGGACGTGGTGCCCGCATTCTCCTCCGGGAGCGAGGCCAGAGCCGGCACGAGTTCGCTGTGCGTCTTGGCGGTGAGCACCTGGTGGAGGCGTTCGTCCAGCTCCTCGTGCGAGATGTGCCCTTCGGTGTACGCCTCCTGCAGGCGCTGCACGGCCGTGTCGCGGTCGTCTTCGCTGATCAGTGGCGGCACGATCGGTTCCCCCTAGTCCCTCTACTGGGTACTTTGTACGCGATGATGGGTGGCCAGATTAAGTTACTGGGTATCACGTACGCAACTGAGGGGGTGAAACGGTGACCGACGCCGAGTACGTGAGCATCTGGATGCGGCCCGAGCGCCCGGCCCGCGGGCCGAAGCCGGCTCAACCCGACAACCGGGAGATGCTCGCTCTGGTCAGCGGGAAGGGCTGAGCGACGAAACTCCCGCGATCAAGCACTCACTCAATATCTGGTACGTGGACCCGCTGTGCCGGGGTCGTGCTCGGCCGGGGACGCTCGGGCGTACCGGGACGCGACGGGCCGCCTGGCCATCGAACAGCCAACGGCGCGAGCCGAGCTGGAAGCCGGAAGACGACGAACCGCGACGCGTCCTGTCCGAGTCGCTCACGGCCGGGAAACGCCGTGGTAGTGCGGCAGGTCGAGCGGTGGCACCGGGAAGCCGCTGGCCGTCGGCTCGTTGGACAGTTCCTCGAACTCGGTCTCCACCTGTTCCTTCTTGACCTCCTTGCGCCGCTGGTTGACGGTGTCGAACCGCATCCAGACGGCCAGCGCGCCGATCACGATGATCACGCCGAGCCCGATGCCCAGCGTCTTGTCGCCGTCGTTGACCACCACATTGCGCACTGCGGCCACCAGCAGGATCCACGCCAGGTTGACCGGAATCAGCACCTTCCAGCCCAGAGACATGAGCTGGTCGTAGCGGACGCGGGG
>NZ_JBQHCV010000038.1:0-86207 GCF_052068215.1 Nonomuraea sp. H19 | reverse complement strand
ACGCGCGAATGAGACGCGACGGGGACCAGCGGGTACGGCGGAGGCGTTGCGCGAGGCTGCCAACAGATGTCCTTCCGAGGGCTCGCGGCGGACTGACTACACGCACGCCAGACAACCTCGCAACGTGAGCAAGCATCGCGGGTCGTCAAAGGGCAGCGCAAAGGGGCAGTGTAGCCGAACGGCACACGCCTGTCCACTTCGCTCTCGCTGCATGCTTCACGTTGCTCGCAGCATCGCCCGTTCAGGCGGAAACGTCAAGCCCACAAGCCCGACTTTTAGCCGACTAGGGGCCCGGACGCTGGGTTTTCTCCCCTGTGTGATCAGTCGCTTACCGCCAGGCCCAAGACGATACCCGCGAACGGGGGCGGTTAACGCTCCGTCACACCAGGGGTCGAACCCATGCCGACAACCGGTGTAGCTGTGACTGGAGTACCCCTATCAAGGGCTTCACCAAACCAGATTTTTGGTAACAATTGAAGGAAGCGGCACGCCCACGGGTCCCGGAGCGGATCAGGCGGTCCCCAGCAAGGTCGACAGGTCGGCCACCAGCCAGCGCGAGTCCCGCCGCACCATGACGAACCTCGCCCGGCTCTGCGCGAACTGCCGTTCGAGCTCTTCGCCAGGAGCCTCCCTGACCGTACCAGTGTTCACGAACAGCAGAATTTCGACGCGGTCGGGCTCGGCCCGCTCGACCCCCGCGGCCGCCACGGACACGGTCTGCACGATCTTCTGCGCCTTGGCCCGCGAGACCAGGGTCGTGGCCAGATCCTTGTAGTGCTTGGTCAGCGCGCCGGTGGTGTGCGCGCCGGCCCGCGCCAGGTCCTTCTCGACGGTGCGGTAGTCGTAGGAGAGCAGGTCCGGTGCGACCCGCTTGGCCGCCGCCATGGCCTCCACGCCGGCCGCGTCGGCCGCGCGCAGGTCGCGCAGGTTGAACCACATCGTCGGCACCAGCACCGCGCCCGCGGCCACGAGGACGGCGAGCAGGACGATCGTGAAAATCCTCACAGCACCTGCACCGCCTTCGACACCCGCCAGCCGTCGCCGACCTTGGCCAGGTCCATCGACCACCGGTAGTACCGCTCCTGCGGCGCGCTCTTGGATCCGTCCCAGCGGATCTCCACATCGGCCACGACCAGCACCTTGGCCGTGACGTCGGTCAGCGAGACGAGCCCGGTGGCGCGCAGCACGCCGTGCTGGACGACCTTGTTGGCGACCGTGGTGGACTTGAGCTTGCCGGCGTTGGCGGCGTATTCGGCCCTCGCCGGACCGGTCGAGGTGTCGAGGATCCGTTGCAGATCGGCGTCGACGGTGCGGTAGTCGAGCGAGATCAGGTTCTTGGCGTGGGTTCCCGCCACCAGGAGCGCCGCCTCCTTGTCGCCTGCCCTGCCCTGCTCATCGCGCGCCTGCGCGGCGACCCACACGCCCGTGCCGACGAGCACCGCCAGCACCCCGCTGAGCGCCGCGATCAGGATGCGAGCGGGCCGCGCAGCGAGTCCCGCCACGTCTGCTCACCCCTTCCCGGCCGGTCGCCGGATCATAACCCGCGACCCGCTCCTGGGGCCCCCGAATCAACGCAGCCGGTAAGGCGCTCGCCTCACGGCCACCTGTCCAGGTGCACCGCCGCAGGGGCGCTACGATCTACGCGATGCCGTGCAGGTGGGCGTTGATCAGGCGGGGATACTCATCCAGCCAGTTGCGCCCGCGCTCGTCCACGAACGAGCCCTGGGGCGGGAGCACGCCGTTGGCCGCCAGCCAGGTGCCCGGCGGCTGCTGGGAGCGGCGAATGCGGTTGCCGGTGGGCATGAGCTGCGGCGGGATCGGCGGAAGGGTGCCGGGATCGTGCCCCAGGCGCGCCTCGGCCTCCAGCTCGGAGATGTCCTTCTCCTCGGACATGCCGATCGGCCCGTGCTTCCTGGCGTTGAGGAACTGCCGCACGACCGGCTCGTCGCTGGACAGCAGCATCTCCCGCGGCCCGAACATGACCAGCTCGCGCCTGAAGAGCAGCCCGATGCTGTCGGGGACCGTACGGGCGGTGTTGATGTCGTGCGTCACGATCAGGAACGTCGCCTCGACCTCGGCGTTGAGATCGACGATGAGCTGGTTGAGGTACGCGGTCCGTACCGGATCGAGCCCGGAGTCCGGCTCGTCGAACAGGATGATCTCCGGGTCGAGCACCAGCGCCCGGGCCAGCCCCGCGCGCTTGCGCATGCCGCCGGAGATCTCCCCCGGCAGCTTGCGCTCCGCGCCGAGCAGGCCGACCAGCTCCATCTTCTCCATCACGATCTGGCGGATCTGGGACTCGGTCTTCTTGGTGTGCTCGCGCAGCGGGAAGGCGACGTTGTCGTAGAGGTTGAGGGAGCCGAACAGCGCGCCGTCCTGGAACAGCACGCCGAAGAGCCTGCGCAGCTCGTAGAGCTTGTTCTCGGAGCAGTTGGCCAGGTCGTAGCCGTCGATCCAGATGTGGCCGCGATCCGGCCGCAGCAGCCCGACCAGCGTCTTGAGGAAGACCGACTTGCCGGTGCCCGAGGGGCCCAGCAGCACCGAGATCTGGCCGGCGGGCAGCGTGAGCGAGACATCCTCCCAGATGACCTGCCGCCCGAACGACTTGGTCAGTCCATCGACCACGACTTCGACGCCCACCGGCCACCTTCCCGATCACAGGGAGCATCCAGGAGATAACTTAACGCAAACTTTACCGCCGAGCTGCCATCACCGTAGCGACGTTCCACAGAATTGAAACTGGATCCAATAACTTGTTACCGGGCGGTTATCGGACCTCGGGTCCAGTAAGTGCCAACAGGCTCGGGCGCAGCACTCGCGCGATCTCCTCCCGCGACACTTCGCGAAGTTCGTCCAGCTCCAGCAACTGGTGCCCGACTGTCACGCCGAGCATGATCGCCACTGTCAGCGCGGCCCGCAGCCGCGCATCGTCGCCCGGGATGGACTGCGCGAGCCGGTCGATCTGCCTGCCGAGCGCCTCCCGCGCCGACGTGGCCGCCTCGGGGTGCGTGAGCATGGAGCGCATCATGGCCAGCGTTCCCTGCGGCAACTCGCCCATTTTGACGTCGAGTGTGCCGAGCACCTGCTCGACCAGCTCGTCGGCGCTCAGCCCCGCGGCAGGATCCGGCGTCACGCGGACGGCCTGCCGGAAGAGCTCCTGCTTGTTGCCGAAATACTGCATGACCAGGGCGGGATCGACTTCGGCCGCCTTGGCGACGGCCCTGATGGTGGTGCGCTCATATCCCGCATCCGCGAAGAGCCGCCTGGCCGCGTCGAGGATCCTGCCCTCGGTCTTGCGCCGCCTCTCGGCCCGCGGAAGCACTCTCTCGCCCACGCTCAGACTCTACATGCGTTGACCTATCAGACTTTTTCGCTCTACGCTCGTTGAGTCAACGCCTGTTGAGCGAAAGAGGTCCTCGCATGTCCATCGACGAGATCGTCAGCCGCTACCACGACGCCATGCTCCACAAGTCGGCCGACGAGCTGGCCGAGCTCTACGCGGAGGACGGGTTGCACGAGTTCCCGTTCGGCGGGTGGCCGCCGTACAAGGGGCGGGAGGAGATCCGCGCGGGGTACCGCGCGACATGGGGTACGACGCCGTTCGAGGTCCAGGAGGTACGCCGACTCGCGCTGCACCGGACGGAGGACTCCGAGGTCGTGGTGGTGGAGCACGTCGTGGACGGCACGGCCGGGGATCGGCGGATCACGGTGCCGGGGCTTCTGGTGTTCCGGATCAGGAACGGCCAGATCGTCCACACGAGGGACTACATGGACGGCACCGCCGTCGCCCGGGTCCGGGCCGCCGGTTAGCTGCCCGGACCGTGGCCCTGCCCGTCCTGCTACGGCTCGGCGCGGTCAGGGCTGGGTCGTGAGGTCGTAGACGGCGGTGCCGCCGACCGTGGTGGCGGTGAAGGTCTCCTGCACCCAGGCCGCGATCTTCGCCGCGTCGTCGCTGCCACCCGTGTCGCCACCGCGCCCGAATCCCATGCCGGCGCCGAGGAAGTAATGGATCTTCTTCTCGGCCACGTACTTCTTGAACTGCTCCAGCGTCGGCGCGGGGTCGGTGCCGTTGAACCCGCCCACCGCCATCACCGGCACATCGCCGGCGAGTTGGTAGCCGGCCGCGTTGTTGGACCCCACGGTCGCCGCCGCCCACGTGTAGCCGGACGCGCCGTCCTTCAGCAGCGCGGTCAGCGCGGCGGCCGGCGTGCCCGCGTTGAGCAACCCGCCCATGCCGCCCCGGCGCATTCCACCCGTGCTCATCCCGCCGCCAGCCTGGCCCGGTCCGCCACCGCCCGGTGGCAGCCGGAACGCCTGGCCGCCTCCCCCAGGCCGCGGGAACCCGCCACCGGTGGAGGGCCCGGCCGTCGGGATGGCTCCGGTGTGCGGCGACGCGGCGGTGTCCACGGCGTAGGCCGCCGGTCCCGCCAGGCAGGCCGCCAGGGCGAGCGCGACCACGGCGAGGACGCGGCGCGTGAGAAGCAGCGCCAGCGCCGCCCCCAGCCCCGCCGCCAGCACGGCGACACCCAGCCATGAGTTCCACTCGGAACTGCGGGACAGCAGCACGTACGACCACACGGCCGTCCCCGCCGTCAGCACGGCGAGCAGCGGGCGGGCCCCCCGCTCCCAGAGCAGGGCGACCCCCATGCCGACCAGCACCGCGATGGCCGGAGCCAGCGCGACGGTGTAGTACGCGTGGAAGATCCCCTGCATGAGGCTGAACACCAGCCCGGTCACGATCAGCCAGCTGCCCCACACCCAGAAGGCGGCGCGCACGGGATCGGCCCGTGTCGCCCGCCGGGTGAGCCAGATGGCCGCGACGAGCAGCACCAGCGCCGCCGGCAGCAGCCAGGAGATCTGCCCGCCGGCCTCGGTGTCGAACATCCGCAGCAATCCGGCCTGCTGGTTCAGGTTTCCCAGCCCGCCGTATTCGTCGCCGTTGAGCCGCCCGATGCCGTTGTAGCCGAGCGCCAGCTCCAGCACGCTGTTGGTTTGGGAGCCCCCGATGTAGGGCCGTTCCGACGCGGGCACCAGCGCCACCGCCAGCAGCCACCATCCGGCCGCGGCCACCATGGCCGCACCGGCGAGCAGCAACTGCCGCACGCGCCTCCAGAAGGCCACAGGCGCCGTGACAAGGTAGACCAGCGCGAACCCCGGCAGCACCACGAACGCCTGGAGCATCTTCGCCAGGAAGGCGAACCCGATCGCCGCCCCCGCCAGCACCAGCCACCGGGTGGCGCCGCGCTCCTGCGCCCGCACCACGCAGTAGCCGGCGGCGGTCAGCAGCAGCACCAGCATCGCGTCCGGATTGTTGAACCGGAACATCAGCACGGCCACCGGCGTGAGCGCCATGACGGCCCCGGCCAGCAACCCCGCCCAGGGCGCGAACAGCCTGCGTACGGAGGCGTACACCAGGGCCACGGTGCCGACGCCCATCAACGCCTGGGGTATGAGGATCGCCCAGGAGTTCAGCCCGAACAGCCGCACGCTGAGCACCATCGGCCACAGCGAGGCGGGCGTCTTGTCGACGGTTATCGCGTTCGAGGCGTCCGAGGCCCCGAAAAAGAACGCCTTCCAGCTCTGGCTGCCGGCCTGCACGGCCGCGGAGTAGTACGGATTGGCCCATCCGGAGGCGCCCAGGCCCCAGATGTAGAGGATGCCGGCGCCTATGAGCAGGCCCGCCAGCGCCCAACGAGACTTGGCTGGGACGGATCCACGGCGAAGCGAGGACCTCGGTCGAAGCGCGCCGAGCGGAGCTCGGCCAGAAAACTCGGTAACCACACCCGGCACGCTAAGCAAGCCGGTTGGCGGGGCCATGAGACGCCCATGAGAATCTCCTGAGCCCCTGCCCGGACCCTTCGGAGGCTGCTCCCAGAACAGTCCTGACATGCGAAAAGAGACGGCACACCCGGCACCAGGGTGCAGCCGCCTCTTTTCGAAGAGCTTTTTGCGTGAAGGAGAAACTACTTCACGGTCACGGTGGCGCCGGCGCCCTCGAGGGCAGCCTTGGCCTTCTCCGCCTGCTCCTTGTTGACCTTGCCGTCGAAGACGTTCTTCGGAGCGCCGTCCACCAGGTCCTTGGCCTCCTTGAGGCCCAGGGACGTGAGGGCGCGGATCTCCTTGATGACCTGGATCTTCTTGTCGCCGGCAGCCTCGAGGATGACGTCGAACTCGTCCTGCTCCTCAACGGCGGCGGCCTCGCCACCACCGGCGGCGGGGGCGGCGGCAACCGCGACGGGGGCGGCGGCCTTGACGTCGAAGACCTCTTCGAACTGCTTCACGAACTCGGACAGCTCGAGGAGGGTCATCTCCTTGAACGTGTCGAGCAGCTCGTCGGTGCTGAGCTTCGCCATGATGCTTTCCTTACGTTTAGGACCTGCAGAAAACTAGGAACGGGACCGCGGTGTGTTGCGGCAACCCCCGTGTTACTCGCCCGCTTCTTCGCGCTTCGCGCGGAGGGCGTCGGCCAGCTGAGCCATTTGCGTGGGTAGCGCGGCGAACATCGCGGCAGCAGCGCTCTGCTTCGCCTTGAGCGCACCGGCAAGCTTCGCGAGGAGGACCTCGCGGGACTCGAGGTCGGCGAGCTTGGTGATCTCGGTGGCGTCGAGCGTCTTGCCCTCGAGCACGCCGCCCTTGATCACCAGAAGGGGATTGGCCTTGGCGAAGTCACGCAGACCCTTGGCCGCCTCGACGACGTCGCCCTTGACAAAGGCGACGGCGGTCGGGCCGATCAGCAGGTCGTCCAGACCCGTCACGCCGGCCTCGTTGGCCGCGATCTTGGTCAGGGTGTTCTTCGCCACGGCGAACTTCGCATTCTCACCGAGAGAGGTGCGCAGCTCCTTGAGCTGCGCGACGGTGAGACCGCGGTACTCGGTCAGAACGGCGGCGCTGCTGCCCTCGAACTCGTTCTTGAGCTCGGCAACCGCTGTCGCCTTATCCGGCCTCGCCATGGGCCTCCTTCCAGATGTGCCGCCGGAGAAGGCCCTATACATGAGAACAGCCCCGGGCGCAGGGCGCACACGGGGCTCGCACACACGGATCAACCATGTGGGAAACTCGCATCACACCTGCGCGGGTCGTCCACATGTCGTGGAACCTTCGGCCGCCAGGCTTTGAGGCACCTGACGACGACCGGCGGTCTTCGGCAACGACCAGACTACGTGCTGGCCGCCGAGTTTCCAAATCGCTCTCAGTTGGTCGTGCTCTTGGGCAGCTCGCCGACCTGCTCAGCAGGCGGGGCCTCGATGGTGACGGGCTTGTTGAAGTCCTTGAAGAACAGGGTCGCGTCGAGCGTGGCGCCCTCCTTGGAGCCGTTCAGCGCCAGCTTGCGCGGCAGGCCGTCGGCGGCCACCCAGATGTCGAACTTGACGTCCTTCAGCTCGGCGAGGTTGGTCCTGGCCTGCTCCTGCTTGTCGGCAGGCAGCAGCAGCACGGCCGCGTCGACCGGGAAGGTACCGCTGTAGTGGGTGGTGTCCTCGCCGTTGACGCTCTCGTTGCCGACCGACTTCACGTCCTGCGAGGCCGTGACGAGCTTGGTCACGTTGGCGAGGTCGAATTGCTGGATCTGGGACAGGTACTGGTTCACCTGCGCGGAATCGCCCATCTCGGTGAGCGGCACCTTGATCCATGGCTTGGTGGCGCCCACGAGGTCCTTGAGCGCCTCGACCTTGACGTAGACGACGTCGCCCTGCAGCACGGCGCGCACGCCGCCCGGCAGGCTCCTGTCGCCCATGTCGACGGTGTCCAGGGTGAGGTCCACGGCGAGCTGGGGCTTGCTCTGGTAGAGCATGCGCCCCTGCACCCGGCCGGTGCCTTCCTGGGAGTGGGTCGCGTTCACCACGGCGTCGACCGTGTAGCTCGTGACCTCCGCCGTCTTCTGCGCAGCCTGGGCGAGCACCTCCGAGGCGGCCAGGTTGACCTGGATGGGCTGGGCCGTCGAGCCACAACCGGCGACCGCGGCCACGACGAGTGCGGCGCCGGCCGCGGCGAGACCTATCGTGCGCTTCAACATGTCTTGACCCTACTTTTAAGTTCCGGCTCCGTAGCGCCTTCCCCACACAATTAGGGGAAAACCCAGGGTTATCCCCTACACATCCCACACATTCCCTCCACAACTCCCCACAAGCCCACACCCGGCCAAGCAAGGCTCCGCGGAGGGCGTCGGGAACGCCACCCCGGTCGTGGGAAGGCAGCAGCGGAGCCAACGCCGGAAAGCGGTGCCCGAATGCACGAACGTCCGAATTCCTGAGTGACAGAGCGCACGTAACGGCGCTCAGCCACTGAAGGGTCAGAGGCCGTTTTCCTGGAGGGCCCTCAGCCGAAGTGCGGCGGGTAGCGGTCGCCACGGCTTGCCGTAAAAACAAGAAAGCCACCCCCGGCGCACGAAAAGGCCCCCGCCCGAAGAAATCGGGCGGGGGCCTTCGCAGAACCGGAGGATCAGCCTTCCAGCTCGGCGGTGATCCCACGGGTGACGTTGGGGTCGACCGGGACGCCCGGGCCCATCGTCGTCGAGAAGGTGACCTTCTTCAGGTAACGGCCCTTGGCCGCGGACGGCTTGAGACGCAGCACCTCGTCGAGGGCGGCGGCGTAGTTCTCCAGGAGCTCGCGCTCGCCGAACGACGTCTTGCCGATGATGAAGTGCAGGTTGGCCTGCCGGTCGGTGCGGAACTCGATCTTTCCGCCCTTGATCTCCGTCACGGCCTTGGCGACGTCGGGCGTCACGGTGCCGGTCTTCGGGTTGGGCATGAGACCGCGCGGGCCGAGCACACGGCCCAGGCGACCGACCTTGCCCATCAGGTCAGGGGTGGCCACGACGGCGTCGAACTCGTTGAGCCTGTTGCCCTTGGAGATCTCGTCGATCAGCTCGTCGGCGCCGACGATGTCGGCGCCCGCCTCGCGGGCCGCCTCGGCACGGTCACCGGTCGCGAAGACCAGGACCCGGGCGGTCTTACCGGTGCCGTGCGGGAGGTTGACCGTGCCGCGCACGATCTGGTCGGCCTTGCGAGGGTCGACGCCCAGCCGCAGCGCGACCTCGACGGTGGCGTCGAACTTGGTGGTCGACGTCTCCTTGGCCAGCTTCGCTGCCTCGGTGGGCGAGTAGAGCTTGTCGCGGTCGACCTTGGCGGCCGCGTCTTTGTGCGCCTTGCTGCGCTGCATTTCTGACTCCTAGTGGTGTACGGGCCGGTGTTCAGCCGGCCCTCCCACGACTTCTGGGAAGGACTTACTCGGCGACCGTGATGCCCATCGACCGGGCGGTGCCGGCGATGATCTTCTCGGCTGCCTCGATGTCGTTGGCGTTGAGGTCGGGCATCTTCGTCTCGGCGATGCTGCGCAGCTGCTCGCGGCTGAGCTTGCCGACCTTGTCGCGGTGCGGGACCGCGCTGCCCTTGTCGAGACCGAGAGCCTTCTTGATCAGCTCAGGCGCCGGCGGCGTCTTGGTGATGAAGACGAAGCTGCGGTCTTCGAAAATGGTGATCTCAACGGGGATGATGTTGCCCCGCTGAGCCTCCGTCGCAGCGTTGTACTGCTTGACGAAGTCCATGATGTTGACGCCGTGGGGACCGAGGGCGGTACCCACGGGCGGCGCCGGCGTGGCCTGGCCTGCAGGCAGCTGCACCTTGACCAGCGCGGCAATTTTCTTCTTCGGAGGCATTTGTCCTTCTCCGGGTCCTGATTGCGATGCTTGCCGGGACTGCGGATGCAGCCCTGACATGTCGGAAGGCCACCCTTCGCGACAGGGCGGCCAGCCGAACGTCTAAGTGTATGTGATGGCCTTAGATCTTCGAGACCTGGTTGAACGAGAGCTCGACCGGGGTCTCGCGACCGAAGATCGACACCAGCACCTTGAGCTTCTGCGACTCGGGGCTGATCTCGCTCACCGAGGCCGGCAGCGTGGCGAACGGGCCGTCCATGACCGTGACCGACTCGCCGATCTCGAACTCGACGGTCGGGCCGGTGGCGGTCTTGGCCGCGGCCTTCTTCGTCTCCTCGGTCGGCTCGGGCGCGAGCAGCTTGGCGACCTCGCTGAGACTGAGCGGGCTCGGCTTGTTGGACAGGCCCACGAAGCCGGTCACGCCGGGCGTGTTACGCACGGCGGCCCAGGACTCGTCGGTCAGCTCCATGCGCACCAGCACGTAGCCGGGCAGCACGCGCTCCTTGACGGGCACCTTCTTGCCGCTCTTGAACTCCTGGACGGTGTGCGTCGGCACCTCGACCTGGTAGATGTAGTCCTCCATGTTGAGCGACACGTTGCGGCTCTCGATGTTGGACTTCACGCGGTTCTCGTAACCGGCGTAGGAGTGGATGACGTACCACTCGCCGGGCAGGCCGCGGAGCGAATCCTTGAACTCCTCGACAGGGTCGATGTCGGGAAGAGCAGAACCGTCCTCGACGGCGGAAGCCTCGACATCGGCTGCCTCGTCGCTCTCCGCGACCTCGGCCTCCTCGATGGCCGCCTCGGCGGCCTCGTCAGTGGCCTCTTCCAGCTCGTCGCCCCACTCGTCGCGGGACTCCTCCGCCGGAACTGAAGACTCGGACACGGTGACTCTTCCTCTTTCGTCTTATCGATTCAGCTCGTATCGAATGGCGACTCCGTCAGGCGAAACCGGCGGTGTCTGGGTCAGGCCCCACCGAAGACGCGGAGGACCGCCCATCCCAGGGCGCTGTCGAGCCCGTACACGATGGCAACCATGATCAGAACGAATATCAGAACGACCGTCGTATAGGTGACGAGATCCTTGCGTGTCGGCCAAATGACCTTGCGAAGCTCGTTGACGACCTGCCGGTAGAAAAGGGCAGGTGAAGTGCGTGTCTTCTTTTCGCCACTGGGCTTGTCTGCGGCCTCGCCGCGCGTGTCGATCGCCACAGTCCTCACCTGATTCGTCGTATCCAACGCAGTTATTGCGGCGCGCTAACACGCCTATCATTGCGCGGACCGCACTCGCAGGGCACGAGGGACTCGAACCCCCAACCGCCGGTTTTGGAGACCGGTGCGCTACCAATTGCGCCAGTGCCCTATGTCGTCAACCAGACTACCCTGATCGACTCACTGCCTGGACCGAACCGCTCGCCGACATGCGGCGGAAGGACCAGGCGAAAGCATACGGGGGAATGCCCAGTACGTCGAACCCAAACCTGATCGCCCAGGTCACGAGCGCGTGGGACGATGGGAGCATGTCGATCCGACCTCGCATCTCCGCAAGAATCTCCGCGATTTCCGAGTCCGCCACGCTCGCCGTGGACGCCAAGGCGAAGGCCATGAAGGCGGCCGGACGCCCCGTCATCGGCTTCGGCGCGGGCGAGCCCGACTTCTCGACGCCCGGCTACATCGTCGAGGCGGCGATCGAGGCGGCCCGCGACCCCCGCTTCCACAAGTACACCCCGGCGGGCGGCCTGCCGGAGCTCAAGCAGGCCGTCGCAGCCAAGACGCGGCGCGACTCCGGCTACGCCGCCGAGGCCTCGCAGGTCCTGATCACCAACGGGGGCAAGCAGGCGGTGTACGAGGCGTTCGCGACGCTGCTCGACCCGGGTGACGAGGTCCTGGTCGTCGCCCCCTACTGGACGACCTACCCCGAGGCGATCAAGTTGGCCGGGGGCGTCCAGGTCGACGTCGTGACCGACGAGTCGACCGGCTATCTGGTGAGCGTGGAGCAGCTGGAGGCGGCGCGGACCGAGCGCACGAAGGTCCTGCTGTTCGTCTCGCCGTCCAACCCGACGGGCGCCGTCCACTCGCGCGAGGAGACGGTGGCGATCGGCCGCTGGGCGGCCGAGCACGGACTGTGGGTCGTCACGGACGAGATCTACGAGCACCTCGTGTACGGCGGCGCCGAGTTCACCAGCATCGCCACCGCCGTCCCCGAGCTGGGCGACCGGGTCGTGATCCTCAACGGCGTGGCCAAGACCTACGCGATGACGGGCTGGCGGGTCGGCTGGCTGATCGGCCCGGCCGACGTGGTCAAGGCCGCCACCAACCTGCAGTCGCACGCCACTTCCAACGTCTCCAACGTCGCCCAGATGGCGGCGCTGGCCGCGGTGTCCGGTGACCTGTCGGCGGTGGCCGAGATGCGCACGGCGTTCGACCGGCGGCGCCACACCATGGTGCGGATGCTCAACGAGATCCCGGGCGTCTACTGCCCGGAGCCGAAGGGGGCGTTCTACGCGTACCCGTCGGTCAAGGAGCTCATCGGCAAGGAGCTGCGGGGCAGGCGTCCCCAGTCGTCCAGCGAACTGGCCGAGCTGATCCTGGAGGAGGCGGAGGTGGCGGTGGTGCCCGGGGAGGCGTTCGGGACGCCGGGCTACTTCCGCCTGTCATACGCGCTGGGCGACGACGACCTGGTCGAGGGCGTCAGCCGCCTGGCCAAGCTGCTGGGAGAGGCCCGCTGAGCCGCGGCGCCATCAGGGGACGCCCGCGGCTTTAAGTGATGCCTGCAGCTTCAGGTGACGCTGCGGCTTGTTGTGATGCCTACGGCTTGAGGTGATGCTGCGGCTTGAGGTGATGCTGCGGCTTGAGGTGATGCTGCGGCTTCAGCTGATGCCTGCGGCGATTTGTCTGATGTGAGGGGCCAGGCCGGGTGTCGCGCCGATGTAGACGGCGGTGCCCGGCCGCTCCAGCCACATGAAGTTACGCAGGCCGCGCCGGGTGGTCCAGCGCAGCGCCGGCTTGCCCTCATACGTCGTCAGCGTCGAGCTGGCGACCAGCGTGACGAACTGCTCGGCCGTACGCACGCCGCACACGACGCCGACGTACAGCTGCTCGTCGTTCTGGCGCCAGACCAGACCCTTGACCTTGATTCGGCGGGTGAGCGAGGCCAGGCGGGCGAACGAGCCCACCCGGGTCAGGCCCGCCGGCATGGCGGGGAGCCGGACTCCGGTGGCGTCGCAGGACAGCGTGAGGGCCGGGCTCGTGGCCGGTGCGGGCGGGCGCGGCGTGGGGCGGGATTCCGGCACGTCGTCCGCGCACCCGCACCCGGCGAGCACGACGACGAGGAGCGCTGCCGCCAGACGCCGCATCAACCCCCCATGACATGAGCAGATACCCAGGAAAGGGGTCCTAGTCTCCTACAGGAGTCCTGACTGAGGCGGCGACTGCGACCAGTTCCTTACCGAGCGATTCGCTGACCCTGATCCACGCCCCGGCGCCCGGACGTTCCAGCCAGACGATCACACGCCCGCCGCCCGGATGCCTGCCGGCTACCGCGGGCTTGCCGCGTACGGTGGTGCTGCGGGCGTCCAGCACGGTGGCTCGCGCACGGTAGCGCCGCCAGTCGGCGGCCTCGGGGCCGTGGTCGACCCGCGCCTCGACGAACGTGTCCGCGGAGCCGAACCTGGCCCAGCCGCCCCCGTGCTCGATCGCTCCCCCGCCGCTGCGTCCGAGCCCGCCGGGCAGGTACGTGAGCCAGAGTCCACCGGTGATCACCGCCGGCGCGGCGTCGGGAGCCGCGACGGCCACCGCCGAGCCGGCGCGGGGGATCGTGAGCGTGGTCGGCACGGCGATGGGCTCCGGCGTCTCCGCGACAGGGCGCGGCGGACGTCCGAACCCCGAGGCGAAGAGCCCGTAGATGATGAGCGCCGTCACCGCGAGCGCCAGCGCCGCGAGCGCCGCCCGCCATCCCTCCGGGATCATGGTTCGTTGATCCCCCACCACGCCCCATCCGTACCATGCGGTTGGTCGCCGCCGAACCCTGCCCAGGGTGAATGGCAAGATAGGCAAATGCCACGGCCCCTAGACGCGCTTCCCAAAGCTCATCTCCACCTGCACTTCACCGGCTCGATGCGGCACACCACGCTGATCGAGCTTGCCAGGGAGCAGGGGCTGCACCTGCCCGACGCGCTCGAGGACGACTGGCCGCCCAAGCTGCGGGCCACCGACGAGCGCGGCTGGTTCAGGTTCCAGCGGCTGTACGACATCGCCAGGTCCGTGCTGACCAAGCCGGAGCACGTCTACCGGTTGATGCGCGAGACGGCCGAGGACGAGGCGCGGGCCGGGTCGCGATGGCTGGAGATCCAGGTGGACCCCTCGGGTTACGCGCAGCGGTTCGGCGGGCTGACGGCCACGCTCGAACTGACGCTCGACGCCGTACGCCAGGCGGCCGAGCACGCCGGGATCGGAATGGCGGTGGTCGTGGCGGCGAACAGGACCAGGCATCCGCTCGACGCGAACACCCTGGCCAGGCTGGCCACGCAATACGCCGACAAAGGCGTGGTCGGGTTCGGGCTGTCCAACGACGAGCGCCGGGGCCAGGCGCGGGATTTCGAGCGGGCGTTCCGGATCGCCAAGCGGGGCGGGCTGCTGGCCGTGCCGCACGGCGGCGAGCTGATGGGGCCGCGCAGCGTGGCGCAGTGCGTGGACGATCTGGGGGCGGACCGGATCGGGCACGGAGTGCGGGCGGCGGAGGACGAGTGGCTCATGCACCGGCTGGCCGACCGGCAGATCTGCTGCGAGATCTGTCCTACCTCGAACCTGGGGCTGGGCGTCGCCGAGCGGGCCGCCGACCTGCCGGTGCGGCGGCTGTTCGACGCGGGCGTGCCGATCGCGCTGGGGGCGGACGACCCGCTGTTGTTCGGCGCGCGGCTGCTGCGGCAGTACGAGCTGGCCAGGGACGTCTACGGCTTCAGCGACGCCGAATTGGCCGAGCTGGCGCGGCAGTCCGTACGATCGTCGGCGGCGCCGGAGTCCGTACGCAAGGAGCTGTTCAAGGGCATGGACGAGTGGCTCACGGGCTCATTCGAGTGATCCGGCGATCCTGACGGCCTCCTCCTTGGTCTTGACGCCTTCCAGTCGGAAGGTCAGCGTGTCCTGCTGCCAGATGAGGGTCGGCCCCGCCTGGCGCAGCGGCACCTGGGTGCCGTCCTGCCGCTTGATGTAGCCCAGCGGATGCGCCCCTGGCAGCCACCACGCCTGGTACGGGCCGACGTCCACGTAGTCGGGATGCGGCGGGCCGACCTTCTTGAAGAAGTACGGGTCCACGCCGCCGTCGAACTGGTCGAGCCTGATGCCGTCCGGCCAGAACATCGACACCACCCTGCCGTTGTCGGCGACGGACGCGCTCTGGGGCGGGCCGAGCCGGGACGGGGTCCTGACCTGGAACCTCACCAGGCGCGCGGCCTCGGACGGGGACACCGTCCGCTCTCCTGGCAGCGGGGCCGTGGTGGTGACGGGTTCGGGCGGGGTGTCGCCGATCTGGAGCTCGATTCCGGCGAAACGCAGGATCTGCACCACGGCGGCCCGGCCCTGGGGGGTGGCGGCCGTGACGGCGATGACAGCTATGACGACGGCCGCCACGATCTTCCACCGCGCCCGCCGCCCGCGCCGCGCCGGAGGCCGCCGCCCATCATCCCGCCGCCCCGGCCGTCGCGGGTGCGGCCTGACAGCGGTGGTGTGGGGGCCATGCGCAGGATCGGGCTCTTCGCCGGCGGCGCCCGCATCGGTGGCAGCCGCGGCGTCAGCGGCAGCGTCGGCAGCCGCGGCGTCAGCATCGGCAGCCCCGGCGTCCGCGGCAGCGGCAGCGTCGAGGCGGGCGCGGACGGCGGCGGCCACGTCGGCCGGCGGCGGGGCAGGCACGTCGAGGAGGTCGCCGAGCGCCAGCAGTTCGGCTTCCAGGTCGTCGAAAGGCTCACGCGAACTCATTGCCCACCTCCTCCCTCAACCGGGCCAGCCCACGATGCGTGCTGGATTTGACGGTGCCGACCGGCCAGTCGAGCACCTGCGCCGTCTCCGCCTCCGTCAGCTGTAAGAAGTACCGGCACACGACGGCCTGGCGTTCCCGCTCGGGCAGCCCGCGTACCGCGACCAGTAACCGCGCACGCCGGTCGGTGGCCATGGCCGCGCCCTCGGGATCGTCGGGCGCCACGGGGTCGGCGGTGGCGCCGAGCCGCAAGGCCAGCTCGGCCCGCCGTCCCCGCGACCTCGTCAGGTTGTGCGTCTCGTTCACAACGATGCGCAGCAGCCACGGCCGGAACGGCGCGTCCCTGCGGAAGCTCGCCAGATGCCGGAACGCCTTGACGAACGCCTCCTGCACGACGTCCTCGGCTTCGTCCCCGGCCCCCATCATGTACGCGGTACGGTGGGCAAGCGCGCTGTAGCGGGCGACCAGCGCCTCATAGGCCGCTAAGTCACCGTCGAGCGAGCGGGCGATCGCCTCGTCGTCGTCCATGGCGAGTCAGATTCCACCGCATCCGAGTGCCGCGGGGGAAGGGGTGTCTTGCCCCTCATCCCCGGCAAGGGCATTAGACTCGGGCAATCCATGAGCCCCTAGAAGGAACGGGATTATGTCATCTGGGTATGACCGTGTAGTCCAACCGGCGGCCGGTGACGAGGCCCTGGAGAACCACCTAGGTGGGGACGAGGCCAAGAACTATCGGCAGTACGAGTTCGACATGGTCGCCCCGCACGTCGGCCGGTCGATGCTGGAGATCGGCTCCGGGCTCGGCCACTTCGCCGAGCAGTTCCTGCCCCGGCTCGACAGGCTCGTCGTGAGCGACTTCGACCCCTACTGCGTCGAACAGCTGGCCAAGCGCTTCGAGGGCCGCGACGACATCGACGTCCTGCAGTTCGGGCTGCCGACCGACATCCCGCTGAAGGACAAGGTCGACACCGTCGTCATGATGAATGTCCTCGAGCACATCGAGGACGACGCCGAGGCGCTGCGTTCGCTGGCCCGTGTCACGCTGCCGGGCGGGCGGATCATCATCTGGGTGCCGGGCTACATGCAGCTCTACGGTGACTTCGACCGCAAGGTCGGCCACGTCCAGCGCTACACGCCCAAGACTCTGGGCACCACGGTCGCCAAGGCGGGGCTGGACATCGAGGTGCTCAAGCCGATCAACTTCCTGGGCGGCATCGCCTGGTGGGCGGCGGTGCGCCGGGGTGGCGTCGGCTACCCGGACCCGCGGCTGGTCAAGATCTACGACCGGACGGTGGTCCCGCTGACCCGCCTGATCGAGCGGTTCATGCGGCCGCCCTTCGGCCAGACGGTGTTCTGCGTGGCCCGGGTGCCCAAGAAGAAGGACTAGTGGCGGGGGGAGGCCCGGTCGGCCTCCCCCGTCTCACTTGATCGACCCTGCGGTCAGCCCGCCGACCACCTTGCGCTCGATCAGCGCGAACAGGATGATCACCGGGATGGTGGCGATCACGGACCCGGCGAACAGGTTCTGCCAGTCCACCTGATACTGGCCGATGAACGAGTTGAGCGCCACCGTGAGCGGCTGGTTCGCCTGGCTCGTGGTCAGGGTCAGCGCGACCACGAACTCGTTCCACGCCGCGATGAACGTGAAGATCAGCGCGGTGATGACGCCCGGCATGGCCAGCGGCAGCGTGATCCTGAACAGCGCGCCGAAGCGCCCGTTCCCGTCGATGAACGCCGCCTCCTCCAGCTCACGCGGGATCGAGGCGAAATACGCGTTCAGGATCCACACCGCGAACGCCAGGTTGAACCCGCCGTTGACCAGGATCAGCGACCAGATCGAGTCCACCAGCCCGAACTGGAAGAACTCGCGGTAGATGCCGACCACCATGGCCGTGGGCTGGAACATCTGAGTGATCAGCACGAGGATCAGGAACGCGGTGCGCCCCCTGAAGTTGTGCCTGGCCGAGTAGTACGCCGCGGGCAGCGCCACCAGCAGCACGAGCACCGTCGAGCCCGCGGCCACCTTCATCGTCACCCACAGGTTGCCGGCCAGGCCGCTGCTCCAGAAGTTGGTGAGGTTGGACCACACCCACTCCTCCGGCCAGAACGTCACGTCGCGCAGCGAGTCCTGCGAACGCAGCGAGGTGAGCAGCATCACCAGGTAGGGGAACAGGAAGATGAAGGCGACGACGTACGCGCTGGCCGCCACCAGCACCGTCTTGACTCGCGGCAGCTGACGCTGCACGGCCCCCCTCTGCCTGCTGACATGGGGGTGCGGCCTGGCCTTCGGCGGCATCGTGTTGACGGCCATCACGCCACCTCCTTGTTCCACCGCGACACCTTGAGGAAGATCACGGTCAGCACGATCACCATGCCGAAGTTGACGACGGACATGGCTGCCGATTCACCGATGTCGGATCCCTTGAGGATGAACATGAGGATGGTCGAGGTGGCCGTCGAGTATCCCGGCTGGCCGTGCGTCATCGCCCAGATGATCGGGAAGCTGTTGAAAACGTTCATGACGTTGATGAGGGCCGCGACGGTGAGCGCGGGACGCAGTAGCGGCAGCGTGATCGACCAGTACGTCCGGAACCGTCCGGCCCCGTCCATCTTGGCCGCCTCGTACACGTCACTGGGGATCGTTGCGAGGCCGGCCAGCAGCGCGTACGTGGTGAACGGCACCGACACGAACACCGCGACGAACACCAGCCACGGCATGGCGGTGGAGCCGTCGCCGAGCTGGTCGGCCGCGGCGCCGCCCATCGCGTCGATCAGTCCCAGCTTCAGCCGGATCTGGTTGATCACGCCGACCTCGGGGTCGAGCATCCACTTGAAGATGATGGCCGTCATCAGCACCGAGGCGGCCCACGGTGCGATCAGCGCCCACCGGGCCACCTTGCGCAGCGGAAAGCGCTGGTTGAACAGCTGGGCGAGGGCCAGCGAGATCAGCACGGTGCAGACGACGACCGCGACGACCCAGATCACGCTGCGGGACATGATGTCGGCGAAGTCCTTCTCGCCGAACAACTTGTCGTAGTTCGCCAGCCCGTTGTATCCGCGTTCCACGCCGAAGCGGCTGATCTCGAGGAACGACGACCTGATCATCTCGACCACGGGCCAAAGCACGACCACTGCGATCAGCACGATGGCGGGCCCGACCCAGGCGAGGGGCTCGAGGGCGCGCAACCTTCTCATGAGGCACCTTTCCAGGACGGTACGGCCGGCGCAGGCAGAACAGCGCCGGCCGTACGGATCCCCGATGAATCAGCTGGCCGCTTCGGCGGTCTTCTGGAGCTCACCGAGGACCTTGGCCGGGTCGTCCTTGACGGCCCCGCCGATGGTCTGCTTGATCGCCGGGTTCACCGTGGCCCACTTGGGGTCCTGGAACGGGTAGAAGCTGGCGTTGGGCAGCGCGTCCAGGAACGGCTTGAGCTTCTCGTCACCCGACAGCTTCTGGATGCCGCTGTTGGTGACGGGCAGCAGCTTGTAGGTGTCGGAGATCTTCTGCGCGGCGGTGCCGCTGTAGAAGAAGTCGAAGAACTTCTTGATCTCGGCGGCGCGGCCGTTCTTGTTGAAGGCCATGATCCAGTCCATGACGCCGAGCGTGGTGTCGAGCGGTCCGGCCTTGCCGGGGATGGGCGCGACGCCGTAGTTCTTCAGGCCGGCCGCGTCGAAGATCGGGATCGACATGGGGCCGCCGTTGACCATGCCGACCTTGCCGGCGCCGAAGTCCTCCCAGACCGTCTTGCGGTCCTTGGTGCCCGGGTTCGGGGTGGTCAAGCCGGCGTCGACCAGGCCCTTCAGGTACGTGAAGGTCTCGACGTTCTGCGGCGAATTGATCGCCCAATTGCCGGAGGCGTCCTTGTAGCCGCCGCCGTTGCCGAGCATCCACAGGAAGGACTCGGCCTGGGCCTCTTCCTGGCCGAGCGGCAGGCCGAACGGCTGGGTCACGCCGGCCGCCTTCAGCTTCTCGGCCGCGGCCTTGGCCTCGTCCCACGTCTTCGGCGGCTCGGCGATGCCGGCCTTGGCGAACAGGTCCTTGTTGTAGAACAGGGCGCGGGCGGAGGAGACGAACGGGATGCCGTACGCGGCCCCGTCCACCTTGCCGAACTCGGCGAACTTCTGCAGCATGTCGCCGGAGACGTTCGGGGACAGGACCTCGTCGACCTTGTGGAGCAGCCCGTCCTTGACGAAGCCCGAGTAGTCGCCGGTCTGCAGGATGTCGGGCACCTGGCCGTTCTGGACCATGGTGGCGACCTGCTTGTCGATGTCGTTCCAGTTGATGACCTGGACCTCGACCTTGATGTTCGGGTTCGCCTTGGTGAACTCGTCGGTGACGCCCTTCCAGAACGTCTCGCCCGAGTTGGGCTTGCCGGGGCCATCGCCGTAGTCGGCGGCGACCATCTTGAGCGTGACCGTGCCGTCGCCCGATGCCTGGGTGGCGCCGCCGGAGCCGCCGGAGCCGCAGCTGGACAGGACCAGTACCGTGGCAAGGCCGAGCGCGGCGCCGCCCACAAGCTTCATGTTCACTGGAGATACCGCCTTCTCGTCGGACGGGTGACGCTGGTCCGTACCAGCCACCGGACCCCGCCCTGGGGGGATGGGGACGCGCGAGGCGCGCTTGCGTCAGAGTAAGCCTGCGCAAACGAAGCGGTCTATACCGGCTCGTCTCGATTTGGAAACACTCTTACCAGAAAAGCCTCACTTCCGGTCTAGACCGGTCGTCAGAGGATCTTCCGCCGGACGTTCTCCTCGCCGGATGGCGTGCCGATCCACGGCCCCTCGATGGACGGGTCGAGGATGCCCTCCTCGACGAAGCCGTAGCGGCCTTCGAGCACGTAGCCGGCCAGCCGCGCGTCCTGCTCGTCGCTGTTGTCCCAGAGCCGGTCGAACAGCGCCTCCACGCGGTGCCGCGCCTGGCGGCAGAACGTGTCGGCCAGCTCGTACGGCCTGCGCCCCAGATCCCTGGAGTCCTCCGCGGCCTTGACGCAGGCGGCGGTCATGGCGAACAGCTCGGCCCCGATGTCGACGAGCCGGCCGAGGAACGACTGTTTGTGCTCCAGCTTGCCCTGCCAGCGGGACATGCCGTAGAAGGTGGACCTGGCCAGTTTCCTGCTGGTCCGCTCCACGAAGCGCAGGTGCCCGGCCAGCGGCCCGAATCCGGCGTACGCGGTGGGCAGGTTGCCGGTGCCGGCCACCAGCGTGGGCAGCCACTTGGCGTAGAAGCGGCTGGCCCGTCGCAGGGCTTGGGCGCGCTCCTGGCGGGAGGCCTCCGGGTTGATCAGCTCCCCGGCGGCCGACAGATGAGCGTCCACCGCCTCCCGGGTGATCATCAGGCGCATGATCTCCGAGGAGCCCTCGAAGATGCGGTTGATGCGCGCGTCGCGCAGCATCTGCTCGGCCGGCACGCCGCGCTCCCCGCGGGCGGCCAGCGACTCGGCCGTCTCGAAGCCGCGCCCGCCCCTGATCTGGACCAGTTCGTCCAGCGCCTGGTACGACAGCTCCGTCGCGTACAGCTTGGCCAGCGCGGCCTCGATCCTGATGTCGTTGCGCCGGTCGTCGGCCAGGCGGCTGGTGAGCTCCGTGACGGCTTCGAGCGCGTACGCGGTGGCCGCGATGAAGGCGATCTTGGTGGCCACGGCCTCGTGCCGGCCGATCTTGCGCCCCCACTGCTCGCGGGCGTTGCCCCACTCGCGGGCGATCTTGACTGCCCACTTGGCGCTGCCCGCGCACACGGCAGGGAGCGACAGGCGGCCGGTGTTCAGCGTGGTGAGCGCGATCTTGAGGCCCTCTCCCTCGCGCCCGATGCGGTTCCTGGCCGGCACCCGTACCTGGGAGAACTCGGTGACGCCGTTCTCGATCCCGCGCAGCCCCATGAATTCGTTGCGGCGCCTGACCGTGATGCCCGGGGTGTCCGCCTCGACCACGAACGCGCTGATCTTCTTGCCGGTCCTGGCCATGACCACGAGCAGCTCGGCGACGACGCCGTTCGTCGTCCACAGCTTGACGCCGTTGAGCACGTAGTCGTCGCCGTCGAGGACGGCAGTGGTGGACAGCCGGGCCGGGTCGGACCCGACATCAGGCTCGGTAAGCAGGAATGCCGAAATTTCGCCCGCCGCGCACCTTGGCAGGAATTCTCGCTTCTGTTCCTCGGTGCCGAACAGCTTCAGCGGCTGCGGCACCCCGATCGACTGGTGCGCCGACAGCAGCGTCGCCAGCGCCGGGCAGTACGAGCCGAGGAGCATGAGGGTGCGGCAGTAGTACAGGTAGGGAAGCCCGAGCCCGCCGTACTCCTCCCCGATTGTGATCCCGAACGCCCCGAGCCCGGCCAGCCCCTTGACGACCTCGTCGGGCACCTGGGCGGTCCGCTCGATGAGCGCGGGATCGACGTGCGCGTCGAGATAGCGCCGCACCGTCCTGACGAACTCCTCGCCCCGCTTGGTCGCCTCGTCGGACAGCGTGGGGACCGGATGCACCAGATCCAGCCGGAAGTCGCCGAGGAACAACTGCTTGCCGAAGCTGGGCCGGGTCCATTCCTTCTCGCGCGCCTGCTCGCCGACCGCTCTGGACTCCGCGTACTTGGCCTGCTCGGTCATAGCACCTCCCGACGTGACGTCGTCCCGTGCTATCGGTATATGCCCCATTTACCGGGACGGCGAGCACCGGCTTTCAACACGGCCGTTGCCACGAGCGCGAACACGGCGGGAACCACCAGGTAGCCGCCACAAAGCGCGAGCGCCACGAGTGACATCCCGGTGGCCGCCACAGCCGTGTTCCGGTGCCGTCCCGCGGGCAGCGCGCGCACCGCCGCCGCCACGCCCGCCGCCGTGACGGCGGCCAGACACGCCGACGTGGCCCGCATCAGCAGATCCAGATCCACCGCCCACACCAGCACGGGCACGCACAGCACGGCCAGCAACCCAAGGCTCCGGTACGGCGTGCGCCCCGGCTCTCCGCCCGCGGCGAACCAGGCGGGCAGCGCGCCGTCCCTGGCCAGGGCCGCCCCGAGCCGCGCGGCTCCGGCGATGTAGGTGTTGACGGCCCCGAACGTCAGCAGCACGGCCACCACCCCGGTAACCGGCCGGGCGACGTCGCCGAGCCCGAGCTCCAGCATCGCGGTGAGCGGCACGCCGGTCATGTCCGCGCCGAGCACGCCGACGGAGGTGACCGACACCCCGACATACAGGACGCTGATCACGACGAGCGTCACCACCGTGGCCCTGACCAGGCCGTTCGTCCTGTCGGCGAACTCGGCCGACAGATGGCTGGCCGCCTCCCAGCCGACGAAGGCGAACATGAGCACGCCGGCCGCACCGGCCACGCCCGCCAGGCCGTACGGGGCGAAGGGGGTGAAGTTGGCCGGGTCGACATGGGGCGCGGCGGTGATCACGGCAGCGGCCAGCAGCCCGACGAGCAGGACGACGAATCCGATCTGCAGCCGTCCCGAGGTGCGCAGCCCGGCGGTGTTGGCGCCGAAGGCGGCGATCATGATCAGCCAGGCGGCGAGGGTCGCGTCCACGCCGAAACACGCTTCGACGTACTGGCCGCCGACCAGGGCGCCCGCGACCGTACCGATGGGCACCGCGCCGTAGAACCACCACCCGGCCACGGCGGCGGCATGCCGCCCGAACGCCAGCCCGACGAAGCTCGCCACTCCCCCGCCGTCCGGGTAGCGCGCGCCGAGCGCGGCGAAGGTCAGGGCGACGGGAACGCTCAGCGCGAGCAGGCCCGCCCAGGCCAGCACGGAGGCGGGTCCGGCGGCGGCCGCGGCCAGGTGCGGCAGCACCAGCATCCCGGGCCCCAGCACCGCCCCGACCAGCAACGCCGTGCCCTGTCCTGCGCTCATGTGTTGTGTCATAGCGCTGAAATTAGCCCACATGAACGAAATCCCAGGGCCCGTGCCGAACGTCTGACCGGACAAGCATGGAAAGATCAAGCCATGGATGAACTTGATTCGGCGATCGTACGGTTTCTCCAAACGGATGCGCGGCAGTCCAACAGGGAGCTCGCCCGACAGCTCGGCATCGCGCCCTCGACCTGTCTGGAGCGGGTAAGGGCGCTGACCCGGCGCGGCGTCATCCGCGGCTACCACGCCGACATCGACCCGGCCGCGCTCAACCGCACCGTCCAGGCCATGGTCGCGGTCCAGGTGCGCCCGCTCAGCCGGGCCGTGATCAATGCCTTCAAGTCGTCGGCCGCCGAGATGCCCGAGGTGCTCAGCGTGTTCGTGCTGGCGGGCGGGGACGACTTCCTGCTGCACGTGGCCGTGCAGGATCTGGATCACCTGCACGCGTTCCTGCTGGACAAGCTCAGCAAGCGAAAGGAGATCGTCGGCTTCCGCACGTCGGTGATCTACCAGCAGGTGCAGAATGCCGTGCCGACCCGGCTGCCGGCGCCGGGCGAGACCTGACTTTCGTCAGGGGTGGTTCTGGACGGTCGGCCGATCCGGCGGAAGGTCCTCCCTCTCTAGGTTGATCGCGTGAAAACGCTCCTGATCGGCCTGTTCGCCACCATGACCCTGGCTCCCCCGGCCCCCTCCATCACCCCCGCGGCCATCGACACGTACATGCGCGGCGCGCTGGAAGACACCGGCCTGCCCGGCGTGTCCGTGGTGGTGACGCACGGCGGCAAGGTGGTGCACGCCGCCGGCTACGGCGAGGACTCCGAGGGCCGCGCGGTCACCGAGAACACCCCGATGCGGGTGGCCTCGGTGAGCAAGTCGTTCACCGCGATGGCCATCATGACGCTCGTGGAGCGCGGCAAGATCAAGCTGGACGAGCCGGTGGCCGCCCAGCTCCCGGAGTTCCGGATGGCGGACCCCCGGGCGGCCCGGATCACCGTGCGCCAGCTGCTGAACCAGACCTCCGGCCTGTCGGACACCACGGTCGACATCGGCACGCTGGACAGCGCCACCTCGCTCGCCGACTACACCGCACGCCTCGCCGATTCCCGGCTCGCCGCCGATCCCGGCACCCGCTGGGCGTACTGCAACGTCAACTACAACCTGGCCGCCCGCCTGGTCGAGGTCGCCGGCGGCCGGCCGTTCGGCGACTACCTGCGCGATCGGGTGTTCGGCCCGCTGGGCATGAAGTCCAGCGCCGTCAGCGACCAGGTCGTGCGGCCGGCCGACGGCTACAACTCGATCTTCGGCCTCTGGCTCCCGCGCCCCGAGCTGCCCGCCTTCCTCGACGGGAGCGGCTCGGGCGGGGTCATCACGACTGCCGCCGACATGGGCAAATGGCTGATCGCCCAGACGGGTGACGGTGCCCCGCTGGTCAAGCGACGCAGCCTGGAGACCATGCAAGCGCCCACCGCGATCCGGGACTACGGCATGGGCTGGAGCAAGGACGACGAGACCGGACAGCTCGCCCATTCGGGGAACCTGTTCACGTACACCGCCGTCGAGGCCATCTCCCCCAAGACCGGATACGGCTTCGCCGTCATGACCAACAGCGCTGCGCTGCACGACGACACGTACGACATCATGCTCGGCCTGACGGCGCTGAGCGAGGGGCGCACGCCCGAGGAGGTCGGAGGCGGCCGGCAGCAGTTCGAACTGGTCCTGGCCCTGATCGCGATGGCCGCGGCGGGCATGGGGATCCTGGGCGTGCTACGGGCTCGGCGCTGGGCCACCAGGCGGGCGGGCAAGCCCCGGTGGCTGATCTGGCTGCGGCTGGCGCCCCTACTGCTGCCCGCGGCGGCGCTGGCGGCGTATCCGGATCTGTTGTCGTTCCTCATGAACGGGCGGACGGTCACCTGGGCACAGCTCACCTACTTCCCCGCACCGATGTCGATCACGCTGCTCGTGACGGCCCTCGCGGGGGCTCTGGCAGCGGTGACCCGGATTCGCGCGCTTTCTAGCGCGCGTGCACCGGAGCGGGCTCGGCGGCGGCCGGCTGCCGGCGCGTAATGGCCGCGTAGCTGACGGCGAGGGCGCCCAGGCTCAGTACGGCCGCCACGAGCCCGAGCCAGCCCAGCCCGTCCACGGCGACCAGGCCACCGCCAAGCGCCGAGCCGCCCGCTATACCGATGTTGAACGCGCACACGTTCGCGGACACCGCCAGCGTCGGCGCGTCCCCCGCGCGCCGCAGCATCAGGCTCTGCAGCACGGGCGTGGTGGCGGAGGTCAGCAGCCCGAACGCGAGCACGGCGAACACGGCCGACACCTGCCACCGCAGCGCGAGCGGGAAGAGCGCCAGCACCACAGCCAGCCCGGCGAACGTCCCGCGTACGGTGGCGGCCAGCGAGCGGTCGGCCAGGCGCCCCGCCACCAGGCCGCCGGCCAGGCTTCCCAGCCCATAGACCAGCAGCAGCGTGGAGACCACCACCGGAGTGAACCCGGTGATCTCGGTGAGCGCCGGCGCAAGGTAGGTGAACACCGTCGAGGTGGCCGCCAGTCCCACCGCCGTGGTCGCGATCACGACCAGCACCCGCCGCTGGACGACTGTAGCCAGCTCGTCCCGGACGCTGGTGGCCGCGGCATCCTGCCGGGGCAGCACGACCGCCAGCAGCCCGGTGACCACGAGCGCCAGGACGGCCAGCACGCCGAACGGCGCCCGCCACCCCATGCCCTCCCCGAGCAACACACCCACGGGCACGCCCAGCAGGGTCGCCGCCGAGAACCCCGACCCCACGACCGCGATGGCGGTGCCGACCCGCTCCGGCGCGACCACACGGGTGGTCAGCATCAACGCCAGTGTCAGAAAAGCCGCGTGGCTCAGCGACGCGACGACCCGCCCGGCGATCAGCAGCTCGTACGAACCGGCCACCGCGCAGATCGTGTTACCGGCGGCGAACAGCAGGAGCAGCCCCAACGCCAGCCCCTTGCGCGGCAGCCGCACGGTCGCGATCGTCACCAGCGGGCCGCCGATCACCACGCCCAGCGCGTACGCCGTCACCGTCTGCCCCGCCGTGGACACCGAGACGTCCAGGTCCGCGGCGACCTGGGGAAGCAATCCCGCGATCAGATACTCGGACGTGCCGACCACGAACACGCTCACCATCAGCGCGATCGGCACCACAAGACTCTTCTTCATGCGAGTACGCTAAAGTCTCACATGTATGTGAGAGTCAACGGAGCTCGGGGCGCCGTGAGGGAGGTCACATGCGGATCGGCGAGCTGGTGCGGCGCACTGGCGTGAGCGAGCGGCTCCTGCGCTACTACGAGGAGCAGGGCCTGCTCAAGCCCGAGCGCCGCCCCAGCGGTTACCGCGACTACACCGAGGCCCACGTCGAAACCGTCCGGCGCATCCGCTGCCTGCTCGCGGCCGGGCTGCGCACCTCGACGATCGCCACCGTGCTCCCCTGCCTGGAAACCAACGGCGAACGCCTGGCCCCTACCTGCCCGGACGTGGTGGGGCGGCTGCGCAGGGAACGGGAGCGGATCGAGCGGGCGATGGCAGACCTGCGCGAGTCGCGCGAGGCCCTCGACGTCGTGATCGAGGCCGCCCAGCTATAGAAGGCCGCGTCGTGGCTACTTCGGGACACGCAGCGCCGGTGGCCACCGCATCAGACGCCTTCGGTCCAATACTTCTGCAGCCTGGCAGCGGCATCCCCTTTGGTCATCGCCGCGATCTCGGCCTCGTCCAGGCCCACTTGAGAGATCAGCAGGTGAACAAGATCAGCTGGCAGTGCGTTCGGCGGACCGAGAGCCGGAGAACGAGGGACGTAAGCACCTCACCGTCACGCGGCGCCCGCTCTTGGCGGTGGAATTAATTGGGTTGCGCCGGATTCCGGCGGCCCCGTACTGTCATGGACATGCGCCTTTACCAGTAACGGCTGTTCCAGCCACTCAGCGAAACCGTCCGGCGGCGATCACTCCCGCCGTCCCCGTCCATCCCAGACGCGGCAGCTGAGCTAGCCGACCGGCCTCGGGCCGCGTCGTGAACCTGCGTAAAGGAGCTTTCGCATGCGAGTTCGATCAGGCAAAAAGAAGAACGCCCCGGGTCTCCCTGGGCGTGAGATGCCCGTGCCCCGGCAGATGCCGAAGATGCCGCAGCGCCCGATCGCGCCGCCCCGGCGCATCCCCCCCAAGGGCCGCTAAGACAACTACCAGGATGGGTAGTTAGCGAGCGCCGCCTCCCCTGTTACGCCCGGAGGCGGCGCTCGCGCCTTTCACAGTCTTTCGATGATCGTGACGTTGGCCTGGCCGCCGCCCTCGCACATCGTCTGCAGGCCGTAGCGGCCGCCCGTACGCTCCAGCTCGTGCAGGAGCTTGGTCATCAGGATCGCACCCGTGCCGCCGAGCGGGTGGCCGAGCGCGATGGCGCCGCCGTTGGGGTTGACCTTGGCGGGGTCGGCGCCGAGCTCGTGCATCCAGGCCAGCGGCACCGGCGCGAACGCCTCGTTGATCTCCACGACGTCGATGTCGTCCATCGACATGCCGGCCTTCTTGAGCGCCCGCTGCGTGGCGGGGATCGGCGCGGTCAGCATGTAGACGGGGTCGTCGCCCATGAGCGCGAGCTGGTGAATGCGGGCGCGCGGCGTCAGCCCATGGTCCCTGACGGCCTGCTCGGAGGCGATCAGCACCGCGCCGGAGCCGTCGGAGATCTGCGAGGAGGTGGCGGCGGTGATCTGGCCGCCCTCCTTCAGGGTCTTGAGCCCGGCCATCTTCTCCAGCGTCGTGTCCGCGCGCGGCCCCTCGTCGTCCTCGACGCCGTTGACGGGCGCGATCTGGTCCTTGAAGTAGCCGTTCGCGATCGCCTTCGCGGCCCGCTGGTGGGACTCCAGCGCGTACTGCTCCAGCATCTCGCGCGTGTAGCCCCACTTCTCACACATCAGCTCCGCGCCGCGGAACTGCGAGATCTCCTGCTTGCCGTACCGCTCGACCCATTTGTCGCCGAACGGGAACGGCATGCCCTTCTCCAGGGCGGCCGTGATCGAGGAGCCCATGGGCACGATGCTCATCGACTCGACGCCGGCGGCCACGACCAGGTCCTGGGTGCCGGACATGACGCCCTGGGCGGCGAAGTGAATCGACTGCTGCGAGGAGCCACACTGACGGTCGATCGTCACGCCCGCGGTGGTCTCCGGCAGGCCCGCCGACAGCCAGGCGTTGCGCGCGATGTCCATGCTCTGGGGGCCGAACTGCATGACGCACCCCATGATGACGTCCTCGACCGCCGCGGGGTCGACGCCGGTGCGGTCGACCAGCGCCTTCAGCGTGTGCGCGGCCAGGTCAGTGGGGTGGACGGTGGAAAGGCCGCCCTTCTTCTTGCCGACCGGGGTGCGGACCGCCCCGACGATGTACGCCTCTGCCACAGTGCCTCCTGGAAACCGAGCATTATTCGGTTACTAAGGGCAGACTACAACAGAACGACGTTCTACGGCTGCTCGCGGTGGGCCCCGTTCAACGGTCCACCGCAGGCAGCGGTTTGCGCCTACTCCGGCGGCAGGAGGTCCTCCGCCGCGTCGACCCGGAACCGCCACCGGTCCACGACCAGGCCGTTCAGCTTGTCGGACAGCTCCAGGGCCAGCGTGCCGAGCTTGACCTGCTCGTCCCCGCGCAGCTCTACAGCGGTCAGCTCGGTGGCGAAGGGCAGCAGCTCCTGTACGGCCGGGGGCTGGCCCTTCTGCGGGACCAGCGCGGCCCGGATGTCGCCGGCGGTGAAGGTGAACTCGTCGTCCTCCTGCGGCTCCAGCAGCGGCGCCAGCTCCTCGGCGGCGGGCCGTACCGGAATGATCACCGCCGGGCCCGAGCCCTCCTCGTCGGCCGGATCGCTCACCTCGCCCCGGCACACCGCGAGCCCCTTGAGCCGGAACGCGATGCCTTCGGCGAGATAACGGTCGAAGAAGTCCAGCGGCAGCGGGCCCTCGGCGGTCACCCGTACCGCCCAGACCTGCTCCAGCTCGCCGCCCGTCAGCTCGGCGTCCGCCTCCACGGGCGCGCAGATCCTGACGTCGGTGGCCACGATGTCGTCGCCGTCCCTCTTGGCCCCCGGATCCGCGAGCTGCACGATTCGCAGCAGCTCGGCCGGATCAGGTTTGGCCGGCAGTGCCGCCGTGGGGCCAGTACGCAGTCTCCGCTTCGCCAACCAGCCCATGCCCGCCTCCGCGCTCAGCTTCGATAGGAGCTCGTCATCGTCGCATAGACGATGATGTTGTCGGTGTAGTGCCCAGTACGGCGATCGTAGATCCCGCCGCAGGTGATCAGGTGAAGCTGGGCGTTGTCCTGCGCCCCGTACACGCGCTCCGTCGGGAACGTCTTCTTGCTCGCCTGCTCCACGCCGCCCACCGTGAACACCGCAGTGGTCTTGTCCTGGCGCTTGACCTCGATGGTGTCGCCGTTCTTGATCTCGAACAACCGGCTGAACACCGCGGGGCTCGTCCTGGTGTCCTTGTGCCCGAGCAGCACGGCCGGACCGGCCTCGCCGGGGGTCGACATGTTCCGGTACCAGCCGACCAGGTTGGCATTGTTCGCCGGAGGCACCTCGATCGTCCCGTCCTTGGCCAGCCCGACGGACTTGATCGGCGCCTTGATCCCCAGCCTTCTGATCACGATCTGGACGGGAGTGGCCGGCAGCATCGGCGGGGCCGGGTTGATCTGCGGCAATGGCGGCGGCACGTCGGGGGCCGCCTGGAACAGCGCCTGCTCGGGCTGCCCGGTGGCCTTGCCGTCCGGCTGCGTCTGCAGGGACAGGGCGTCCCTGCTGCCGGACGCGAGGCCGTACTCGTCGGGCGACCTCAGCACGATCAGCAGCCCGGCCACCACCGTCACGACCCCGGCGATGGCGGCCACGATCAGCACGGTCCTGAGCGCCGTGCTCCCCTTGTCCTCAACGGGTGGCGGCCCCCCATTGCCGCCGCCGTACGGGTAGTACCCCGACATGTCAGTCAGCCCCGGGTGGCGTTACGCCGCCGCATGAGAAGCCCACCTGCGGCAGCCGCCGCGATCAGGGCCGTGCCGGTAAGAATGAACATCCGCCCATCCGGGCCCATCTCACCGCCACCACCCGTGTCTGCCCCGGCCTTGGGGGTCTGGGACTTCTTCTTGGTGGGCGTGGGCGGGGTTACGGTGACCGTCGCGGTTTTGGTGTTCGTGGGCTTGGGGCTGGTGCTGGTCGAGCTGGGGCTGGGGCTCGCGCTGGGGCTTGGACTGGCGGTGCCGCTGCTCACCGTAAAAGTGTAGGTCTTCAGCGCAGTCTCGTTCTGGACCGTGCACTCAATCATCGGCTGCGTGCCAGTAGCCGTGTTCGAGCCGAAATTCACCTTCGCAGGCTTCACCGTCGCGGTGCCCGCGGTGCTGGTGGTCGACTTGAGGTCGATCGTCGTGGTCGGGAGTGTGATGATCTGGCCGGCCGTGATCGTGCCGGTGGTGCCCTCACCCGTGGCGGAGGTCAGGCCGGTGATGCCGGTCAAGGCCGCATAGGCGAAGACCTTCGCACTGATCGTCTGGCCTGTGGTAGGAGCTTTCAGCTCCTTGCCCGTGGTGTAGGTGCCCTTCCACTTGATCGCGAACTGCTCCCCCACCTTGGCGGAGGTCGGCATGGTCATCTCGACCTTGATCTCGACATCCTGGGTGTCAGTGGTAGCGGGCCCAACGCATTCGTACTGGACCAGGTCCGTGCCAGAGCCGTTGCCGCCTCCCGTACCGATCGGAACCGACAGGCTCTCGGTGGACGTGGTCGTACAGGTCGCCGAGGTGTTCGGGGTCGAAGCGAGGCTCAGCATCAGCGTGCCGGGCTTCACCATGACATTGCCTGTTGTTCCGGTAGGCACGGAAACCTTGTAGATCACTTCCTTGGCGGGCACAGCAGTGCTGGTCGTGACACTGGCGCCCTGCTTTGCCCCGGCATCCTGAACCGAGCCGGGCGTCGGCGTCAGCGCGGCGTTGACCTGCAAGGTCGTCGCTGCGGTCGGTGCGGTCGCAAGAGTAAGTGCGGGGATGCTCACCGTAAGATCGAAGGTCGCGCCTGCCGCCGCCGTGTCCGGCGCACTGAGCCCGACATTGATCGGTTGCGCCGTCGAGCTGAGCAACGTCCCTTGACATGTGAAGCTGAACTGCTTCGTCACCGCAGCCGATGCCGACGTTGGGGTCGAGACGATGAAGATCGAGCTAACGAAGACGGTGAGCGTACCCACCAATCCCAAGGTGGATGTCTTATGGGCGAGGCGGCGCCACGCCTGAGACATGAGCACGGGTCCATCTCCGTTTCAAAGCAGTGCCAACAGTCGTGCCAGAATCCCAGCCCTTGGTCACGGTTTGGTTGAGATCCTACGAACTGTCCCTGTCAACTTCCCGTAAACCGTCAAATCGGCCAAGACTCTCTCCTCAGCCCTTCTTCTTGGACAGCGTCGCGTACACGACGATGTTGTCCGTGTAGCTGTGCGCTGCCTTGTTGTAGACCCCACCACACGTGATGAGCCTCAACTGGGAGTCGTTCGTGTTCCCGTAGACCCGGGACGTCGGAAATGTCGACTTGCTCACCTGCTCGATGCCACTCACCGTGAACCGGGTGACCTTGCCGTCCGACCGATACACGTAGATGTGGTCGCCCTTGGCCAGTTCGCGCAGCCGGTCGAAGACAGCGGGGCCTTTGCGGGTGCTCACATGGCCGTTGATGATCGCTGGGCCGGCCTCGCCCGGGATGGGCGAGAAGCGGTACCAGCCGGTCCGGTTCGGCCTGCTCAGCGGCGGGGTGCCCAGCTTGCCCTTGATGTCGACGGTGACCGCCCCGGTCGGGGAGTTGACCTTGATCTTGGGGATCTTGATCCGGGTCGGCTTGGCCTTGACCTTCGCGGCCTTGGTCTTGGCCGGCGGGATCGGCGCCACGACGGGGAGGGCCGGCAGTGGCGGCGGCGCCTCCAGGCGGGCAGGCGTCAAAGGCGCGTTCTTTCCGCCCGGTCCCACCGTGGCCGGGAGGACGAAAGCACCCGCGTTCTCGACTTGGACCGTGGTCGGCCGGTCCTGGGCCGCGGCGAGGGAGCCTGAGCCGTCATCCACCGGGGGTGCCAGCGACAGCAGCCCCACCATGATGGCGCCGATGCCGCCCAGCGAGCCGGCGATCAGCAGTCCCGGCGTGGCCTTCTGCATAGGGGTCTTCTGCATGGGCGTCTTCTGCGTCGGGGTCTCGGCCATCACTTCACTCCTCCTGCGTGCGCGGCCCTGCGCCGCCGAAGCAGCAACCCGCTGCCGGCACTACCCATCGCCATTGCCATCCCGCTGGCCAAGAGCCCGTACGGCGGGTCGGCACTCTCCGGCGCCTCACCGGTGTCCACACCGCCTTGGGGTGTCTTGGCCACCTGCGGCTTGTAGTACTTGGTCGCGGTCGGCCCGGTGGTCTTGGGCTTGGCCGAGCTCGAACTGGACGCCGACGGAACGACGACCACGTGACCCATGCCGATGGTGGTGGTGCCGGCATGCGGGGGTGTGGTGTCGTTCGGGGGCGGATTCGGGTCCGTCGGGTCATCCGTCGGAGTGTTCGTCGGGGTGACGGTAGGGCTGGGCGAAGGCGAGTTCGACCCCGTGGGACCCATCTTCTCCCGTACGGTCACCACGACCGACGCCGGCGGGTTGACCGGGCTGCACTTCGCGCTGTGGTAGCCGGTCGGGGTCTGGGCCGTGGTGGTCGACACCTCGAACGCGTCCACCCACATGAACTTGGCCGAATTCGGCGAGGCGTTCTGGACCTTGATCGTGTGCTTGCCGTACGTCAGGTCGGGCGACGTATACAGCGGGTAGCCACCGTCGAGGTCGTCGTTGACGGGATCGTCGTTGGCATCACGCGAGGGGTCCACCGTGGCCCGCTTGACCCCGTCGATGTAGACGTCGACGGGGCCCGAGTCCTTGTCGTGGGGCCCGATGTACGTCACTCCGGTGCCGACGAAGGTCAGCGAGGCGGAGGCACCCAATTGGTTGGTCTCGTGCAGGTCGTTGTGCACGTGGTGCTCGGAGCCCGGCAGGTCGTCGCGCTGGGTCCAGGTGCCGCCGTAGACGATCTGCATGTCGCTCGGGTTGTCGGTGTCGTCGCCGTCGTTGACGACCACGCTCCCGTCCGGCGGGGTGAAGTCGAGCTCGATGTCCTTCGGCGTGATCTTGATGGTGCCCGCCCTGTTGATCAGGCCAGGGTCGTTCATCATCGGCGGCAGGCCGAGGGGGTCGTCGGGACGGAGCGGGCCCTCCGGGTCAGAGCTGCCCCTGGGCTGGAGAATGCCCACCCAGTCGCTGCGCAGCTCGACGTTCCCGGTGGCGTGCACCTGGCCGCCGTCGTCGAAGTAGCCGGGGGACTGCAGCCGGCTGCCGTCACCGGTGTAGTTCATCTTCCAGGTGAAGTTGAGCGGGTCGCCGACCACCAGGTCAGTGGCGAAGGTGAGGTTGGTGGTCATCCGTACCGGGCTGTGCCTGACGATGCTGCTCTGCCCGGTCGGCGTGCACGCGTAGTCGATGACAAGATCGGCCGGCGCGGCCGATGCGGGTACGCTCGGCAACACCACCAGGCCTAACGCTGCCACAGACCCGACCGATGCGGCGATCAACGCCTTGTGCCACCGACTCACGGGAGACTCCGATCAACCACAAACAGACCGAGGGTAGATCTTAGAGTCGAAAACACCCGTAACACATGCAAAATCAGCCTTCTCCCGGCACTTGTGATGAACCCGTGTCCACAGGCGCGGCAGTACTGGAAAAGCGGGTATACCTCTGAGTAACAGAATCGTATTCTGGCGTGCACGACACCTGCTAGGAGGCGATCGATGCAGCGAGACCTCTTCGATGAGGAGCACCTGCTCTTCCAGGAGACCGTGCGTGAGTTCATGGCCCGCGAGGTCGACCCGCACCACGCGCAGTGGGAGAAGGACGGCGTCGTCCCGCGCGAGGTCTGGAAGAAGGCCGGGGAACTCGGCGTGTTCGGGTTTTCGGTGCCGGAGGAGTACGGCGGCGCGGGCGTCACGGACTTCCGGTACAACGCGGTGATCGTCGAAGAGATCATCAGGCATGGTGCGACCGGGCTCGGTTTCTCGCTGCACAACGACGTCGCGGCCCCGTACCTCGTGGATCTGACCAGCGACGAGCAGAAGCAGCGGTGGCTGCCCGGGTTCGCCGGCGGTGAGCTGATCACGGCGATCGCGATGAGCGAGCCAGGGGCCGGGAGTGACCTGCAGGGGATCAGGACCACGGCCGTCCGCGAGGGCGACCACTACGTCGTCAACGGGCAGAAGACGTTCATCACCAACGGGATCAACGCCGACCTGGTGGTCGTGGTGGTCAAGACCGACCCGGAGGCGGGCGCCAGAGGGACGACGCTGCTGGTCGTGGAGCGCGGCATGGACGGGTTCGGCCGCGGGCGCAACCTGGAGAAGATCGGCATGAAGGCGCAGGACACCGCCGAGCTGTTCTTCGAGAACGTACGGGTGCCCGTCGCCAACCGTCTCGGCCCCCGCGACGGCGAGGGTTTCTTCCAGCTCATGAACAACCTGCCGCAGGAGCGCCTGTCGATCGCGGTGGCGGCGGTGGCCGCGGCAGAGACCGTGCTGGAGCAGACCGTCGAATACTGCAGGACCCGCCAGGCGTTCGGGCGGAACATCGGCTCGTTCCAGAACACCCGGTTCGTCCTGGCCGAGCTGGCCACCGAGACGGAGATCGCCCGCCACTACGTCGACAAGTGCATCCTGGCGCTCAACGCCAAGCAACTGACCGCGGTGGACGCGGCCAAGGCCAAGTGGTGGACCACGGAGCTGCAGACCAAGGTCGTCGACCGCTGCCTCCAGCTCCACGGCGGGTACGGCTACATGACCGAATACCCGGTCGCCAAGGCGTGGCTGGACAGCCGGGTCCAGACGATCTACGGCGGCACCACAGAGATCATGAAGGAGATCATCGGCCGGTCATTCGGGTTTTGATCCATGCCGCGCGCGGAGCCCGTTCACGCCGCATACTGGGCAGCATGGACGGCGGCCTGATCCTCCTGGTCTTCCTGGCGTTGCTGTGCGCCTGGGGGCTCAATCGCGTGCGCCGGGCGTTCCGCCTGGGGCCGGTGGGCTATGCCGGCGTGATGATCGTGTTCATCATCGCCATGCTGCTCGTCTGGGGCCAGACGAAGCTCTAGAGCATCGCCTCGACGAAGCGGGTGAGCAGCCGGGCGAACTCCGCGCGCTCGGCCTCCGACCAGCCCTCCATCGCCGTCGCGAACGCCGCCCGCCTGGCACGGTGGGCCTGCTCCAGCGCGGCGGCCCCCTTGTCCGTCAGCACCAGGTGCGACCTGCGCCCGTCGGCCTGATCGGCCTCCCGCCCGACCAGCCCGGCTGCCACGGCCGCGGCCACCAGCCGGCTCGCCCGCGGCTGGTCCACGCTCAGCGCCTCGGCGACCGCTGTCACGGTGACGGGCTCGCGCGCCCCGTCGATCACGTCGAGCACGTCATATTCCGGCCCGGCGCCCTGTGCTCGCGCGAGCACGCGCCGCCTCTGCCTGCGCCTGATGGCGACCATCGCCCGCTCAATCGCGGCAATTTGATTGTCTTCATACATATAGTTGCTAGTGTACATGCATGGAGAAGCACATTGGGTACTGGCTGAAGAATCTGGACATGCTGCTGGAAAGTGCCATGGACGACGCGCTGCAGATGTCCCGGCGAGAGTGGCAGGTCCTCAACACCACCGCGCATGACGCCCGGCCGGACGAACTGGCGCCGTTCACCGGGATAGACGAGGCCGTGGAGCGGCTCACCGCCCGGGGGTGGCTGATGGACGGCCGGATCACTGAGGCGGGCAGGGCCGCGCACGCGGAGATCGCCGAGCGGGTGGCCGCGTTCCGGTGGCGGGTGAGCGTGGGCGTGAGCCCGCAGGAGTATCAGGCGACCGTGGACGTGCTCCGCCGGATGTCCGCCAATCTCACGACATAGCGCTGGATTCCAGGATGACGCGTGCCACGAGCTCCGGATCATCGCTCATCGGCACGTGCCCGCAGCCCTTCAGCAGCTTGACCCGCTGCCCGGACCAGCGGGCCGCGCGGACCGCTTGGCGGCGCGGCAGGAGCCGGTCGTGCTCACCCCAGGCGATCGTGATGGGCGACTTGGGCGGCGCGGGCGGCATCAGGCCCGCGAACGACTCCAGCGTCTCGTCGAAGCCGCTCGACGCGGCCAGCGCCTGCGTGGCCGCGATGAGCGCGGTCGGCTCCAGCCTGGACGGGTGCGCGACCAGGATCCCGGCGGACACGGCCCGCAGGAACGGGCTCTCCGCGGTCCTGACGGCCTGTTCGGGCGGCATCGCCCGAGCCGTGGCCCGCAGCGCGCGCAGCACCGCCTGGCAGTAGAGCAGCTCGGACCGCGACCAGAAACCGGCCGGCGACAGCGCGGTGGCCGTACGCACGGCGCCGCGCGAGGCCAGCTCCAGCGCGATGTAGCCGCCCAGCGAGTTGCCCACCACGTGCGGCTCGCGGACGCCCAGCAGCGCGCAGAACGACTCCACCGCGTCCGCCAGCGCTTCCGCGGTGTACGGGGTGCGGTCCGGCAGGCCCCGCGACCTCCCGGAGCCAGGCAGGTCGACCGCGATCACCGTACGGGAGGCGGCCAGCCGGTCGATCACCGGCAACCAGGCCTGCCAGTGGTGACCGATGCCGTGAATGAGGACCAGGGGCGCGCCGGCGCCCCGTCGTTCGAAGGCCAGCTCCATCCCGTCAGTGAATCACTGCCTGCCGCGCGTGGGAATCTCGAACCAGACGGCTTTGCCTTCCCTGGTGGGCCGTGAGCCCCAGCGCCTGGCGAGCTGGTCGACGAGGTAGAGGCCGCGCCCACCCTCGTCGTTCTCCCCCGCGCTGCGGATCCGCGGCAGGCGCAGGTCCTGGTCGAACACCTCGACCCAGACCGCCTCCTCACCCCTGCGCAGCCGCAGCGTGAACTCCTTGTCGCCGACCACCTCGTCCTCGAAGCCCGGCATGTCCCAGGACTCCTCGAACGGCAGCGGCGGCCCCTCCACGACCAGCTCCCTGCGCGGCACGCTGGCGGTGGCGGCGTGCAGCACCACGTTGGTCACGACCTCGGAGACCAGCAGGCAGGCCAGCTCGGCCCGCTCTTCGGGCACGTTCCAGCTCGCGAACGCCTCACCCGCCATGCGCCGCGCCTCACTCACCATGATCGGCTGGGCGGGGAACGTGCGTTCCTCGACGTCGAGGTCCACGTCGCTGGAGCGGACCACCAGGATCGCCATGTCGTCGTCGATCTCGCCGGGCACCGCGACCGTGGCGACGTCGGCGATGCGCTCGACGTCGGCCGACGACATCTTGGCGAGCTTGTCGCAGAGCACGCCGAGCGTCTCCTCGTCGGTCGGCATCCGGCCGTCGCGGCTGGGGCGGCGGTCGACCAGGCCGTCGGTGTAGAGGAGCAGCGCCGCGCCCGGCGGGAGGGTGCGGGTCTCCTCCTTGTAGACCAGGTCGGCATGAAGGCCCTTGGCGCGTACGCCGAGCGGCTGGCCGACCTCTTCGATGTCGAGCTCCACGCACTGGCCGTCGACCAGCAGCAGCGGCGGCGCGTGCCCCGCGTTGGCGAAGGACAGCTGCCGGGACCAGGCGTCGTAGACCAGGTATTGGCAGGTCACGATGGGCGGGATGCTGACGTCGGCGCCGTTGTCGTCCTGCTCGGGCGTGGCGATGATGCGGGTCCACTCATCCAGCCTGGCCAGGATGTCGGCGGGTGACTTGTCGTCCTGCGCGAAGGCCCGCAGCGCGGCCCTGAGCTGGCCCATGATGGCCGCCGCCTTGGCGCCCCTGCCCTCGACGTCGCCGATCACGATGCCGACGCGGCCGGCGGACAGCGGGATCACGTCGTACCAGTCGCCGCCGACCTGGGTCTGGATGCCCTGCCCGTGGGAGACCAGCGGGGCCGCCGGGTAGTAGCGCACCGCGATCGTCAGGCCGTCGAGCTGCGGCAACGCCCTGGGCAGCAGGTGCTTCTGGAACGACTCGGCGGTGTGCCGCTCCTCCTCGAACAGCAGCGCGTTGTCGATCGCGAGCGCGACCCTGGTGGCGATGGCGCCCACGAAGTCGCGGTCGAAGGCGTCGTAGTGGGGGCTGCGGCGGTCGGTGAGGTTGGACAGGCTGAGGTACATCAGGCCGAGCGTCTCGCCGCGCACCAGCAGGGGGGCGACGATGGCCGAGGTCATGCCGATCTCGCCGCACAGCCGCGCGCTGTTTTCGTTGGAGGCGGGGTAGCTGCTGGTGGCGAAGTCCTCGACGAGGATGGTCTCCTGGCGGCGCAGTGCCGTGTCCGCGTAGTGGCCGGAGGGGTAGCGGATCTCCGCGCCCACCGGCTTCCATGTTCCCGACGGCGGCGTCCACCCCTGCACATGTTGTGAGACCCGGCGGACGAGCCGGTCGCCCTCCATCAGCTCGATGAAGCAGTGGTCGGCGAACTGCGGGACGAGCATCTCGGCGACGCGCTTGAGCGTCTCCTCGACGTAGAGCGAGCCGGCCAGCCGCTCGCCGATGCGCTCCAGCAGCCCGAAGCGGTCCTTTTCGCGCTCGTTGCTGCGCAGCGCCTCGCGGGCGAGGATGACGATGCCGGTCACCGCGCCCGAGGAGTGGCGCAGCGGCACGGCCTGGGCGCGAACGTAGACGATGGTGCCGTCGCCGCGCTTGACGTCGAACGTGCCCTCCCACACGCCGCCCTTGAGCACGTGCTTGGCCAGCTCGATGGCGAGCGGGTGGTCCTTCTCCATGATCCCGAGGGACAGGACGGACGTCTCACGAGAAGGCGACTGACCCGTACGGCCGAAGAGCTTCTCGGCGAAGGGGTTCCAATAGAGAAGATTGCTGAAACGATCGGTGACGACCACCGCCATTTCCGCGTGGTCGAGCACGGATCCGGCAGCAAGGTGATCGGCCGCGTCTTGGGGCAGATCCCCCCATCGCTTCATCCGGAGACCACTCCTCGGGGTGGCATGCATGCAAAGCGAACCACGGGCGCTCCTGCAACGGTCTTGGCCAGGGGAGAGTGGAGGGGCTCCCAAGAGGGATTCAACCAAGCAGCCGCGCGCGCGTCAGCGCTTGGAGACAAAAACGTGCGCCGCAACGTCTCGCGGAAGCTCCGCGGGAGTGTCGTTCGCGTCACCGTCACCTGTCACCCGCACACCGTCGTCGCTCGCCGCGAGCGTGACCTCGCGTCCGGGTTGTATCCCAACTTGCTTGAGTTTAAGCATCACAGCGGGATCACTTTGCACTTGTTCGCTAATTCGCCTGACGACGACGGGTACGTCTCCCGGTCCTGCCAGGTCGCACATCGAGGTCAGCACGTTGGCGCCGGCCTCGGCGGGCTCCGTCGCGCCCAGCTCGGCCAGCCCGGGGATGGGGTTGCCGTGCGGGCAGACGGTGGGGTTGTCGAGCAGCGTCACCAGGCGCGACTCCACGGACTCCGACATGACGTGTTCCCAGCGGCACGCCTCGATGTGCACCTCTTCCCAGGGAAGTCCGATCACCTGGGTCAGCAGGCACTCGGCGAGCCGGTGCTTGCGCATCACGCGCGTGGCGAGCGTGCGGCCGAGGTCCGTCATGGACAGGTGCCGGTCGCCCTCGACGCGGACGAGGCCGTCGCGCTCCATGCGGGCGACCGTCTGGCTGACGGTGGGCCCACTCTGCTGCAGGCGCTCGGCGATGCGGGCGCGAAGGGGAACGATGCCCTCCTCCTCGAGCTCGTAAATCGTGCGGAGATACATCTCCGTCGTGTCGATCAGGCCGTGTGCGGTCAAGGCAGTCCTCCCACCTAAATGTTACGCCGGTCGTGGCGTGCGGGCCCCTTCGAACACTGGCCCACCCGGCTCAGGACTGAGCTCATCCGCCTCGGGCACATGAGTCACAGGAACCCTATTGGGAGAACGACCGACGATGGATAAGGACCCCAACAAAGGCGCGGCCGAGTTCCTTCCCGACAAGCTGGACCTCGAGTCGCTGCGCATCGCCGCGGCCTGCTGTGAAGGCTGCGGCCGCTTCCAGAACGCCACGCAGACGGTGTTCGGCGAAGGGCCGAGTCACGCCACGTTCATGCTGGTGGGCGAGGTGCCCGGAGACCAGGAGGACCGCCAGGGGCATCCGTTCGTCGGTCCGGCGGGCCGCATTCTGGACAGAGGGCTGGAGGAGGCGGGAATCCCGCGCGACGACGTCTACGTGACGAACGCGGTCAAGCACTTCGCCTTCATACCTAAGGGGAAGAGGCGCATTCACCAGAAGCCGACGGCCGCCGAGATCACCGCCTGCCAGCCGTGGCTGAACGCGGAGCTGGCCGTGGTGGAGCCGCGGATGGTCGTGGTGCTCGGCGCGACGGCGGCCAGGTCGTTGCTGGGGCCGGCGTTCCGGGTGACGAAGCAGCGAGGCGTGCCGGTGCCGCTCGGGGAGCGGCTCGCCGTGGCCACCATCCACCCGTCGGCGGTGCTGCGCGCCCCCGACAGGGAGGCGGAGTACGAGGGCTTCCTCGCCGACCTGCGGGCGGCGGCCCACGCCGCCTAACCCGATCGGTAGTTCCTGAAGCGCGCCACGGACAGGCCCACGACCAGCACCATGACCGCGCACGCGAGCCCGCCGCCCACCCACGCGCCGGTCAGCCCGAACGCCGTCGCGGTCGCCCCGGCCCGCAGATCGCCCAGCCGCGGCCCGCCCGCCACGACCACCAGGAACGCGCCCTGCATGCGCCCGCGCATCTCGTCAGGCGCGTGCAACTGCAGGATCGACTGCCGCCACACCGACGAGACCACGTCCGCCGCGCCCCCGACGGCCATGAACGCCACCACCAGCCACAGCTCCTGCACCAGCCCGGCCGCGGCCACGGCCAGCCCCCAGACGGCGATGACGACCACCAGCGCCACCCCCTGCCGCGAGACCCGCCCCACCCAGCCGGAGAACAGCGCCCCGGCGACGGAGCCGGCGGCCATGGCCGAGTTCAGCAGGCCGAGCGCGATCTCGGAGCCGCCGAATTTCGTGGCGGCCAGTTCGGGGAACAACGCCCGCGGCAGCGCGAACACCATCGCGATGATGTCCACGACGAACGACATCAGCAGCACCGGGCTCCTGACGATGAAGCTGAGGCCGTCGAACACGGCCCGCGCCCCCGGGCGGCTCACCTCGCCCAGCGGGGGCAGTGAGGGCAGTCTGAGGGCCGCGTAGAGGCTGCCGGCGAACAGCAGGGCATCCACCCCGTACGCGGCCGCGAACCCGCCCAAGGCCAGCATCACCCCGCCGACCATCGGGCCGACCACCGAGCCGATGCTGTAGACCAGCGAGTTGAGCGCGTTGGCGGCGGGCACCAGCTCCGGCTCCAGGATCCTGGGGATGATCGCGCCCCTGGTCGGCCCGGTGATGGCGAAGCCGGTGGCGTTCAACGCGACCGCGGCGAAGATCAGGTAGACGTTCCCCCAACCCAACAGCGCCTGCACCAGGATGAACAGCGTGGCGACCCAGGCCACGAGCGAGCCGGCGACGAGTAGCCTGCGCCGGTCGACGGCGTCGGCGACCGCCCCGCCCCACAGGCCGAACACCACCAGCGGCACCAGGTTGGCCATGCTGAGCAGCCCGACCCAGAGCGAGGAGCCGGTCAGCTCATAGACCTGCTGGCCGACCGCGACCACGGTGGCCCCGATGCCCACCTGCGAGACGGCCTGGCCGAGCCAGAGCCGCCGGTACGCGGGCACGCCGAGCGGCCGGGTGTCCACCAGATGACGTTTGACCAGCTCCCCGAATGCCACTTGAAGAACATTAAGGTGCCAGTCTCTCCAAGACCCATCCGGGGCGCGTGCGCCGATAGCGGAGTCTGTCGTGCATCCGGTCGAGTTGTCCTTGCCAGAATTCGGCCTCGATCGGGTGGACCCGGAAGCCGCCCCAGAAGTCGGGCACCGGCGGATCCTCCGGCCAGCGTGCCGCCAGCTCCGCGTATCGGGCGTCCAGCTCCTCCCTGGATCGCACGACGGCCGACTGCCGCGAGGCCCAGGCCCCGATGCGCGAGCCGTACGGGCGGGAGTTGAAATATGCGGCCGACTCCTCCGGGGAGACGCGGGTGACGGTGCCCTCGATGCGCACCTGGCGGCGGATCGGGTGCCAGGGGAACAGGAGTGACGCGCGGGCGTTCTCGGCCAGGTCGCGGCCCTTGCGGGACTCGAAGTTGGTGTAGAAGACGAATCCGCGTTCGTCATAGCCCTTCAGCAGGACCGTCCTGGCGCTGGGGCGGCCGCCGGCGGAGGCGGTGGCCAGGATCATGGCGTTGGGTTCCGGCAGCCCGGCGTCGAGCGCCTCCTGGAACCAGACGGTGAATTGGGTGACGGGATCGGCCGCGACGTCAGTTTCGAGCAGCGGCTCGCCCTCGTACGTACGGCGAAGCCCCGCCAACAAGGGCGGGCGCGGGATGGCATCCACGAGACGGTATTCTTGCGCGCCCGTGAGACGGATCTCATACCCCCCTCCCCACCAGCGGGTTTGGCCTAACGGCGGGTCCCGAGACCGAGCATGAGCTGGTAGGGGGTTAAATTGACCCGCCGGTATCTCGACATCAAGGCATTGCATTGCCGGAACATGGCAGAAAGGGAGGCGGCCGAGCATGTCCGACTTCAAACCCGGGCTCGAAGGCGTCGTAGCTTTCGAGACCGAGATCGCGGAACCGGACAAAGAAGGGGGCGCCCTTCGATACCGGGGCGTCGACATCGAAGAGCTGGTCGGCCGTGTCCCGTTCGGGGCCGTCTGGGGCCTGCTGGTCGACAACACGTTCCAGCCGGGCCTGCCCCCGGCGGAGCCGTACCCCATCCCTGTCCACTCCGGTGACATCCGCGTAGACGTGCAGAGCGCGCTGGCCATGCTGGCTCCGGCCTATGGCTTCAAGCCTCTGCTCGACATTTCCGACCAGGAGGCCCGGGACCAGCTCGCCCGCGCCTCCGTGATGGCTCTGTCCTTCGTCGCGCAGTCCGCGCGCGGGCTCGGCCTGCCGATGGTGCCGCAGAGCCGGGTCGACGAGGCCAAGACCATCGTCGAACGTTTCATGATCCGCTGGCGCGGTGAGCCCGACCCCAAGCACGTCAAGGCCATCGACGCTTACTGGACCTCCGCGGCCGAGCACGGCATGAACGCCTCCACGTTCACCGCCCGCGTCATCGCCTCCACCGGCGCCGACGTGGCCGCCGCGCTCTCGGGCGCCGTGGGCGCCATGTCGGGTCCGCTGCACGGTGGCGCCCCGGCCCGGGTGCTGCACATGATCGAGGGCGTCGAGCACCTCGGCGACGCCAAGAAGTACGTTCAGAGCGAGCTCGACAAGGGCAACAGGCTCATGGGCTTCGGGCACCGCGTCTACCGCGCGGAGGACCCTCGCGCCCGGGTGCTCCGCCGTACCGCCAAGGAGCTCGACGCCCCCCGCTACGAGGTCGCGGCGGCGCTGGAGCAGGCCGCGCTGGAGGAGCTGCACGCGCGCAAGCCCGACCGGGTGCTGGCCACCAACGTGGAGTACTGGGCGGCCGTGGTGCTGGACTTCGCCGAGGTGCCCGCCCACATGTTCACCTCGATGTTCACCTGCGCCCGCACGGCCGGCTGGGCCGCGCACATCCTGGAGCAGAAGCGCACGGGCAGGCTGGTCCGCCCCAGCGCGAACTACATCGGCCCCGCCTCCCGTCCCCTGAGCGACGTCCCCGGCGCCGCCGAGGTCACCGGCACCATCTGATTCCGGCGAACGGCTGCCGCGCCTCCGCCGCGGCAGCCGTTCGTCAGGTCAGGTGTTGGGCAGGCCGACGCATAGAGCCTCCTTCGAGGGAGGCTCGTTGGTGTCCAGCCGGCCGCAGCGCACCTTGGGTTGTGCGTAGCCCCACTGAGACCGCTCCACCTTCATGATCGCGATCGCCTTGTCGGTGGGAGTGTGCCGCTCCGTGGCGTTGAAGTCCATGACCCCGCTGGACCCCGCCCACGCGTGCTCCCCTGACGTGCGGGCCAGCCGGTACAGGATGTCGCCCTGGCTGGGCAGCCGTTCGTCCTCTTCCCCTCCTGCCGCGCTGGCGGCCCGGTAGGCGGCCTCGGCCGCCCGGTAGACCACGTCGGCCGCGTCGTAGGTGAGGATGAGGTTGTCGTCGGAGGCCTTCGCGTGGGCGCCCTTCAGCAGCTTGCTGACGAACGCGGTGGCCAAGTCAGGCCGCCACAACGCCCGGCTCGCCAGCGCCATGTAGTAGACCTCGACCTGCTTCATGTTCGCGATCGCCTCGCCGTGATCGGTCACCACCTTGATGACGTCGTCGCCGGCGATCACCTTCACCTGCCCGCAGGCCTGGCCCTCGATCGCGGTGAGGAAGGCGCGGAACTCGGACGCGCGCCCCGCGTAGATCAGGACGTCCGGCTGGAGCTTGCACGCCTTCTCCGCGGCCGAGGAGATCCCGCCCTGTTCGACGGTGTACGGGATCCGGCCCGCGACCTTGACCTCCTCCGCCGTCAGCGCCTTCTCGAAGTCGTCGGCCAGGTTGTAGGTGTACTCGTCGCCCGTCGACCGGTCCTCGACGATGACCGCCGAGGGCTCGTCCACGGCCGGCAGGAGGGTCCGCCGGGCGAACCGGGCGCCCAACGTCGCCTGCCGGAAGTTCGTCGGGCCCACGTGGAAGAAGTAAGGGGATGGATCGCCGGGATCGTCCGGCCTGGCGGTGTTCTTGATGTAGCCGAGCCCGTCCGCGGTCGCCGTGCTCGACACCATCGGGATCTTCGCCAGGTGCAGCTCCTGGATCGCCTCGCTGATGCCCCTCACGCTGCGCGGCAGGCCCACCACGCCCATCACGTGCGGGTTCTGCTCGGCCATCTCGGTGATGAGCTGGGCCGTCCTGCGCCCATGGTCGAAGTTGTCGCCCGCGTTGGCGATCAGCACACGTAAGCGGGGGGTGCTGGACACCGTCCGCTGGTATTCCTCGACCGCCGCGAGCTCGGAGACGGCGGCGGCGAGCCGGGTGTCGTCCTCTGCGGTCTTCTTGATCGAGAACTCGCCGAACAGGACCATGCTGACGTACCGTCCGGAGTCCGTGGCATAGACGTTGTTCGCGTCGATCTTCTTGATCAGTCGCTCCACCTCGCCGTCGAACAGGTCGCCAGGCGTGGCGCGGGTGGCGTTGACGATGCCGACGCACTCATCCTCGATCCGCTCGACCCACGGCAGGCCACCGCAGTGTTCGGCCCTGTCCCGCTGGATCCAGTAGACCGACGCGAGCGGCACGACCAGCAGCAGCGCCATCGCCGCCCAGTAGCCCATGGCCCGCGCGCGGCGTGGCGGCGGCTGGTACGGCGGCGGGCTCGGGGGCAGGGCGGTGGCCTCGATGGTCAACCGCAGATCGGGAACGCCCAGCCGAGCCGTCTCCCGCCACCGCCGGACCGCGTCCTCGAGATTGCCGAGGTCCTCCGGTCTGTCCTGCGGCCTGGACGTGACCTCCGGCACGGCGGCCAGCACGACCATCGGGGCGAGCAGCCCGCTCTTCTTGGTGATCTCCTCCGTCAGCCACAGGAACCGGGCGTTGATCCCGTCGGGATCGGTGATCTGGAGGACCAGCAGGGAGTGCAGCCCCCTGCCCCAGCTCGGCCACGGAATGATCCACTTCTTGTACGCCTCGTGCAGGTCCTGCATCAGCGCATGGACCAGCAACTCCTCGATCTCCGGTGCCGGCGCGTTCGCCAGGCGCAGCGCGTATTGCGGCAGCCGTTCGAAACGCTTCCTCTTCAGGGCCGGCGCCCCGCTGAACCAGCGGGTGAACAGCGATCCCCGGATCGACAGCACGCCCTGCGCCGCGGTGCCGGCCAGCGCCACGACGAGGCCGAGCAGCCAGGGAATGACGCCGACGAGGTCGGCGGCGCCACCGGCCCACCAGACGGCCAGGGTGCCCACCGGCACCCATGTCGTGGCGGCCCGGGTCAGGAAGTCGGCCCTCGTCCTGACCCCGCGGTCGTCGCTGCTGGCGCGCCTGCGCCATTCCTTGAGGCGTTTTTTGAACTCCTGGTAGCCCGTGTGCGAATGGGGCTCGGGCGGCCAGCTCGCGGCGCCCTGCGGCGGCAGGCCGCGCTGCTCCCTCGCCCACAACACGAACTGGGCGAGCGGAAAGCGCGGCGGCGGCAGGAGCGACCCGCCCACCGGCTTTCCGAGCTGGCCCTGCTCCCCCGCCAGCGACTTCACCAGCTCCACGACCGACTCGTGCTCGCCGTCCTTGACGTAGGCATAGGGCACGCAGTCGTGGAAGGGCTCGGCGAGCATCTCGACCGCGGCGAGCGCCTGCGGACCGGTCACCAGCACGGTGGGCAGCGGCGGATCCGCGCGCCAGAACGCGGGCCTGCGGATCAACACCTCGATGACGCTGCGCAGATCGGCCACCTGGACGCCCCTCCAGCCGGTACCCACCCCGTGTACGGTCAACGAACGATCAACAGAAGTGGTTCATCATGTCTCAGGATCCGGACCCAGGTCCAGGTCATTCTTCCGGGCTCAGTACGCTGGGCACGTGGCTGACATCGTGATTCCCGCTGACATCAAGCCCGCCGACGGCCGATTCGGCTGCGGGCCCTCGAAGGTGCGCACCGAGCAACTGGCCGCGCTCGCCGCCTCCGGCGCGAGCCTCATGGGCACCTCCCATCGCCAGAAGCCGGTCAAGAACCTGGTCGGCCGCGTGCGCTCCGGCCTCGCCGACCTGTTCTCGCTGCCCGAGGGCTACCAGGTCGTGCTGGGCAACGGCGGCACCACCGCGTTCTGGGACATCGCCGCCTTCGGCCTGGTCCGCGACAGGTCACAGCACCTGTCGTTCGGCGAGTTCTCCTCGAAGTTCGCCGCGGTGACCAAGAAGGCCCCGTGGCTTGGCGAGCCGAGCGTCATCAAGTCCGAGGTCGGCACCCACCCCACGGCGGTCGCCGAGGACGGCGTGGACGTCTACGCGCTGACCCACAACGAGACCTCGACCGGCGTCGCCATGCCGATCAAGCGCGTGGGCTCGGACGACTCGCTGGTGCTCGTGGACGCGACCTCCGGCGCCGGCGGCCTGCCGGTCGACATCACCGAGAGCGACGTCTACTACTTCGCGCCGCAGAAGAGCTTCGCCTCCGACGGCGGCCTGTGGATCGCGATCATGTCGCCGCGCGCCCTGGCCAGGGTCGAGGAGATCGCCGCGACCGGCCGCTACGTGCCGGAGTTCTTCAGCCTGCCGGTCGCGATCGACAACTCCGCCAAGGACCAGACCTACAACACCCCGGCCGTGGCGACGCTGTTCCTGCTGGCCGACCAGCTCGACTGGATGAACGGCAACGGCGGCCTGGCCTGGACCACCGCCCGCACGGCCGACTCCAGCGCGCGCCTCTACACGTGGGCGGAGAAGTCCTCCTACGCCACGCCGTTCGCCGCGCCCGAGTTCCGCTCGCAGGTGGTCGGCACGATCGACTTCGCCGACAGCGTGGACGCCGCGGCCGTGGCCAAGGTGCTGCGCGCCAACGGCATCGTGGACACCGAGCCCTACCGCAAGCTCGGCCGCAACCAGCTGCGCATCGCGATGTTCCCGGCCATCGACCCGGCGGACGTCGAGGCGCTGACGGCGTGCGTGGACCACGTGGTCGAGCGCCTCAGCTAGTCCCCGCGCCGCGGCGTCGCAGCTCTTCCATGAGGGCGAGCGCGTCCTCGTCCGCGACGCTCTGCGCGAACCTCGCCAGCACCGGCAGCCGGTCGGTGCTGGCGGACAGGGCCTCCAGCATGAGGTCGCTGACGTGTTCGTCTCTTGACTTCGCCGCGGCGTATCTGAACGCGTTGCGGTACGGCGTGCGTACGAGCAGGCCCTTCTTCACCAGCCGCTCGGCGACGGTCTGGACCGTCGTGTAGGCCAGCTCGCGCTCCTCGTTGAGCGTGGCCAGGAGCTCCCTGACGCGCATCGGTTTCCCGGCGGCCCACAGCACATCCATGATCGCGCGCTCCAGGGATCCCAGGTTCGCCAACTGACCGATCCCTCCGGTTCGATATTCAATAGGGCGCCGGCAACGCACGCTTGCGGCGCAGCACCCAGCCGGCCACCACGCCGCCGATGAGCCCGAACAGGTGGCCCTGCCAGGAGATGCCCTGCTGGTTGGGCAGCAGCCCGGCCAGGATCCCGTAGTAGGCGATGCCCACGCCGACGGCGATGGCGATGTCGAGCAGGCGGCGGTCGAACACGCCCCTGGCCAAGATGTAGCCGAAGTAGCCGAAGACCAGGCCGCTGGCCCCGACGGTGTAGACGCCCGGGCTCGTCACCCAGGTGCCCAGGCCGCCGATCAGGATGATCAGCACGCTGGCCCACAGGAACTTGCGGACGTCGCGCAGGCCGGCCAGGAAGCCCAGGATCAGCAGGGGCAGCGAGTTGGCCATGAGATGGCCGAAGCCGCCGTGCAGGAAGGGCGCGAACAGGATGCCGACCAGCCCGTCGGCGTCCCAGCCGAGAATGCCGAACTGGTCGAGCGAGCCGTTGAGCACGAAGTCGACGCCCTCGACGACCCACATCACGGCGAGCATGGCGACCACGATGATGAGCGAGCTCAACGCGCCCGGGAGAAGGGCCCCGGCGCCGCGCTTGGCGGACTCGAACCTGGAACCCGAATAGTCGCTCATGCGCTCTCCCGGAAGGTCGGTCTTTATCTTCTTTTACCGTACGCAGGAAGAGTCATGCGCGCGTTAAGAGAGTCCCCTCCCGTTCCGCGAGGGAGCGGGAGGGGACGGCTATTCGCCCTTCCATTGGGGCGCGCGCTTCTCGGCGAAGGCGGCGGCGCCCTCCATGGCGTCCTTCGAGCCGAACACCGGATTGATGATCGGGCCTTGCTTCTCGAACATCTCCTCCAGCGGCCAGTCCTGCGATTCGATGATCACCTTCTTGGTCGCGGCGAGCGCGAGCGGGGCGTTGGCCGCGATCTTGCGGGCCAGCTCGATCGCCCCTTCCAGGGCCGCGCCGGGCTCGGTGATCCGGTTGACCAGGCCCAGCTCGTACAGGCGGGCGGCCGGGTAGTGATCGCCGGTGAGCGCGATCTCCATGGCCACGTGGTACGGGATCCGCCGCGGCAGCCGCATGATGCCGCCCGCGCCCGCCACGAGCCCGCGCTTCGGCTCGGGCAGCCCGAAAGTGGACTCCGACGACGCCACGATGACGTCGCACGACAGCGCCAGCTCGAACCCGCCCGCGAGCGCGTACCCTTCCACCGCGGCGACCAGCGGCTTCTTCGGCGGCGCCTCGGTCAGGCCGCCGAAGCCCCGCCCCTCCACCATCGGGAAGTCACCGGACAGGAACCCCTTCAGGTCCATCCCGGCGCAGAACGTGCCGCCGGCACCGGTCAGGACATAAGCGGAGATGTCGGGGCGGGCATCCAGGTCGTCCAGCGCGCCGGCGATCCCCCGCGCCACCGCCCCGTTCACCGCGTTGCGGGCCTTGGGCCGGTTGATCGTGATGATCGCGACGTTGCCGGACTCCTCGACGAGCACTTCGTCAGACACAAGATCCCTTTCAGGTCTGGGGGGTCGCGGGGGGTCGTCCCCCCGCGGGTGCCTCACTTGGGCTGGAAGCGGATGCCGCCGTCGAAGCGGACGACCTCGGCGTTCATGTAGTCGTTCTCGATCAGCGAGTGCACCAGGTGGGCGAACTCCTCGGGCCGCCCCATGCGCTTGGGGAACACGACCGGCGCCACCAGCTTGGCCTTGAACTCATCGGCGTCGGCCGAGAAGCCGTAGATCGGGGTGTCGATGATGCCGGGGCAGACCGTGTTCACCCGCACGCCGATCGCCGACAGGTCGCGCGCCGCGGGCAGCGTCATGCCCACGATGCCGCCCTTGGAGGCCGAGTACGCCAGTTGCCCCGTCTGTCCCTCCAGCGCCGCCACGGAGGCCGTGTTGATCACCACGCCGCGCTGCCCGTCCTCGTCGGCCGGCTCGGTCTTGGCGATCGCGGCCGCCGCGATGCGCATGAGGTTGAACGTGCCGATGAGGTTGACCTCGATGACCTTGCGGTAGGTACTCGGGTTGTGCGGCTGGCCATCGCGGTTGACCGTGCGCTCGGCCCAGCCGATGCCGGCGCTGTTGACCACCACGCGCAGCGGCTTGCCGGTGGCCACGGCGGCGTCCACGGCCGCCTGCACCTGCTCGTCGTCCGTCACGTCCGTCTTGGCGAAGACGCCGCCGATCTCGTCGGCGACGCTCTTGCCGCGCTCTTCGTTCAGGTCGGCGACGACCACCGTGGCGCCGGCGCGGGCCAGCTCGCGGGCCGTGGCCTCGCCGAGGCCGCTGGCGCCGCCGGAAATGATTGCTGCAGATCCGTTCACGTCCATATCCCGGACCCTAGCCGCCGACCGAATGAAGTTCTACTTGGGGGTGGTTAAATTCCACCCACGGCACTGTCGACGTCGGAATACACCTTGATCCGCCGGTCGAGCCCGGTGGTGCGGAGGATGCGCGCCACCGGCGCCTGCGGCGCCGCCAGTGACACGCCGCCGCCCTCCCCCGTCGCCAGCCGCCAGGCCTCGATCAGCACCGACAGTCCGCTGGAATCCATGAACGACAGCTGCTGCAGGTCGAGCACGAGCCTGGCGCCGTCCTGTTTGATGGCGTCGCGTACCTCGTCGCGGAGGAACGGCGCGGTGAACAGGTCGAGCTCTCCCTCAACGGCCACCACCACGGCGTCACCCAGGGCATGTCGCGCAAGCCGCAGCTTCATTTGGCCCCTCCTCGATGAGCCACTGTACTTCGACATGCCCGGATCGCGGACATGCACAGACCACGAATAGTGGGATAAACGGGTTGAACGTCGTCACACCGCCGGAATCGCGAAGCCGTACGGGAGCTCCAGGCGGTGCCGGGCCAGCAGATCGGTGTCGGCGAGCAGCTCGCGCGTGGGCCCGTCGGCGGCGATCACGCCGTCGGAGAGGACGAGCGAGCGCTCGCACAGCTCCAGCGCGTACGGGAGGTCGTGCGTGACCATGAGCACCGTCACGTCCAGGGAACGCAGGACCTCGGCCAGCTCCCTGCGGGCGGCCGGGTCCAGGTTGGACGAGGGCTCGTCGAGCACCAAAATCTCCGGCTCCATGGCCAGCACCGTCGCCACGGCCACCCTGCGCCGCTGCCCGAACGACAGGTGGTGCGGCGGCCGGTCGATGGCCTCCAGCATGCCGACCCGTGCCAGCGCCTCCTTGACCACCCAGTCCAGCTCCTCGCCCCGCATTCCCGCGTTGGCCGGGCCGAAGGCCACGTCGTCGCGGACCGTGGGCATGAAGAGCTGGTCGTCGGGGTCCTGGAAGACCAGGCCGACGCGCTGCCGGACCTCCTTGAGCGTGTCCTTGCGCACGGGGACGCCGGCCACGGTGACAGTGCCGTGCCCTGCGGTGAGAATCCCGTTGAGGTGCATGACGAGCGTGGTCTTGCCGGCGCCGTTCGGGCCGAGCAGGGCGACCCGCTCGCCGCGGGCGATCGACAGGTCCACGCCGAACAACGCCTGCGTCCCGTCGGGATAGGCGTAGGCGAGCTGCCGTACTTCGAGAGAGTTCACCACGTCAGTCCCAACACTGCGAGCGCCACGGCGGGCAGGGCGAGGGCGGTGCCCCATTGGTGAGCCGATGCCGACATGTCCTGAATGGTAGGCATCAGCCCGGAGTATCCCCGACTGAGCATCGCCAGGTGCACCCGCTCGCCGCGCTCGTACGACCGGATGAACAGCGCCCCGGCTGAGCGGGCGATCACGGGGATGTGCCGGAAATTTCGCGCTTCGAAGCCACGGGACTCACGGGCCACCCGCATCCGCCGCATCTCATCCAGGATCACGTCCATGTACCGCAGCATGAACATGGCGATCTGCACCAGCAGACTCGGCAGCCGCAGCCGCTGAGCTCCGATCAGGATGACGCGCGGCTCCGTGGTGGTCGCCAGCAGGATCGAGGCGGCCACCCCGAGCGTGGCCTTCGCCAGGATGTTCCAGGCCGCCCAGAGCCCGGGCACGCTCAGCGAGAGCCCCAGCACCGTGGTCCGCTCCCCCAGCCCGATGACCGGAATGAGGAAGGCGAACAGCACGAAGGGCACCTCGATCACCATCCGCCGCAGGATGTAGGTCACCGGCACCCGGGCCGCCACCGCCACGCCCCCGAGCAGGACCGCGTACGAGGCGAACGCCCAGAACCGCTCCCGCGGCGTGGCCACCACCACGATCGCGAACGCGAAGACGGCGAGCAGCTTGCACTGCGGCGGCAGCCGGTGCACGACCGAGTCGCCCGGCAGGTAGAGCTGGTGATGATGCCCGGCGCTCACGCGTCACACCTTGATCTTTTTTTCGTCGATCTCGCTTCGGCTCCTGGCGGCGTAGGCCACGGCACCGGCGATGAGCAGCACGAGCCCGACGCCGATGATCCCGGCCACGCCCACGGGGATCCCGCCCACCTCACCGTAGTCGGCCAGCGCCCACTTGCCGAACCCGTGGTCGGTCGCCTGGCCGAGGAAGCCCTTGTTCTCGGCCACCGCCTCCAGCCCGTCGGGGGCGGAGGAGGCGACGAACGACACGGCCCCGGCCAGCACCAGCGTCAGCCCGACGCCGCCGAGCAGGAACGGCTTGAGCGCGCCGCGGGCGGGGACCGGCTCGGGGTCGCCCACGGTCGTGGTCGTCCCCTCCGCCCCGCGCAGGACCAGCGGCTTGGCGAGGCCGCGGGCGCCGTAGACGAGGTCGGGGCGGACCGTGAGCACCGCGCCGACGGTCGCCGCCGTGATCACGCCCTCGCCGATGCCGATCAGCAGGTGCACGCCGCCCATCGCGACCGCCACCGACGACGCCTCGATGGGCGCCGTCCCGCCGATCCAGAACAGCAGCGTGAACACCAGCGCGGAGGCCGGCACGGAGATCAGCGCGGCCAGGAACGCCGCCACCGTGACCCCGCCCCTGCCCCTGGCCAGCCCGGTGACCAGCCGGAAGACCACCCAGCCGACGAGCACCGTGACGATGCCCATGATCGTGATGTTCACGCCCAGCGCGGTCAGTCCGCCGTCGGCGAAGAACACGCCCTGCACCAGGAGGACCACGGCCATGCACAGGACGCCTGTATAGGGGCCGACGAGTATCGCCGCCAGCGCGCCGCCCAGCAGGTGGCCGCTGGTGCCCGCGGCGACCGGGAAGTTGAGCATCTGAACGGCGAAGATGAAGGCCGCGACGAGCCCGGCCATGGGAGCGGTCCGGTCGTCGAGCTCGCGCCGCGCCCCGCGCAGGCAGACAGCGACCCCGGCGGCCGCCACCGCCCCAGCGGATATGGACGTTGCCGCATTGAAGAAGCCATCGGGTACGTGCACGACCAAGCCTCCCAAAGAGGACGAACAACCGTTCCTACTTTAGGACATCGTCTTGCACCTGCATATAGATGGCAATTAGTGCATGATCCTTCTGATGATCGTTCCGAGCGTCAGCCGCCGCACCGCCGTACTCAGCCGCCCGGTCCCCCGCGTCGCGTACGGCCGTACGCTCCTGAACAGGGCCGCCGCCCGCCACCGCCGCGGCGCCACGACGGTCTCGGCGTCGGCCTCGATCCTGAACCGCGCGGGCGGCCCGCCGAGATCCAGCTCCAGATAGGCGTCCCAGGTGCCGGGCGCGAGCCGCCCCATCGCGGGCCGGGCCGCGAAGCCCCCGCCGGGCAGCGCCACCACCGGCTCGGTCCGCTCGCGCCCGGTGCGCCGCTCGCGCCAGACGAGCCGCTTGATCGCCGCGGTCCCCGGGGCGCTGCCGGCGACCGTGACCTCGCCGTCGACGAGCAGCCGGTGCCCGAGCGTCCATCGGGTCCTGATGAGCCGGACCGTGCCGGGCACCGCGACCACGTGCCCGCCGACGTCGATGCTCAGGTTGTCGTTGTCCCTGGTGAAGTACGGCAGGACCGCGACGTTCCCGAGCAGCCGCGGGGGCGGGCGGGTGATGCCGCTGTCGCGATCGGCGCCGAGCCTGCCGAACCGCACCACGCCTTCGATCTCGACGGCCACCCGCAGGTCCCAGATGCCGGGGCCGAGCGCGCCCGCGTCGATGCCGGCGCTGAACTCGCCGCCCTTGCGCTCGGCCGGGATGACGAGCTCGGTTGCCGGGTCGTACCGGGAGCGCAGCACCACGGCGACGCCGTCGTCCCTGCCGATGCCGTCGAGCCGGGCGGCGCCGGTCACCACCAGGCGATCGCCGTCCCAGCGCAGGCCGGTCAGCTTGCGCCGCACGGTGGCGCTCTCGATGCGGGCCAGGCGCACGAGGCGGTCGATGTCGTCGAGGGCGCCGGCCCGCTGCCGGTCGATGCTGTTGAGCAGCTCGTGCACGCCCGGCGTGTACCACTCCTCGCAGAGCGCCGCCACCTCGCGGGCGATGTCCTTGCGCCGGATGTCGTCGCTCTCCAGGAACACCGCTCCGAGCTGGGCGAAGGCGTCCAGCCGGAAGTGCCTGCGCAGCAGGTGGTCGCGGAGCGGGCCCGCCTGGATGTGCCGGGCCATGAGCCGGATGGGCTCGCGGATCATGGCGAGCCAGGCGAGCGGGTCCCTGCTGCCCGGTTGCTGCATGATGCTGCTGCCGTCGGGCCTGGCCACGAGGTGGTAGCAGTCGTGGTCGGCGACCACGGAGATCACCTGGGCGTGACAGTAGGCGTGGACGGTGAAGAGGATGTCCTCGCCCACCAGCATGCCCTCGCCGAACCGGATGCGGTGGCGGTCGAGCAGCTCTCTCCTGAACAGCTTGAAGCAGCTCAGGCTGTTGTAGACGGTGCTGTCGCCGAGGTCCACCCGGTCGGCGCTGCGCTGGAACATCGACACCGGCGCCCGCCTGCCGTGCCCCACGATCTTCCCGAGCACGATGTCGGAGTCGTTCCTGTCCGCCATGGCGACCATGCGCTCCAGCGCCTCGGGGCCGAGGTAGTCGTCGGCGTCGCAGAAGAACACGTAGCGCCCGGTGGCGTGGTCGAGCCCGACGTTGCGCGGGCGGCCCGCACCGCCGCAGCTCTCGATGTGGATCACCCGGACGCTGTCCTTGTGGTAGGCGGCGTACAGGTCGAGCAGGCCGGCGCTGCCGTCCGTGGATCCGTCGTCCACGACGACGATCTCCTTCTTCACCCGCTGCACGAGCACGGACGTCAGGCACCTGTCCAGGTAGTCGCGGCAGTTGTGGGCGGGGATGACGACGCTGACGTCCACCGCGTCGTCGTCGTTCGCTGCTTGCGGCATCGCCACCACTCCCGGACACGTTGCGCTGTCGTTCCGATTCAGTATGTGACGAGCGCCCGTGCTCATGGGGGCCGATCGAAGCTCTTCATCCCCTGCTTTTGCTATCACCGGATATTCGCGGCATTCCTCAAATAACTGCAGTCAAGACCGCTAAATGCCACATTCATCCTGGACCGAATGAGTTTCAGGAACGAGGTTTTCCCTCCCGGGGGTAGAAACCTCTCCGCCAGGTGCATTGAGATCCTCCCAGCCGTCCCTGGTGATCCGCTCGCGAGGGTGGCGCGTCTACAGTTAGGCATCCTTGACCGGGAGGTGGCGGGAAATGGGATCGGATCTCCGCAGGTGGTCGGCCAACGGTTCAGCCGGGCACACTGCCGAGTTCATTGCCTCCTCGGCGCGGCTGACAGAGCTGCACGAGTGCACGGCTCTGCTCCGCCGCACGAGGATGCGCGCCGAAGAGATCGTCGACGAGGCTCGCATGTTGCTGGCCGAGGCGGAGCGGCTCGGCGACCCTGATCACATATTGAGCCTGCAGGCGCAGCTCGACCAGGCGCGTCAGGCGTACTCGAAGGTGCTGACTGCGTACGTGACGCTCTGCGCCAGGATCACCGAAGAGCGCCAGACCATCCTGCGGGCGCAGATGGAACAGGATCGACAGAGAGGGTTGTCAGGTGCCGCCTGACGGATTACCGTCAGGCCATGCCTGACTGGAAGGACAAAACCCGCTGCTCTTTCTGCCACAAGAGACACACGGAGGTGAACAAGCTCATTGCCGGGCCTGGTGTGCATATTTGCGACGAGTGCATCGGTCTGTGCAATGCAATCCTCGAACAGGAGCGGCTCGCCCCTCAACCGAGCCCCCGGCTCCCCCTATGGGAATCCATGACCGAGGAGCAGATCCTCGGCCATCTCCCGAAAATCGCCGCCGTACAGGCGCAGGTCGACGACAATCTGCGCGACTGGGTGACACACCTGCGCAGCAGAGACGTCAGCTGGGAACGCATCGGCGCCTCACTCGGCATGACACGCCAATCAGCGTGGGAACGATTCAGGACTGAAACCTGAAATGTGAACCGATGTGACTTCTGGGACGTCTCATGCTCAGGGAGGCCCGCCATGAGCGTCCTTGACGGTCTCGCGCCACAGGACCTCGACCAGCTCAATCTGGAGCTGGCCTTGGTCCTCGCACTGCACGAAGAGGCAGAGCGGGTGGCCGCGGAATGAACGGGCCCCAGCTCCCCGGCCGCCCCGGGGAGCTGGGGCAGGGGGCCCGCTCCCGTGGGCCGCGTCGAGGGCGGCTCACTCGGTCTTGCTCCTCGCCCGGAATGCCGCCGTCTTGACGCGATTCTGGCAGGCCGTGGAGCAGAACCGGCGGGCGCCGTTGCGCGAGACGTCCACGTAGACGCGGTCGCAGTGCGGCGCCGTGCAGACGCCGAGGCGGTCGCTGAACTCGCCGCCCAGCACGATCGCAAGGCCGGTGGCGCAGCCCGCCGCCCAGTCGCCGGCCGCGGTCCCGCCACGACCGTGGAAGTGCAGGTGCCACGGCTCGCCGTCGTGCCTTTCCAGGAGCGGCCTGGCGCGGGTCTCCTCCAGCAGCGCGTTGATCTGCGTGGCGGCGGTGTCGATGTCGTCCGCGGCGACGGCGGTGAAGACCGTGCGCAAGCGGGCCGCGACCTCGGCCAACTCGGCGCCCTCCGCCTGGGTGAGCTCTCGGTAGGCCGGATAGACGGCGCGCAGGCCCTCGGTGGCGGCGGCGGCCGGATCGGCGGGCACGGGGAAGGCGCGTCCGCGCCTCTCGCCCGGGGTCAGCGCGTTCACCAGCGCCACCGCGGCCCGGACCACTCCATCCGTGTGACTGTTGAAATCCAATTGACCGGTTACACCTTCGTGTTCTAGGTTGTGACTGTCGAAAGCTTAAACGACAGTCACAAGGAGACGTACGTGCTCACTCACGATGCCGCACTGGAGTGGATCGCGCGCTGGGACCGCCAGCAGGAGGGTTACCTTCCCGACCGCGAGGAACGATTCACCGCCCTGATCGACGCCGTGGAGGCACTGGGCCGGCCCGATCCGCTGGTCATCGACCTGGGGTGCGGGCCAGGGTCGCTGTCCGCGCGACTGCTCGACCGGCTCCCCAAGGCCACCGTCGTGTCGGTGGACGCCGATCCGCTGTTGCTGGGGCTCGGGCGGGCGGCCTATCCGCAGCTCACGTTCGTCGCGGCCGATCTGCGGACGAGCGGGTGGACGGAGCTGCTCGGCCTGGACCGGCCGGCCGACGCCGCGGTCAGCACGACGGCGCTGCACTGGATTTCCGACTTCGACCTGCGCAGGGTGTACGCCGAGGTGGCGGCCCTGCTGCGGCCTGGAGGGGTGCTGCTCAACGGAGATCACATGGACACCGACGACACCACGCCTGCTCTGGCGCGGCTGGAGCGGGCCGTGCACGAGCGCGAGACCGAGCGGACGTTCGGCGGCAACCGGCCGGAGGACTGGCGGGCCTGGTGGGACGCGATCGCGGCGGACCCGGCGTTCGCCGGGCTCAACCAGGAGCGCACCACGGCCGGGGCAGGCCACCACGGCTCCGAGTCCCACCTGCTGTCGCATCACGTCGAGGCCCTGCGCGAAGCGGGCTTCGCCGAGATCGGGACACTCTGGCAGCGCGGCAACAACCGGCTGCTGTGCGCCGTGCGGAGGGCGAGCCACCCCGGCCGTGGGCTGCGGGCTACGTCATGACCTTGTGAACCGTGAGAGCGGCCTTTCTGACATCACCAGAAGGGCCGCTCTTTTTCGACCGCGAGGCTGCCGAGCCGGCCTTTCATCGCATACGGCTGATTCCACGAGCATCAGAGGCACCTGAGGATGACGCGGGTTTCATACCCGAGTCGGATGGCCTTGTCGGGAGATCTGATTGATGATCGAGTTCCCGACGATTGGATTCGCTGTGCGAAGACCTGTTCTGAGCCTTGCCTTCTTACTCGCCCTCGTCGTCCCCTTACTACCCGTGGCCCCGGCCTCCGCCGCGGACGCCATCTCCTGGGCGCCGTGCGAGGAAGATCCCACGGCCGAGTGCGGCACGCTGGCCGTACCCGTCGACTGGAACAACCCCGGCGGCGAGACGTTCGAGCTGGCGCTCGCCCGCCGCAAGGCCACCGATCCGGCGGCCCGGACCGGGTCGCTGGTGATCAACCCGGGCGGGCCGGGCGGGTCCGGCGTGGACGCCGTACTCCAGAACTGGCTCGGCTTCACACCGGAGCTCACGAGCCGCTTCGACGTCGTCGGATTCGACCCGCGCGGCGTGGGCCGCAGCCATCCGATCCGGTGCTCGCTGGAGCTGGCCAGGCAGGCACCCGACCCGCTGTCGCTGAAGAGCCAGGCCGACTTCGACGCCCTGCTCGCCTACAACGAGCGCTACCGGCAGGATTGCCGGGCTCGCACCGGGCCGCTGTTCGACCAGGTGCACACCGGCAACGTCATACGCGACCTCGACGCCCTGCGTGCCGCGCTGGGCGACGACAAGCTCACCTACTACGGCGTCTCGTACGGCACGCTCATCGGACAGCTCTACGCCGAGCGGTTCCCGCAGCGGGTACGTGCCCTGGCGCTCGACAGCAACATGGACCACAGCCTCGGCACGACGGCGTTCCTGGACACCGAGTCGTGGACCTCCCAGGACTCGTTCAACGAGTTCGTCGCCTGGTGCGGCAGGACCACCTCGTGCGCGCTGCACGGCAGGGACATCCGCGGGCTCTGGAAGGAACTGCTTGCCCGGGCCGAGCGCGGCGAGCTGCACCTGCCTGGCAGGCCGGAGATCCCGCTGAGCAAGCTGGGCCTCATCTCGCAGGCGTTCGGCGCGTTCTACGGCCCCGCCTACAAGGAGCTGGCCGAGTTCCTGGTGGCGCTGGAGAGCGGTGACCAGACGGCGCGCGCGATCCTCACGCCGCCGGCGGCCAAGAGCGAGGAGGTGATCAACGACGCCACCCAGGTCTTCTGCCTGGACTATGCGGTGCCCGTCCGCGACTACCGCGAGTATGCGCGCCACCTGCGCAGGTCGGCGGCGATCGCGCCGGACATGCTGGTCAGCGCGGCGGCCCACCCGATAACGGCCGCGTGCCTCGGCACGCCTACCCCGGTCCCGAACCCCCAGCACCGCCTCCGCGTCTCAGGCACCCCGACGCTGCTGCTGGCCAACGCCCTGCACGACCCCGCCACCGGCTACCCGTGGGCGGTCAACGCGGCGTTGCAGATCGGCCGCGAGGCCAGGCTGCTCACCTACGAAGGGTGGGGGCACGGGGTCTACGGCCGGGGTGAGTGCCCGACCCTCGCGTTCGACCGTTATCTGACCTCCCTCACCGTGCCGGGCAAGGGTGCACGATGCCCGGCCGTGCCGCCGGCCGAGCTGACCGCCCAGCGGACCCGCACGTTCCCTGGCCCCATGCCTGGCCTCCCAGGTTGGACGGCCTCGTAAGGAGCTGATCTGCCGGCTTCACGGGGGTCCGCCCCGCGAAGCCGGGTTTCTAGACTTGATCGATTCCTCAGGGACACTGCGGGCTGGAGGAGCACAACGAGGCCCTGGACCGGCCGGTCTCGCATCACCGGGGATTGACGTTTACGCAGGGACGACGGTGACCAGGCTTTCCAGGCCGACGAAGTCGTCGGTGTTGCGCGTGTAGAGCGGCAAGCCTCGGCTGGAGGCGACTGCAGCGATCATGAGGTCCATTCGCAGAGGCCGAGGGTCGCGCTTCGCCGCGAGCGTCAGTGCGACAAGGCTGCCGTAGCGGGCCGCCGCGTCGGCGTCGAAGGGCAGAGGCTCGAAGTCGGTCACCGCGGCGCCCAGCTTCTCCATGCGCGCGGCTCGGGTGGCCTGGTCCTTTGCCATGGCCACACCCTGGTGGAGTTCGGCGAGTGTGATGGCCGCGAGTTCGGGATAAACCGGAAGATCGGCAGGAGAGATCTGGGTGAGGTCAATGTAGACGCACGTGTCGATCACTCCGGCGCTGTACCGCTCAGCCATCGCGCCGCTCCCAGGGGTCGTCGTCGATGCGGTCTTCGGAGCCGAACAACTCGTCGGCCTCCCGGCGCATTTCCGCGTAGTCCACGGCTGGGAGCCGGCGATGCCTGGCGACGAGCTCTTCAGCACTCAGGCGCCGCCGACGCGGAAGCGGTCGCAGCTCCGCGATCTCGACTCCGTTGCGGGTGATGTGGAAGACCTCGCCCGCCTCGACCTGATCCATGACGGCGGCGGAGTTGTTGCGGAACTCTCGCTGGGTGATGACCTTCATCATGCGCCTGTCGTAGCTCTGTGTAGCCCCATGTGCTACGTGATATGCGTCATCAGTCTGTACCAGCGCTCACTCCGGCTCGTTCCCGGCCGGGCCTCCCACGGTGAACGACGTGGTGACGCCCTCGTACATCAGGTGGGCGGTGAGCCCTTCTGAAGCGTGGGGCAGGTTGTGGCAGTGGTCCATCCAGACGCCGGGGTTGTCGGCGACGAAGGCGATCTCGTACGACTCGCCGACGGCGACCTCCAGGGAGTCCACCCACCAGGGGCTGCCCGTGGCCGGCACGCCGTCGCGGCTGAGCACCACCGCGTGGTGGCCGTGCAGGTGCATGGGATGGGCCTCGCCGCTGTCGTTGGAGATGCGCATCCGCACCACGTCGCCCTCGGCCACGTGGAACATCGGCACGTCGGGATAGAGGCGGCCGTTGACGGTCCACCACACCCCCGGGACCCCGTCGAGGAAGCCGGGCCGGCGCCCCATGTCGTAGGCGAAGCGCCGGTCGGCCTTGCCGGGGTCGAAGGCAAGCGGCGCCCGGGTGCCGTACGTGAGCAGGTCGAGCGTCGCCGCCGGCCGAGGGACCGGAGCCAGGTCGTACGCCTTGGAGCCGAGCACGATGCCGGCCGGGCCGCCGAGGTGGACCCGGACCGGTGAGCCGTCCTCGGGCATGGTCACCTCGATGTCGGCGCGTCCTCCGGCGGCCACCGCCACGGCCTTGTCCTGAACCGCCGTGGGCTCGTTGATCTCCGTGCCGTCGACGGCGACCAGCCGGTACGGCGCGCCGCTCACCCACGCCGGCATGACGCCGTACTCAGTGTTGATCACCCGCACCCGTGCCCGCGCGCCGGGAGGCGCCTCGATACGGACATCACCCTCACGCCCGTTGATGGTGCGCACTCCGCCGTACAGGTGCACCAACGCCTCGACGTCGATGGACCGGCCCGCGTCGGCGTCCTTGCCCGGAGCCGGTGTGACCACCAGTGCCCCGAGCAGCCCCCCACGGACCTGCTCATGCGACATCTGGTGAGAGTGGTACCAAAAGGTGCCCGCCTGGTCGGCGACGAACCGATAGGTGAACTCCTTGCCGATGCCGACCGCGTCCTGGGTGACGCCGGCCACTCCGTCCGCGGCATTGGGCACGTCGACGCCGTGCCAGTGCAGCGTGATGCCCCCCGGAACCGACTCGTTGATCAGCCGCACCTGGACCAGTTGCCCCTTGGCCGCCTTGATGACCGGGCCGGGCGATCGGCCGTTGAGCGTGTAGCCCTCGAAAGCGCGGCCGGACGGCAGCCGGAACCGCTGCTTGCGGGCGACCATGGTCACCGCGACGTCGGCCGGGAGGTCCGCGTCGGCGATCAGTTGCGTGACGTCACGCCCCGCCCCCGGCTGCCGTCCACGGCCGCCGTGCGCCGACGCGCCTCCTCCTGAATGCGCTTCGTGCCCCGGGGAGCCGACCGGCCCGCCCCCGTAATCCGCGTACCCCATGTCCATGACCGAGTACGCCGCCGGCAGCAGGCTGTCCTGCCACAGCCAGCCCAACGGCCCCAGTACGCCCATGGTCGCGACGCACGCGACGGCGAGCCGGACGCGACCACCACCCCGACGATTCATGGGACGCGCCGTCAGCCTCGAGCCGCAGGCTGTGACACCGGCGCGGCCGACGACTGCACGGCCGCGCCCCGCCGCGCCGCGTACAGCGCCGCGGTGAACAGCAGCAGCGCGTTGAGGCCGTGCACGGCACCCACCAGCGGAATGCTGTGGCCGATGATGCCGAAGGTGACCTGCAGGACGACGAGCAGCAACACCAGTCCGGCCGCCTTCACCGCTCCAGGGACCTTCGCCCAGAACGAGGAGATCAGCAGGAGCAGCGCGATGACCGGGATGGCGATCATCCCGTTGAAGGCGTGTACGACCATGCCGGCGAACTCCGGGAACGGCGCTTCACCGCTCTCGGCGAGCGTCTTGTCGAGCACGCCGCCCTCTCCGACCCACTTGCCGAGCCCGGCGTCCCCCCAGACCGCCATCGCCGCTTGCACGGCCACCTCGATCGCCACGAGATAGGCCAAGACCCTGTAGACGCGTTTCATGACGTCCCTCCCTTTCGTCGCGTGTCACGTTAGAGAGCGCGACTTGGCACGGAATGGTCAGCGACTTGGAACGGACTTCAAGCCGGTACGCGCGCCGGATCATCGTCAACACGCATGCCTTCTGGTGGCGCAGAAAATGGCCGAGACGAGATGCCCGCGGAACACCTTGAGCGGACTCAGAGGACCTCCCAGTCGAGCTCACCGGCGACTGCCTTGGGCTTCCAGTAGCCGACGGAGCCGCCGTTCTCCATGGCGTCGGCGGTGGCCTTCAGCAGGGCGTAGTACGAGCGGATCCGCGCCCCTCCAGGCGTGAAGCTCATACTCCCCTCGTGATCGGTGTTGCCGACGTCGCGCTTCACCGAGTCGATCACGAGGTGGTCACCCGACCCGTTGTCGCCGAAGGGCAGCATTCGCCCGTCCCACCATTCCGTTCGCGGATCGGAGAACCCCCCATCGCCTTCGTCCGCACCGTCGATCTCGCACAGCCCCCGCCACGTATCCGGGATCTGCCGGACACTCAGATTCGAGTTGCCCAGAAAGCCGAAGCCCCAGGTGTCCTTCACCGGGACCGTCCCGTCGTGCCGCAGTAGTGACGCCCGCAGGTCGTCGGGGAATCGCAAGCCCATCTGCGCCTCCGCCGCCGCGATGGCCTCGGCCTTTCCGGGCTTGCCGAGCGTGCGATGAGTTCTGGGGGCGTTGATCTTCAACCACGCCTCGATCCGCTGCCACTGCCGGTTGACTGCCCGGGTCACCTTCGCGTTGAGCTTCCGTACTCGCGGGTTGGCGCTCTTGGGGCGGCAGTCCGCGTCGGGACTCTCCTGATAGGCCGGGACCGGCTCTTGCGTCTCCCCGCCTTCGGTGGGCTGAGGGAAGTGATCACCCTCCGGAGCGTTCTCCTGCTCGATCTCGGTGAACGAGCAGGAGGCGGTCCCGACGCATGGCCGCAGCTCGAACGCATACCGATACCCCTCGGCAGCCTCGACCCCCGTTTCCTTGGAGAAGACCGAGGATTCAAGGGCTTGAGTGCCGGCGGTCAGCAAGAGGAGCGCGAGTCCGGCGATGCCCCAGCGGGTCAGGCGGCGTCGGGCCGCTTCGTCCAGCGGCTTTCTCGGCTCGCCGCGCTCGAAGATCCTCGTGAACGCGGGGCGGTCGAAAACGGAGGGCCCGCGGGCATAGCGCCCGAGGTCGTCAGCAGTGGGGGTGCCGAGGAGCGGAACCGGGGGCCACTGCGATACGGGGCCGGTCTCGGTCTGGACTGGAAACGAGCTATCGGAGGCCGCCTCGTCCTGCTGAACTGGACGCCGTCCCGTCGGGCGCCGGCGAGAACGCGCGATCGCAACAATCGTCGCTGCCACTACGGCAGCCGAAAGCGCGAGCCATACTCCGCGAGACGTGATCAATCGCCGCACGCCCGGCAGAGTACCCGGAATTGGACTGCGAGGAGATCAAAAGCCCTCCGGATGATCCCGAAATGGAAATGACATCGGTGCTGATCTGAATACTTCCAACGAATTTCGTACGGCTCTCAGGCGGGACGCTTGATCGTCCGCTCGAAAACCAAGACGGGGGTGGCGATCTACCGGGTCTCGAAGACGACCGGCAAGGCCAGCGGGCACCCGGACCGTGCGCGTTCCGCCGGCGTATCCCGCCACCGTCGGCTCCAGTGCCCGACCACCCGCGCGAACACCGTGAGCGCGCCTGCGAGGCTCGCCCGCCAGCCCTCCGCGCGGACGTGACGACGTGCTGCTCGCACCGGGCACCCTGGATCGCCTCGTTTTTGCCGTGAGCGTTTTACTTATTGCCCTGTGCGTTGTACTTTAGCTCGTGCCGCACCCGAAGCAGCAGAGGAGTAACCCGCATGACCAGGATCGCCATCATCGTCGGCAGCACCCGCGACAGCCGCAGGACCGAAGTCGCCGCCCGCTGGGTCGCCGAGGTCGCCGCCAGGCACCCGGCCGTCACGGCCGGTGAGGCGGCCTTCGAGCTCGTCGACCTGGCCCACCAAGAGCTGCCGATGCTCGACGAGCCCGTGCCCGCGCTGTTCGGCGACTACCGCCACGAACACACCGCCAGGTGGGCCAGGACCATCGGCTCGTTCGACGGGTTCGTCTTCGTCACCCCGGAGTACAACCACTCCGCCCCCGCCGCTCTGAAGAACGCGATCGACTTCCTGTACGCGGAATGGAACAACAAGGCGGCCGGATTCGTGAGCCACGGCGTGCTCGGCGGCACCCGGGCCGTAGAGCACCTCCGCCTGGTCATGACCGAGCTGCAGGTCGCCAACGTGCGCACCCAGGTGGCGCTGTCGGCCTTCACCGACTTCGAGATCACCGACCCGACGGAGCCCGGCACGATCGCACCGGGACCGCACCAGGAGCCCACCCTGATGGAGCTGCTCGACGAGGTCATCGCCTGGTCCCGGGCGCTCCAGCCGCTGCGCGAGACCGCCTCGCTGCCCGTCTCCGCCTGATCTTCCGGAAAGGAGAGATCCCATGCGATACCGGCTGCTGGGCCGTACCGGCCTGCGGGTCTCGGAAGTGTTCCTGGGCGCGATGACCTTCGGCGAGCAGAGGATGGGCGCCTCGGACGCCGAGGCACGACGCATCCTGGACCTGTACGCCGAGGCCGGCGGCAACGTCGTCGACACGGCCGGCTTCTACGGCGATGGGCAGAGCGAGAGCCTGCTCGGTGAATTCCTGCAGGGCCGCCGTGACCGGTTCGTCGTCGCCACCAAGTACACCGTCTCGCGCGACGGCACCGACCCGAACGCCGCCGGCAGCCACCGCAAGAACCTCACGCTCTCCCTGGAGGAGAGCCTGCGGCGGCTGCGTACGGACTACCTCGACCTCTACTGGGTCAACCTGTGGGACCGGCACACTCCGATCGAGGAGACGATGCGGGCACTGGACGACGCCGTGCGCGCGGGGAAGATCCTCTACGTCGGCCTCTCCGACGCGCCCGCCTGGGTCGTCGCCCACGCCAACACGCTGGCCGACTCGCGCGGCTGGACGCCGTTCGCGGCCGTGCAGGCGCCGTACAGCCTGCTCAACCGCGACATCGAACGCGAGCTGCTGCCCATGGCGGAGACCTTCGGCATGACGGTCGCCGCCTGGGGGCCGCTCGCCCACGGCGTCCTGTCGGGCGCGTTCACCCGCCCCGGCGGCCCGAAGGCGAGGACCCGGGTCGCGCCCGACTCCCTCGGCCCGCGCGAGCGCGGCGCCGCGCAAGCGGTCCAGAAGGTCGCCGAAGACCTGGGCGCCACTCCCGCCCAGGTGGCGATCGCCTGGACCCGGGCGCGCTCGCGGGCCGTACACCCGATCGTGGGCGCCAGGACCGCCGAGCAACTCCACGACACCCTCGGCGTCCTCGACCTCACCCTCCCCGCCGACGCGGTGCGCCTGCTGGAGGAGAGCACCGACTTCACCCTGGGCTTCCCCGGCGACTTCCTCGCCCAGGCCGGCTCGGTGTTCGGCGAGGTCGCCACCCGGGTCGACGGCAGGCGGCCATGACGCGAGAGCACCTGGACGCGGCCCGGCGACCGGCGGCGGCCATGACACGAGAGCGCCTCGACGCGGCCCGGCGACGGGCGGCGGCCGTGACCCGGGAAGGGCGCGGACATCCGGGGGTGACCCTGGCCGCGGTGCTGCTCGGCTTCCTCGTCCTGCCGATGCTGATGTCGGGGACGACGGTCGCGCTGCCGCGCATCGGCGCCGACCTGGGCGCTTCCGGCGCGGCGCTCCAATGGGTGGTCGTCGGCTACTTTCTGGCCGCCGCGTCGGTGATGCTGGTGGCCGGCTCACTGGGCGACCTGTTCGGCCGCCGCCGCGTCTTCGCGTTCGGCGCCGTCGCCTACACCGCGGGCGCTCTGGCCGCCGCGATCGCCACCGACATCCTGCTGCTGGACGTGGCGCGGACGCTGTCGGGCATCGGCGCCGCCGGGGTGATGGCCGGCGGCGGCGCGATCCTGGGCGCCACATTCACCGGGCGCGCCCGGACCCGGGCGTTCGGGGCGATGGGCACCACGGCCGGAGTGGGCATGGCGATCGGGCCGACGCTGTCCAGCTGGCTGGTGGGCTCCTTCGGGTGGCGCGCCACCTTCGCCGTCTTCGCCGCCGTCGGCCTGCTGCTATGGGCCGGCACCGCGTTCATGGCCGAATCGCGCGGGGCAACCAGGGGCCGGGTCGACCTCGCCGGGTCGGTGACGCTCATCGGTGCGCTCGGGCTGGTCATGTTCGGCGTCAACCAGGCCTCGGAGTCGGGATGGGGAAGCGCCGCGGTGCTCGTCCCGCTCGCCGCCGGCTCGGTCCTGCTGGTGGCCTTCGTGCTCATCGAGCGCCGCAGCGCGCATCCCGTGCTGGACCTGGCCCTGCTGCGCCGGCGCCGCTTCATGGCCTGGTGCCTGGCCTGCCTCTTCGTCGCAGCCGGGGCCGCGGGGGTGACGGCGTTCCTGCCCACCTATCTGCAGGGGGTCAACGGCGTGTCCGCCCAGGGTGCCGGGCTCACCAGGCTGATGCTGACTGCGCCGGTCCTGCTCATGCCGCAGGTGGGAGCCCGGCTGGTGAACCGGGGTCTGCCGCCTCGGACCCTCATCACCCTCAGCCTGCTGTTGATCGCCGCCGGTAACGCGGGGCTCACCGTGCTCCATCCCGGCATCGGCGCGCTCGCCCTGCTGGGCCCGCTGGCCACGCTGGGCGTCGGCATGGGACTGGTGATCGGCACCACCGACGCCCAGGCGCTGAACGAGGTGGCGCCCGAGCGGATCGGCCTGGCCACGGGCCTGCTCAACACGATCCGCGCCGGAGGCGCCACCATGGTCATCACCCTCTTCGGCACCGCCCTGACCAACCTGATCCAGGCCCGGACCGGTGACATCGCGTCCGCGGGCCGGATCGCCGCCGGTGACCTCGCCGGTCCCGGCCGCGCCGAGCACGCCCTGCACTTCACCGACGCCTGGCACGTCACTTCCTGGGGCATGGCGGGCGTCTGCGTCATCATCACCGTCGTCGTGTGGGCCACGCTGGCCCCGTCCCGGCAACCGGCCGCCACGACGAGCACCAGCTGAGCGGGCAGGATCTGCGGGTCCACCTGGCCCCGGCCCCGCCGCTCTCCAAGGAGATCACGCCTCCTGGAGCGCCGCACATGATCATGTGCGCGGCGATCGATCTTGGCCGCGAGCCGGGTGCGCTCACAGAGAACGTGACCATGGCGGGCACGCCCCGAGCGAGGATGTCATCGGCCTACACCCGCTCGCCGCCGGCGGGGAGTTCCAGCTCGGAGCGAGCTCCCAGTCGATGAGAACGCGGCCAGGGTCGCGCGGGTCGACGAAGATGGGGAGATGGGCGCCGGGGAGGATGGCGCCCACGAGGAGGCGGGGCATCGTCTCGCGGTGGACGACACGGTACGCGGCTCCGCCCTCGGGGCGCACGTCCAGATCGAACGCGACCATGGGCTGGTCATTGATCGTCACACCCGTGTCCTGCATCGACAGGATGACAGCGCCGGCCGGGTCGCCGTCGTTCCACAGGTCATGGTTGCCGCCGGCCATGCCCTTGATCATCCCCTTCAGGCTGCCGGCTCCGCTCGGCTTCACGGCTCCGTCGAAGCTCGACCTGGCCGTACGCGTCGCGCCGTTGACGAGGCCCAACACGATCATGAAGCCCCCGGGGATCGACAGCATCATGCCGATGGGGAAGGCGATGGACGCCCACTCCGGTGCCGGCCACTTCATCATCCCGGTGATCCCGGCCGCCAGCACGATGCCACCGATCACTTCCACGGCCACTCCTACCGGGAGCAGCATCCCTCTACGCGCCATCAGCGTGTTCCTTACTCCGCGGTCCTGTCCGGCGTACGGTGATCAGGTAACGGCGAAGCACTTGCGTGGTGGTTGCATGCCGTTTGTCTCGTGCCTGTATGCGCGCCCGCGACCGGAGATGGCCGCGCCTACCGGGTTCGAGAACTCTGCCCAACGTGGGATGCGCGGTGACCTTTGGGGCAGGTGGTCCGGGATGCCCACCCCCGATCTCATTCTCGCCCTCGCCGGCGCCGCCGCGTTGCTCGCCGCCGTCCTGCCCAACCTGCTCGCCCGCCGGGCGCTCTCCCTGCCCCTGGTGTACCTGCTCGGCGGTGTGCTGCTGTTCCTGCTGCCGATCGGCCTGCCCGAACCCAACCCGATCACTCATCGGGTGGCGTTGGAGCACATCACGGAAATCTGCGTACTCGTCTCCCTCATGGGAGCGGGGCTCGCGCTCAACCGGCGCGTCGGATTACGCAACTGGACCACGACGTGGCGGCTGCTCGGCTGGGCGATGCCGCTGACCGTCGCGGGGGTGACGGCTGCGGCGGCGTTCGTGATGGGCTGGCCCATCGCGGCGGCGCTGCTGCTCGGAGCGGTGCTCGCGCCCACCGACCCGGTGCTCGCCTCCGACGTGAACGTGGGCGAGCCCGGCGACGTCGAGAACGCGGACGACGAGGTCCGCTTCGCGCTGACCTCGGAGGCGGGGCTGAACGACGGGCTGGCCTTCCCCGTCGTGTACGCCGCCATCGCCGTGGCCGCCGTCGGCGGCGCGGGATGGGCAGGCGAGTGGGCGCTGGTGGACGTGCTCTATCGGATCGTGGCGGGGCTGGTCTGCGGGCTGCTGATCGGCCGGCTGCTGGGACGGCTGTTCTTCCACTCCCAGGCCGACGAGCTGCGGCTGGCGGAGCATCGTGAAGGCTTCGTCGCGCTCGCCGCGACCTTCCTCGCGTACGGGCTGACGGAACTCGCGCACGGCTACGGCTTCATCGCGGTGTTCGTCACCGCGTGCACCATCAGGCGGGCCGAGTTCGGCCACGGCTACAACAACGTCCTGCACAGCTTCGTGGAGCAGCTCGAGCGGCTGTTCACCGCCTGGCTGCTGCTCCTGCTCGGCGGCTTCGTGGCCGCGGGCGGCCTGGCCGCCCTCACCTGGCGGGGCGCCGCGGTGGGACTGCTGTTGCTGCTGGTGATCCGTCCGCTCGCGGGCTGGCTGTCCCAGGTACGCGGCCCGGCCGGCCCCAAGGAACGGCTGATGATCTCGTTCTTCGGCATCCGGGGGATCGGCTCGCTGTTCTACTTGGCGTACGCGCTCGGCCAGGCCGACTTCGGCGTCCCGCCGGAAGAGCTGTGGGCGGTAACCGCCTTCACCGTGGTCGCCTCGGTGGTGCTGCACGGCATCACCGCCACTCCGGCCATGGCCCGCCTGGACGCCCTACGCGACGGCACCCGGCTACCCGCCTGGTGAGACATGGGCGGCATGAATGGGCCAGAAACGCAACATCACGCGCTCGATACGCGGCTCCTCCACGATGGTGAAGACAGGGGACGGCATGGACGCATCCAATGCTGCTGGCTGTCGAAAGTCCTTCTTCCGGACGCTGTCGGCAATCTGAGATGATCGCGGTCATGGAGGCGAGCGGTGCGGTGCGGGAGAGAATCACCGCTGCCGGGAACCGGTATGGCAGGCAGGTCCGCGCTCGTCCCATTGCCACTTTGGCGATCAGTGGCACGATCTCTGCGGTGTGCCTCTTTCTTCTTCTCGGAGGCGCCATCTCTGTGGCGACGGGAGAGCACCCCATCCCCTGGTGTCGGTACTTCAGGGACGGCGTGATCCACGTGCTGATTTGGGTGGGTGTGGCGTTATTCGTGCGCCGCCAGATCAGGAAGGACACCTAACGGCTCGTCGATCGGCCACCGGTAAGCCGACGCCACCTTCTCGAAGCGCAGGTCTGGGTGAGCCTGGCGATCAAGATCAATCATCACCGGCGACAGGTCGACACCGAGAACATCCAATTCCAGGTCCCGCAGGTGCGCTGCGACCCGGCCGGTGCCGCACCCAAGCTCGGCCACGCGACCAGCGCCCCCTGCCCGCACGAATTCGGCGAACGCGGCAAGCACCGCGCGATCCAACGGCAGCTGGGCGAGCTCATCTCGGGCGAAATCGACGTAGCGAACGGCGACGGCGTCGTAGGCCTCCGCGGTGGCACTCAGCTAGGCGGAGGATTTGATCACAACGACCATGCCAGTGGCTCGGCTCAGATCCTTGGCCCTTCAATCGCCCCTCACAGCGTGGCCGGTCCATTTGGTGTGCCGGCGATCTGGGTGACGAGGAAGTCGAGCCGCTCCGTTTGGCCGTTCGGGGGGATGCGGCCACTGTCCGACAGGGCGGCTATGCCGTGCAACGCGCTCCAGGTGACTTCGGCGAACAGTTCGCGTCGCAGGTTGTCCGAGCGGAAGCAGCTCACGAACTCGTCGAAAGCGGCGCGCAGTGGGGGCGGCGTCTCGGCGTGCGCGAACTTCACATCGGTCGGCAGGACGAACATGGCCTGGTAGAGGGCGGGCTGCTCGGTCGCGAACTCCAGGTAAGCGCGGCAGACGGCGTGCAGTGCCTGAGGCGGCTCGGGGGTGGCCAGCCGGGCACGGCGCAGGCGGGCCGCGAGTTCAGCGAAGCCTTCGATGGCAACGGCGCGCAGGATGGCGTCCTTCCCGTTGAAGTGGCTGTAGAGCACGGGCTGGCTGTACTCGACGCGCTCAGCCAGCCTTCGCGTTGTCACTGCCTCCCATCCTTCGGCCTCGGCCAGTTCGCGGGCGGCCGTGATGATCAGCTGATGGCGTTGGGCGCGTTCACGTTCGCGGCGTTTGGTGATGGCGGACATGGCAGCAGCATAGCAATGCTAGACATCATGTCTACGATAGAAATATGGTCACTACCATAACTAGCGCCGCTAGAGACGGCGCTGCTATCGAGGGGACAACTCATACTCAGCAACATCGCCACTGTGCTCGCCGGACTGATCGGCGGCGGGCATCACCTTCATGGGCGCCCGCGCCTTCTGGGCACCGCAGGCCGCGGTCTGAGCCTCAGCTGACATCGCCCGGGGCCGATCCTGGATCGAGATAGGCCGACTCAGCGTTTGAGCACCTGCAGAGGATCGCTCTGCACCAGGCCGACGTCCGGCTGGAGGACGACATAGACCATCAGCGCGACCGCGGCCACCTGCGGCAGCACGCCCATCAGACGGGCCGGCCAGCCCACGAACCCGTAGAGGGCGGCCAGATCGTTCCTGGTGGTCGTGGGTCGGCGTTCGAGCAGGCGCACGGTCTTGAGGTCGATCGCGATGGCCGCCATGGACAGCACACCCCAAAGGAGCAGCGAGCGTTGCACCGCCCAGACGGCGGGGTCCTGGCCGAGCAGTCGCGAGACCAGCAGGTGCCCGAGCGCGGCGACGAGGTAGCTCACGGCAATCGGCAGAACCTTGATCGCGCCGACCCGTCCGGGCAGATTCCGCCATAACAGGCCGAGCAGCAGACCGGGAACGGACCAGAACAGGGCCTCTTGGAGGATCATCGCGGGCACGCGCAGCCCGCCGAAGGGCTGCCCACCGGCGAAGCTCCAGTACGGGGTGCTGAGCTCGGTCCACAGGAACCAGACCGCGGGAACGCTGCCCAGCACGCCCGTGACGGCGGCGGCGAAGCGGGCCGTCCGCCAGGGGTCCTGGTGGGGCCCGTACGCGAAGGCCAGGCGTACGTAATCAATGCCGGTGGCCGCGGGGTCGTCCTGCGCGTCCTGCTCCGCGCGGGAGGTGTGGTAACGCCTGCGGGCCTCGTCGAACAGCTCGGCGTGCTTCTGCAGGGCCGTGCCGGGCAGCCGTGCCAAAGCGGCGCGGATGGCAGGCCTGTTGAGCGGCGCCCACGGCCGGCTGCAAGTCAGCGCGAGCCACAAGACGCACCCGACCGCGACCACGGACAGGGGTAACGAAGTCCCGAGCAGGCTGTCGGTCCAGTCGAACATGGCCGCCGCGAAGACCCAGACGACGAGCGCGAGATCGCGCCCGGTCGCGAGCGGGCCGCGTACCGCAGTTCTGGCGTGAAGTTGCGCGATCACGGCGACTATGGTGACGGCGGCGAGCAGCTCGGCGAGTATCATCGCCAGCTCCCAGGGATACCAGCCGACGTGGTCGATCATCTCCTCGAAGGGGTTCACCACGTCGTCGAGCCAGGTCGCGTACGGGAGACGCTGTGCGTGATGGTTGACCAGGACCGCGACCGCCACGGTCGTGATCGCCAGACCACCGAGCCATACCCAGCGGGGGGCTCTCACGGCCTGATCGTCGAAAGGGCGATCGCGCATGACATGGAGCAGCTGGAGCACGGTCATGACGAGTGTCAGGGTGAGGACATAGACGTTCAGCAGGACTCCGGATACAGGCAGGTCTCCAGCCATGATGACGGTCAGGGGGACGAAGATCATCAGCGCAGCCGACAGCAGGGAGAAGCGGAACGCGGTCAGCCTGGCCACCGAGACGATCACGGCCGCCCAGAAGAGCACGTCGACCAGTTGGTACAGCGTGGCAGGGCGTTCCAGATCCATGATGCCGGCGCTGTCCCAGACGTCGTAGAGGACCATGTCGGCGGCGACGGCGAGTGACACCACGACCTGCAACAGGAGGATCCGATGCGCCCGGGCAGAGGTGACCGCCAGGTACCGCCTGCTGTCGGATCCGGCCGACCGACGTGGGTGCTCGGCCCGCCAGGGCTCCTCCGCGCGCGCCCGCCGGACCACCACCAGCGCCCAGACCAGCACGCCCCCATAGGACAGGTGCTCCATGGCGAAGGCCCATGTGCTGCCCGGAATCTCCGACATGGCCACCACCGCGCGGGCCTGCATGTCGGGCGCCAGGGCGAGGACGGGCTGCTGTTCTCCTGACGCAGGCTTGTCCGTCCAGGTCAGGACTCCGGCCCGGGTCGTGTCCGGGGTGAGCCCGAGGCGGGAGGTCCAACCGGCGGGCAGGTGTACGTCGATCCGCTCCCAGGTCGCCCGGCTCAGCGCCTGGGGGACGGTGAGGGCGAGCCTCCACGTGGTGACGGTGAGGTCCGTACGCCATGGGCCGACGGCGGTGGCTTCGCCGGCGTTGCTGACATACGTCTCCACCTCGTCCGAGACCGTCACGGTCGAGTCGCCGATCTCCGCCATGGGAAGGCGCCGCCGCTCCTCCCACCAGCGGCTCGGCTCGTCGGCGGCAGGCCCGAACAGGCAGCGCATGGCCTGCCGGTACCCGGCCGATTCGAGATGGCCGCGTACCTCGTCGGTCCACGGCCATCTTGCCGGTATCGATACGGTGAAGTGGCTGCGTATCGACGGGGTGTTCACGTTGTCGGCCACAACCGTCAGCTTGGCCGTCATTCTCGCGCCCGCCAGGACATCCGCGCGGCAATCGGTGGTCTTGGCGGGGAGGCCCACGCTGGTGGTGGCCTTGTCCGGGGGGCGCACCCCGGTGTCGGCGAGCGCCATCACCGCGCCCGCCAGAGCGAGCACGGAGAGCAGGCAGGCCACCAGCAGGGTCTTCTCCCACGGCCGCCACGGAACCCTGCCCGACCCCGTGGTCTGGGCATGACGGTCGGCGATGCGGACCGGTACCGGGAAAGGACCCCTGCGCAGACGGCGAAGCATGTGCACATGCTGACCGGCGCGGCAAGCGGCGCGGCTCCCCACACAGGGAACGATTCACAATCGTGTCCTCGCGGGGCGGCCGGAGGCGATCGACTCCGCGGTCAGGTTACGTCCAGCCCACCGCCGAGGCGTCCGGGGCGCCGCCGACATCACCCTCATGTCGCTGCGTCAGATGGCACCGTGATGGCACGAACGACCCCGCATCGTGCCACTGAAGCCCGAACCGAACCGCACAAGTACTGGCCCTTGACCTCCTGAAGCTGCGCCCCGACGCCTACAGCCAATGGGCGTGCCTGGAAGACGAGGCCAAGACCCGCCATCCTGACGGCCCGGCTGAAGGAGTACGGCATCAAGACGGAGGACACCGTACCGGACGCCACTCAACGCGCGACGGAATCAACCCGACCCACGTGAGAGCGTCCGGGATCGGCCTTAATCGCGGATGGCGTACGAAAGAAATGCCGTCAGCGAACGGTCAGGCCCACAACGCCCATTTCGGCCCGTAGGTTTCCGTATAGACACAGTTGTAGGAGGTCCACCATCCCCACTGAATGCCGAGGTTCCCGCCATTGATGCAGTCGGAGTAGAAGTAGTAGACGTACCTGATGCTGTCGGCCTGAGCAGGGGCCGTCCCCACCGATAGTGTCAGGCCGGCAGCCAGCGCCGCAGTGACGGCCAACGATCGAGCTTTGCCCATTGACTCTCCTTCGAGATTCGCGACGACATCTCAGAAATCATGACAGCGCTGCCCGCCTCCGACGAGCCCCGAAGTTCTCACGACGCTCTCACGAAACCGTGAGCTTGCCAGAGATCGCCAGAAGCTTCCGAGATCTCTGAAACTTTCACGTGTCGAACCCCAACCTGCCTCGACGAGCGCCCGAGCCAATGGTCGAAACTCCTCTGGCCTTCTGTTTACAAGGCCCCCAAACGATCTGCAGGGCCGTTCAGGATCGTTCGCCATACTGGTCGGCCGTCGCTATCAAAGCAGTTGCACAGCGTGGAGCCTACGACACATGATCAGAAACATGGCCGGCCTGCCTGATCCCTTGCCCGCGTTCTTTGACTGCGGCTGCTCGGACATCTACTACTGCGGGCGACCTGGTGAAGTCGAGTGTCCCCGGCATAGTGGTTTCGACGTTTGCTGCGATGCACGTGAGCAGCACACTTCGATCCGTGCAACCACCAGTTATCAGGAGGCTCCGTGACAGTGGAAGAGGAAGAAGTGCCCCTGGGTCAGGCTCTGAACGGCCTCAACGTCTACCCGCTTCCCGAGGGATGGACCGCTTTAGGCGCAATAGTTCTCGTGAAGTGCCTTGATGACGAAGGTCGCTCCTCTTGGGCCTTCAGGACCACGGATGGGCTGAGCGATGAGGAACTTCTTGGCGCCCTGACTGTCCGAACCGATCTCCTCCGCCGCAAGCTCTACGACGATTACACAAGTGACGATGATGACGACTGAGACGAAGTGATCATCCAAAGACGACATCAGCGTGTACGGGCTGCTCCCCAGATCCCGCGACCTGAGCCACGGGCTTCCCCGTCTCCTTGACGATGCGCAGCGCCCCAGCCCGGAACTCCGGATCAAAGCGCCGCCGCATGACTGCTGCCACGACCAAACCTCTCCCGGTTCGGCCTCCACGCTACGAGGGGAGCTCACGCGAGGAGTTCCTGCTTCTAAGCAGTGAACTCCTCGGCGGTGAGCACGCCTGCGCGGTGCAGTGCATCGGCAGCTGCACGAAGGCGTCCAGGAATCCGGTCCAGGAGTCGACCTCGGACAGCTGGTCCGGCAGGTCGATCTTCGGGAGCATCTACGAGGTTGTCTTGCGCAGCCACTTCAGGGACTCGCTCTCGCCGAGCGCGCCGAGCCGGTCGACGTTCAGCTTCAACCTGCCGTTGGGCTGAACTTCGAGGCTGAGCTTCGCGTCCTGCCCGGCCTCCTCCAGGCGTTCGGCGAGATCTGTGATCGGCGCAACGTCGCCGACAAGGGCAAGAACGTCAAGATCTTCCGCAATTGGGAGGTCGGCGTGCTGCTCCTGCACGCAGACTGGATGTGACTCCAGTCCGGAGGCGGCTGCCGCCTCACGGTCTTCAGTCCCGTCGACGACGAGACCACCGAGAAATTGGAGCGTCTGCATGCCCTCGCGGCCTGACCCATGCCGAACGGCTCCGACGGCCGCGATCACGCCGAGATGAACGGCTCCGTCAGGTGCGGTGTCGCCAGGTGCAGCGTGGTGGCGGTTTCGCGGCCGAGCATGCGCTCCCTTGAGTGCCTGGCCGCCTCAGGGTCGATCTCGTGCGAGTAGGCGAGTTCGGGGTGGAGCAGTTGGAGCGCGTGCACCAGGAGGTCGCCGGTGACGAGCACCAGCTCGCGCCCGTCGGCGACCAGCACGCTCTGGTGCCCGGGCGTGTGACCGGGTGTGGCGACCGTGCGCCCGGCGCGTAGCGGCGTGTCCCCGTCGAGGAGCCGGAGCCGACCGGCCGCCGCGAGCGGGTCGGTGAGGGTCTCGCGAAGCTGCGGGTTGAGCGCGTCGAGGGCGTCGAACTCGGCCCGCTGGAGCAGGTATTCGGCGTTCGGGAAGTAGGGGCGGCGGTCGCTGGTCGCGCTGCCGGGCGCAGGGGCGCCGCCCACGGCGCTGCTGGTCGAAGCGTTGCCGTCCACCGCGCCGCCCGCTGATGGGACGGCCGCCTCGGTCACGACCGCCCATCCGACGTGGTCGGTGTGCAGATGCGTGAGCACCACGGTGTCGACCTCGGCCGGGTCGATGCCCGCGGCGGCTAGCGACTCGGGGAGCGCACCGGGCACGGGCGCCCACGAGACGGCCGGGCCGTCCGCCGGACCGATCCCGGCGTCCACGATGGTGAGGCCCTTGTCGCTGCGGATCGCGTACGCGCGGAACTGGAGCCGCCAGCGGCCCTCGGCGTCGACCGCGCCCGGGTCGTAGCGGTCGGCCTCGGCCCACTGAGCGGCCGTGGCCTCGGGGAAGGCCTCGGCGCGCGGGGAGAAGAATGGGCCCTCTCCATCAGCGAGGGCGATGATCTCGGTCGAGCCGATCCGGAGGCGGGGAACGCTGAGGGACATGGCCGCGATCTTGCCATGCCTTGCACGCGGGTGGTGACTCGCCCCACCACCGGCTCCTGAACGTGCTGTGCTCGCGGGCCCCGGTCTGTGTGAGCACGACGATGAGTTGAAGCATGCCGGCCCGCACCATGGCCGACACCATCCTCGACGTCCGCATCAATGACAGTGCCGCGAGCCGGGCCGGGCAGGCGCGTGATGTCCCAGCTCCACACGTCATTGGGCTGGACGGCCACCAGCTCGGGTTTAATCTTGGCCGGATGCGCGGCCTGTCGGCGGCGTTCGCGGACCAGATTCTCCTCCCGCAAGGTCCGGTACATCGTCGACTGCGAGGCCAGATAGATACCCTCGTCGAGGAGTTCGGCCCAGATCTGCGCCACCGCCTTGTCCGCGAAGCGCGCCTCGGTCAGGATCGCCAGCACGTGCTCCCGCTCGGCCGCAGACAGCTCGTTGGCCGGCGCTCCGTCCGGGCCGGGCTTGCGCCGTGGACCAACCGGCCGCGAGCGTTCCCGATACAGGGTGGCGCGGGAATTGCCCAGCAGCCGGCACGCCTGGCTGGTGGAGGTTAACGGGTGATCGAGCGGTTCGGGCGGATTGACGTGCTGGTCAACGCTGAGCAGATTCGAGACGAGGCGTTGAGGGGCTGCCCTTTCGGACCTAGGAGAAGCGAGCCGGTCTGCGGCTGGGATACGTCACGTGTACCGAAGATGTTCTGTGCATATACCGCTCTACGGCACTGTGGCGGACGGTCACTCAGTTGACCGTGCTGGGCTCCACAGGATGCGACGACACCAGAGATGGAAAGGTTCATGCGCAAAGGACAACGGCTCGCGTGGTTCATGGCGTCGGCGATACTCGCTTTGGGGATAGTGGTCGGAGGCAGCGGGATGTCGACCGCCAGCGCCGACGAGATCAGGCCCTACCTCTACTGGTCGGAGACCAGGAGTGAATGTGGTGGTTCGTGGAGGACCTACCTCGGGACGCGGAGCTACGACCCCAATACGCACAGCGTCAAGCGGCTGAAGAAGACTGAGACGACGTCGAGCAGCATGACGAAGATCTACAACCAGAACGGTGTGCGTACGGCCAAGGTGTACGACGTTTGCTCGTACGGACGCGTCATCCGCAAGTTCAATCCGACGGTTTATAGGCACCGGACCATCAAGGTGAGCTACGTCTGTTACGCCGGTCGCTGCCGAGTCACCAGCACCCTCTACGGCAGCTGGCTGAGCGGGACTGGCACCCCGATGTAGCGAATCATCCGCCCTCTCGCCACCGCGGGTCAGCGGACGGTGCGGGGGCGGATGGTGTTGGCGCGGTCCACCAGGTCGTTGCGCTGTTCGACGCGCTCACGTCCGAATTCGACGAGGAACGCCCGGAGTTGGTCGAGGCGCTGACCTACTGCGACATGACCACCGGCCCGGACGGCACGCACCTTGACGTCACTGAGCGGCTAGCCGAGATCCATTCCCGCTACGGCCCCGAACATGTGGTCAGCCGCTCGATCACCGCTTCGACCCCGTGCATCATGGCCGCCGTGCATTCGATCCAGTCCGCTCTCAAGGGCTGACCGACGATCATCTCTGCGGTGCCTCGAAGTCGACGAGGTACTCCGCGCTGACCGCACGTAGCCTGGTGCCCACGGCAAGGGCGTCGTCAGGACTCAGAGCGGTCGAGTCCACCTCGACGAGTAGGCGCCCCACCTTGGCGAACAGCACCCTTCTGCCATTCGCCTCCGTCTCGGATAGCCATCGATCCGCCGACAACCGCTGGCAGGATCCAGAATCTCGTTCCCACGCCGCGCACTCCTTGCGTGGATCACCACTGCCGCTGATACGGACCATGACATCGGGCTCGCTCTGCCGGTCCTTGGCGTAGTCGAGCGCCAAGACGTCGTCGGCGATGGTCCACACACCGACCAGTGTGCGTCCAGGGACCTCGTCAGGCACTGCCAGCGGAAGAGATTCGTTGTAGGAGGCGATCAAGTCCTCACGATGCTGCTGGTTCCTGGCCTCCATCCGTCTCTGCTCGATCGTCGCCGTCATGATCACGCATGTGCACACGATCACAGCCGCGATGAGCCGGGGCAACGGCGACGCCGTACTCAACACTCCGGCGGCGCTCGCATAACTCACCACGGCCAGCACGGTAAATCCGAACCAGGCCAGATGAGGACGGGGACTCGGCACAGCCAGATCCACCGCGTTGTTCAACACAAGCAACAACAGGGGCGCGAGCAACGCGCTACGGATCGGATGCACGATCCTCAGCGCCACGGAGAGCAGCACACCGGCGGGGATGGCCAGCAATACTCCCACAAGCACCCCGGGCAGGACGGTGTACGCCTCTATGTCCTCCTTGTACAGCCGCGACACCGGATACCCGAGTCCGAGGCCTACCACCAGCCCCACACCAGCGCCCCGGACAAGATCCTTCCCCATGAGCCAACGATGACATCAACCGATGCAGGGCACAGTCGAACCGCTCAAGTAGTGCTTTATCCGCATGCGCATCGACCGATCCATAGGCAACGACAGAACCTGGTCCCGTGGCGCCCACCGGACTTCGCGGGATTCGTCGCTGGGGTCGGCTCGCCGCTGATGGCTCGGACGGTGAGAACGATGGAGAACCCTTGGCGGGCCCCGCCGTTGCTGGTGTGGAGAATGACGTGGCGGGGCTCGCTGTAGGTCCCGACGAGGCCGATGATCTCGCAAGTGATGCGGCCTGGCGTCCCACGGTGGTCGTTGGTCCGCGACCGGGTTTCGTGACGACGGTCGGCGCGGCAGGGCGACGCCCACCAGGGGGCCCGCCCAGTGAAGAGTCAGGAGGCGAGCGCGTCCGCGTGGCGCCGGAGCACCTCCCGCCATCGTGGGCGGGTTCGTTCCTCTTCCTCCAGTGCCAGCTCCACGGGTGCGCCCGCGGTGCAGACCCCGTAAATCTGCGCCGCTATCTCCGGGGTCAGCAAGTGGTCGAAGTGGAAGGAGCCTTCGAAGCCCAACCAAGCCACCGGGCCTGCCTCGCAGGCCCGTCGCAGGCAGACGTCCAGATACCCGGCCAGTTCACCAGGAACCTCATCGAAGATCAGGTCGTACTCGGTCAACCGCCTCCCTGGCAGACGGTCATCCTCGTCCTCGAGTTGGTAGACCCTTACCTGCCGGGGCACGACCTGGCCTGCATAGAAATCCAGTGCGGGCGCCGTATCACCGGTGTGGACCACGAAGACGCTGATCATGCATTGCACGCCGTCCCACATCAGCGCCTCGGTGATGTTGTCACCCACTGGCTACAAGCCCCCACTTCTGCTTGATAGCCGCGGTCGGCACCACCGTTCCGCACCGTGGAGATCAGCCGATGTACGGCAGGCCGGTCCCGGCTAGGAAGTGCTCGATCCGCATCCGCATCGACCTGTCCATCTGCAAGTCGGCGACCTGGTCACGGGGGACCCAGCGGACTTCGCGAGACTCGCTGCTCGGCCTGGGCTCGCCGCTGACGGGGCGAGCGGTCAGGACAAGGGAGAACTCTTGGCGAGCCTCGCCGTTCGATGTGTAGAGGATGACGTGCTTGGGGTCGCTGTAGGTGCCTACCAGGCCGGTGATCTCGCAGAGGATGCCGGTCTCTTCCTCGGTTTCCCGTACGGCTGCGGCCGGGATCGATTCGCCGAGGTCGATCGCCCCGCCGGGAACGGCCCAGTTGCCATTGTCGGTGCGGCGGATCATCAATATGTCGTCCGCGGCGTTGGTGACGACGACGTTCACGGACGGGACCAGGCTGTTGGGCGCTGGGGCGTCGGGGTCGTCGTAGTAGTCGATCCGCTTGGCCATGGCTCACGACCCTACCGGCCGCGCGCCGTCCCAGACGCGCTCGAAGCTCTCGGCGTAGGTGGCGACCATGTCCCCGCCGATGACCTTACGCAGATGCAGCACCGGCGCGTTGCCGGCGGGGACGCCGTAAACGTGGGTGTTGACGAGGAATTGGTCGTCGGCGCGGTAGATCGAGTTGTACAGCACCGTGGCATGCAGCCGGAATTCGACGTTCTCCCGCTCGCGTAGGGACCGGTAGAGGACGAGCACGTTACGGATCTTGGCGGCCATGCCGTCGTCGATCCCCTCGTCCTTGCCGCGCTGGGCCACCTCGGCGCAGTCCGGGTCGCCGAGCAGGATGCGCACCCGTACTCCGGCCTCGGCCTTCTCGCCGAACATGCGGACCATGCCGGTGTCATCGGCGAGGAACAACCCGCTCAACCACGGCGCATAACGCGCAGCGCCCCCGGCCTGGCCGCACATCCGCCAAGACGACTGCCAGGTCGAGGGCCATCCCCTCACCCGAACGAGTGAAAGGAGGCTTCCATCTTGCCTGCATGCACCACCAACCCGCACGCCCTTGCCGGCGTGATCGCCCGACTGAACGCCCCGGACTACGATCAGTGGGCTGCCCAGATCCGCGCCACAGGCGGCTGCCGCCAGCCCATCCACCTGCGCGGCAAGGTCGAACACTACGACCGCGCCACCGGCCAACTCCTGCACCGCTACACCACCCGCAAACGAACCTGACGGAATCCTCCGCCTGCCCTGCAAGACCCGCCGCGCCTCCCGCTGCCCGGCCTGCGCCGAGATCTACCGCGCCGACACCTACCACCTCATCCGCGCGGGCCTGATCGGCGGCAAGGGCGTGCCCGAGAGCGTCACCGCTCATCCGACGCTGTTCGTCACCCTCACCGCACCAGGTTTTGGAACGGTCCACTCTCGCTGCGAGAAGAACGGCAAGGTCCTGCCCTGCCACGCCCGCCGCAACGCCGAAACCTGCCCACACGGGCGCGTCATATCCTGCACAGCCAAGCACCGCTCCGACGACCCCCACCTCGGCGAACCACTGTGCCCGGACTGCTTTACACCGGCTCCGTCCTGTTCAACGCCCTGGCGCCACTGCTGTGGAAGCGCTTCGCCGACTCCCTGCGCCGCCGCCTGGCCAAGCTCGGCGGCCTGACCCTCAAGGACCTCCGCGAACACCTCACCGTCTCCTTCGCCAAGGTCGCCGAATACCAGCGCCGCGGCGTCGTCCACTTCCACGCCGTCATCCGCCTCGACGGTCCCGGCGGTCCTGCCGCGCCGCCACCGCCCTGGGCCACCGCTGATGTCCTGACGCAAGCCGTACGGCACGCTGCTCAGGTAGTCAGCGCCCTCGTACCGGCCATCGACGGCCGACCCGCTCGCCTTCTCAAATGGGGCCAACAGCTCGACATTCGCCCCATCACCCTGAACGGCGACCTCACTGAACAAGCCGTCGCCGGCTACATCGCCAAGTACGCCACGAAAGCGGCTGAATGCGTCGGCACCCTTGATCGCCGCATCAGCCCTCTGGACAACCTCGACGCCTTCAACCTTCGTGACCACCCAAAGCGGCTGATCGCCGAATGCCTTCGCCTCGCCGCCATCGAGGACCTGGCCGAACTCCGCCTTGCCAACTGGGCCCACATGCTCGGCTTCCGCGGTCACTTCTCCACCCGATCCCGCCGCTACTCCACCACGCTCGGCGAACTCAGAGCGGCGCGTGAGCGCTTCGTTCACACCGAAGAGGTCACTCACGGACGCCTGCCGCTCTTCGAGGAGGACACCGTCCTCGTCATCAGCGAATGGACCTACGCAGGCAAGGGCTACAGCCTCGGAGATCAAATCATCGCCGCCGCCATATCAAACGCGCCGCTCGCGGAGAGCCGCCTATGACTCGGCTACTCCTCACCGTTCCCGAGGCAGCCCAAGCCCTGGCGATCTCACGCAGCAAGCTCTACCAGTTGCTCGCCACCGGAGCGGTTGCCTCACTGCGGATCGACGGCTCCCGCCGCATCCCTGTCTCCGCCCTCAACGACTTCATCACCCACCTAACGAAGAAGGAGGACGCAGTATGACCAAGGCGCTAATCGGCACCCCGGACGAGCCACCACGCAAGAAAAGGACGCCAAAGCTCCGCGATGGCGTGGTGAAGCGCGGTAGCACATGGTCCTACGTCGTCCGCGTCAAAGACCCTGAGACCGGAGAGAGCCGTCCGAGGTGGGTGGGAGGCTTCGCCACCGAGGACGAGGCCAAGGAAGCCCGCGACGAGGCACGCGTAAAGGCTCGCCGCGGCGAATCGAAGGGGGTGGTGGGTGTGCCCCTGTGCGGGTCACACCCGAGCGTTCTTCCTGCTTCCCCGACGGCAGTCAGTCCAAGGGCTATCAGCGGGCCGACTTTCTCGACGCCTGGGCGCGCTACTGCCCGGCCGTCGAACCCCTTCCCCAGGGCGATGTGCTGCCCTTCCCCAGGGGTAGCCGTCCCAGCCGTCCCAGCGTCATCAGTGCAGGTCAGGCTGGGACGGCTCCGATCCCTGGGACGGCTTAAGCCGTCCCAGCCAAAAAGCCGTCCCAGGCTTCATCTGCGGAAATGAGCCTGGGACGGCTGGGACGGCTACCCCCCTCACAACCCCTCTCCACACCCCTCGAAACGCCCCCTTTTGCGCTCCCGCACCGGAGCTACCCACGCCCGCTCACGGAACCCGGAAGGACACGCCCGCCCATGGCCACCGCCGCCGGCAAGCACCTCACCGTCGCCGAGTTCTGCACCGAACTCGGCATCTCTCGATCCACCTTCTACGACTGGCGCGCCAAAGGCCGCGCCCCACGCTGCCTCAAACTCCCCAACGGCAACCTACGCATCCGCCGTACCGACTACGACCGCTGGCTGAACAGTCTGGAGGACACCACCCAGTAAAGGACACCACCTACAGCGTGCGCGTCTACAAGACGGAGAAGCGCAAGAACAAAGACGGCAAGGTCACCTCGCACCGGGTCCTGTGGCAGACCGCCGGCAAGCTGTGGAAGAAACCCTTCTCGAACGCGGCCCAGGCCGACACGTTCCGCAGCGCGCTTCTCACCGCCGCGCGCAATGGTGAGGCGTTCGCGCTCTCCACGGGTGAACCCGTCTCGTGGAGTCGTACCGAGCGGCCCTCCATGACGTGGTACGCCTTCGCCTGCAAGTTCGTGGACATGAAGTGGAAGGACGCCTCAGCCAAGCACCGGGCCAGCATCGCCTACGCCCTGACGTTGGCCACATTCGCGATGCTGAACGGCACGGTTTGCCCCTACGACGCCAAGGAGGTACGAACAGCCCTGCGCCGCTGGGGATACAACTCCAAGGAGCGCGAGAACTGCCCCGAGCGGATCACCGACGTGCTCAAGTGGGTCGCACGGAACAGCGAACCTGTTTCGACGCTGGCCACACCCGCGACAGCCCGCGCCCTGCTGGACGCCGCCACCTCGCGCCTCGACGGCAAGCGCGCCGCGGCCAATACGACACGCAACCACCGCGTGATCCTGTCGAGCGCCATGTCCTACGCGTTGGAGATGCGCCTGCTGGACTCAAACCCCATCACGGGCTTGAAGCTGAACTCCCCCAAGTCATCCTCCGAAGTGGATCGCCGATCCGTCGTCAACCCTAACCAGGCGCGCGCCTTGTTGAGGTCCGTCCAGGCGCAGAGACCGAGCGGCCCTCTTCTCATGCCCTTCTTCGCAACCCTCTACTTCGCCGGGCTGCGCCCCGAAGAGGCCGTGGAGGTACGCAAGAGCGATCTCCTGATGCCGTCGGCCCCGAAAGCCTGGGGCTGGATCCACGTGAGGCGCACCGCACCCGAGGCCGGCAAAGAGTGGACCGACTCAGGTGAGCACCGCGACGCACGACGGCTCAAGCACCGGGCAGAGGGAGAGACTCGCATGGTTCCCTGCGTCCCCGAACTGGCCGCGATCCTCCAGGAGCACCTCGCGGCCCACGGCACAGGACCCGATGGCCGCATCTTCCACGGCGTCGAAGGCAGAGCACTCGCTACGAGCACGATCCGCCGGACATGGGATAACGCCCGCAAGACCGCTCTGGCCGAAGAGGAGTACGCCTCACCTCTGGCCAAGCGGCCTTACGACCTTCGACACGCCTGCCTGTCCACCTGGCTCAACTCTGGGGTGTCGGCCAAGCAGGTGGCCGAGTGGGCGGGCAACAGCCCCAAGGTCCTTCTCAGCACCTATTCCAAGTGCCTGGTGGGAGAGGCCGAGGTATCCATGCGTCGGATCATCGACGCTCTTGGCGGAGGGTCGTGGGACCAAATTGGGAATGAAGAGTCGCCGTAAGCCGGTGACGGCTGGACACAGCCGTCGACGGCTTTACAGCGGGCCGCCGGTTCGGACGCAGAGTGCTCTACGACCTGCGCTTCTGTCGACCGCGGCACCGACAGTCCCGCACTTCATCCCGCACATATCCCGGATCTTGAATCTCGGCTTCCGGCGGTCTCCCCGATCTTGGAACGCAGTCCGTGCGGCCGCCTGCAATGCCGACTTGTGGCTACGTCGGCGCTCGGGGCGGTTGACGATCTTTGCCGCGACGGTTCTCAACTGGTGTGCTTCTGTTCTTCACGCTGACGCGGAAGGACCCGGGGTTCATCGACAACCTGTGCCGCGGCGGCGGCCGCAGCCACTTAGAGCCCGCTGACAAAGGGTTTGGTCGGTACGGCCGAGCTGGAGTGATCTCGGCGGTTTTCCCGGCGTGTCATGCCTGCGAACA
>NZ_JBQHCV010000037.1:0-89279 GCF_052068215.1 Nonomuraea sp. H19 | reverse complement strand
GAACAGCTCGTCATCCTGGACGGCTGCGGCCACGCCCCCCAGCTGGACTGCCCAGACCCGGTCAACCGCCACCTCCAGACCTTCTTCGCCGACTCACGGTGACCAGTTGCCCGCGCGTTCATCTCCGCAGGCCGTCGGTTCACGATGCTTAGCCCCTGCCTAACCAGCCGATGAGAGCTTCCACCGCATGACCGATTCGGCCCGAATCGGCGGACCGTACAGCCTTTTAAGCCCGGGGGCTCACGAGTGGCGCACCAGATTGCGTTTCGTTCGGCGTCTGGCCCTCAGGGAGGTGTACTGCGGAACGTGCGGATTCGTGGTAGCCGTCCAATCGAGCATGATCGTTCGAAAGGGCTCGGCTGCTCTGCTGTGCGCCGTGGCTGCTCCCTTGCTGTACGTTGCACTCTCATCCTCGCCATCGAGGCGTGCTCTCTCGCCGTCCTCAACCGGTCGAGCTTTCGATCCACTGACGATGGCATCCAGACGGAAGTTCGTGAGTGGGCACGGTTCTTCGGCAGCCGGGCCTGCCCAAAGTGCTTGACGGCTTCGGCGGGAGCGTGGCAGCTCCGGTGGAAGCTGGGCTGGGCCGCAGTTTGTCCCACGCATCGGATGCTGCTGGTGGATCACTGCCCGAGATGCCGCATTCAGTTGCGACGGGGCCCCGCTGGCCAGCCGCGCCGTCTGTCGCGCTCACGGATGCCGGCCCCTATGCGATGCGGCGCTACACCCTCGGCGAGGACTTCCTCACCATCTACGACGGCGAGTACGTCTTCGAGAACCTTCGCGAGGCCACCGGCCTGCGCGCCCGCGCCATGATGCGCATGGCGCTGATGGGCCAGGGCGGCCTGCTGCAGGAGGAGCTTCCGGGAATCCCGGTCAGTGCCGATCGACAGCAGAAGCGCGGCAAGGTTGACACATTTATGGTGACCAGAAAAGATACGGTCGTCCGTACAACTGAGGGCGGGAACATGTCCGATTGGGAACGCAGGCTGGCGCTCGACCCGTCAGCCGCGGTGCCGCTCTACTACCAGCTGCGCGAGCGCCTGCGAGCGGTGATCCGCGACTGTGAGCCCGACACGATGATTCCCGCCGAGAAGGACCTGATGGCTTACGCGGGCGTGAGCAGGGCGACGGCCCGGCGGGCGATCGGCGACCTGGTGCAGGAAGGGCTGCTGGTGGCCAGGCAAGGCAGCGGCACCTACACCGCGCCGCTGGCCGTGACCCCGGAGCTGGGATCGCGGCCGGCCGGGTTCACCGAGACGATGGCGCGGCTGGGCCGCAGGCCCACGACGCAGGTGCTCAAGGCCCACCTCCAGCAGGCGGGACCCGACGTCGCCGTCGCGCTCGGCGTGCGGGCGCACCAGGAGGTCGTCTTCGTCGAGCGGCTGCGCCTGCTCGACGGCGTGCCCTGCATGGTCGAGAGCGCCCATCTGCCCGTCGAACTGGTCCCCGGCATCCTGGACGAGGACCTCACCGGCTCCCTCTACGACCTGTTGCGCACCAAATACGGCCGCACGCCCGCGAGCGGCCGGGAGACGATCGGCGCGGTCAACGCCGACTACCGGCTCGCCGAGCTGCTGCGCGTGCCCATCGCCGCGGCCCTGCTGGCCACCGCTCGCAGCACGTCCACCGAGAGCGGGATCGCCCTCGAATACACCATCCGCCACGCCCGCGGCGACCTCACGGTGTTCTCCGTGGAGCTCAACGACGCCAAGAACGCTCTCATGGGCCAATAACCCCCATATCGGGAGGTCGAGCATGACCAGGTTGACCCGCCGTGCCCTGCTCAGAACCGCCACTCTCGCAACGGCTTCCGGCTTGCTCGCCGCCTGCGGATCGGACCCGGTCGCCACCGTGCCCGCCGACGGGGTGCCGCGGGGGAAGATCTCCGTCTGGCTGCACCAGACGAAGGCGTACGACAAGGTGTTCACGCCGCTGCTCCACAGCTACATGCGGGAGTTCGGCGGCGTGGACATCACCCCCCTGTACGTGCCGGTCGACAAGCTCGACGCCAAGCTGCTGACCGCGTTCGCCGGCGACGTCCCGCCCGACCTGTTCAGGATCGGCGGCTGGACCATTCCTGGCCACGCGCGCAAGGGCAGGCTCGCCCCGATCGCTCCCGAAGCCATGGGCGTGGCCGACGAGAAGGCGCTGGTGCAGGCGTACGACGAGCACGCGATCGGCTCGCTGTCCTACGACGGCAAGCTGTACGGCGTCCCCATCGACTACACGATCTGCTACCTCTACTACCGCAGGGACAGGTTCGCTGAAGCCGGGCTCGATCCGGACAAGCCACCCACCACCTGGGAGGAGGTCGCCGAATACAGCAAACGGCTGACCTCGGCCGACGGCAAGAAAGTGGGCCTGCAGTGGATCCTGGGCAACCCGCAGTGGACCCTGATGCAGCTGCTCGCCCTGGTCAACGGCAAGGGCGGCACGATACTCAGCCCCGACGCCACCAAGGCCACGCTCGCCACGGACGCCGGCGTCGAGGCTCTGCGCTACTACGGCAGCCTGGGCAACCCCAGGCTGTCGAATCCGCTGTCGGGGTTCGGGCTGTTCGCCACCGGTGAGGCGGCCATGCTGGTGTCGGGGCTGTTCGCGATGGACCTGTTCCCGACGCTGAACCCGAAGCTGACGTTCGGCAAGGTCTTCGACATCGCGCCGATGCCTCGCTGGGAGTCGGGCCGGCCGGTCGCGCCCGCGTACACGTGGGGCTGGGCGGTCGCCGGGAAATCCCGGCTCCAGTACACCGCCTGGCACTTCATCGACTACCTCCAGCGCGAGGACGTCGCCGCGAGAGAGCTCAAGGACGCCAGCCTGCTCACGCCGGTCAAGGGCTGGGAGAAGCTGCCCGGAGCCGACCAGAAGGCCATCGACATCATGGCCGCGTCCGCCCCGTACGCCGACTTCGGCCCTCAGACGCCCGTCTGGAACGAGATGGCCAAGGCGCTGACCGACGCGGCCGACGCGGTGGCGTTCGGCAAGAAGACGCCCGAGCAGGCCTCGGCCGACTTCGACCAGGCGATGCGGATCGCCTTATGACGGCAGTGCGGGCCGGGATCTCTCAGGGAGGCGGAGCGGGGCCGCTCGTGCCACGCGTGGGACGGGTGTCCGGCAAGGGGCAGCGGGGGGCCGAGGCGCGCACCGGCGCCCTGCTGGCGCTCCCCGCCGCCCTGTACTTCTCGGTCTTCTGGCTGGTGCCGTTCGTCTCGGCCGTCTACCTCAGCTTCACCAGCTACGACCTCGCCGGCACGCCCGAGTGGACAGGTCTGGACAACTACCGCAGGATGCTGGCCGACCCCGGCTTCTGGAACTCGGCCAAGGTCACCGCCGTCTACACCGTCGTCTCCGTGATCCCGTCGATCGTGCTCGGCCTGGCGATAGCCGTGCCGCTGAGCAAGCCGGGCCGATACAACGCCTTCCTCCGTGCGATGGTCATGATTCCGGCCGCGATGCCGCTGGTGGCCACCTCGCTGACATGGTCGGTGATCTTCGCCGACAACGGCCTGGCGAACACGCTGATCGGGCTGGTCGGCGCGGAGCCGAAGCCGTGGCTGACCGACGAAGGGCTCGCGCTCTGGGCCCTGGTGATCATGACGACGTGGAAGCACCTCGGTCTGTTGGTGATCATCCTGACCGCGGGCCTGCAGGGCCTGCCGCTGAGCGTCTTCGAGGCCGCCGCGCTCGACGGTGCGGGACCAGTGCGGATCTTCTATCGCATCACGCTGCCGCTGCTCCGCCGCACGCTGCTGTTCGTGCTGGTCATCGCGGTGGTGGGGGCGATGCAGTCGTTCGTGCCCGCCTTCCTGCTGACCAAGGGAGGCCCGGCGGGCGCGACCGAGGTGCTGCCGCTCTACCTGTGGGCGACCGGCTTTGCGTTCGAGCGCATGGGCTATGCGTCGGCGATCGCGATGGTGCTGCTCGTGGCCATGCTGGTGCTCTCGATCGCGCAGTTCCGCGTGCTGCGGGGAGGCGATGACGGGTGAAGGTGCTCCGCGGGACGGTGCTGACGCTGGTCGTTGCCGTCATGCTGCTGCCGGTGTGGGCGATGTTCGCGGTCTCCTCGGCCTCGGACGCCGGTGACCTGGGCGGGCTGTCATTCGACGTCGCCCAGTTGGGCGCGCACGTGGCGGAGCTGTTCGGCCAGGGCGGCTTCCCGATCTACCTGCGCAACAGCCTGATCTTCTCGCTCGGCATCGCGGTGCTCGAGGTGATCTTCTCCGCCGCCGCCGGGTACGCGCTCGCGCAGCTCCGCTTCCCCGGCAGCCGCGCGCTGTTCGCGGTGATCGTGGGGACGCTTTCGTTGTCGCCGATCGTGGTGCTCGTGCCGATGTACCTCATCGTCAAAGCACTGGGCTGGATCGACACCTTCCAGGGCATGATCGTGCCGTTCATGATGAGCGCCTTCGGGGTGTTCCTGGTCCGCCAGTTCGCCCTGGCGCTGCCGCGCGAGCTGCTGCTGTCCGCGCGGGTGGACGGGGCAAGCGAGTTGCGCATCTTCGTCCGCATCGGGGTCCCCTTGCTGCGGCCCGCGCTGCTGACGCTCTTCCTGCTGCAGTTCCTCGCGCAGTGGGACAACCTGCTCTGGCCGCTCGTCGTGGCCAACGATCCCGGGTTGTGGCCGCTGCCCGTGGGGCTCTCGCAGCTCCAGACCGAGTACGACTTCAGCATCGGCCTGGTGAGCACCGCCGCGCTGATCACCGCGGTGCCGCCGCTGACGCTGATGTTCCTGTTGCAGCGCTACTACGTCGCGGGTCTGACGCTGGGAGGGGTGCGGAAATGAGCACGTACGGTGAGTGGACGACGGCGTACGGGCTGCCCGCGTTCGCGTACACGCTGGATCAGGAGCGGGACCCGCGCGCCGAGTGGGACCCCCTGCTGGACCCGCCCACGCGGCGGCACTTCGCGCACGTGGGCAACCGGCGGATCACGCTGGTGTCGGACAACTACGGGCTGAGCGACCTGTTCGACGAGCACACGAGCCTGCTGTGGCTCACGCGAGGGACCGGGGCGACCCGAGTCGACGGTCTTTCCACCGATATTTCGGGATCTGAGCGAGTCTTTGGGCCCACCTTCGCCATCGTCCGGGTGGCTGACGAGCGTCTGGCTCTGGAGCGCACGGTCCTCTGCCCGGAGGGCGAGCAGCCGTGGGTGCTGATCCGGCTGCGCGTGCGCAACCTGCTCGATTCGCCGGTACGGCTGGAGCTGACCGAGGAATGGGCGGCCAGGGCGGCCAGGGTCGAGCTGATCACCGGCGCCGTCGACGCCGACGATCCCGGGCTCGAACTCGAGCTCATCGGCGGGGCCAGGACGCGGTCCGGACGGCTGGAGGTGCCGCTGGAGCTGGAGGCGGGCGGCGAGCGAGTGCTGGACCTCCGCTACGGCCTGCTCGGCTCCTCACCCGAGGGACCCGGGACACCCGGGACACCCGAGACCGGGTCACCCGGGACCGAGTCGTTCGAGCGCAGTCTGGAAGCCCTGCGCGCCCGGCTGCCGCGCGCGTCGGCCGCCCGGGCACCCGAGGCCGAGCGGGAGATCCCCTGGCACGCCGCCCTGCTCACCGGCGCCGCCTGCGCCGATGGCGTTCTCGGCGGCCACACCCTCGACCAGGGGTCCTGCTACTCCTTCAGGCACGGCTTCAACGGCGCCGCCCGCGACCCGCTGCAGCACGCCCTCCCGCTCGTCTACATCGAGCCCGACCTGGCGCTGTCCGTGCTGCGCAACACGTGCGCATGGGGCGGCCCCGAAGGCGACCTGCCCTATGCGCTCGGACCGGACAAGCAGCCCTGGACCGACCTGTTCCGCCCGTCGGACCAGAACCTGTGGGCCCTGTGGCTGGCCGCCGAGTATCTGAGCGCGACCGGCGACGGGGCCGCCTTCCGCGCGAACGTGCCGTACCACCCGATCCACGAGGCCCCCGAGGTGCCGCTGCACGAGAACCTGCGCCGGCAGTTCAGATTCCTCACCGACGTAGTCGGACGGGGCGAGCACGGACACCTGCGCATACTCAACGCCGACTGGAACGACATGGCCATCGTCGAGAGCGGCGTGCCCCGCGAGGTGATGATCGCCCAGGGCGAGTCCGTCCTGAACTCCGCCATGGCCGCCTGGGTCCTGCCGCGCTACGCGACGCTGGCCGAGCGCCTCGGCGACGACGCGACCGCCGCCGAGGCCCGCAAGCTGGGCGAGGAGCTACGCGAACTGGTCGCGGGCGAGTGGAACGGCCGCTGGTACCGCCGCGCGTACGGCCCGGGGGCGGTCGTCGGCGACGACGATCTGTGGCTGGAGGTGCAGCCTTGGGCCGTCCTGTGCGGCGCCGCCCCGCCTGAGCGGGCCGTGGAGCTTCTGCGCACGATCGAGCGCACCTCCGCTGCCGACTCCCCGCTGGGTGCCCGGCTGCGCTGGCCCGTACGCGACGGATACGGCCCCGGAGGAGTCGGCACGATCTGGTACGCGATCAATATGACGCTCGTCTGGGCCGCCGCGGAACACCTCCCCGACCTGGCCTGGGACTGGTGGCGGCGGATGACGCTGGCCGCGCACACGGCCGCCTACCCGGACGTCTGGGAAGGCACGCTGTCGGGCCCCGACGCCTACCTGGCGCCCGAGACCGGCCGTCCCGGGCGCACGTGGGACCTGGCCGACGTGGGCGTCGCCATGCAGGCGTACCCGGTCGCGAACCTGCACAGCCACTCCCAGCCGCTGCTGGCCTACCTGCGGCTGCTCGGCGTCGAGCCCTTCCAGAGGCCGCGCGGCGGCGCTCACTTCGCCTCCCGGGTGCTGAAGGTCGGGCCATGACCCGGGCGTGCCGGATGGGCGCCCGCCGTACTCGGCCCGATGGCGGGGGCCATCGGCGCCGCACTCTGTTCGAGGCCGCCTGCCTCGAACACCGCCGCCGTGCTCAGACAGCCATGAGCGCCGTCCTGGTGGCCGGATCGGACGGCGGCATCGGCCGCGCCTGCGTGGAGGCGATCGAGGCATCCGGTACGAGAGCGTACGGCGTGGACCTCGCCGATGGCGTCGACATCACCGCGCCAGGCCAGGTCGAGAAGGCATTGGCCCAGGCCGCGGCCCGGCACTGGGGGATCGTCGGCGTCGTGCACGGACGGGTCGATCGTGGTGATCGGCTCGGCGCTCGGCACGTCGATCGACGACGACTTCCGCACGGTGGCGTACGCCTCGGCCAAGGGTGCGCTGATCCCGCTGATCAGGACCGCCGCCCGCGAGGCCGCGCCACGCGGCGTACGGGTCAACCTGATCTCGGCCGGCCTGGTGTCCACGCCGATGAGCCTTCGTGCGCGTACGTCCGCTTCTGTCCAGGCCAGGCTTCCCTCGCTGATGCCGCTCGGGGCGAGCCCCTGCCGACCGGAGGAGGTCGCAGAGGCCGTGTTGTGGCTGCTCTCGCCTGCGTCGGGGCGGACCACGGGCGCGGTCATTCCCGTCGGCGGAGGGTGGCATCTGAGATAACCGTCCTGCGAGAAGGACGAGGCGGCTCGTCGCACTCGTCCTTCCTCAGCTCTTCAAGGCAGATTCTTCTCCGTCTGGTTCTGCCAGCCGGCATTGGTGTTGATCTCGGGCGACGTGCCGGCGAACGCGCCGCGCGCGTACATGTCGCCCTGGAGCTGGTACATCAGCCACGCCGTCACGTACCCGAGGAAGCCCCCGCCCGTGCCCTGGATCGTGTTGTGGCCGGCGCCCTTGAGCTGCGCCTTCGCCGCCGCACCCGGAACCTGGTTGTAGTACGTCTGGAGCGCCGAGTTCGGAGAGATGATCGTGTCGTTGGCCCCGCTGACGAACAGCACCGGGCAGGTCAGCTGGTTCACGTAGAACTCGTCCCCCGAACTCACCCAGATCGGAGCGGGCAGCGCGATGGGGACCACGGTGTCGATCAGGCCGCCGGACTTGGTGGCGGTGTTGACCGCGCCGCCCGCCCCCTGGGAGTGACCGACCGCGCCGACCTTGGTCACGTCGAGCTTGCCGTAGAAGACGCTGGAGCTGTCGGTGTTCCGGGCGATCAGGTACTGGGCCGCGGCGATCATCTCGGACCCGGTGCCCGTCGTGGTGTCGGTGGAGGCGACCACGGCGAACCCCCAGGAGGCCAGTTGGCTGAGCAGCCCCGGGTACTGCGTGGGCACCGCGTTGGTCCCGTTGCCCCAGGTGATGATCGGATGCTTGACGCCTCCCGCCCCGAGGTCGGCTGGGTAGTACAGCTTGTACCCTGGCGCGTCAGCGGTCGCGACCGTCCAAGGGCCCGCGACCTTGAAGTGCGCCTCGATGGTGTCCGCGGCCTGAGCCGGTCTGGTCAGAAGTCCCGATAAGAGCACGACGACGGCCACGGCGAGCTTCATACAGCCTCCCGAATTTGTACGGATGACCGGAACTTTCTCTTCACAAGCGGCTCATGTCAATGGTTGGATCGTGAGCATGGATCACGTCCCGTCCGCCGCGGAGATGCTCGGCTGGATCGAGACCGTCGTGAGGCAGGGCATCCGCCGTCCCGGCTATCCGGCGGACGCCTGGACCGAGCGGTGGCTGGCCGAGCGCCTGTCGGAGTTCGGCCTGGAGGTCTCGCTCGAACCGGTCGAGGTACGGCGCTGGCAACCGGGCACCGGGCTGCTACGCCTCGACGACGGGACGTCGTGGGCGGGCATGCCGCTGCCGCACACCATGGCGACCGGCGGCCTCCGCGGACGGATCGCGCGGCTCGCCGACGCCCGGCCGGGCGACATCGTCGTGGACGAGCTCACCTTCACCGACCTGCCGCAGTCGTACGTCAAGACGCTTGCGACCGCGGTGTACGACCCCGAGGGCAGCTTCGACACCCTCGTCCAGACGATCCCGTTCGGCCCTCGGATGATGGAGGTCGTCGAGCCCGCCCTGGCCGCGAAAGCCGCGGGCTTCATCGGCGCGCTGACCGGCGTCCCTTGGGACACCTGCGACTATTACGTGCCGTATGACGCGATCGAGCGCCCGATCCCCGCTCTGTGGCTGTCCGGGACGGACGCCCGCCAACTGCTGGCCCGCCTCCCGTGCGAGGGGGAGCTGATCTCCGAGTCCACCACCGACACGGTGATCACGCACAACGTGATCGCAACCCTCCCCGGCAACTCGCCCCACACGGTCATCGTCGCCTCACACCACGACGCTCCGTGGGCCTCCGCCGTCGAGGACGCCTCCGGCCTGGCCCTCGTCCTGGCCGCTGCCCGCCACTGGGCCCGCGTCCCGGCCGGCGAACGCCCGCACAACCTGACGTTCCTCCTCACCTCCGGACACATGGCCCACGCGGCGGGCACCCGGGCCTTCATCGACCGCCACAGACCGGAGCTGGCCGATGTGGTGCTCGAGCTGCACCTGGAGCATGCCGCGCTCCGCTGCGAGGCGGTGAACGGCAAGCTTGTACCGACCGCCGATCCGGAGGTCAGATGGTGGTTCACGACGCGCGCTCCCCAGCTGGAGCGGCTGGTCACCACGACGCTGGAGGCGGAGGACCTACGGCGGTCGTTCGTCCTGCCCCCGGACGTGTTCTCCCCGATGCCACCAACCGACGGCGCGTTCTTCCATCCCGAGGGCGTGCCGCTGGTGCACTTCCTGTCGGCGCCGATGTACCTGTTCGACTCGGTGGACAGCATCGACAAGATCGACGTGGCCGGGCTGGAGCCGCTGACCCGCGCGGCCGTCCGGATCGTAGCAGGCACCGCCGGCTGGACACCGGACGAGCTCCGGGTCACTCCATGATTCCCGCCTCGTCCAATGGCGCGCCACCATCAGTCTGACGCGCCACAGGGGAATGTTCGGGCGCCCCTATGGCTCACCGTCCTCACCCCTTTCCTTCGCTCACTGCCACGGAGCGGGAGCTGCCAGTTCACAGTGATGCGCCGGCGCACATCACCAGGTGCTGGCCGGTAACCGCGCCTCCTTCCGGTCCGAGGAGGAAGGCCGTCAGTCCCGCGACCTCCTCGGGTCTGATGAACCGGCCCAGCGGCGGAACCCGTGGCGGAGTGGCGGCACGTCCGGGATCCCGCAGCATGGGGGTGTCGGTCGGGCCGGGGGCGACCACATTGACGGTGATGCCACGCGGGGCCAGTTCCATGGCCCAGGAACGGGACAAGCCCACGAGCGCGGCCTTGGTCGCCGCGTACTGGCTCTTGCCCGCCGCGCCCGCCATCGTGCGGCTTCCGATCAGCACAACGCGGCCACCTGGGCGGATCGCGCTGGCGAGGACGTTCACCAGAACGGTCGCGGCCTCGACGTGGACCCGCCACATGAGGGCGCCGTCCTGTGCCGAGAGGCGTCCGAGCGGCGCGGAGCGTTGCACGCCCGCCGCGTGAACGATGGCGTCGACGGCGCCCACCGCGGCCGATGCGTCGGCCAGGTGGTCGAGGTCGGTCAGGTCTGCCTGGATCCACGAGCAGGCCGGGGTGTCCTGGCGGTGCTCCGGAGGGCGGGTACGGCTCATCCCGGTGATTCTCCAGCCCTCGCGGAGCAGGCGTGTGGCGACGGCCCGGCCGATGCCGGAGCTGGCCCCGGTCACCACCGCGTGCTGCGGCTCGTCCGAGGTCCGTCCGGTGTGGCCGTCTGGCGCGGCGTCCATCGGCACGTCAGATGCCTTCGGCGCGGGCGGCCCACTCGGGTCGTACTCGGACGTACTTGATGACGCGGCGGTGGTAGGTGAAGACGATGTGCAGGTCACCGTCGGCGGTTTCCTGGATGGACGGGTAGGAGAACTCTCGGTTGAGGCCATCGCGGGAGTTGTTGGTCAGGCAGTAGCCATCGCCTACCTCCAGATCGCGGCGGATCGGCCACGTGCGCCCTCCGTCGCCGGACAGCGCGAGGGTCATGGGCGCACGCGGGGCGCCCCAGAACGCGGTCCGCTCATCGCTCCCGGCGGGTGCCGGCTCTTCCCCGGTCCGACTCGCCGGGGTCGCGGCGAGGCCGTCATCGTCGATCTCGTCGTACAGGGACACCCGGCGCTCGGTGGCGTCGGCCGCGCTGCTGGCGTTGAACACCAGCGCCAGCCGGCCGTCACGAAGTGTGACGTACTGGATGGAGGAATTGTTGTTGGGCAGCTCGGTGGCAGCGGGAACGCTCCAGGTCATGCCCTCGTCTTCCGACCGGCTCACGTAGATCGAATCTGCCCAGCGGCTCCGGAACAGCGCGAGCAGCGTGCCGTCGGCCAGCAGGTGGACGTTCATGTGGACACAGCCGACGCTGTCCGGGACGGGCTGTTCGCGCCAGGTTCGTCCCTCGTCGTCGGAGACCATGAGAGAGCTGGTGTCACGGTCGCCGACCCAGCGCTTCCCCGGTGTGGTGACGCAGTTGAAGACGGGCAGCAGCCATCGGCCGGACGGCAGCACGAGCACGGGCTGCCGGACGAAGACCCCGCCGCGGCTCGTGGCGGGGAGGAGGGTGTGCACGGGTCCCCAGGTGTGACCGTCGTCCTGCGAGATGCGGCAACGGACTTCGGCGGTGTCCTGGTTGCCTGCGTGCTGGGCGGTGTACAGCAGCCACAGCTCTCCGGCGGGAGTGGGGAACAGGACCGGGTTCTGCTCGGAACGCGTCGGGTCGTCGGACAGCCGCGTCGGCGTGGACCAGGTGTCCGCCCCCTTCTGCAGCCGGGAGAACCAGATGGAGATGTCCGAGACGCCTTCCTGCGTGCCGCCGAACCACACGCAGCCGAGAGCGCCGTCGCGTAGCGACATGATGTTGGCCGCGTGGTTCTGCACGGCAGGCGCGATCAGATACGCCTCATGGCGGTCCGGATCGTCGTCGCGAACGCGGATCATGCCGTCCATGGGCAGATGGTCGGGAACGACGGGCTGGCTCACTGTTCTCCTCGGCGAGACTGGGCTCGGGCGTCGGTCAGGTGGGACTTCGCGGCCTGTTCGAGGTGGACGAGGTCTGAGGCGATGGTGGCGAAGGTGTATCCCTCGGCCAGGCGCTTGGCGGCGGTCCCGCCGTCGGGGGTGTGTATGCCGGCGGCGACGCCGGCGGACCTGGCGGCTTCGCGCACCGTGACCAGCGCGTCTTCGAACGAGGAAGCGATCGCGGGGTCGCCGGGGAAGGCGCCGCCCAGGGCCAGGCACAGATCGGACGGGCCGACGTAGACGCCGTCCAGGCCGGGGGTCGCGCAGATCGCCTCGATGTTCGCCAGCCCCTGTGCCGTCTCGATCATGACAAGGACCAGCACTGTGGCGTCGCTGTCCGCGGGGCGCGGCCCGATGCGGAGCGCCGAGCGCATCGGGCCGTACGAGCGGCGCCCCTTGGGCGGATAGCGGGTCGCGGAGACGGCCGCCGCGGCGTCGTCGGCGGTGTCGATGAGAGGCACGATGACACCTGCGGCGCCCGCATCCAGGGCACGGCCGATGTGGCCGGGGTCGTTCGCCTCGACCCTGACCAGGCCCGCGGACACGCCGCCCGCGTCGATCGCCATCAGGCCGCTCAGCAGCCCCGAGTAGCCCAGCAGCCCGTGCTGGGCGTCCAGGCACACGTAGTCGTAGCCGAGGCGTGCGATGCGTTCGGTGGACACCGGCGAATCCAGGACGGACCAGTAGCCCAGTGCGGGCTCCCGGGCACGGATCCTGGCGGTGAAGTCGGTGATGCTCACTGCTGCTCTTCTCCTCGGCGGTCGGCTCTCATCGGTTGTAGGCGGGCATGGGGCCGCGCAGCGCCGCGCCCACGCGGTCACAGGCTGCGACGACATCCTCGGGAAGCGGTCCGGCCGCGGCGGTCGCGATGTTCGCGCGCAGGTGTTCGGCCTTGGAACCGCCGAGCAGGACGGCCCCCACACCGTCGCGATGGAGCAGCCACCGCAGAGACAGCTCGATGAGGGGGATGCCCGACTGCGCGGCGATCTCACCGAGGGCGGTGACGGCCTCGAACAGCGCCGGGCTCCAGTACCGCTGCCGGTACATGGGAGCGAGCTTGGAGTCGCCGAAGCGGCCGGCGTCGGGGTCCTGGTCGAAGGTGTGACGCCCGGTGAGCAAGCCCCCGCCGAGCGGGTTGTAGACCATGGTCGTCAGGCCGGTGCTCCGCGCGAACTCCAGGTATTCCTCCTCCACCCTGCGGGCCAGGAGGTTGTACAGCTGTTGGGCGACGACAGGCCGCGGCGCGCCGACGGCGTCGGCGGTGTGGTTGATCTCCGAGATCTGCCAGGCAGCGTAGTTGGAGACGCCGAGCGCGCTGATCTTGCCCTCGGCGACGAACTCGGCGATCGCACCGAGCGTCTCGGCCGACGACGTGCGGCGGTCGGGCTGGTGCAGGTAGAACAGGTCGACGTGGTCGACCTGCAGGCGGCGCAGGCTGCCTTCGAGGCTGGCTCGCAATCCTCTGGCGGACAACGGCGCGTGATCACCGGCGTCCGGATGGGGCATGCCGGCCTTGGTGGCGAGGACGACCCGGTCGCGCCGGGTGGCGAGCAGGGGCGCCAGGATGGACTCGGTCGCGCCGCCCGCGTAGGCGTTGGCGGTGTCCACACCGGTGATGCCGGAGTCGAGCGCCACGTCCAGCATGCGCGCGGCCTCTTTCGCGTCGGCCGTGTCGCCGAACGTCATGGTTCCCAGCACCAGCCGGGACAGCCCGATGTGCGCCCCGGACGGTGTCGCCGCCGGTACGGAGATCGCCGGTACGGAAGTTGTCATCGGTCGGTTCCTCGCTGAACGGGTGCTCCGGCGGACTGCGTGGTGGACGGGGCCCGCACCAGGTCGCGCGGCTTGCGCCCGCGCATCGTGGCCGGATCCAGCGCGGCCCTGCGGAGTGCGCGCGTGTAGGGGTGGGCCGGGGCGGCCAGCACCGTCCGGGTCGGGCCGGACTCGACCAGGCGCCCTTTGCTCATGACGACGATGTCCTCGCTGATCTCCCTGACCACACCGAGGTTGTGGGAGATCACGACATAGGTGAGGCCGGTCTCGGCCTGGATCTTCACGAGCAGGGCCAGGACCTGCGCCTGCACGGACACGTCCAGTGCGCTCGTCGCCTCGTCGCAGACCAGGAGGTCGGGCTTGGAGGCGAGGGCTCTGGCGATGCCGATGCGCTGGCGCTGGCCGCCGGAGAACTCCGGCGGGCGACGTTCCAGGGCCGTGGCGGGCAGGCCGACCTGGTCGATGAGCTTGGCCGCCTCCTTGGCCCGGGCGCGTCTGTCGCGCATTCCGCGCACCCGCAGCGGTTCCGCGACGATCTCCTCCGCCGACAGGTGCGGGTCGAGCGATCCGTACGGGTCCTGGAAGATCATCTGTACCCGGGTGCGCATCGGGCGCAGCTGTTTCTCCCTCAGCTGGGCGATGTCGGTGCCGCCCACCACGATGCGGCCTGCGGTGGGCTTGACCAGCCGTACGATCGACCGGGCGATCGTGGACTTGCCGCAGCCTGACTCCCCCACGATGGCCAGGGTGCCGCCCCGCCGCACGGTGAAGCTGACGTTGTCGACCGCGCGGAACACGCCGTGGGCGACGGGATAGTCCACGACGAGGCCGTCGACCTCGAGGAACGCGTCGGTCATCGGGATCCTCCCACGGCGTCGTCGAGGGGCGCTTCCAGGGACTCGCCGTCTTCGTCCCAGGGGCCCAGCCGTGGGACCGCTGTCAGCAACTTCCTGGTGTACGGGTCGCGGGGTGCGTCGACGATCTGCTCGGCCTCGCCCGACTCGACGAATCGCCCGTCCTTCATGACATGGATGCGGTCCGAGACGAGCCGGGCCACGCCGATGTCGTGAGTGATCATGAGGATGCCGATGCCGGTGTTCTCCTGTACTTCGAGCAGCAGGTCGAGGATGCCTGCCTGGACGGTGACGTCCAGGGCGGAGGTCGGTTCGTCGGCGACGAGCAGCCCGGGCGATCCGGCGAGCGCGATCGCGATGAGCACACGCTGCAGCATGCCTCCTGACAGCTGATGCGGATACCTGCGTAGCTGGGACTCCGGATCGGATATGTGCATCCGGGCCAGCAGGTCGACGGACCGCGAGACGGTTTCCGACCGGGACAGGCCGCGATGGCGCAGCCGCACGGCCTCGCGGAGTTGCTGCCCGATGGTGTGGACGGGGCTGAGCGCCGTCATGGGATCCTGCGGGATGAGCGAGACGGTACGCCCGCGCACCTTGCGCACCGCGCCGGGGTCGGCGATGACGTCGACTCCCTGAAAGCGGGCCCTGCCAGAGAGGACCGCCAGCTCCGGGGGGAGCAGCCGCAGGATGCCCATGGCCGTGGTGGACTTGCCCGACCCCGACTCGCCGATGATCGTCACGGTTTCGCCCTGGCGGATGAGGAAGCTGACACCGTCGACGGCGCGGACGATGCCGGCTTCGGTCATCAGCTCGATCTGCAGGTCCTCGACCTCCAGCAGGGGAGGATCGGCCCCATCGAACTCGGCTGTCATGCCCGGCTCACCTTTCCTTCCGCCTGCGGACGCGGTCCCGCAGCCCGTCTCCGAGCAGGTTGACACCGACGACAAGCAGCACGATGACCAGTCCAGGCAGCGTGACCAGCCACCACGACGTCGTGATGTAGTCCTGGCCGTCGGAGATGATGCGGCCCCAGGTGGCGAACGGGCGCTGCGGACCGGCGCCCAAGTAGCTCAGCGCGCTCTCCAGCAGCACGGCCTGGGCCAGCAACAGCAGGATCACCAGCGTGGCCTGCTTGACGACGTTGGGCAGCACGTGCCGGAGCAGGATGGTGATGCGATGCAGGCCGAGCACCCGGGCCGCGGCCACGTACGGTTTCTCCCGCTCGACGAGCACCAGAGAACGGGTCAGGCGGGCCACTTCCGGCCACTGCGCGATCGCGATCACGAAGGTGATGACCGGAATGGACGGGCCGAAGAGCGCGACGATGAGCAGCAGCATCAACAGCAGAGGCAGCGACAGCTGCGCTTCCAGCAGGCGCGAGACCATGGCGTCGACCCAGCCACCGAAGAATCCGGCCGCGGCGCCGGCGATGAGACCGATGATGCCGGACACGACGATGGCCAGCACGCCGACGGTGAGCGAGACCTGGCCGCCGTGCAGGACCCGGGAGAGAAGATCTCTGCCAAGCTGGTCGGTTCCGAACAGGTGCCCGTCGGTCAGCGGTGGCAGGCGACGCAGGCCGAGGCTCTGCTCATCCGGCCCGGGGATCGGCAGGATGTTGGCCAGGGCGACAGGCACGACGACGAGGGCCACGCACACCGAGCCGACCCATGTCTTCAGCCGCGCGCTCTTGCGGCGGCGGACCGCCGCGGATCGGGCGAGATCCTTGGCGGAGACCGCACTGGGCCGCGCGGGAGGCTCCGCGGTGTCCCGGCTGCCGAAGCCGTCGGCGGGGCCGGCCGCCGTGGCGGTCATGAGGCCACCGCCTTCCCGAGTCGTACCCGCGGGTCGAGCAACGGGTAGGTGAGATCGATGAGGAGCTGAACGGCCACTGTCAGGATGGCCGTGACCAGGACGGTCGCCTGGATCAGCGGGTAGTCCCTGGTTTCCAGCGCGCGCACGACGAGCGATCCGACACCCGGCCAGGCGAAGACGACCTCGACCACCACCACGCCGTTGAGCATGGCGGCGAACCGGGTGCCAAGCGCGGTCACCACCGGGATGGCCGAGTTGCCCATGGCGTAGCGCCAGGTCAGGCCGCGTTCGGAGACGCCGCGGGAGCGGGCGATCGTCAGGTAGGGAGCCGCGAAGCCGGCCCCCATCTCCCGGCGTACCATCCGGGAGATCAGCGCGATCTGCAGGATGCCGACGGTCACGGTCGGCAGCACCAGGCCGGCCCAACTGGTGAAGCCGGATGCCGGGAGGACGGGAACGAGCACGGCGAAGATGGTCAGCAGCATGATGCCGCTCCAGAACTCCGGCATGGACTGGCCGGCGATCATGGCCACGTTGGCCCCCAGCTCGCGACCGGTGTCGGCGTGCCGCGCCATCCAGACGCCGACCGGGATGGCCACGACCGCGGCGAACAGGATGGCGGACACGGCGAGCATGACGGTGTACGGCATGCGGCTGAGGACCACGTCCAGGGCGGGGGCCTGGAAGGAGAAGGACGTGCCCAGATGGCCGCCGAACAGGTCACGCACGAAGATTCCGTACTGCTGTATGAGCGGTTTGTCCAGGCCGAACTGGACGCGGATGCGGTCGAGTTCGGCCGTGGTGGCCAGGGGGCTGGCGTATGCGGCGGCGGGATCCCCTGGTGCCAGCCGCACGAGGACGAACACCGCGGATACGGTCAGGAAGATCGCCAGGATGCTCTGCCCGACACGCTGGGCGACGTAGCGGATCACGACTCATCCACTCAGTCGGACGGATGCGAGGTCGTAGGAGTTGGTGGGGCTGAGCAGGACGTTCTGCATGCGCTTGCGCCGGGCGATGACGGTCTTGGGGACGAACGCCCACATGCAGGGCCAGGTGTCCCAGATGTCCTTCTGGGCCGTGGCGAGGAGGCGATCCCTGGCCGCGTTGTCGGTTTCCTGTGAGGCCTTCTGCAGCAAGGTCGTGATCTTGGGGATCACGTAGCCATGGTAGGTGTCACGGGTGGCCTCCTTTTCCGCCGTGCCGGCGAACATGCCCTGCAGCGGAGTCAGCGCCAGCCCGGTCGGGCCGGGATAGCCGTTGCCGAGGACGTCCCAGTCGCCGGCCCGGCCCTGCCGCCACTTGGTGATGTCGCCGCCCGGCTGGAACTGCTGGAGTTCGGCCTGCACGCCGACCGCCTTGAGCATCTCCACCACCGCCTCCATGACGCTGGTGTCGTTGGCGAACTCTCCGGTCTCCCAGATGATCTTGATTTTGAGATCTTTCACTCCGGCGGCGTCGAGCATCTGCCTGGCCTTCTGCGGGTCGTAGACGTACTCGCCCGTTTGAACCGCCCCGGTCAGGGTGTCCGCCACCACGCCTCGGGCCTGGGTCACCGAATCGGCGAAGACGTCCTTGATCAGGGCGGGACCGTTGATGGCGTAGCTGAGCGCCTCGCGCACGCGCACGTCGGCGAGCGGGTGCCCGGAGGGCTTGCGGAAGTTGTAGAAGAGCTGGCTGATCCGCGTGCTCGGCACCTGCTGTATCTCCACGTCGCTCAGACCGGAGAGCTGGCTGATCGCATCGGGGGAGATCGAGTCGATCACATCGACCTCGCCGCTGCGCAGGGCGACGACGCGGTTGGCCTCCTCCGGGAGGAACCTGACCTGTACGGTCTTGATCACGGGCGCGGGACCCCAGTATTTGTCGTTGACCTGCAGCGTGTACTCACCGGTGCCCCGGTTCGCGGAGGTGACGACGTAGGGGCCCGATCCGATGCCGCCCTGGAGCTCCTCCGGTTTGTTGCCGGCAGCGGGGGTGATCAGAATGTTCGCCATCAGGTAGTCGAGTGTCGGCACCGGGTTCTCCGTCACGAGCTTGAAGGTGCTCGCGTCGACGGGGGTGACGGTCGGCCATTCGGGGAAGAGGCCGGCCAGGAACGATCCGAGGACCTTCTGGTACATCTGCAGAGCGGTTGAGACGTCTTCGACCGTGACCGGGCTGCCATCGGAGTAGTGGACGCCGTCGCGCAGCTTGACCGTCCACTCGGTGGGAGCCGTCAGCTCGAACCTCTCGGCCAGGACGGGCTGCACGGTGAGCTTCGGATCGATGAAGGTCAGCGCCTGACGGACGCCGCGCTGGACGGTGACGGCGGCATCGAACTGGTTGAGCTTGTTGTCCAGCGACACGAGCGAGCGGTTGAGCGCCAGCGTGATCCCCGGGCCGGCGGTGGAGCCGGCGCTGGATCCCGCGCCGGGGGCGGTCCCCGGTCCCGCGCAGGCGGCGAGGGGACTCAGGGTCATGGCCGCACCTGTGAGAGCACCGAGACGGAGAAGACTGCGGCGGGAGAACTGGGGGGCGCTTCCGAGATGAGTCACTGGGGTTCTCGCTTTCTGAACCGTCCGCAGCGGTGCGCCTCTCAGCAGCGGCCGCCTGCCAGGTCCGGATGTTTCCCACGTCACAACGACGTTGCTGCACCATTACACGCATGCGCACTTCGCGCAAGAGGTCTAGCGCATTTTGTGCAAGCTGTGACATCATCCGGTCAAGACGAAGGCTGCGCCGACGTGCACGCCTCGCTCCGGAGCGGATCGCGCAAGAGGTTCGCGAGGACTGCGAGAGCCTGCCTGACGTGCAAAACCTGACTATATCGGGGGTTCCTTGAAGCCCAAGCTCAGCACGGTCGCGGACGGTGTCCTCGTCGTGGCCGACGACCTGTCGGGTGCGGCCGAGGCGGCAGCACGCATCATGATGCGCACAACACGCACAAGGATTGTTCTCACTGACCACGCCGTGCGGGGCGAGCGCGATTCCGCCGACATCCTCGTCGTCGATACCGACTCCCGGCACCTGCGTCCCGCGGAGGCTGCCGCGGCGGTGCGTTCCGCGGTCGCCCTGGCCTCCGTCGGGCGTCCGCGGCTGGTCTTCAAGAAGATCGACTCGCTGCTGCGCGGCAACGTCGCGGCGGAGGTGGCCGCGCTGACGACGCCTGGGGCCGGCATCGTCGTCGCCCCTGCCCTGCCTGGCCTGGATCGAGTGGTGCGCGGCGGCGTGCTGCACCTGGCCGGTGTGGCCCTCCACCGGGCGAACGCCTGGACGGTGGACGGCGTCCCGGCTCCGACGTCGGTCGAGGCGGCGCTGGCGCCGCTCCGGGCCCGCGTGCTGGACCTCGCGACCGTGCGATCGGACCGTCTTTCCGACGCGATCGCCTCGTGCGCCGAGGAGGCGCGCATCGCGCTGTGCGACGCGGAGACCGATCAGGATCTGGACGCCGTGCTGCGTGCCGCGCTGGCCGTACCGTCGGTGCGACTGGTGGGATCCGGCGGTCTCGCCGACGCGCTCGGGCGCCATCTGCGGAGTCTCGGTACGGCCGTCGAGGAACATGAGCCCGCCCCGACGCACACCGCGCGGCGCAGGGAAGCGGCGCCGCTCGTCGTGGTGGGCAGCGCCGAGCCGGTCGCGGCCGAGCAGGTGCGCCGGCTGGCCGAGGCCGGAGCCGTTCCCGTTGCCCTGCCCGTGACGGCGCTCCTCGGCACACCTGCCGGCCGGGATCCCCTCCCCCACATCCCGATCGGCGACCGGGCGGTCGTGGCCTTCCTCGACTCCGCCGGCTCCGTACTCCCTGCGGCCTCCCGTGACATCGCGCGCCGGCTGGCCGAGGCCGTCGCGGACGCGGTGCGCGCGTCCGCGCGGCCGGTGGACCTCGTGCTGACCGGCGGAGAGACCGCCCGGCGCGTCCTCGACGCCCTCCAGGTGCGGGAACTGACACCTGTCGGGCAGGTGCACCCGGGAGCCGTCCACTCCCGGACGCCGGAAGGCCGTTCAGTGGTCACCCGCCCGGGCAGTTTCGGGGAAGGCGACTCGCTCGTCGAGATCGTCAGGGCGTTGGCTCCGCACTCCCTCGGACCTCTTGATCCCACTCTTCTCCCCCTGAACCAAGCGAAAGGTCCCGTCGTGAGCATCAGCACCGCCGCCGTCGGCCGACAGCCGCGCACAGCGGCCACTCCCATCATCGCCGTCACCATGGGAGACGGGGCCGGCGTGGGTCCGGAAGTCATTGTCGGCGCCCTCCAGGACCCCCACATCGCCGAGCTCTGCCGTCCCGTCGTCATCGGCGACGCCGTACGGCTGCGCCAGGCGGCCTCCATCCTCGGGACCGCCACCGAGATCGTGGTGGTCGACACGGTGACCGACGCCGTGTTCCAGCCTGGACGCGTCAATGTCATCGACCTGGGGCTCCTGCCGGAAGACCTTCCCTGGGGGCAGATCTCCCCCGTGGCGGGGGCGGCCGCATACCACTATGTGCGGGTCGCCAGCGAGCTGGCAATGGCCGGGGAGGTGCAGGCGATCTGCACGGCGCCACTGAACAAGGAAGCCCTGCACGCGGGCGGCTACATCTTCCCCGGGCACACCGAACTCCTCGCGCACCTGACCGGCACCGACGAGGTGTCCATGATGTTGTCCTCGCCGAAGATCCGCGTCATCCACGTCACCACGCACATCGGACTGATCGACGCCATCGCGAAGATCGAACCCGGCCTGGTGGAACGAACCATCCGCCGAGGCCACGAGGCGCTGCGGCGCGCCGGGATCGAGAACCCGCGCATCGGCGTGTGCGGCATCAACCCGCACGCCGGGGAGAACGGCCTGTTCGGCCACGGCGAAGAGGCCGAGAAAATCGTTCCCGCCGTCGAAGTCCTGAAGGCCGACGGCATCGACGTGCACGGGCCGCTGCCCGCCGACACGGCGTTCTTCGTCGCGGGGCGCGGAGACTACGACCTCATCGTGGCGATGTACCACGACCAGGGCCACGGTCCGGTGAAGATCCTCGGCATCGAGGCCGGGGTGAACATCACAGTGGGCCTGCCCGTCATCCGGACGTCCGTGGACCACGGAACCGCCTTCGACATCGCAGGGAAAGGCACCGCCGAAGTAGGTAGCATGATCGAGGCGCTGCGGCAAGCCGCCCAGATGTCTCCCAGCCCGGCGATCTGACCCCGGAACGTTGAACGACAAGCCGAGAAGGAAGAGCGTTGCCCAGGAACTCTGACCGTCGGCGCGCCGAGATCGTGCGCCTGGCCACGACCAGCGGTCTGGCCAGTGTCGAAGAGCTGTCCTCGACGTTCGCTGTGACACCCTCCACCATCCGCCGCGACCTCGCCCGGCTGACCGCGCAAGGACTGCTGGCCCGCACATACGGCGGCGCGATGGCCGTCGTCGCCCACCCCGAGGACTCGTTGCGCCAGCGCGTCGGTGACGCCTTCGAGGCCAAACGCGGAATCGCCATATGGGCGGCCCAGCAGATCGGAGCCGGGGAGTCCGTGCTGCTCGACGCCGGCTCGACCGTCGCGGCGCTGGCTCACGAGCTGCGCTCCAGCACCCAGCTCCTGATCGCGACCACGAGCCTGACGGTGCTCAAGGAGCTCGACGACGTCGAAGGCCTCCATGTGGAGTGCCTCGGCGGCAGGCTGCGCCACCTCAGCCAGGGGTTCGTCGGCCCCACCACCGAGGCTTGTCTGGAGCGGATGTCGTTCGACCGCGTCTTCCTCGGGGCTGACGGAGTCACCGCCGACCGCGGGATCTGCGAGGCCGACCTCCAGCAGACCCGGCTCAAGGAGCTCATGGCCCGCAGTTCCCACAAGACCTACGTGCTGGCGCATGCGGCCAAGCTCGGGCGACGTCCGTTCCACGCCTGGGTTCAGCTGCCCCGGCCCTGGACGCTGGTGACCGACGCCGGCGCCCCGGAAGACGCGCTGGCCCCGTTCTCGGCTGAGGGAGTCGAGGTGGTCGTGGTCGACGCCGAAGGACAGCTCAGCAAGCCGAAGCCGACCGCGGGTCAGCCGATCGCCCCATAGCGGCCCGCACGCCCGACAGGGGGCCGTGTGTCTCACCCACATGGCGTGTCTTCCGGCGGTCCGGTGCTACGGTTTGCGCGGTAATACGCATGTAAGGGGACGCATGTTCGGCATTGTCCGCCCGTGTCGGCACGTCATGTGCAAGGGGCTCTACGCGGACTGGATGGGCCACCTGTGCGGGCTCTGCCTGGCACTCCGCGACGAGCACGGACATCTGTCCCGTCTGGTGACCAACTACGACGGCCTGCTCGTGTCCGTCCTCACCGAGGCCCAGTCGCCCACGTCCACGTCGCGCCGGAGGGCAGGCCCGTGTGCGCTGCGTGGCTTCAAGGGCGCCGACGTGGTGGAGGCCGAGGGGGTGCGGCTGGCGGCCTCGGTGTCGCTGCTCCTGGCGGCCGGCAAGGTGCGCGACCACGTGGCGGACGGGGATGGCGTGTACGCCCGCCGCCCGGTGGCCGCCGGCGCCACCCGTCTGGCGGGCCGCTGGTCCTCGGCCGGCACGGCCATGGCCGGCACGCTGGGGTTCGACCCCACCCCGCTGACGGCGGCGGCCGACCGCCAAGCCCTCCTGGAACGCGCCCCGGTCCAGGCGCCCCCGGGGAGCGGCGCGGCGCCCGGATTGCGGGAGTTGACGGGGCCTACTGAAGACGCCGTGGCCGCCGCGTTCGCGCACACCGCGGTACTCGCGGGGAAGCCGCACAACCGGGAAGCGCTGGAGGCGGCCGGGCGCGGATTCGGGAGGCTGGCACACCTGATCGACGCGGTGGAGGACCTGGCCGATGACCGGGCGTCCGGGGCGTACAACCCGCTGGCCGCCACCGGCACCGGCCTGGACGAGGCGCGCCGCCACTGCGACGCCGCGCACGCCGAGCTGCGCGCCGCCGTGGACGGGCTGGACCTGCCCCGCCCCGGCCTGACGCGCGCCCTGCTGGTGCGCGAGACCGGCAGCGCCGTCTCCCGAGCCTTCGCCACCGCCGGGACGCACGGCACCGGCCACAGCCCGGACACGCGCCCGACGACCCCGGAGCGCCGCCGGGAGAGCGGCCGCCGAAGCGGGACCCCGGCGGGCTGCTGTCGCTGGCGTGCGCCGCACTGACCTGCTGCACATGCGGGCTGTACCGGCCCGCCTGGGACGAGGACCGCGAGGGCTCCTTCTGCGAGCGCTTCGACTGCTCCGGCTGCGACTGCCCCGGCTGCGACTGCTGCGCCAACTGCTGCTCCTGCTGCCAGGGCGAGGACGGCTGTGCCTGCGACGGCTGCGGCTGCGACTGACGCCGCCTGCCGCCCGCCAGTTCTGCCGCGACCTGCTCGATTGCCGGCCCGGACCGCTGCTCAGCGCGGCGGCGCTGCTCATCGTCGACGAACTCAGCTTCGCCGGCACCCTTGCCTCCCGGCGGGCGGCGCGCCTGCCTCCTGGGGCACTCCTTCAACGCCCGAGGGGTCGGAGCCAGTGTGGATCAGCACACGGGCTGGCTTGAGGTGGGCGAGGAGGCCACGTACGCGCCGCACACAGTCCAGCGGTTCACCAGTCCGGAGAGCAAGCTCATCCACACCCTCGGCTCCGGCCTGATCACGTTCTTCCGGTGGCGTGCCCGCCTCCGGCATACCAGCTGAGCTGCACGGGCAGCACTTGATCTGCGGTTGGGTACTGCCGACTTCGATGACGCGAGCACCGGCATTTCGGCATCCATCGAAGTGACAGTTGTGCCTAGACATTTCATCTAAGGCATATACATAATGTCCATATGGAGCATGAGCGGGATGCGATCATCGCCGCGCTCGCCCCCGTCGTCGATGGGATCGTGGCCACCTTGGGCGCGTTCTGCGAGGTCGTGGTGCACGACTTCCGGCGCCCGGACAACTCGGTGGTCGCCATCGCCGGCTCGGTCACCGGGCGCAGCGTCGGCGGGTCGATGAGCGAGATCGGCATGGGCGTCCTGGCCCGGGGGGACGAGGCGGGCGACGAGCTGAACTACGTGACCCGCACCCAGGACGGCAAGCTCGTCAAGTCTTCGACGATGGTCCTGCGCGACAGCACGGGGGCCGTGTTCGGAGCCCTCTGCGTCAATCTCGACATCACCGCGATCGGCCAGGCGCATGCGCTGATCGGCGAGCTGGCCGGGCTCGCCGTCCCCGCCACGGTGCCGACCACGACCTTCGGTGACGACGTCGACGCCGTCCTGGACGCCATCGTGGACGCGTACCAGCTCGAGCGGAACAAGCCCTGGGCCGAGCTCCGCCGCGAGGAGCGGCTGGGGCTGTTCCGCAGCCTGGACCGGCGTGGCGTGTTCGCCGTGCGCCGGGCGGTCCCGCAGGTGGCGGCCCGGCTCGGCATCTCCCGCGCCTCCGCCTACAACTACCTGTCCCAATCGCGCACCGACACCTCGCAGGAGGACAACGCATGACGAAGGCACTCCCGGTCACCCTCGACGACGTCCACGAGGCCGCGGCCCGGCTCAAGGGCGTCGCACACCGCACGCCCGTCCTGCGCTCCCGCACCCTGGACGCCCTGGCCGGCGCCGAGGTCTTCCTCAAGTGCGAGAACTTCCAGCGGATCGGCGCGTTCAAGTTCCGCGGCGCGTACAACGCCATCTCGCGGCTCTCGCCCGCGCAACTGGCCAGGGGCATCGCGGCGTACTCCTCCGGCAACCACGCCCAGGCCGCCGCCCTGGCCGCCCGCGAGCTGGGCAGCACCGCGGTGATCGTCATGCCCGAGGACACCCCGCGCTCCAAGAAGGAGGCCACCGCCGGATACGGCGCCGAGGTCGTCACCTACGACCGCTACACCGGCGACCGGGTGGCCATCGGCGAGGCGCTGGCCGCCGACCGGGGGCTCGCGCTGATCCCTCCGTACGAGCATCCGCACGTCATCGCCGGTCAGGGCACCGCCGCCCTGGAGCTGATCGAGGAGGTCGGTGACCTCGGCGCGCTGCTCGTGCCGGTCGGCGGCGGCGGGCTCATCGCGGGCAGCGCCACCGCGGTCAAGGGCACGTCACCCGGCATCCGTGTGATCGGCGTCGAGCCCGAGGCCGGAGACGACACCAAGCGTTCGCTGAGCGCCGGCGAGCGGGTCTCCATCCCGGTTCCGCGCACGATCGCCGACGGCCAGGCCGCGGAGATCCCCGGCGAACTGACCTTCTCCATCAACAAGCGCCTGGTCGACGACATCGTGCTGGTCTCCGACGACGAGATCCGCATGGCGATGCGGCTGGCCTTCGAACGCCTGAAGATCGTAATCGAGCCCAGCGGCGCCACCCCGCTGGCCGCCCTGCTGGCCGGGCGGCTTCGGGACGTGCCGCGGCGCGTCGGGCTGATCGTCTCCGGCGGCAACATCGATGCCCGCCGCTTCGCCGACCTGTGCGCGGACGCGCCTCTGGCCGCGCAGCGCGGATGACGCCGGCCGCTTCGGCGTTCTTCGTCACCGAAGCGGCAACCGCCCAGACCGTCAGCGCCGTCACCGGCTGCTCCAGCGCTTAGGGACACCCACTCTTGCATGGTCATGCATTGGTATGTATATACTTCTACTCGTGTCCAAAGTACTCACCTCCCTGCCTGTCGGCGAACGTGTCGGCATCGCCTTCTCCGGCGGCCTCGACACCTCGGTAGCGGTCGCGTGGATGCGCGAGAAGGGTGCAGTGCCCTGCACCTACACGGCCGACGTCGGCCAGTACGACGAGCCCGACGTCGCCTCGGTGCCCGGACGCGCCACGGCCTACGGCGCCGAGGTCGCCCGGCTGGTCGACTGCCGCGCGGCCCTGGTCGAGGAAGGGCTCGCGGCCCTGGCCTGCGGGGCGTTCCACATCCGCTCCGGTGGCCGCACCTACTTCAACACCACCCCGCTCGGGCGGGCCGTCACGGGCACGCTGCTGGTACGCGCGATGCTCGAGGACGGCGTGCAGATCTGGGGGGACGGCTCCACCTTCAAGGGCAACGACATCGAGCGGTTCTACCGTTACGGCCTGCTCGCCAACCCCTCCCTGCGGATCTACAAGCCGTGGCTGGACGCCGACTTCGTCAGCGAGCTCGGCGGTCGCAAGGAGATGTCGGAGTGGCTGCTCGCTCGCACCCTGCCCTATCGCGACAGCACCGAGAAGGCCTACTCCACCGACGCGAACATCTGGGGCGCGACCCACGAGGCCAAGGCGCTCGAGCACCTCGACGCGGGCATCGAGATCGTCGAGCCGATCATGGGCGTGCGGTTCTGGGACTCCGCCGTCGAGATCGCCGCCGAGGACGTCACGATCGGCTTCGAGCAGGGACGACCGGTGGCGATCAACGGCAAGGAGTTCGCCTCCGCCGTCGATCTGGTGCTGGAGGCCAACGCCATCGGCGGCCGGCACGGCATGGGCATGTCCGACCAGATCGAGAACCGGGTCATCGAGGCCAAGAGCCGCGGCATCTACGAGGCGCCGGGAATGGCGTTGCTGCACGCGGCGTACGAGCGGCTGGTCAACGCGATCCACAACGAGGACACCCTCGCCAGCTACCACAACGAGGGACGGAAACTGGGCAGGCTGCTGTACGAAGGCCGCTGGCTGGACCCGCAGGCGCTGATGCTGCGCGAGTCGCTGCAGCGCTGGGTCGGGACGGCGGTCACCGGCGAGGTGACCCTGCGCCTGCGGCGCGGCGAGGACTACTCCATCCTGAACAGCTCCGGACCGGCGTTCAGCTACCACCCGGACAAGCTGTCCATGGAACGGACCGAGGACTCCGCCTTCGGGCCGGTCGACCGCATCGGCCAGCTCACCATGCGCAACCTCGACATCGCCGACTCCCGCGCCAAGCTGGAGCAGTACGCCGCGCTCGGCCTGGTCGGCAGCGCGCATCCGGCGCTGATCAACGCCCTGCCGGCGGCCCCGACCGAGCTGATCGGCGAGATGCCCGAGGGCGGGGCCGAGGCGATCGCCTCCCGCGGCGAGGTACCCGAGGACGAGGAACTGCTCGATCACGCCGCGATGGAGTCCGGCACCGACTGACCGGCCACCACGGAGACGGCCTCAGCTCTCAGCGGCCCGTTGCCGCACGCCTTCCTCGGCCGAGCTGGGGCCGCACCGCGGATCGGCGGCCAGGCCGTCCGGGCGCCGCGCCCCTGCCCTCCCCCGTCTTGGTCACCTGCAGCCGACACGCCCCAGATCGAGCCGCCCGTTGTAGCCGGTCCCCGGGCCGGTGTGATCGCCGTGCCGAGCATGGATGCTCAGGCACTGGTTCTTGCCGTACACCTTGACCGGCCCCGCGTAGTACTTGAAGCGCCCGTGGTCCTCGTCGTGGTTGTTCTTCGGCCGGTCCTCGGCCCACCGGGAGTTGAAGATCTCCAGGGACATCGGCGTCTTCTCCCCGTACCGGGGCTCACCCGGGCGCTTGACGAGCGCGGCGCAGTTCCAGCCGGTCCTCGCGTTGTAGTAGAGCTTGACGTCGCTGCGGTAGTAGGTCTTTCCGCTGAGCGCGTCCTTCATCGGGACCTTCCAGCTACCCACCAGCGTGCCGCGGCAGCCGTACGCCGCCGCGTCGGCGGCCGTGGGCGCGACGACGGACAGGGACATGGCCGCGACAGCGGCCACAGAAACCATCACAGTCTTCTCGAGCAAGTGAATCCCCCATATACGACAAAGACCACCAAACCTATCCAGAGGTCACCGCCTCACACCCGCCGTTACGCCGGGCGTACGTGCTCACCAAGTCGTGACAGGCCCCACGAGCCGATGACAAGTCACCTACAAGCCGGGGCCGTCATCGTGGGGCCATGAGCAAACGCCGTCGTGGAGGCACGAGCAGACACCGCCGGTACGGCACGGGCCGCGTCCGCCCCGAAGGCACCGGCCACCGTCCTGCCGTGATCACCGCGTCGGGCAACCGGGACCCCGGGCGGATCGGCAAGGTGCTGCTCGTGCTGATGTGGGCGGGCATCTGCCTGGTGCCGATCCCGCTGTGGGTGCCGGCCATCCAACTGGCGGCGGGCGCCGTCGGCACGCCGGGCACGCTCACCGTGGAAGTGTGCGAGCCCGTCGGCCGCAACCGCTACGACTGCGAGGGCACGTTCGTGCCCGGCGGCGGCCGCCCGGTCCCGGTCTCGGCCCCGCCCGACCTGGAGGCGGGCGACACGGTGCCGGCTCAGCTCACTCCCGAGGGCGACCGGGCGGCGATGGCGGGGCCGCGCGGCGTGTTCGGCGCGCTGACCCTGCCCTTCTTCTGCGTCGGCGGGATCGGCTTCCTGCCGTACGTCGTCCTGTACTGGAGCTCCGGCGCCACCCGCCGTCACCTGCGTGCGGCGGCGTTCACGGGCTGGGTGCTGACCACGGTCGCACTCATGGGCATCACCATCGGGCTCATCGCGATCTACTCGGTCTGATCGCCTACCTCTTGCCATAACGGACGGTATACGTGATGCTACAGAACTCTTGAGTGATTTGGCCGGAAGCTCACATAATGCGAGCGGCGACCAGAGAGAGGTAGTTCATCACCGTGACCCACGGCCCATGGCCTCGGCAGTCCGCAGAAACACTGGCGTCAATGTCCGTAGAACCGCTCCTGTCCAGGGACTACGACGCCAATCCCGGCCTCGTCCACGAACGCCTGCGCAGCAAGTACGGCACCGTCGCACCCGTCGATCTCCTCGGGGTGCCGGTCTGGTTCGTCCTGGGCTACGAGGAGGTGCTGCGCGTCCTGCAGAACACGGGCGGCATCTGGAGCAAGCACGTGGACAGGTGGCGGGCGTACGTGGAGGGCCGGATACCGGCGGACTGGCCCCTGCTCCCCGTCTTCCAGATCAACAACTCGGCGTTCCAGGAAGGCGCCGCGCAGCGCCAGTTGCGGGCCGCGTGGACCAAGGCGCTGGCACCGTTCCAGGATCACGCCAACCCGCAGGCACAGCTGCTCGAGAAAGCCATCGTGCGGTACGCCGACGACCTCATCGGCGTCCTGTCGGAAGGCGGCTCCGCCGGGTGGGCGGATCTCGCGGCACAGTACGCGCGGCCGCTCCCCCTGATGGTCGCCAACCGCCTCCTCGGCATCGGCGCCGCGCGCGGCGAGGACGTGGTGATGGACATCTGGCGGATGATCGACGCCGGCCCGGACGCGGCCGCGGCCTTCGAGCGGCTGTACGCGGCCATGACGGAACTCGCGGCCGCCAAGCGGGAGCGTCCCGGTGACGACCTGACCTCCTACATGATCGAGGCCAAGCCGGACTTCACGCTGGACGAGCTGGCCCGCGAGCTGCTGATGCTGCCGGGCCTGCTGGACTTCACCGCCAGCCTCGTCTGCAACGTGGTCGTCGAGGTCATCTCCAATCCGGCCGTACGGGAAAGCCTGTCGGTGGGAGCGATCGACGAGACGGTGAACCGGGTCGCCCTGCTCAACCCGCCGATGGCCAACCTGACCTTCCGATTCCCGATGACCGACGTGAAACTGGGCGACTACACGGTCGCCGCCGGCGACCCGGTGATGCTCTCCGTCGCGGCCGCCCACGCCGATCCGCGATTCGCCGGAGCGATCGACCACCACGCCATCCGCAGCACCCGCGCGCATCTGGCCTGGAGCGTGGGACCGCACAGTTGCCTCGGCCAGCGGCTGGCGACCCAGATCACCACGATCGCCGTGCGCCGCCTCTTCGACCGGTGCGCCAAGATCAAGCTGGCACTTCCGGCCGACCAGTTGCCCTGGCGCCCCTCCCCCTTCATGCGGGCGCTGCGGTCCCTGCCCGTCCAGTACGAACTCGCGGAGAGCCGTGTCCCCGTGCCCCCGGGCGTCGACGTGCCCGCGACGCAGCCGGCCCCGGCACGTGAGGCCGCCGGCGAGCCGCCAGCGTCCCGTTCCCCGCTGTGGAGTTTCCTGCGCGGACTGCGTCGCGGGCGATGAGCTGGGGCGACGAACCGGTCGCCGCAAGAGTGCCCCGGTGCCGGTCGACCGGCTTGGTGGATCTTCCTCGCCACCGATCTACCTGACTATTGTGATCTCCATCTGTTGGAGGGGGAACACAGCTGATGGGTACGGGCGGGTCCGAGGCGTATCTGGGAAGCCGATACGTGCTTCTGGACGAGATCGGCGCCGGCGCGATGGGGACTGTCTGGCGGGCGCGGCACCGCGACACCGGTGACATCGTGGCGGTGAAGCTGCTGCGCGACGGCCTCGCCGGCGACCAGGACCTGGTGCTGCGGTTCGTGCAGGAACGCAACGTGATGCGGACCCTGCGTCATCCCAACATCGTCACGGTGCGCGACTTCGTCATCGAAGGAGAGCGCCTCGCCCTCGTGATGGACCTGGTCGAGGGCGGCGATCTGCGTACCCTGCTCCAGCAGCGCGGCACGCTGCCCCCGGCGGAAGCGGCCCAGCTGATGGCGCAGGTCGCCGACGCGCTGGCGGTCGCGCACGCCGTGGGCGTCGTGCACCGTGACATCAAGCCGGGGAACGTCCTCATCGACGGGACCACGGGGCAGGTACGGCTGACGGATTTCGGGGTGGCCCGCATCGTCCACGGCCCGGGCCTCACCCAGACCACCTCGATCATCGGTACGCCCGTGTACCTGTCTCCCGAGGTGGCCGACGGCAGCGCTCCCACTCCGGCGGTGGACGTGTACGCCATCGGCCTGATCCTGTACGAGCTGCTCGCCGGGCGCCCGCCGTTCGTCGGCGACCACCCGATGGCCCTGCTCCGGCAACATGCGATGGCCATGCCCCGGCGGCTTCAGGGGATGCCCGACACCTTGTGGTCGGTCATCTCGGCCTGCGCGGGGAAGGATCCGGCCAGACGTCCCAGTGCCCGCGCGGTGGCGGTGGCGCTGGGCGAGGCGGCGGCGTCGCTGGCCGGGTGGCCCGCCCTGCCGCGGGTCCCCAGAGGAGAAGCTCCGTCCGTGACCTCCGAGGCCCTCCCTTCGGCGGGCCCGCCCCTGCCTCCTGGCCCTACGGGGCCGGCCGCCCGTGATGCCGGGACCACCGGAACGGGCGGCCTCTCCCCCACAGACGCGACTTCCCCCACCGACGACGAGACCGTGGCCTCGGCTCGGCGTGGGCGATCCCGGCAGCGCCTGGTGATCGGCGCGACCACGTCCATGGCGTTGGTGCTCAGCGCGACGGCAGTGGCCGTCGTGGCGCCATGGCGGGAGCCGGACACGGGGGCGGCACCCCTTGCGGCCGCCGCCTCGACGCCATCGGCTGACGGGCCGGCCGGAACAGCCGAGACCACGAACTCCACCCCGTCCACCGAGGCGAAAAGCGTTCCCGTGCGTACACCGAAGGTGCGGACGGAGCGGAACCGTACCCCGAAGACGCCCGTCTCGGAACCGCCCACCCCGCCGCCCTCGACCGAACCGGCGGCGAAGCAGGTCAAGACTCCCCAGCCCCAGCAATCGACGCCCGTGGCGCCCGATCCGGCGGACGACGACGACCCGGCCGAGCCCACGGACCAGGGCCCGACGCCGAAATGGCAATGCCGTTCGTGGGGCTCCGCGGGCCCCGGCAGCGGTACGGAGATGTCGCCCTGCATGGCCATGGTGGGCGGTGTCTTCTACCTGCGGGGGCGGATCAGAGGATCCAGCTCGGTACGTTCGGACATACACGTCCAGTTGCTCAACACCGACGCGGATGTGCCCGCCTCTCAGCACTTCATCTGCACAGGCGTCTCCCCGTCGAACCCGCGCGAGATCGTCATGTGCGGCCCGTTCGAGGTCACGGCGCCGCGCACCGGAGCCAAGATCGACGTGCGCCAGCGGTGGAGGAAGACGGGCACGGCCACATGGGGCGGCGGCTTGGAGAGCCCCTGGATCCTCTGGTGATCGCTCGTTGAGTGATCAGAAGGAGTAAGGGCCGAAGCGGCCCCAGGCCACCACCGCGGCCAGCACGAGGAGCACCGCGTTGATGACGATCCCCTGGTATTCCTTGCGGCGGGCGTGCGTGATCGCGGCTCCGATCATGACCACGACGAGTCCGGCCGCGGCCAGCGGCGTGAGCACCGGCGCGATGTTCAGGGCCGCCGGCAGGATCAGGCCGATGGCGGCCAGTGCCTCCAGCGCGCCGATGCCCTTGACCGCACCGGAGGAGAAGTCCTCGGTCCAGGCCATGCCGGACGCGGCGAGCTTCTCTTTGGGCTGGGCCAGCTTCATGATCCCGGCGGCGAGGAAGGCGAGGGCGAGCAGGCCGGCGACGATCCACAGTACGACGTTCATCGGGGGGTCCGATCGATGCGAAGTGACTTTAACGTTCAACCGAACAGTAGGGGTGTTGGAGTTGACGCGTCAACTGATAGACGGATCCGATCACTTGACGACTCAAGTTAAAGTAGGCGTCGTGGACGACGCATCCCAGGAGCCGCGCTGGCTGACCGACGAGGAGATGGAGACCTGGATGGCGCTGGTCAGCGTGCTCATCAGGGTCCCGGCCGCGCTGGACAGGCAGTTGCAGCGTGACGCGGGCATCAGCCATTTCGAGTATCAGGTGCTCGCCGGGCTGTCGATGAGGCCAGAGCGCTCGATGCGGATGAGCGAGCTGGCCTCGTTCTCCGACGGGTCGCTCTCGCGCCTGTCGCACGTGGTCGGCCGATTGGAGAAGCGCGGCTGGGTACGCCGCACGCCGGACCCGGCCGACGGCCGCTACACCCTGGCCGGCCTCACCGACGAGGGCTGGAAGAAGGTCGTCGAGGCCGCCCCCGGGCACGTGCAGGCGGTCCGCACCTTCGTGTTCGACCCCCTCACCAAGGCCCAGACCCGGCAGCTGCGCGACATCGGCCGCCGCATCACCCGGGCCATCTACCCCGACGACACCTGCCTCGACTGAGGAGCCACATCCCGCTGTTCGTCACGCTCGGCGCGAGCGGCCGCCCGGACCAGCCGGTCGCTATCGCTTGCGGGCGATGCCGCCGTACATGAGCCGCTGGCCCACGGTCAGGCGCCTCGGCACCTCACCGTCCGGCCGCCACAGCGGCAGCGGCACGACGCCCGGCTCCAGCAGCTCGAAGCCGTCGAAGAACGCGGTGATCTCCTCCGGGGTCCGGAACCGCCCGGTGCCGAGCAGCGCGAGGAACTTCTGCTCCGCGTCCCGGGCCTCCTGGCTGGAGTCGCAGAAGTGCGTGATGAACAGATGGCTGCCCGGGGGCACCGCCGCCATGTACGCCTCGACGATCCCCTTGGGGTCTTCGTCGTCGTGCAGGTGGTGCAGGATGCCGACCAGCATCACGCCCACGGGCCGGTCAAAGTCGATGATCTTGCGCACCGCCGGGTCGGCGAGGATCGCCGCCGGTTCACGCAGGTCGGAGGTGACGACCGCGGTGTTCTCGTTCTCCGCCAGCAGCGCCCGCCCGTGTGCCAGCACCATCGGGTCGTTGTCGACGTACACCACCCGTGCTTGCGGGTTCGCCCGCTGTGCGACGTGGTGCGTGTTCTCGACGGTCGGCAGGCCCGAGCCGAGATCGATGAACTGGGTGACACCCTCGTCGATCATGAACCGGACACCTCGGCCGAGGATCTGCCGGTTGTAGGTCGCCACGTCGTAGATCTCGGGGACGACCTTCACGATCTCGGCGACGAAGGCGCGGTCGACCTCGAAGTTGTCCTTCCCGTTCAGGACGACGTCATAAGCCCTGGCGATGCTGGGCCTGGTCGTGTCGATGCCGGCCTTCCATGCGTCGAAGTTGTCCCCCACCGGACGGTCCTTTCTCGCGGTTCCGGCCTTCCAGTACCGATGATCATAGGGCCGAGAGCGGGTGAAATGCGGCTTTGCACCGCTCGACGGGCACCTTTTCTTGCCAGTCCAGATATGGGATGGATTCGTAGGTGGGGCAGACGCTCCCGAAGAAGCGGGCGCTGTACGGGCAAGCAGGCGTTCGCACGCGGTCATCAGGACGTAGGGTCCAGATCAGCAACCCTTCCCGGCCGTACCCGCGGCGGCCCTTGCGAGATGGGAGCCTGCATGACCGTCACGCCCGCGCACCTGCGCGCCCTGGCGAGCCGCGCTGAGGCGCTCACCACGGAGGTCCGGGCACTCTGCGACAGCGCCCCGGACGGATCGCCGGAACGTGACCCCCTTGTGGCGGCGCGGCATGCCGCGGACTGGCTGGCCAGAGGCGCCGAGGACCTGCAGCGCGCGGCCCAGGACCTGGCCGGCCTCCAGTCCCGGCCGTGCGGCATGCCGTGGAGCGTCTGCCCCGAGCACGGCAACACCCTCGCCTCCAGGGCGGGCATATCCACGTGCCGGGTGTGCCGGCGCACCTGGAGCTACGACCGGCCCGGCCAGCCGTGCCAGGAGCCGGTGACCTGGAAGGTGATCGACCGGGCCGGGACGGAGACGAGGATGTGCAACGGGCACGTCCTCGGCGCCCGCGCGGCCGCCGCGGGCGCCACCTTCATACGCCTCGACGAAGCGCCCGCGCAGCCGTGACCAACAGACCGCACGGGCGCGGTGCGAGGATGCCCGACCGGACGGCGAGCAGGCAGGAGGCGCCGTACCGTAGATCCGTTTTGCCGTAGATTCGCGTCATGCTCCCCGACTGGCTGGACATCGGTGACAAGATCGCATCGGTGGTGGGGGCGGCAGCGGGGGTGACCGCCCTGCTCATCCAGGTGCTCGCGGCGCCCACCCGGCAACCGGTGGACGGAGAAGCACAGGATCGGCGCGTTCGCCCGTGGGCCGGCCGCCTCTCCTTCACCGCCTTGGCTGCGGCCTGCGCGGTCGCGTTGGTGTCGGCCGCGCTCGCGGCGGCACGCGGGGAGCCGAGCCTGCAACTGGGCGCCGCAATCATCCTGGTGGCTGTGACGGCCGCCGTGCACCGGGCGGTCCTGCGCCGCCAACCGGTCCCGCTCCGGCCTGCTGTACGGCGACTGCTGGCCGGACAGCGCCGGGAGGCGGAGCGGCACCGCTACCATCTGACGGGAACGCATCTCCCCCGTGTGACCACGCTATACGTGCAGCAGCGCGCCGAGGCGGGCCTGGGGCACGGCGGCCGGACCGCGCCCGCGGACGGCGGCCCGATGACCCCTGTGGAGATCATCGCCCGGTATCGGCACGCCGTGGTCGTCGCGGAGCCGGGCGCCGGCAAGTCCACGCTGACCGCTCACCTCGCCGCCGCGTCCTGTGGCTGGTGGCAGGGGGCACGGCGCGGGACCAGGAGCAAATCGCCGTTCGGGGAGGCGGTGGCGGTGCGGCTACCCGCCTCCCGGCTGGTGGGCAAGGACCTGCCGGCGGCCCTGGCCGAACACTGGTCCGGCCAAGGCGAGCAAGTATCACCGGATCTGTTCGCCGCACCTCCGTTGGACGGTGCCCGGTGGCTGGTGCTGGTCGACGGGGTGGACGAGATCACCGACCCCGACGAGCGCTCGCAGGTGCTGACCATGCTGAGCTCGGCCGTCGAGGAGAAGTCGGACGTGTTCCGCTTCCTGATCACGACTCGGCCGCTTCCGCTCGGAGAACTGGCCGATCTCGTCCTCGCGGGCGCGGCGGACCTCCGGCTGCGCCTGTTCGACGCGGCCGACCTGCAGCGGTTCGCGCAGCGCTGGTTCGAGGCGCGACCGGTGGCCGGGGCGGGCGCCGACCCCCCAGAGCTGGCCCGGGCGTTCGTGGCCGGGCTCGGACGCAGCGCTGTGTCCGCGCTGGCGCGCGTTCCCTTGCTGGTCACCATGGCGGCCCTGCTGCACGAGCGGGATCCCGCCGCGGGGCCGCCCGCAGACCGCACCCGGCTCTACGAGGAGTTCGTCGCCCTGCTCCGCACGGCCAGACGCTGGGACACCGGCATCGGCGAGGAGGGGTGGACGGCACACGAGGACGACCTGCTGTGCCACCTCGCCGCGCTCAGGGTGCATCACCCCGAACAGCACCTGCTTCAGGCCGCGGTGGAATGGACGGCAGCGCGGATCCCCTCGGCGGCCCCCCAAGGAATGACGCGGGCGGTGCTCACCGGCACCGTGCTCAACCGGCTGCTGGCGACCTCGCTGCTCCTCGCCGACGGCACTGATGTCGCCTTCCTCCACCAGAGCCTCGCGGAGTACCTCGCCGCCGGGGCCGAAACGTTCGATGAAGCCGTCTGGCGGCGTGACATGGCGAACCCTTCCACTCGGGAGTTCGCGCTGTTCGTGCTTGGCCGTTCGGGGCCACCGGTGGCCGAGCTGCTCCCCCGGCTGCTGGATGGCACCGACGCCGGCCAGGTGGCGGCGGGCCGCGTTCTCACCGACGGGTACCGCGTACCGCCCGCCATGGCCGACGCCGTGATCGCGGGCCTGCTGTCTCTGGTCAGGAGTGGCAGGCACGGTGAGGAGTGCCTGGACGTGCTCGTCGATCTGGCGGCGTCCCGGCCTGAGTTGATGGCCCGGTTGGCCGAGGTGACCCGGGACGCCGAGGTCCCGGCATGGACGCGGGCGATCGTCGCTGACGTCCTGGCGGACGTCAACAGGCAGACGGCGTGCGCACTGCTCACCGACATCGGCCTTGACGACCGTCTCGGTGCGCATCCCGTACGGCGCTGGTGTGCCGGGCGGCTGGAGTCGCACGGCAACTACAGAGCCGCGGACCGGGTCCGCAGGAGCGTGACGGGTGATGGCGAGTGGGCGGTGTTCTGGTGGCCGTCGTTCGCCCTCGACGAGTTACTGCCTCCACTGCCCAGCATGCCGGAACGCGCGCTCGCCGCACTCGCCGACGACCCGCGCCAGGACGTCATGGTGCGGATCCAGGCAGTGACCGCGCTGCTGGAGCACTCTCCTTCCCCGGCCACCCGGATCCTCCTCCACATCGCCACCGGCCAGAACCATGACGTTCGGGCGCGATTCGAGGCGGCCAGGGTGCTCGTTCGGCGCGTCGGACCCGCCGTGCTGACGGGTATGCAAGCCCTCGCCGACGACCCGGCGGCCGAAGACATGATGAAGTACGAGGCCGCGAGCCTGCTCATCGAGCACCAGGATCCGCATGGCCTGGCGGTGATGGCCGAGCTTGCCCGCTCGGCGCGGGAGTCGTGGATCCGTTTCCGCTCCGCCCGTACGCTGTGCGACCACGGCGACGCCGACGGGCTGGACATCCTGCGCCTGCTGGCGACCAGCGAGCGGACAGGGCTGCGCACTCGGGTCGCCGCCGGCCGTCTGCTGCTGGATCGCGCGGACGAGCCGACGCGGCAGGCGCTGCTTGGCACCCTGTCCGACGGCCGGCGGCTGTCAGTCCGTTACGGCGCGGCGTTCGCCCTGTGCGGGACGGATCCCGCGGGCGCGGTGGCACTGCGGGACCTGGCCGCGCACAGCCGGATCGGCCCGTACGCCCGGCACGCGATTGGCGTGGCGCTCGCCCGCACCGCCGATCCGGCCGGCACTGACGTGCTCCGCGCGCAGGCCACCGGGTCACCGGACGGCCGGGCGAGGGTGATGGCGGCGCACGCGCTGTCGCGCCACGATCCAGAAGCGGCCGCGGCGGCGCTGCGTGCGACGCTGGACGATGCTCGTGCCGACAGCGGAGCCCGCTACCAGGCGGCTCTGTCTCTGCTCGACCTGGGCGTTGAGGTGTCCCTGGCCCAGCTCGCCACCCAGCTTCCCGAGGTGGTGCTGCGAGTGGCGATCGGGGAGACCCTGGTCGACCGCGGCGACTCCACCGGCATCCCAGTTCTGCGTGAGGCGTTGCTCAGCCAACGGTTGAACGGCCGGGTCATCGAGGGTCCGGTGCGGAGGCGGGCGGCGAACGCCCTCGCACAGTTCGGCGAGCCGGGACGGGAACTGCTCAGGCAGATCGCCGAAACGGAACCCCAGCGGTCGAGGTGGCGTCTGGAGGCCGGGCCGGGCTGGTGTGCACTGGTCGCGCTGGCCTGGGCCGACGGTGTGAAGGATCCGGAGTGGTTCGCGGCCCGGGTTCCGCGGCGCAGGCTGCGCTGGTTCGAATCCGAGGTGGTGGAGGTCCTGGGCCAGATCCCCGGCACACAGCCACAGGCGGTTTTGGAGCGGCTGGCCAGGCACCGGGCGGCGGCCGGTCGCCAGATCAGACTGGCCTGCGTGCCGAAGATCGCCGCAGACCCTGACGCGCTGACCCGGGTGGCGGAGGATGGCACGGCCGATCCGCTCGTACGGTGCTACGCGGCGGCGTACCTGCTGGATGAAGGCCGGACCGGCACAGCCCTCGCCGTCCTCACCGGCCTGCGGGACAACCACCCCGGCCCGCTTGTCCGGCGGCTGTCCGGCCAGCTGATCGAGACGCACGCGGGACGGCAGGCGGAACCCCTCCCCCGCCTGTGGCGGCTCCTCCTACAGGACTGGTACAACGTCGATCTTCCCGCATGACGCGCCCGCTCAACGTTGAGTGCCTCTTCCCACCACAGCGTACGGGGGCGCTTCGCCGTGCCACTGACGGCTCGTCGCCGAAAGGGGTAAAGCGCCCAGCCTGCCCGGTCACGGCTTCTGGCCGTACCCGGGCAGGCCGGACGCGAGCCGCAGCGTCGGCAGGCGGCTGAGGAGGTCGTCTCCCGGCTCGCGCTCCTTGCGGGCGATCAGTTCGGCGAAGTAGCCGAAGACGGCGCAGCCCGTGCGTGTGGTCAACTGGCGGTATGACGGCGGAGAGCTGGGGCGCCAGGGGTGCCGCGATACGGGCTGGGATGGGTGTGCGTGCGCTCGGTCGCACAGAGTTGAGGGTGACACCGGTAGGGATCGGGCTGGCCGCGCTGGGCCGTCCGGCTTACATCACACTCGGCCGGGAGGAGGATCTCGGGGCTGATCGCAGCGTCGCCGCGATGCGGGCGCGGAGCTGGGCGGTCCTGGACGCCGCGCTGGCGGCCGGCGTGCGGTACTTCGACGTGGCCCGCTCCTACGGCCGGGCGGAGGAGTTCCTCGCCGGCTGGCTCCGCGAGCGCGCCATCGCGCCCGGGGCGGTGACCGTGGGATCGAAATGGGGGTACGCCTACGTCGGCGACTGGCGGATGGACGCCGACCGGCACGAGGTGAAAGAGCTGTCGGCCGGCCGCCTGCGACGCCAGCTCGACGAGACGCGAGCGCTGCTGGGCGAGCACCTGTCGCTGTATCAGATCCACTCGGCCACCGTGGAGAGTGGCGTGCTCGACGACGAGGACGTCCTTGCCGAGTTGCGCCGGCTGCGTGCCGCCGGCGTATCGGTCGGCCTGTCCACGACCGGTCCGCGTCAGTCGGACACCATCGACCGGGCGATCGAGAGCGGCCTGTTCGACACGGTCCAGGCGACCTGGAACCTGCTCGAGCGATCCGCCGGCCCGGCCCTGGCCCGAGCCCACCGGTCCGGCCTGGGCGTGATCGTCAAGGAGGGCGTGGCGAACGGCCGTCTGACCGCCCGCGCCGCCCCGCACGCCCTTGCCGCGGCCGCCCGGGAACGCGGCCTCACCCCGGACGCCCTCGCCCTGGCCGCCGTCCTGGCCCAGCCGTGGGCAGACGTGGTGCTGAGCGGGGCCGCCTCGGTGGAGCAGTTCCACAGCAATCTGACCGCGGCCCACATCGGCTGGGACACGGATCTGGACGAGCGTCTCGCCGTGGTGGCCGAGGATCCCCAGACCTACTGGACGACACGGGGCTCGCTGACCTGGCAGTGAGCACTCCGGCGCGAGCGCGCCCCTCCGCTGTCCGCGCTCGCATCGGTCCGCCGATCCGCGACGGCGACGCGGTGCCGAGAAGATCTGCGGCTCCTTGACGAACTACAGCGCCCCACAATCAAGCACGCTGCCTATTTTGAGAACATGCAGGCAGAAAACGCCGACGCGACGACCACGGCTCGCGACGACTCCCGATACCTGCCGATCGGGGAGCACGGGCTGATCGGTGACCTGCGGACCGTCGCACTGGTAGGCACCAACGGCACGATCGACTGGTACTGCTGCCCGCGATTCGATTCGCCCAGCGTGTTCGGCTCGATCCTGGACGCCGGCAAAGGAGGCTCGTTCCAGCTGTCCGCCGACATGCCGGCGACCACCAAGCAGTTCTACTTCCCCGACACCAACGTCCTGATCACCCGCTTCTTCGCCGATGACGGAGTCGGCGAGATCCAGGACTTCATGCCGATCGCCGGCGACCGGCTCGAGGCCGACCGGCACCGGCTGATCCGCCGGGTCACCTGCGTCCGCGGCACAATCCCGTTCCGCGCCCGCGTGGCGCCCCGATTCGACTACGCCAGGCAATCCCACACGGTCCACCGGGACGGGTCACAGACGACCTTCGAATCGGACTCGCTCTGCCTCGCCCTGTCCGCCAGCGTGCCCGTGGAGACCGACGGGCGGGACGCCTGGAGCCGGTTCGAACTGCAGGAGGGCGAGCACGCGGTGTTCGCCCTCGACCGCGTCGGCGCGGGGATCATGCCCCGGGGCTGCCCGCTCGAGGAGGCGGATGAGGAGTTCGCCGCCACGGTGAAGTTCTGGCGGAAGTGGCTGTCCGCCTCCCGCTATCGGGGCCGGTGGCGGGAGGTCGTCCACCGCTCGGCCCTGACGCTGAAGCTGCTCACCTACGCCCCGACCGGCGGGATCGTCGCCGCCCCCACCACCAGCCTGCCCGAGCGGATCGGCGGCGCGCGCAACTGGGACTACCGCTACGTGTGGGTACGCGACGCCGCCTTCTGCGTGTACGCCCTGCTCCGGCTCGGCTTCACCGAGGAGGCCGAGGCGTTCATGGGTTTCCTGTCCAACCACGTCGGGCTCGACGACAACCACGGCACGGGCCCGTTGCAGATCATGTACGGCATCGACGGCCGCAGCGACCTGCCCGAATACGAACTGCCCCATCTGGAGGGCTACCGGGGATCCGCCCCCGCACGCGTGGGCAACGCCGCCGTCGACCAGCTCCAACTGGACATCTATGGAGCGCTCATCGACTCCATCTACCTCTACAACAAGTGGGGCACCCCGATCTCCAGCGACCGCTGGGAGGAGGTGTGCACGCTGGTGAACTGGGTCTGCGACAACTGGGACCAGCCCGACGAGGGGATCTGGGAGACCCGGGGCGGACGCAAGAACTTCGTCTACTCGCGCCTGATGTGCTGGGTGGCCATCGAACGCGCCATGCGCGTGGCCGCGCAGCGCGGCCTGCCCGCCGACATACCGCGCTGGCGGCAGTCCCGCGACACGATCTACCGCGACATCATCCGGCACGGGTGGTCGGACACGCTGCAGGCGTTCGTCCAGCACTTCGGCGAGGATGTGCTCGACGCGTCCATCCTGATGATGCCGCTGGCCAAGTTCGTCTCGCCCACCGACCCCAAGTGGCTGTGCACCCTCGATGCGCTCGGCCGCGGCCTGGTCTCAGACTCGCTGGTCTACCGCTACGACCCCGAGGTCAGCCCAGACGGGCTGCAGGGCCCGGAAGGCACGTTCTCGATCTGCTCGTTCTGGTACGTCGAAGCACTCTCCCGCGCCGGTCGCCTCGACGACGCCCGCCTGGCCTTCGAGAAGATGCTGACCTACGCCAACCACCTGGGACTGTACGCCGAAGAGATCGGGCACACCGGAGAGCAACTCGGCAACTTCCCCCAGGCCTTCACCCACCTCGCGCTCATCAGCGCCGCCTTCCACCTCGACCACGCGCTGGGCTAGCACATCGCCCGGCTCACGGCAGGTTCCGCCGGATGGCTTGCCGGGCCCGGCCGCCCTTTGACCTAGCCGATCAAGTCGGTCAGCCGGGCCGGGCCATCAGGGTCTTGGCCGGGTCGCCGCCGGGAGCTTGTTGGCGGCACCCCAGTCGGCGGCGCCCGGCCCGTACACCGGCCACGGGGTGCTGCCGAGGAAGGCCGGCCGGGTCGCCGTGTAGAGCGAGGGCGGGATGCGGGAGCTCTCGCTGAGCGCCCCCCATTTCAGCGTGGTGCCCTCCAGGTTGGCGCCGTGGTAATGATCGGTCCCGGACAGCCGGATCAGCCCGAGTTTGTTGCCGATGAGGTTCTGCCGGGTCGTCTGGCCGTTGATGCTGCCGATCTGGTAATTGGCGTAGTTGCGGAACCAGGTGTTACCCGGTCCGGTCGCTTCGAGCTCGCCCTGGCCGAGCTTGGAGTTGTCGGCGTACCCCTCGTAGAAGCGGTTGCCCTCGATGAGGTTCAGGTATGCGAAGGTGCCGTGCAGTGCCAGGTCGTTGTAGCCGTTGAAGGGGTTCTCCAGGGAGTTGTAGCTGATCACGTTGTGGTTGGCGCCGAGTTGCAGCACGATGTGGTGCCGCAGGTCCCACAGCTTGTTGTCGCTGACCCGCACCCGGGTGGAGCCCCAGTTCAGGCTGATGCCGTAGGCGTAGCCGTTCTGGTTGACGAAGGCGCCGTGCACGAGGTTGCGGTCGATCGAGATGTCCTTGCTCCAGTAGACGTTGACGTGTGCGCGACCGGACCGCACGGACTCGATGTCCCTGATGAATCCGTTGTTCACCATGGAGAACGCCAGGTTGTTGACGTTCTCCGTGGTCGGCTGGTTCAGCCGTTCGATGGTCAGTTGCTCGACCCCGGCGTTCTCCAGCATGTCGATCTCGCGGACCTTGGGCGCGGACGAGGCCGGGTAGGCCAGGCCTATCTTCATGTTCAGCTGAAGCGTGTCGCCGCTCCTGGAGACGATTTTGAAGATCTGCGTCTCGATCGGATAGCCGTAGGCGTGGCGCCCGGCGTCCTTGTAGAGCTGCACGAAGTCGCCCGGCTGCAGGCCGGGGGCGCCGGGGACGGTGATGGACTGGCTGCCCGACGCGGGTGAGCCGGAAACGGCGGCCGGGTCGCCGGCATAGGCGCCGTTGAACTTGAGCTCGGCGTTCACCGACCCGGGCGCGTCGATCAGCAGCCGGGTCCGGGTACGGCCGGCGCCACGCAGGATGACGTCGTCGGCGGTGATGTTCAGAGTGGTCTTGAAGTAGTACGTGCCGGGCGGGAAGTAGAGCACCCGCCGGCCCGAGGTCGTGGCGATGATCTGGCTCAGCTTGGCCGAGGCGTCGATGGCGGCGTCGCCGGCGGGCAGGCCCTTCGTGGTGACGTCGATGGTGGAGAAGCCGCCGGGATCGCGCCACTGGGTGTCGGTCCAGCCGGCGGGCGGCAGCCGGTCGGCGGGGACGTCGCCCGGGTCGGTGGCGGCGAGGGGCAGGCAGAGGACGGCTAATGAGGCCAGGACGTGGAGCACGCTACCTCCTGAGTGGATGGTGAGGAGGGGAGGTCAGCCCGCATGGGCGGTCACCTCGTTGGGGATGGAGTCGTGGCGGGCCCGCGGAGCCCTGATCTCCTCGGGCCAGGCCAGGCTGATGCCGAGCCGGTCGGTCAGCAGCCGCTGGAAGTCGGCCAGCAGCCGCGCGGTCCCGTGGACCGCCTGCGGCGAGGTCCGCGACTCCGCGCAGAACGCCGACAGGGCCCCCGCCGCCTCGCCGATCGACCATTCCACCGGGTGCAGGCGGTAGGCGCCGTTGGTGATGTGCGTCGTGCCGATGTTCTTGCAGGCCGCCAGCAGATTGGTGGTGCCCTGGGGCAGCAGCGCTCCGAGAGGGATCTGGAACGGGAAGCAGTCGATGTCCACGTACGTCCGGCCCGACGTGCTCGGGTGCAGGTCGATCCGGTAATAACCGATGCCCACGCTGTCGTCGAACAGCTCGGCTCCCGCCTCCGCGCCACGCATCTCGCGCCCGATGTGCGCTTCGGTGACCGTGAACAGCGCCTTGATCCGGCGCGACTCGCGGACGTAGACCTCCTTGGCCAGGCCGTCCTCCGTACCCGTGACGTCGCCGCGCAGCCGCAGCCCGGGATAGCCGTGGCCCCCGTCCAGGCGGGGCGCCTCGGTCTGCATCCAGTGGACCAGCGACAGGGTCAGCTCGCGCGCTCCCTGGAGGGCACGTGTGCGGGTGTCGTCGTCGACGCCGAGGAGCGGCAGCTCCCAGTAGTCGATCTGCGGCCAATTCACCAGCGTGATCTCACCGCCGGGGAAGCCGGGCTCCAGGTTGCGGCGGGCGAGGATGCGCCGGTAGTGCCACAGGTCGTCGATTCCGGCCGCTTCGTGGTCCGCCGCGGCGAACAGCGGGCGGGTACGGCGGGTCAGCAGGTCGGGCACCACGTCGTCCCAGGACAACTGGGGGCCTGGCCAGCGTGGATCGACGGTGTCGCGCCAGTGCGCGTAGCCTGCGGGCCGGTCGATGGTGTGCTCTTCCCCCGGGCGGTACTCCAGGGCGCAGCACCAGCTGACGGCCTGCTGGTCGAGCGGGTCGGCGACGGCCGGCGCGTGCAGCTCACCGTGCTCGTCGCCGCTCTCCGCGCCGATGACGTACGGGACGCGCGCGAGCTCCAGCAGCTCCCCCAGCTCGGTGGCGTCCACGACCAGCGGCGCGCGCAGCGTGGTCTCATTTCCTGAGCGCAGGCTGCGCACGTGGACCGCGCTGATCAGCTCGCCGTCGCGGTCCGCGGCGACCGCCTCGTACGGCGACAGCACGGTCAGCGCCCCCGAGGCAATCAGCGGCGAGAGCATCTCCTGGATGACCAGCGCCGCCACGCGCGGCTCGTGGCACAGCCGCGAGACGTTGCCGAATCCCGGGTTCAGGGTCTCCCACTCGCGGGCCTGCCCGGTCAGCGGGTAGTCGCGCCGGTAGTGGTCGCGGATCCGGCGGCGCAGCTCCTGGTAGCTGGGCGAGGTCAGGGACGTCTCGATCCACTGGTGCTCGTCCGGAGGCACCGCCTGGGCGGTGAGCTGCCCGCCGAGCCAGTCGGAGCGCTCGACCAGGATCACCCGCCGGCCCAGCCGGGCGGCGGTCAACGCGGCGGCCGTGCCGCCGAGACCACCCCCGATGACGATGAGGTCGGTGAGGAGTTCGGGCATGCAATAGACCTTTCTGGTACGGGAGTCAGCCCTTGACGCTGCCGTCGGTGAGCCCGGAGATGAAGCTGCGCTGGTTGATCAGGAAGACCGCGATGACCGGCAGCGTGACCAGCACGGCCCCGGCCATCAGCGGGCCGTACTGGACGTTGCCCGTGGACAGGAAGCGCGCCAGGGCGAGCTGGACGGTCTGGGTCTCCTGGGAGGAGGTCACGACGAGCGGCCAGAGGAAGTCGTCCCAGACCGCGGTGAAGGAGAAGATCGCGATGACCGCCACGAGCGGGCGGGCCAGCGGGAAGTAGATGCGCCAGAAGACCCGCCACTCCCCCGCGCCGTCCATTCTCGCGGCCTCGGCCAGGTGGGGATCGGCGGTGCTGAAGTACTGCCTGGCCAGGAAGATGTTCATGGGCAGCACGAGATACGGCAGCACCACACCGCCCAGGGTGTCGAGCAGCCCGGTGCCGCCCGTGCCGGCGAGGTCGTTACCGCCCAGCAGGGGCATGCTCTTGGCCATCAGGAACAGCGGGATCAGGGTCACCGAGACCGGGATCGCCGCCGTGGAGACCAGGGTGTAGAACAGGGCGTTGCTGCCACGGAACGGCAGCAACGCGAAGGCGTAGCCCGCCGCAACCGCCGCCAGGCAGTTGGTCACCATGGCCACCACCGTGACCAGGGCCGAATTGAGCATCGCCCGGCCGAGCTGGGCGTCGGTGACGGCGGTGGCGAAGTTCGCCGTGGTGGGATCAGAGGGGATCAGCCCGATCGAGCCGAAGGCGTCCTGCTCCGGGGTGAATGCCAGACTGATCATCCACAGGAACGGCATGAGCACCAGGACGGACGCCACCGCCAGGGCGAGCCTGTTCATGAGCGCCTCCCGACGCCGCGGACGGCCAGGAACGAGACGGCGATGATGCATGCGAACAGGACGAACGCCATGGCCGACGCACTGCCGAACCGGTTGTACTGGAACGCCTCGGTATAGATCAGGTAGTTGACCGTCGTGGTGCTGCCAAGCGGCCCGCCCCTGGTCAGGACGAATATCTCGGCGAAGCCCTGGGCCAGGAAGACGATGTCCATGGCGATCACGTAGGTGAGCATCGGCCGGAGCCCGGGCAGCGTGACGTGGCGGAAGGCGTGCCAGGCGCCGGCTCCGTCCACGCGGGCGGCCTCGTACAGAACGCTGGGGATGGCCTGCAGTCCGGCAAGCAGGAGGACCATGTTGGCGCCCAGCGCCTTCCAGATCCGCATGGCGGCGGCGGCGTTCAGCGCGGAGCCCTCCTCCAGCAGCCAGCTCTGCTCGGGCAGGCCGAAGAGGGCGAGGATCTCGTTGAACAGGCCGTGCTGGGAGTACATCCACAACCACACCATGCTGACCGCGGTGAGCGAGACGATGTGGGGCACGTACAGGGCGGAGCGGAAGAGGCCGACGCCGCGGAAGGACTGCTTGGCGAGCAAGGCGAGCCCGAGCGCGATGACCACCGTGCACGGCAGGACCAGCGCCACGTACTTCCCGGTGACCAGCAGGGCCTGGCCGAACTCCGGGTCGTTCAGCAGCCTGGTGTAGTTGTCGGCGCCGACGGGCTGCGGGCCTGACCGGCTGAGCGGGCTGTAGCGGGTGAAGCTGAGGGCCAGCCCGTACAGGACGGGTACGAGCTGGAAGACGATCAGATACAGCGCGGCCGGCAGCACGAACACCAGCCCGATCCAGCGGCGCGAGGACCGCAGCCGGGCCGGCGCGGGCCGGCCCTTCGCGGTGCGTGGCGGCGCCTGGGTGAGCGTGGCCATCAGCCGTTGAGGATCTTCTTGACCTCGGCCGCCGCCTCCTGGAGCGCCTGCGCCGAATCGGTCTTCTTGTTGAGCGCCCGCTCCAGGTGCTTGGCCATGGTGTCGCGGATCTGGGTCCAGCCCGGCACGTTCGGGTTGGGGCGGAAGTGCGCGGCCTGCCCGACGAAGGCCTGGATGACCGGGCTGTCCTTGACGTACGCGGTGCCGGCCGCCGAGACGCGCGCCGGGATCGCCCCGATGCCCTGGGTGTACTCCAGACTGGTGGGCTGAGAGATCATGTAGGAGATGAACTTCCAGGCCAGCTCCTTCTGCCGGCTGTCCTTGTTGATCATCAGTCCGGGGCCCGCCCCGCCGACGGCGACGCCTTCCGGCGCGCCCTCGAACTTGGGGACCGGCATGACCCACACATCGAGGTCCGGGTTGGCCTTGACCACCTGCTGGACGGTCTGCGGCGCCATCACCGCCATCGAGGCGTCGCCCGTGACCAGCGGTTGCTGCGCGGTCGGCAGGTCCTGGTAGTTGGCGCCGAGCTGGTTCGCCACGGCGTCGGGACCCTGGTAGACGGAGACGAAGTAGTCGAGCGCCTTGACCCCGGCGGGCGAGTCGAACGCGACACTCTTGCCGTCGGCGCTGAGCTGCTCGCCGCCCGCGGAGCCGAGCAGGCTTGCGAACGTCTGCTGGCGCCCGATCGGATGGCTGGGAAGCAGCAGACCGGCATGCGTGATCTTGCCGCCTTCGCGCTTGGTCAGCTTCTTCGCCGCTTCCTTGACCTCTTCCCAGGTGGCGGGCGGCTTGCCGGGGTCGAGCCCCGCCTTGGTGAAGTCGCCGGCCCGGTAGGCGATGAGGTTGCCCTGCATGGAGAGCGGCATCAGGTACTGGGTGCCGTTCACCTGGCCGCCGGGCAGGGCGTTCGCCAGGTCGTCGCGATCCTGCGCGCCGAGTCCGGCCACGTACGAGGTCAGCGGTTCGAGCCGGTCGTTGGTCACGAAGTCGGCGACCGCCGCCGGGCCGTGGCCGAAGACGTCGGGAGCCGTACCGGCGGCGAAGGCGGCGTTGAGCTTGGTCGACAGGTCCGGCCAGTCGAGGAACGTCACCGTCACCTTGGCCCCGGTCTCCTTCTCGAACCTCGGTGCGATGGTCTTGGTGACCAGGTCGATCTCGGTCTGGTTCGTGCCGGGGAACCACACGGCGATGGCGTTGTCCGCGGGCTTGCCCGCGTCCTGCGCCGGGCCGCCGCTCAGGCCACAACCGGTGAGGAGCACAAGAGCGGCTCCCGCCGCCCACGTAGTCTTCATATCCGCTCCTAATTCGTATTAGAAGGCGCGCTCAGTGCCTTCTTCCTGGGCCCTTGCGAGCCTTTACTCCTGAGGTCCGACAGTGCCGGGGGTCAGCGGCGCGCAGGGCACGATCTCGTGCCGATCCGCCGGCACCCGGCCGTCGAGCAGTCCGAGCAGCAGCTCGACCGCCCGCGCGCCCATCTGCCGCCTGGGCACGGCGATGTGGCTCCAAGCGGCGGCCGGGCCCGCCGCCGGTGGCATGTCGAGGCAGGCCACCGACAGCTCCCCGGGGATCCGGACGCCCTGCCGCGCAGCCGCCGCGGCGACGGCCCCCGCCAGCTCGAAGCTCTCCACGACCAGCGCCGTCGTGCCGGAGTCCAGCACCTCACGCAGCCACGCGCCGGTCACCGCCTCGGGCGCCAGCAGCGCCGCCGGCGCGACCCGCATCTCCGCTCTCGCGGCGAACTGGCCGAACGCCTCCCTGCGCTCCTCCTGCGGGCCGCCTCGCAGCACGCCGCCCAGATATCCGACCCGCACGTGGCCGTACGAAGCCAGCTCCGCCACCACACCCGAGATCGCCCCGGCGTAGTCGGCCGCCACATACGGCACCTGGGCGCCGGGGATGTCGCGTCGCCCTATGAAAACGAACGGATAGCCCTCCGCCGCGAGCCGGACCAGCTCCTCGTCCTTGCGCTCGAGGCCCAGGATGATCGTCCCGTCGGCGAGGCGCAGCCGGTTGGACCCGGCGCCGTAGATGCTGCGGGTGCCGTCCTCGCGCTGGGTCGAGGCGAACAGCACGAGGTCCTGCCCCATCTCGACCGCCTTCTCCTCGATCCCCGCCAGGAACTCGTGGTAGTAGTCCTCGGCCCGTACCGGGAAGACCCGCTCGTAGGTGTGCACCCCGATCAGCCCGTTGCGCCCGCCGCGCAGGGACCGGCCCGCCACGTCCGGCACGTAGCTCAACTGCCGCATGGCCTCACGGACCTTGTCCTGGGTGGCCGGTGCTATGCCGTACTCGTCCGCCCTGCCGTTGAGCACGATGGACACCGTCGCCTGGGAGATCCCGGCGGCCCGTGCGATGTCCCGCTGACTCGGCCTGCCTCGCATGTGCGCTTACTTCCCCTCTAATACGTATCAGGAACCCAACCACCGCCGCCTCACAGTGTCAATACCGAGGAATGAAACGGAACGAGGACGAGTGGCAACCTGCGAGCAGAGGCCCCCAGGGTGGCCCTGACACGTCTACCCGGCGCGAGTGCGCCGCTCCTACGGTGAGAGCACCGGATCCACCTGCGGAAAGGTCTCTCTCATGCACGCGGTCCCCCAGCTCCGCCCGCTCTGGCTCCTGCTCGGCAGCGGCCTGGCCACCCTCATCGCCTGCTCGGCCTCTGCTGAGAACAGAACCCCGGCCGTCACACCGGCGGCCGGGGTCGAGGCGACGAGCCGGGCGGATCACCGGTACGTCGGCATGTGGGTCACAGCCGACGGTCACATCCGCCAAGAGCTTCTGCCCGATGGCCGCTACGACGAAGCGCGCGGCAGCCGCAGGAGCGCCTACACCGGCAGCTACACCATCGCCGGCAACCACATCGACTACCTGGACGACACCGGCTTCACCGCCGACGGGACATTCATCAGCGACGATGTGCTCCACCACGGTGGCTATGTCTTCCACCGGGAACGCCGCTGAGACGTGTCCAACGAATGATCATCGCGACCGCCGCACGCGCCTGGCGGCCACGGTCAGCACGGTCAACCCGGCCATCGCGAGCAGCGTGGTGAACATCCACTCCCCTGAGCCGCCCGGTCCGTAGACGCGGCTCTCGCGCCCCGTGTCCACGGCGTCGGTGGTCTGCCCGGCGGCGAGCACGTCGCGGTCGCTGCCGTACAGCTCGACATCGTGCCGCAGGACCCGCCCGTCATCGGAGGCGAAGTCCCCGGCCCAGACGCAGGACTCGTGCCCAGGATGCTGGATGCATCGCAGCTGCCTGGCGGTGAAGACGCCGCTCACCCCGTCGGCGCGCGCGGCCCGTATGGCGGGGCCGAGCTCGGGGACGGACACGAACAGCAACAGCAGCCCCGCAACGGCCAGCGCCACAGTGAAGCCGCTCAAACGCCGTTTCGTGATCGTCATGACTCAGTGTGCGAGCGCGCAGGTGCAGGAGGCCCCGGCGTGCTCCGCGGCGCGGCGGTGGAGCAGCATGGCCACCACCATCGGCGCGAAGACGAGCGCGTTGTAGAACAGATGCAGCTCCATCCTGGGCAGGACCAACTGCAGGACGCTCGTCGGGACCGGGCGGCCCATCAGGTACAGGCCGCTGAGCTTCTGCGCGAGCAGCAGCAGGTGCTCCATGTGGTGCCATACCTGGATGCCCAGGGAGATGTTCCACCACGTGCGCGACGCGCCGGTGAAGCCCTTGCGCAGCATGATGAGACCCACGAGCATGAGCAGCGCGTACCCGTAGTGCATCCACTCCGAGGTCACCAGCCACGGGAAGGGCATGCCGAGCACCCCCCGAGCCTGGCTCAGCGGCCAGCCCCAGACGTAGACCTGCACGGCCTGCACCAGGTGCTCGGCCCAGTGGGCCACCACGATGACCAGGTAGATCGTGAGTGCGGTCTTGTGATGGCGCCCATTGAGAGTGGAAGCGCTGATCGTCGTCGTCGCCATTTCTTACCTCACGTTTCTTGCGATGACGCTGCCGGACAGGGCCACAGTGACGCTGGGTACGCATGAGCGCCGTGTCCTGTGGTTTCTCGAATCCGGCGGGCCGGCGATCGAGTAGTTGATCATGCTTGGCCACTCCCTTGTCGCTCCCGTGTAACGGGCGTGAGGTGAACGTCGGCGCCGGAGCAACCGCCGCCCCGGGCGAGCCTGGCCGGGGCTCCGGCCGCTGTGCCGCTCATGTCTTCCCCGCAACGATGAGCAACACGGGCACGATGATTTCGGATGGCACTAGCAACCGGCTTGGAACAATCTTGCAACTGGCTAGTGGCGGGCCGCGGCACGAGTGGAGGCCGTCGTTCGACGGCCTCGCGGCAGCCGTGCGCGCAGCGCGCCCCGCAGCAGGTCGGCAACGTCGGCCGGGTGCGGGCGGGGTTTGGCGGAGGCGCCGACCCGGCTGCGCGCCGCTGCCGGCCACGGGCGGAGCGTTCGACGCCACGCCGGCGATGTCGTCAGAACGTCTTGGCTTGATCCTGACCTGTGCCGTCGGCCGTTCGTCGAGCTGGGCGGAGGTTCAGCCGTTCGCGGCGTGCACCGCGACGGCGGGCGCCTCCTGCGGGAACAGGCCGTCGAATACCGCGGCCCGGTCGAAGGACATCGCGCGGGCGCGGGCGCGAAGTTCCAGGTCCTGGCGCTCGGCGGCGGACATGTCCAGAACCACCCGGTCCACAGCCGCGGCCAGACCGGCGATGTCCCCGGGCTCGACGATGACGGCCGTGTCGCCGACCGCCTCGACGGTCCCGCCGGTCATGGTGGTGATGATCGGTCCACCACCGGCCAGCATCTTCTCGGCCAGGGCGATGCCGAACGTCTCGACGAAGTCGGGCTCGGGCTTGGTGGGCAGGGCGTAGACCGCACAGCCGCGCATGAGCAGCGGCTTCTCGTTGTCGTCGACGTCGGTGAGGAAGACCACCCGGTCGTCCTCCTTGGCCATCGCCCGCACCTGCTCCAGCGCCGGCCCGGTGCCGGCGACGACCAGTTTCACGCGTGACCGGCAGCGCATCTGATCGAAGGCGGCCAACAGGTCGTAGATCCCCTTGGCCGGAGTCACCCGGGACAGGAACAGGATGTACCCGTCACGTTCCAGACCACGCCGCGTGAGTGCGGCGTCCACGTGCGCCGGATCCAGGTCGAGAAAGGCGGAGGAGTCGATCGGCGGGTAGCTGACCGTCACGCGGCGCCGGCATTGTTCGGCGAACCTGGTGCCGCAGTGAGCGTCCACCTGCTCGGCCGAGGCGACGATCTCCTCTCGGGTGTACTCGGAGACCGCGACGACCTCGTCGTTGGCCAGGAACGTGGTGAACAGCACGGTCGCCGCGCCGAACCGGCCTTCCCGCAGGCACGACCGGATCACGTTGGTCACGTCGGAGCCGACCGCTTTCGCGACGGTGTGGACGTTCGGCGCGAACCCGGCCGCGCGCGCGGCGGCTACCGCGTCCATGACCACCGACGTGTGCGGAACGAGGTACATGGACAGGCAGGTCGTGGGCACCGGTTCGGCGAGCAGCTCGACGAGGCGGCCGGTGAGGCCGGCCTGGTGGCGCCCGTCCGGCACCCGGTAATCCCCCACCGCCTCCGGCCGCTCCACGGTGATCCCGGCGCTGTACGGCAGCAACCGGTCCAGCGGCTTGAGCGGCAGCCCGGCCGCCTGCAGCGTCGGAATCGGCCAGGTCAGCAGCCGTACATCGGCGAACCCGCGGGTCAGCGCCACTTCGGCGAGGTTACGGGCTTCGCCGGAGTGGCCGCAGATGACCGGGTCGGCTCTGACCACGATGACGAGACGGCGACGGGGGTGGATCATCGCGTTTCCTTCGGTGTCGCAGGGGGATCGGAAAGGGACGGAGGGCGGATCCCCCAACCCCACGCCGACGGCTCCGGGCCCAGCCGCAGGTGCAACCGGCCGCCGCGGTGCACGGTGGCGGCGCTCAGGTGCGTCGCGTGCAGGGGTTTGCCGTTGAGGGTCGCCGACTGGACGTACTGCGGCGGTGGGTCACGATCGATGCCGTCGACGCCGATCGGCGTCTCGCGGTGCCCGCTGGTCTCGATGACGAACTCGTTGCCGCCGGCCTGGAGCACGGCCCGGGCGAACGCGGGCGTGTTGACCAGGAACATGCTCTGCCCGGCGACCGGGAACAGCCCCAGCGACGCCCAGACGTACCACGAGCTCAGGCCGCCGGAGTCGTCGTTACCGGGCAGCCCGCCGGGGCCGGTACCGAACTGCCAGGTCAGCGCCGCGTGTACCACCTGGGCCGTGCGGTCGGGCCGGCCCGCGTAGTGGTACGCCCACGGCGCCTCCATGTCGGGCTCGTTGTTCAGCCCCTCGAACCGGTTCAGGGCGTATCCGGCCGCCATCTCCGCGGCATGCGGGCGCCGGCCAGGCTGCGTCACCGGTGCGGCGCCGAAGCCGAAGAACCTGTCCAGCTTGTCGATGAAGGCCTCGTCGCCACCGGCCAGGGCGATCCTCGCGGCCATGTCGTGGAGCAACCGGAACGAGTAGTTCCACTTGCCGCCTTCGTAGAACGTCGAGTCGCGCAGCAGTCCCGTGCTCGGGTCGAACGCGTTGGACCATTGACGGCTGCGCTCCTCCAGATCGTCGGCCAGGCGCCGGTCGTTCACCGCCCGGGCGACCTGTGCCGTGCAGTGGTGGGCGTAGGCGAGGTCGAGGGTGTGGGTGATCGGGTGCACCACTCCGTGCTCGAAGAAGTCTTCGCCGTACAGGCGACGCAGGTCATCGACCATGTGCACGAGCGCCCAGTTCCAGTCCAGGCCGGTCCGGCCGAGAGCGTGGGCGTCCGCCAGCGCGGTGTGCGCGAGCGTGCTGGCCTGGCGGAAGAACCGGTCGGCGCCGCGACTCATCCGGTATCCGATGGGGAAGTTGCCCTCTTCCTCGCAGACCCGGATCAGCGACTCCAGCAGGTCCGCGAACCTGTCCGGGACGACGGCCGCGAGCAGCGGCAGCTGTGTCTTGTAGATGTCCCACATGGTGCACACGTCGAACGCGAACGGCCCGGGGGTCGGCCAGAACGGGCTCTCGTCGTCGGCGACGCACGGCTTGATCAGCGCATGGTAGAGCGCCGTCGCGAACACGGTGCGGCGGGCCGGCGTGCCACCCTCGACCTGCACCCGGTCGAGGTGCTCGCCCCAGCGGGCCCGGGTCCGGGAACGTACCGCGTCGAACGCCGGCTGGGCTTGCCCGCACTCGCGCTCCAGGTTCTGCCGCGCCTGGTCGCACCCGCGCAGCGAGAACCCGAGCCGCACCTCGATGGTCTGCCCCGCTGCGGCCGGGCCCATGAAGAGCATGCCGAAAGGCCGCAGCGTGGTGTGCCGGATGCTGTCGAAGTCCAAGCGGGTGCCGCCGTCGACGAGCCGCCGGTCGTACCAGAGCATCTGCCGCCAGCCCGGGCTGTCGACGTCCAGGTACACCGACAGCGGGACGCCCTCCATCACCACCGTGCCCTGGGCCCGGCCGTGGCCCATGCTCTCCACCTGTGCCCGCAACGGCACGGTACGGCCGAGCTCGATGTCCAGGCCACCACAGGACAGGTCGACCACTACACGGGCGCTGCTGTGCTCAGGAAACGTGTACCGATGCACGGCGACCTTGGGGCCCACGGTGAGCTCACAGCGAATCCCGGTGTCGAGGGTGGCCGCGTAGTAGCCGGCCTCCGCCACCTCGTCGTGCAGCGGCCAAGCCTCCCCCAGCACGTCCAGCGGCTGCACCATCGGGGTGACCCGGACGTAGTTGTAGTACTTGCGGATCGCGCCGGTACCGGACTGCTGGAAATGGGTGAACCCGGACGCCTTCAGTTGCTCGAACATCTCCTCGGGCACACCCTCGGTGTTCTTCGCGTACCGCCCGTACCCGGTCGGGTACGCGCCGGAGTAGGCACAGGCCGACACCATGCCCAGCGGCGACGTGGCACCCGGGTGGGTGTTGCCTACCTGGGGTTTCGGCCACCACCAAGTGGCGGCCAGACCACGTGCTCGAGGCAGGTCGGTCGCCGCGATGCCGATGAATGGGTCAACGTTGTCGAGGATGGCCGGACTCTATCCAGCGCGATCCCGTCTTAGGTTTCGGCGAGATGAACTCCTTTGACCAGCGACATTAAGCCGGCACCGGCAAGCCATTCAGGGACGCCTTGAAGGCTCGGAAGCGGTTCGCCGCCTGGAGATCACGTTCTCACCAGTGCCTTGATGTCCTCGCGCCGGTTCATCCGCCGGTAGGCGGTGGCCACGTCCTCCAGGGAGACCTCGGTGGTGAACACGGGGGACGGGTCGAGCGCGCCCGACAGCACGTCGGCGACCAGCGGTTCCAGGTAACGGCGGACCGGCGCGACGCCCGCGCGCAGCGCGATGTTGGAACGGAAGAAGCGGTACAAGTCCACGGTGTGCACCCCGTTCGGCACACCGACGGAGCCGATCGTGCCTTCTCCGAGGCCGAGCGGGCCTTCCAGCTCGCCCTGACACCGGGCGCGGCCGAGAAGGTGGTCGTGACCTTCGACGATCACGGATAGACCGAGGGCTCACGCTCCAATACCGATGACGGCCGGCGAGCCCCGCACTTTTCTGGCATTCCGGTCGGCTCGCACGAATCACTTACTTATCTGAACATGAGCCTCGCTCTATTCTCCGTTTATGCGAGCAGCATCGTCCCGGGCGGCGCGCCTGGCCGCTTCCGCTTTGGTCACCGCCCTGGCGTTCACCTCGGTATCCGGCAACGCACATGACGCCGCGGCCGCCCCCACGGCCCAGACCCCGCTGACCGTCACGGCCAAGCGGCAGAGCTGGTTCTTTCGCGACGGCGACGGCCGGGAGGTGACGCTGCGCGGGTTCAACGTGTCCGGCAGCACCAAGCTCTACGAGAACTCCCTGCTGCCGTTTCGCAGCATCGCCGACGCCGCGCGCTCGGCGCAGGCCATGCGCGACCTCACCGGCGCGAACGTGATCCGGTTCCTCATCAGCTGGGAGGGCGTGCAGCCGTCCCCCTCCACCATCGACTACGCCTACCTCGACCAGGCGGTCCAGCAGATCCGCGCGTTCACCAGCCGGGGAATCCGCGTCCTCGTCGACTACCACCAAGACCTCTACTCCTCGTACCTGTTCAACCAAGGCAGCTGGTACACCGGGGACGGCGCGCCGGAATGGGTGATCAAAGCCGGGAACTACCCCCAGGAGTCGTGCGGCATCTGCTTCCTGTGGGGGCAGAACATGCAGACCAACGAGGCGGTCCGCCGGGCCGCCTACGACTTCTGGCGGGACCGGCGCATCAGCACGGCCGCGGGCGAGGTCGGCGTCCAAGAGGCGTTCCTGCAACAGGCGACGGCCACCATGAGGCACATCAAGCAGCGGCTGTCGAACGAGGAATTCGCCTCCATCATCGGATTCGATCCCTTCAACGAGCCCTTCGACGGAGGCCTTTCCGGACAGAGCGGCCTGGAGTGGGAAAAGACCTACCTGATGCCCTTCTACCAGCGCTTCCGCGCCGCCATGGACGCCGCCGGGTGGGCGTCCAAGCCGGCCTTCGTGGAACCCTTGGTCTTCTGGAACACCGGCTTCTTCGAGGAGGGCGGGCTCGCCACGGTCGGCGCCCTCGGCACCCGGTACGTCTTCAACAGCCACTTCTACGACGGCGCCCGCATGACGGTCGACCCGTCGCCGGCCTCGGACGGTGTGTACGACGCGGCGATGAACGAGATCCGCGACCGGGCCCGCGCCGTGGCCACCGCGCCTTTCGTCTCGGAATTCGGCCACAAGCTGTCGGGCAACGGCAGCGATCGCACGCCGTGGATGGTGCGAGCCATGTATCAGGCCATGGATTCCGGGGTCCCCGGGAAGAACTGGTGGCAGGACGCCGCCGCCGGCGGAGACGTGCTCTCCTCCACCCAGTGGCACTGGGACATCTACAGCGGCCGGCACCACGAGCTGATGAACCGCAACCCCGCCAAGGTGCAGACCGCGGGCGACGCCTGGAACGACGAGGACTTCTCCGTGGTCGCCGCCGACGCGTCGGGTGTCCTGCGCACCCGGCTCGACCAGGCGGTGCTGGACCGCCTCTACCCGACCGCGGTCGCCGGTGACCTGCTGGCCTTCGCCTACGAGGACCTCGCCCGGTCCGGCTACGGCGGCGCCGGACAGCAGCAGGCCTGGCTGACCGTCCCGTCCTCCATGCCGAACATCGCCTCGCTCGTCAAGGACCGGCGGTTCGGTGTCGTGGTCTGGCGTGAACCCGCCACGGCCCCGACCGCCCCGACCGAGCTGCACCTGCCGGCGTCCTTCACCGCCGCGACCACCGTCGTGGTCGGCGACGTGGCCACCCGCGTGGGCCTGCCCGCCTCCGGACCGGCGGCGATCGCGACGGAGACCGGCTCGCCCACCGCCCGCCGCATGCTGCTGACGCCCTCCGGCGCGGCACCGGGCACCGTCCACGCCAGTCTGGTGGTCAGCGCGGCCACCGGCCCGGCCGTCACCCCCGCCCAACTGGCGGCCGCCGCCACCGAGCTCGCCGCCTGGAAGAGCGCACGCTTCCCAACCTGATCGCAGGCTGCCGGGGTGCGCGAAGTGATCCACTCGTGCTGTCCTCAAGGGCGGGTACGGAGCGCATAGCGGCGTCCGGACACGCCCTCCCAGGCCACGCGCGACCGCCCGGCAAGCCTCATTCCGGCGATGCCAGCGTGAAGCGGATCGCGGCGGGAAGCGGCCCCCCGAGCCCGGGGGAGGCGACCCGCACGCCGTCCGGGACAGCGGTGGCGCTGACCGGGCCACCGTCCAGGCGGGCCGCGGTAGCCGGGTCGAGCAGCCCCGGCCGGGTTTTGAGCACCGCCTCGCCGCCCGGCGCGCCCGCGACGAACGCATAGGCGTGCCGGTCGTCGCGGGTCCAGCGGACCCAGGGCGGGCCCTCCCCCGCGGCGGTCTCGCCGCCGGGGACGGCGTCGCCTGGCTCCAGGGGCCTGCTCGCGTGGACGGCGGCGGCGTGGTGCGCCATCCAGGACGCGATGCCCTCCAGGACGGCGCGCTGCTCTTCCGGCAGAGTGCCGTCGGCCTTGGGACCGACGTTGAGCAGCAGATTGCCGCCCCGCGAGACCACGTCCACCAGCAGCCGCACCGCGCCCGCCGGATCGAGCAGGTGCTCGGGGCCCTCGTTGCGGTTGTAGCCGAAGGACAGGCCGACGCCCCGGCAGTTCTCCCAGACGGCGGCCGCCTCGTTCTCGCGGCCCGCCTGGTACTCGCTGGTCAGGTAGTCGGCGTGGGCGCCGTCCCAGCGGTCGTTGACCACACCCTCCGGGACGGCGGCGTAGTAGTGGGCGAACAGGCCCGGCAGGTCGCCCATGCCCAGGTCGGGCCAGCCGATGTCGTTCCACAGCACGTCCGGCCGGTAGCGGTCGATCAGGTCGCGCACCTGGCGCAGCGCGTAGGCGGCGTAGGCGGCCTCGTGGGGGCGGCCGTAGTCGTCGATCAGGTCCTCGTGGCGGATCACGGCGCGGCGGCCCGCGTACCAGTCGATACCGCCGGAGTAGTAGACGCCGAAGCGCAGCCCTCGGGCGCGCACGGCGCCCGCCAGGTCGGCGACCAGGTCGCGGCGCGGGCCGCGGTGGACGGTGTTGCGGGTGCCGGTGCCGGGCGCGTCCCACAGTGCGATGCCGTCGTGGTGCTTGGTGGTCGGCACGACGTAGCGGGCGCCGGCGCGGGCGAACAGGTCCACCCAGTCGCCCGGGTCGAACGACTCGGCCCGCCACAGGTCGAGGAAGTCGTCGTACGGGCGGCCCCCGTGCACCGCGTGATGGTGCGCCCAGGCGGGACTGCCCTCGATCTGGCTGGTGTTCCAGTACCACTCGGCGTACGGGTTGTGCGCGAACCACACCTCCGGATCGGTGGCGCCCAGCTCGCCGGTCGGCTCCGCCCAGGCGGGCACCGAGTACGCCCCCCAGTGGATGAAGACGCCGAACTTGGCGTCGGTGAACCACGCCGGGACCGGCCGGCCGGTCAGGAAGTGCGGATCGTCGGTCATGGCATCCCTCGTGGAGACATCGGACTATTTGCTGGGCACAACAGTAGGATCCGCCCACCCTGACGCGCTATAGGGGGCATACATCCGATCTCAGAGCTCGGCTCGGCAAGGCAGGCCCTGCCGGTCGCCGGCGCTGGTCATCGCCCGGCGCCGCCGCGGACGCCCAGGGCGAATGTGCTGTGCCGAGCGCTGGATCCGCATGGTCGGAGCCGAATGCCGCGGCGACCGCCACAGCATCGGCGGCTGTGGCGGTCGGCTCGGTCAGATCAAGATCGATGTGCCGACGTCTGGGTGGGCGACTTGGCGATCTAGGTTATCCGCGGCCGTTCGAGCTCTCCACGTGCTCGGAGTTCGACGCGGTTCCTGCGGGCACCGCGCCGAGGCCGCCGTCGCGGATCCAGACGGTCATGCCGGAGAGGCCGCGGTTCCCCCAGGAGAAGTAGGGCACGGCGGTCAGCGTGACGCTCCGCCGGCCGGGTGGACGGTTGCCGTACAGCTGCCCGTCGGCGGTGGCGTCTGTGGTGGCGTCGGCGTGCAGGGTGGCGACTCCGGTCCGCTCGTCGGGGACCGCGTGGATGCGGGTGTCGCGGGTGAGGGTGAGGGTGTGAACGGCGCAGTCGTGGTCGACTCCCTCCAGGCAGAACACGACCGGCCCCCGCTCGAGGGCGACTTTGCCGGCGGCGGAGGCGACGGCGGGGTGTGCCCAGGTCCGGCGGACTTCCATGTCGAGGTCGATCTCCACCAGGTCGCCGGTCCGCCACCGGCGGGAGAGGGTGAGGTAGCCGTCGCGCAGGACGGGCTGGTCAACGGGTTCGCCGTTGACGGTGATGGTGGGTTGCCGGCTCCAGCCGGGGATGCGGATGGCCAGGGTGAACTCCGCTTCGTCGTCGGTGGGGGTGACGGTCACGGCGAGATGGCCGTCTTGGGGATAGCGGGTCTCTTGGCGGAGGGTGACCTCACCGCCGGTGAGGGTGAAGCGGCCGGTGCCAGCCACGTAGAGGTTGATGACGGCTTCGTCGGGTCCTTGGGCGTAGACGTAGCGCCCCAGTTCGCCGATCAGCCGGGCGAGGTTGGGCGGGCAGCAGGCGCACCCGAACCATTCCTGCCGGGCGACGGTGCCGTCGCTCGCGAGGGGGTTGCCGTAGAAGTAGTGGGTGCCGTCGGCGGAGGCGCCGCTGAGGACGCCGTTGTACAGGGCACGTTCGAGAGTGTCGATGTAGTGGCCTCGGCCGGTGAGGTTGCTCATCCGCTGCGCCCACTGGACGAGGCCGACCGAGGCGCAGGTCTCGGCGTAGCCGTGGGCATCGGGCAGGTCGTAGTCGGGCCCGAAGCCTTCGATGCTGGGGTCGGAGCCGGCTCCGCCGGTGATGTACAGCTTCTTGGTGGTGAGGCTGGTCCACAGTCGCTGCAAGGCCTGGAGCAGCCGGTCGTCGTCGTACTCGCCGGCCAGGTCGGTCATCGCGCTGTACATGTACATGGCGCGGACCGAGTGGCCGACGACCTCGGCCTGGTCTGCCACGGGCTGGTGGCTCTGGTTGTACTCGCGGAATCGCCGCGCGTCCTCGGGCCGCTGGGGCAGCCTGGTGCCGAAGTAGCCGGGGGTGCCGCGGCGCTGTAGCTCGACCTCGAAGTAGAAGGGCTGCTGTCCGCGCCAGTCGATGAGCCGTCGGCTGAGGTCGAGATAGCGGCGCTCGCCGGTGGCACGATAGAGCTTGACCAGCGCGAGCTCGATCTCCTGGTGCCCGTCATAGCCTCCTGCGCAGGGGCCGTCGGGGCTGAAGACGGTGTCGATCAGGTCGGCGTAGCGGCGCACGATGTCGAGCAGCCGGGTCTTCCCGGTCGCCTCGAAGTGGGCGACGCCGGCTTCGACGAGATGACCGGCGCAGTACAGCTCGTGGGCGTCGCGGAGGTCGGTGAACCGTTGTCCTGGCTTGACGACGGTGAAGTACACGTTGAGGTAGCCGTCGTCCTGCTGCGCGCCGGCCAGCAGCTCGATCGCCTCGTCAACGGCCTGGTCCAGCTCGGGGTCGTCAGTGGTGGCCAGGCAGTGGCTGGCGGCCTCGATCCACTTGGCGACGTCGCTTTCCCAGAAGATGTGCGGCTCGTGCGGGTCCCCCGGCCGCCAGGTCAGGGTCAGGGCGTCGAACTGCTGACCGGGCCGGCGCATCTGGCCTTCTTGGTGCCGCAGCGTCCGGGTGCGGATCAGCTCACGGCGCGGCGCCCAGAACCGGTCATCGATGGTGACCGCGGTCAGCGGCAGCGGTTCACGAGTGCGCATGGCAGCAGGAGAGGTCATAGTCATGAAGGCTCCAACGAGGTGGTCCAAAATGGCAGAAACGGGATATTCATGATTGCAGGTGGACCGTCACGAGCCCGGAGCCGTAGGGAGCACCGCAGGGAAGATCCTCCGCCGGCCTCTCGATGCGTCCACAGCCCTGCTCAAGACCGGCAAACGCGCAGAACGTCGCGTACTGGCCTGCGAGCGGGTCCGTGACACGCCTCGCCCCCCGGCTGGGGCGGCGCGCACCGTGCGGTCTCCGCGGAATTCGGTGACCAGCCACACTTCCCTGAAGCTCGGTCAACCTGGGTCGCTAAATGACCAAGGATGTTAGATTGTCGGGGGTTTTGGTGTTGATGTGACACGAGAGGCGTGACTCGCGTGGCAGGGTTCGAAATCTACTTTGACGCGCTCGAAGAGTGTGCGACCAGGGCCAAGGGAGTCGCAAACCAGTTCAAGAGCATGGCCGACGAGGCCCCCGTGAGCGTGGGCACCTCCTGGTTCGGTGGCCTTGAGGGCTTTTCCAGCCCACTCGCCAAGGCCGTCGAGGATTTCGAGGGGAAGATCGACGCCGAGACCCGCTACGCCCAGCAGAACCTGAGCAAGGTCGAGGCGGCCGTCTATAAGGTCGTCGACAACGTCCGCAAGGCGGACCTTCCCGTCGTTCCCAGGACGGAACAAGCGTGACGGATAGTTACCTCAGCCCCATCCAGCGCATCATCGACGACCTGAGCGGCAACCAGGCCGAGATCTCGAAGATCTCGAAGCGCTGGCGGACGCTGGCCGACAACATCACCACGGAGACCGGCGCCATCAAACGCGCGGTCAACACGGTGAACAACGCGTGGAACGGCACCGCCGCCGAGAGCTTCGCCACCTACATGGCGCGATACCCAGCGTCCGGTACGGAACTGAGCACCGCGCTCACCACCTGCGCGGGCAAGCTGGACGCGGCGGGGACCGCACTGGAGACGGCCAAGGGCCAGGTGGAAGAGCTCTACCGAGAGAAACGCGCCTGGCTCGACGAACAGCGCAACGACCCCGATGTCACCACGATCTCGATGACCAGCATCAGGTCCCAGGTGTCCGACGCCCTCGAACGGGCCAAGGCGCCGACAAACCAGGCGACCCAGGCACTCAAGGAAGCTACCGACGAGATCGGCAAACACCTCGGCGAGGCGCGGTTCTTCACCGCTATCCCCGCTCCCGGGGATCAGGACTTCGTTCCCGGCAACAACCCGGCGATGCGCTGGGTCCCCGATCCCGACTTCAAGCCGCACGCCTCGAAGACCCAGCTGGCGTCCTACAACGGGAACGGCTCGCCGACCGGCGGCAATGGGTACGCCCCGAACGGATCGGGCGTTGGCGTCGGCGTTGGCGGTGGGGGCGGTGGTGGCGGCGGTGGCGGCGCGCCGTCGCTCGCGGTCCCGCCGAACGCTCACAGCCTGGCGCCCAACCCGCGTGCCCAGGCCGTCATCGACTACGCGCTCAAGCAGATCGGCGACCCGTACGTGTGGGGAGCGACGGGACCCAACTCCTTCGACTGCTCCGGTCTGACGCTGCGCGCGTACGAGTCGGCGGGGACCACCATTCCCCGGGTCGCCCACGACCAGTGGATGAGCGGCCCCCGCATTCCCGACGGCAACGCGCAGCCAGGGGACCTCGTCTTCTTCGACAACAACGGTGACGGCACCGCTGACCACGTGGGCATCGTGCTCGACCCCAAGGAGGGAACGATGATCCACGCGCCCAGAACGGGCTCCGACGTCAAGATCGGCGCCTACGGCGGCACCCCCATGGGCTTCACCCGGCCGGGAGTGCGCTGACCACGGCACACGCCGGAGGCGGGGTCCGTTCCCCTGATCCCACGGCCGGGCGCCCGCACCGGAAGGGTGCGGGCGTCCGACCGCCGATGCCGCGCTGCCGTCCGGCCGATGCGCCCGCGCCGGAAGGGCGCGGGCGTCCGGCTTCAGGGCCAGGTCAGACCTGTCGGGCGATGCCCTTCTCGACCGCCTCGATGATCTGGGGCCGCAGCTCGGCGCAGCTGATGATCGCATCCACCGAGCCGACGTCGACCGCCCGCTGGATGCTGTGCACGCGGTCGAACTCGGTGGCCACCTCGGTGAGCTTCTCGGCCCGCACGGACGACCGCAGCTCGGCCAGCTCGGCGGCCAACGCGGCCCGCGTGGCAGCCGGCGCCTCCGCGACACGGGCGGCGAGCGCGAGTACGCGGGGGTCGTCGCCCGTCCGCTTGTCGACGTCGCGCGCGAAGACCACCGCGGCGGCCGGAGCACCGCCGAGCACCGAGGCGAACGAGCCCTCGACCGCGAGCACGGTCATGTTCGGGTTGAGCGCCTTGGAGAACACCACGAACGCACCGCCGTGGTACCGCGAGATCACGCAGAACACGATGGGGCCCTTGAAGTTCACCACCGCGCGGCCGATCTCCGCGCCGTACTCCAGCTGCAGCTTGCGCATCGACTCGGGCGACCCGTCGAATCCCGACAGGTTGGCCAGTACGACCAGCGGACGGTTCCCGCTGGCGGCGTTGATGGCCCGAGCGGCCTTCTTGGACGACCGCGGGAACAAGGTGCCCGCGCTGTAGGTGTCCGGGCCGTCGGTGGGAGGGAATCCGCGACGCGGCACGGACCGGGACTCGATGCCCAGCAGGCACACCGGTCGGCCACCGAGGTGGACGTCCTGGACCACGGCGGTGTCCGCGTCGGCCATGCCCGCCCACCGCTCCAGCACCGGGTGGTCCTGATCGGACAGCGCGCGCATGACTGTGCGGATGTCGAACGGCTTCTTGCGGTCCGGGTTGGACTCGACGGAGAAGATCTGGCCGACTGTCGTGAAATCGCTGTCCGGCACGGCGTGCGGGAACGTCGACACGTCGCGGTCCACCGGGTCGCTGGTGACCGTCTTGCGCGGCCGGCTCTCCCCCGGCGCGACGTAGCTGTGGTCGTAGTGCGACATCAGGACTTCCCGCGCACCGCGGATGTCCGGCGCCCAGTACTGGGCCTGGCCGTTCGGGCCCATGATCCGGTCGTACCCGCCGATGCCATGGTTGTCCTCGGCCGACACACCGCCGGAGAAGTCGAGCGACTGCTTGCCCGTCAGCACCATCGCGGAGTCCGGCGTCATCACCAGGATGCCCTTGGTGTGCATGAGCATCGTGGCCTCGGCGTTCCAGTACGGCTGGGCGCCGACGTTGATGCCCGCGACCACGATGTTGATCTCGCCGCCGTCCTGGGTGAAGTTCACGATCCGCTTCAGCGCGGCGGCCACCCAGTCCATGTTCTCGGTGCCGGACGACATCGAGATCCGGGCGCCGGAGGAGAGCGCGAACCACTCCAGCGGCACCCGCATCTGCTCGGCCAGGTCGAGCGCGGCGATCACCCGCGCGCACTCGGGCTCGGACAGCGCGCCGAGCGCCTTCGTCGGGTCGCCCAGCAGCACGACGCGGGTCATGCCCTCCGGGTGGCGCGGCGTGGGCGTGCTGACGACACCCGCGACGAGCGCGGCGGTGTTGCGCCCCTTGGGCCGGTTCACCGGCACCAGCTTCGAGTGCTCGTCCAGGTCGTACTCGGTGAACGAGCCGAACGGCCCGGCGAGCATGCCGGTCAGCTCGTACGGGTAGTGGGTGCCGCGGCTCTGCGCGCGCAGCACCTTTTGGCGGTAGTCGTCCAGCGGCTCGATGGGCTCGGTCGGCGGCGGCACGACGGACAGCCGCACGCCGGAGCCCGCTTCGTAGCCGATCCGGACGGCGAAGTCGGCGAGCTCGCCGGTGGCGCTGTCGCGGCGCCTGCCGAGAAACAGCACCTCCTCCAGGCCCGCGCCCGCCGTCGTCGGCAACACGCGTTTCGCCACGGTGTTCAGCTCGTCCGGCGAGAGGTCGGTCGGCGGCCACACGTAGATGACGATCCGGTTCGTGGCGGACGTCTTCGCGCCGGGCTTCTTGGCTCGGCGGATCGCGTCGAGGCACGTGGCCAGGGTGTTCTCGGCCGCGGGCAGCGCGACGAGCCTGCCCTCGTCGTCGCGCAACGGGGTCAGGTCGCGGACCTGCCCCAGGGCGACGAGTCGCTCGTCGGACGGGTTCTGCCGTGCCACCGCCCGGAAGAGGTAGACCTCCTCGTCGGGTGCGGGCAGCCGGGTGAGGTCGAAGTCGCGCAACCGCTCCAGCTGCATGCGCTCGGCGATGCGCGGGTGCAGACCGCGCAGCAGCCGTTCCTCCGTGAAGCCGTCCGCTGGTCCGTCCGCGGACGGCCGGAAGGTGAAGTGGTGGTGCATCACGGCGCCGCTCTTGCCCGCGACGGTCGTGGTGATGCGGCCGACCCGGTTCGACGGCCGCTGCGCGGCCAGGACCTCGCGCAGGCGCGCGGCCATCTCGTCGGGGTCGCTCGGCCCGTCCGGCCAGGTCAGGTAGACGTCCGCCACCAGCTCGCCCTCACCGGCGAACTCGTCGACCGCCTTGACCGCCTCGGCCAGCGCCGGGAAGTCGACCGCGGTGGTCACGACGCGGCCGTTGCCGGTCGCGGTGCGGTGGTCGGCGACGACGAACGTGCAGCCCCCCACCTTGCTCACCCGGATGTCGCTGAGCGCGCGGTTGCCGTAGTAGCGGCGGCTCAGCACCTCCAGCAGCGGTACGGGGTCCGCGCCTTCGCGACCGATCCGCTGGCCGACCAGCCGGACGAGCGGCTCGGCGCTGGCGACCATCGCGGAGATCCGCTCGGCGCGATCGGGCGCGTCCGGGTGCCTGTCGAGGTGGCGCAGGTGCTTGCGCACGGCCGCGTAGACCTTGGCGCGGGTACGGCGCAGCAGCGGCTGGGCGAACCAGGCGAACACGACGCCGCGCGCCAGGTCCGCGACGGCCGGGAACCGGACCTGGGTGGCGGCGATCAGGTGCTCCAGCGCCAGGCCGACGGTGACGCGGTCCGCCTCGGCGGGCGGGGCCTCGTTCACCCACTGGCGCAGCAGGGTCGTCACCACGGCGACGTCGGAGGACGCGCGCTGCTGCGCCAGGAAGATCCGGAAGACCGCGTCCTCCAGCTGTGGCGTGCGCTCCAGGCCTTCGACGCCGTAGTGGGACAACACGTGCGTGAGTCGCTGCTGGAAGCTGTCCGACAGCCCGGACCGGTCCGCGTCGAGGTACTGCAGGTAGGTGTGGAAGTATTCGCGGGGGCTGCGCACCGCGAAGTCGGATTCCGACTCCTCTCCGGCGGGCCGGTTGCGGCTCAGTTCGCTCAGGTCGGCGAACAGGCCCAGCAGCTCCACCTCACCGGCCAGCTCGCGTTCGCCCTCCGCAACGAGCTCGGCGCGCGCGGCCAGGTAGTTGGCGAGCAGGCGCTTCTCGTCCTGCGCGTCGATGTCGAAGCCCAGGAGGAGACTGCGCAGCTCCTGCAGACCACGCGCGGCCCGCTCGGCCGCGGGCACGTCCACCGGCTCGGACGGCAGGTCCAGCTCGACTTCCTGCGCCGCGGCCGCGGGACCGGCCGCCTCCTCGCCGTCACCCAGCGGCTCCAGGCGGAGCAGGCGGCCGCCCGCCTCCACCTGGCTGCCGACCGACACCGCGAGCTCCCGCACGCGGCCGCGGAACGGCGCGTGCAGCACGGTCTCCATCTTCATGCTCTCGACCACGAGCAGCGGCGCACCGGCCTCGACCTCGTCGCCCGCCTGCAGCGGCGTGGCCACCACGAGCGCGGGCACGGGCGAGCGCACGACGCCGCCCTCGTCGCGACTGATCCGGTGCGTGATGCCGTCGACCTCGACCAGGTGGATCGGGCCGTGAGTGCTCGTGACGACCTTGAAGCGGACGCCGTTCACGGTGATCTGGCCGCTGTGCTCGTCGAAGCGCTCGATGTCGACGTCGGCCGCGTGCTCGGGGCCGCCCGCCGAGATGCCGACGCGGAACCGGTGGCCGCCGGTGCGTGCGACCCGGACGCGGTAGCCGACGTCGCGGAGCTTGAGCTCCAGCGCGCGGCCGCTCTCGTGCTGCGACTGCGGACGGCCGCCGTGCGCGGCGGACAGGAAGCGCTGCCGCGTCACGGCCTCCTCGTCCTCGTAGGCCTCGATGGCGGCGGCGATCAGCGCGATCGCGGAGTGCTGGTGCGACACGAGAGCGCCCTGGGCGCGCACGCGGTCGATCCAGCCGGTGTCGGCGGACCCGTCGATCACCGCGGGCTCGTCGAGCAGCATGCGGACGAAGCCCTTGTTCGTCACGCCGCCCTCGATGATGACGGTCGTCTGCGTCATCGCGCGGCGGAGGCGGGCCAACGCCTCCGTGCGGTCACGGCCGTGCGCGATGATCTTGGCGACCATCGAGTCGAAGTCAGCGGGGATCGCGTCGCCCTCGCTGAACCCGGTGTCCACCCGGATGCCGGGGCCGCTGGGCAGCGCCAGCCGCGCGATCCGGCCGGGTGAGGGTGCGAAGTCGCGGTCGGGGTCCTCGGCGTTGAGGCGCGCCTCAACGGCGTGACCCCACTCCTCGGGCGCGTCACCCTCGAGCTTGCCGCCCGCCGCGATGTGCAACTGGGCCTTCACCAGGTCGACGCCGGTGACGATCTCGGTGATCGGGTGCTCGACCTGCAGGCGCGTGTTGACCTCGAGGAACGCGAAGAGCCGCTCACCCGGGTGATAGAGGAACTCGATGGTGCCCGCGCCCTGGTAGTCCACCGCGAGCACGAGCCGCTCGGCCGCCGCCTTCAGCTCGGCGACCTGCTTGGGGTTGAGGACCGGGGACGCGGACTCCTCGATGATCTTCTGGTTGCGCCGCTGCACGGAGCAGTCGCGCACGCCGAGGGCCCACGCGGTGCCCTGCCCGTCCGCGATGACCTGCACCTCGACGTGCCGGGCGCCCGTCACCAGGCGCTCCAGGAACACGACGCCACTACCGAACGCGCGCGCGGCTTCCTGGCGCGTCAGCTCGTAGGCCCGGGTCAGCTCGTCGGCGTTGGAGACCATCCGGATACCACGACCACCGCCACCCGCGGTCGCCTTCAGCATCAACGGGTAGCCGATCCGGTCCGCCGCCGCCTTCGCGTCCTCCAGCGTCTCCACCGGACCGCGGCTCCACGGCGCGACGGGCACACCGACCTCTTCGGCGATCAGCTTCGAGCCGATCTTGTCGCCCAGCTTGCGCATCGCCGCGGCGCTCGGGCCGACGAACGTCACGCCGATCTCGGCGCACAGTTCGGCGAACGCCGGATCCTCCGCCACGAAGCCCCAACCGACCCAGGCCGCGTCCGCGCCGGTCTCGAGCAGCGCTTTCTTGAGGACCGCGTGGTCCAGATAGGGCCGGTTCGCGGCGAGCCCCAAGTCGTAGGCGAGGTCCGCCTCACGGACGAACGTGGCCGTCCGGTCGGAGTCCGTGTACAGGGCGACAGTCTCAATGCGTGTCCCCGTCTCCGCGGCTAGGTCCCGGACGGCGTGGATGAGCCGCATGGCGGCTTCACCGCGGTTGACGATGGCGACACGACTGAACACTGAGCGGGCCCTTCCAAGACAGTGACACGGCGGCGGTCCCGCCCCAACCTGGAAACATACTCTCGGCTGCCCCCGGATAGCGGTATGGCGGGGGCTAAGCGTGCTTCGCGGCCGGAGTTGTGGGGATCGGACAAACGCGCCCGTCGGGGTGGTGTGACATGCGGCTGGCATGATCTTGCTCGCGCAGTGCCTTCACCCGCCTTCACGAACGGCCCCGCCGGAGCGCCTGAGTCGACACCACCACCGACATCAAGATCCCGCAAAACGCTGCGCGAACTCGACAAAGGCCGCGACCCGCGCACATCGGGGCTGCCGGGACGACGGTGGGCGATCGAGAGCCCACGAGGCGGGATGAGGCCGTAATGGCCCGTAACCATCAGGTAAGCCATGCGTAAGATCTTGAAGGCGCATCTGACCATAACGTTCTTTGGGTCACATCCACCCGAAGGAGCACACACGTAATGCGCCCTGTCCAACTGTTCGCAGGATTGACGGCTCTCTGCGCAGGTATGGTCGCCCTGCCTTCCGCCGCGCAGGCGGAGCCCACGACGACGTGGATGGTGAAGATCCAAAATCTGACGCCGTCGGGATCCCAGCCGCTGTCACCGCCTGTTGTCGTCGTCCACTCGCCCAGCGTCCATGTCTGGCAGGTCGGCCGGTTCGCCAGCCGCGGCGTCGCCGCGGTCGCCGAGGACGGCGATGCGCCGAGGCTGATCAAGGAGGTCTCCGAGCGGCCCGGCGTGCGTGAGGCGTTCGCCGCGGCGAGTGCCCCGATCGCACCGGGCAAGACCGTGACGTTCCAGGTCAAGGTACGGCCAGGCGACCGAGTCAGCGTCGTCAGCATGCTCGTCAACACCAACGACGGCTTCACCGGTGTGGACGGGCTGCGGCCGCGGCCGGGCTCGATCCACACCATGGCCTACGACGCGGGCAGCGAGAAGAACCTTGAGACCAAGGCCACCATCCCCGGCCCATGCTGCGGCAACCCGATGGTGCGCGCGCCCGAGAAGAGGCCGATCAGCAAGCACAAAGGGATCATGGCCTGCGGTGACCTGGACCGTGAGACCTACGGCTGGAGCGGCCCGATCGCCAAGCTGACCTTCGCGCGTTGACGAGGCAGCCGCCAACGGAGCTGCTGAGCTTGTCATTCACGCGTGGAGGCCGAGGCCGTCCAGCCGACGGTGGCTCGGCACCGGGCAGCCGGCGCCGCGAGTACATCACGACGTGATCATCGGCGGCCATGTACACGGTGGGGGAACTGCTGCGGCAGTGGCGGCATCGCCGGCGACTCAGCCAGCTCGATCTTGCGATCGCCGCCGACGTCTCGGCTCGTCACGTCAGCCTGGTGGAGACCGGCAAGTCCAACCCGAGCGCCGACATGATGCTCCGGCTCGCCGATCAGCTCGATGTGCCGTTGCGTGAGCGCAACCGGCTGTTGCTCGCCGCCGGCTTCGCACCCCGCTACGTCGAGCGGCCGCTCGACGGGGACGCGCTGCCGGCGGCCTGGGACGCGATCGCAAGGGTGCTGCATGCACACGAGCCGTTCCCGGCGCTGGTCATCGATCGCCGATGGAACATCGTGATGACCGATCGCGCCATCGACCCGTTCCCCACCCGACGCCAAGGACGCGAGCCACCGATCGAGTCCGAGGTCGCGATCCCGATGATCTCTCGCTTCGGCGGACGAGAAATACGGCTGTTCTCGACCACCACCACGTTCGGCACCCCGATGGACATCACCCTGGACGAGGTGGCGATCGACGCGGAGAGCGCCGCCTACTTCACCAAAATCCGGCGCCGGCGCTCAAGCCGACACGTAGTCACCTGCCCTGATCAACGAGGGGGCAGGTGGCACCCCGGCCTTCTTTGAAGGCCGGGGTGTCTTCACGTTTGGGCCTCGGCCCCCTGACCGAGGCGTGCCCCACGTTATGACGTTCTGTCCGATTTGTATAGGTTTTGTCCGTGGCGATGTGGCATGGCCCCGATGGCATCCGAGTTGAGGTGATCATCCTCAACGACCGGCCGCGCCTTCGCGTCACCCAGCGGGTGAACGGCCGGCGCTACCTGGTGGCCGACTGCTCCCGGGCCCCCGAGGTCGCCGCATACGTGGATCTCGCCGACCTGTGCGAGGTCATCGACTTCCCTAGGTAGCCCCGCATCCAGAGACCTCATGGGCCCTGCCTGGTCTACCAGTCCCAGTCGTCGTCCCAGCCATCCCAGAAGCCCCAGTCGTTGCCCCAGTTGCCCCACCACCGCCTACGGCGATGGCAGAAGCGACGGCGACGCCAACGGCGGCGGCAACGCGGATGAGTCATGATTCCCCCCGTTGTCTGCTCCCTCAACTTGGGACGCTAGCACCCAAATAGGGACGAATTAAGACATGCTCTCCTCTTTTAAAAGAGACTTGACCAGCGCATTCAGCACGGAATGCCTCAGCTTTTGGCCGCCCCTCGTCCTGCCCTGGCCCGCCGCACCCTGCCGCCGGCAGGGCAAAGGCCGCCATCGGGGCGGGAGTGATTGAGCGCCCCATAAGCAGATGCGCGGCCATCCCGCAAGAGCCCTCATATCCGGTTCGGCGCGCCGTAAGGAGCCGTAAGCGCCCGTAAGAAGCCCGCAATCTCCAGGGGCCGAGGCGCATGGCACGATCTGCATGCGCTGCCGCAGTGCGTGATCGGTCTCGGTCCACAAGCTGAGAGGACAATCCATGCGGAGCTACATCACGGAGTTCATCGGAACGTTCTTCCTGGTTCTCACCGTCGGTGCCACGGTCTTGACGAAGACGCCCCTTGCGCCCGTGGCCATCGGCGCGATCCTGATGGTCATGGTGTACGCCGGAGGACATGTCTCCGGCGCCCATTACAACCCCGCCGTGACCTTGGCCGTGTTGCTCCGCGGCCGGATCAGCTTGGCGGACGCCGTCCCGTACTGGATCGCTCAGCTGGCCGGAGGCGTTCTCGCCGCACTCACCGCTACCTACATGGTCAATCCCGGCAGCGTGGCGGCGCTGGCGCCCTCGGGGCGTGAGCTGGGGGTCTCGCTGCTGGCCGAGGCGCTGTTCACGTTCGCGCTCGCGTACGTCGTCCTGAACGCGGCCACCAGCAGGGACCATCCGGGAAACAGCTTCTACGGCCTGGCCATCGGATTCACCGTGGCCGCCGGCGCTTTCGCGGTCGGCGGCATCTCCGGTGGCGCCTTCAACCCGGCGGTCGCCGTCGGTGCCGCCTCCATGGGGCTGTTCGCCTGGTCCAAGATCTGGATCTGGCTCCTGGCCGACCTGGCGGGCGGCGCCCTCGCCGGAGTGGCCTTCCTCGCGCTCAACCCGAAGGAACGCGCCCCGTTGGAACCCTCCGCGACCTGACCGCCTGGAGCCGACCCTGGAGCCGACATGATCAGCGCACGCGAAGTCGTCGAGCGAGCGGGCCTTGATGTGAACATCCTGATCGACCGGCTCAGCTCCGCTGCCGCAGCGGAGCTGAGGGCCGTCTACCGCTACACGATCCTGACCGTTCATCCGCTCGGTTTCGCCGGTGAGGAGCTACGCCAGATCCTCAAGGACATCCGCGATGAGGATCGACGCCATTTCGAAGCGCTCGTCGGCCGCATATACGAGCTGGACGGACGGCTCCCTGAGGACATCCGGCAGTTCCTGGACGGCAGGCACGCACCGCCGGAGGACGGCTCCGCCGACGCACAAGATCCGGTCACGACACTCGTCGAAGAAGTACGACGCGCCGTCCATCCTTATGGCGGACTGTGCGATCTCACCGAAGGCAGAGATCAACGCACTTTTCTCCTGTCCCACGCGATCCGCAACGAGAAGACCGAACACGTGGCGTGGCTGAAAGAGCTCCTCGGCACAGGGCCACCTGGGCGCTTCCACCGCGGCTTCCGCGGCCGCTCCCCCTTCCTCGCTCGTCTGGCCACTGCTCCCGAGGGGACCGAACCAACAGCGTGACCCTCATCTGCCGGATGGTCGTTGAAAGGGACCGGGCCCAGTGTCTTCCCTGGGCCCGGTCCCTTTCAGCGAAGGACTCCGTTGAAGATCGCCGGTGCCCGCGGTCAGACGACGACTACGGGATCGATCGGTATGCGGCCAGACCGGGAACCCTGGGATCCGTCGCCGCCGGGGTCCAGGTCAGGAAAGTTCCGGTGACCGTTCGGCGTAGGTCCGCGAGTTGAGGTTGTCGTTCGAGGGCACGTAGGAGCCGACCATCCAGACCCGGCTCCCCGCGATCGTCAGTCCCTCATGGGCCGGGCCGGCCCAGACCGATGGGTCCGCGCCCGCGATGAGCTGCCACGTTCCGCCGGACAGCCGGGCGAAGCTCTCGCCGGTACGGCTGGAGCCGGTCAGCCACACCTGGCCGTCCGGGGCGATGGCGACATCCCCCACGCTGGTGCCCTCGATGTCGAACGAGGGCACGTTGATGTAGCCCCATCGCGTACCGTCGTAACGCATGACCGCGGCCTTGGCGGTCAGGCTGCCGGCCCAGGTCCGCCAGCGCCAGGCGCCGGTGGCGTAGACCTCGCCGGACGGGCCGACCGCCACGTCGGTCAGCCACGTGCCGTTCGCGCCGCCGTTCGGTGTGTCCACGCGGGTCGACGCGCGGCCGTCCCAGTGCACGACGTACGGCTCGATCTGGTGGCCGCTGGTGCGGCTGGGCGCGTACCCGACCGCCCACACGTCGTCGGAGGCCCGCACGGCCACCCCCGACAGCACGCTGTGCCCCGTCCCAGGAGAGGGCAGCGGCACGAGCGTCCACGAGCGGCCGTCCCAGTGCTGGGCGATGGGCCTGCTCACGGCGTTCTCGTGGGCGTAGCCGACCGCCCACACGTCATCCCGCCCGGCGGCGGCGACCGCGGTCAGATGGTTCGGGGTGTTCGCGTCGCCTGCATTCGGGCTCGGGACGATCCGCCAGGAGGCGCCGTCCCAATGGGTGATCAGGGTGACGGTTTGCAGGCCGCTCGTCGAGCCGGCCGAGCCGACCGCCCAGGCGTCGTCCGGCGCGATCGCGGCGACCGCGGCCAGGTCCACATCGTTCTTGTTCGCCGGTCTCGGGACCTCCATGTTGCGCCACGTGGTGCCGTCCCAGTGCGCGGCGAGCGCATAGCGGGGCACGTGCGGCTTGACCTCGTGCTGCCCGACCGCCCAGACGTCGCTGCCGGAGGTGCCGGACACATCGAAGAAGACGTTGTGCCCGGTGCCGGGATTCGGGGTGGGCATCGTCTCCCAGCCCGGCGTTCCGGCAACGGCCCGGCCAGGCGTCAACATGATGAGAGCCGTCACAGCCAAGCCGACAGCCACGCGTTTCCGTCCTGCCATCCGCCTCTCCTTTCCACTCACGTATTGGTGATCTAGCCTGCGCGTGGAGCGTAGATCACGCCTGCCCGCCAAGGGACGTCCATGGTGATTACGGACTTCTTACGGAGAAAGCGAACATGGGACCGATGGCCGGAGCCGGTCGGCGGGCACGGAGGCAGGGACAGGCGCACCCACACGAGTTCAGCGGATGAAGATGATCTGGGTAGGGCCGCAGGTCATGGACTCCCATGCCGTCCACCGGCAGACGGAGGCGCCGATGTGGGTGATCTCCTCGACCGGCCCGTCAAGGTGCACCTGGAACGGTGTCGTAGTCTCCACCGCCGCCGGTGAGCAGGCAGGCTCCGAGTATGACCACCGCGTGATGTAATACTCGCCCGCGGGCTGGTAGCTGGTCTGGATGAAGGCCCTGGCGCACTGGCCGGCATAGGCCCACATCTCCCCGCTGACCACGCCGTTCTCGTACGTCCCGGACATCGAGGCGAGGTACGTCGGGTGGTAAAACGGACCCCAGAACATCAGGAACAGCGCCATGAGTTTTGTCATGGTCAACAGCGTCAGGGGATCACCCGCGGCGCCACCTGAGTATGGGCATACTCAACTTCTGCCGCATTGACGTGCTCCTCCTTCCATGATGCGCAGGATCCGACGGATACCGTCAAAGAGCGAGCGCGCGGACCGCCTGCTCGTCCACGCCGATCCCCAGGCCGGGGCCGGTGGGCACGTGAGCGACGCCGTCGGCGACGGTGATGACCGGATCCGTGGCGTAGGGGCTGGTGATGAACTGCCGGCCGTTGAGGTCGACCGGCGTGTCCACGCCGAACGCGGCGAACAGGTGGAGCGAGGCGGCCAGCCCGATGTCGGACTCGGTGAGGCCGGAGCCCATGATCGCCAGGCCGCAGTCCTCGGCGAGCTGGCACTGGCGCAGAGCCAGGGTCAGCCCGCCGCAGCGCTGCACCTTGGCGACGGCGACGTCGATGGCGTCGAGCCGGACGAACGTCGCCAGGTCGCTCGGGTGGCGCAGGCTCTCGTCCACGGCCACCGGGACGGGACTGGCATCACGCAGGCGGCGCAGGCCGGCGATGTCGTTGGACGGCAGCGGCTGCTCGAAGACGGCGACGTCCAGGTCGGCCAGGCGCCTGGCCACCCGGAGCGCGGCGGCGGCCGTGTAGCCCTGGTTGGCGTCCACCCAGAGCACGGCGTCGGGGGCGGCGGCGCGCACGGCGGCCACGATGGCCACGTCCTCGTCCTCGGCGTGCAGGCCGAGCTTGACCTTGAGGTGGCGGTAGCCGTGCGCGCGGCCCTCGGCCACGGAGTCGGCGGCCTCGGCCGCCGACCCGGTGGCCACGATCCAGGCCAGCTCGATGGTGTCGCGCCGGCGCCGGCCCCACAGTTCGCCGAGGGACAGGCCCAGGCTGCGGGCGAAGGCGTCGTGGCAGGCCACGTCGACCGCCGCGCGCGCCAGCGGCATGCCGATCGAGAAGCCCTTGCTGATGGTGCGGTCGAAGGCGCGGCAGAGCCCGTCCAGGTCCCACAGCGGGCGGCCGACTGCCGCCGGGGTCAGGTATCCCTCGATGGTGGAGACGATGGACTCGGTGGTCTCGTACGTCCAGGAGGGGATCGGCGTGGCCTCGCCCCACCCGGTGGCCCCGTCGTCGGCCGTGACCTTCACCAGGACTCTGACGGCCGGGCGGCCGCCCTGGACGACGGATCCGCCCGCGACGGCGAAGTCGCGCAGCGAGGGCAGGGCCACGGTGAAGGTCTCGACGCGTGCTATCCGGTTCACGGGTTTCAGTACCATTCGGACTTGTTGACTAAATTGATCAGTTCCCGCCCGCCCACGAAGCGCCGGGCGTTCTCCAGCAGTACGGCGAAGCGCCGCTCCCCGGCATGCGGCCCCACGCCCCCCACGTGCGGGGTGATGAGCACGTCAGGACGCCGCCAGAGCGGGTGATCGGCGGGGAGCGGTTCGGTCTCGAAGACGTCCAGGGCCGCGCCGGCCAGGCGCCCTGCGGACAGGGCGGCGGCCAGGTCGTCGAGCCGGACGGTGGGCCCGCGGCCGACGTTGACGACGTACGCCCCGGGTTTGGCCAGCGCCAGCCTCCGCGCGTCCAGCAGGCCCTCGGTGGCGGGGGTGTGCGGAACCGTCAGGATGACCAGGTCTGCCCCGGGAAGCAGCCGGTCGAGGGCGTCGGCCGGCAGCACCTCGGCGAAGCCCGTCACGGGGCCGCCGCGCCGGGCGTCCACGCCCACGACCCTGGTGCCGAACGCCGCCAGCAGCCTGCCGACCTCGGCTCCGACCGCGCCGACCCCCACCACCAGGGCGGTGGCCTCGACCAGGGGGAGCACCGCGCCCGGCTCCCAGTCGGGCGCCCAGCGCGCGCGGGCCTGTTCGCGGGCGTACCTGGGCAGGCCCCTGGCCAGCGCGAGCACGAGCGCCAGCGTGTGCGCGGCCACGTGGTCGGTGTAGGTGTCCCGCATGTTGGTGACCTGCACGGGGTGCGCGACCAAGGCCGGATGGTAGAACCCCGGAGGCGGCCCGGCCTGCGGAGCCTGCAGCCAGCGCAGCCGCCCGGCGTGCGCCAGCAGGTCCGCGGGCAGCGTGCCGTAGGCGGCGTCGGCCTCCGCCAGCGCGTGCGCCGCCTCCTCGCTGGTCCGCGGCCGGAGCACAACGAGCTCGGGCACCGCCTGCTCCAGCCGGGCCTGCCAGCCCGCGGTGGCCGGATCGTGCGGCGGCAGCAGCACCAGGGTGGTGCTCATGCCCTCGTCGCCAGGCCGGACTCGGTGATCTCGTACAGCAGCGGCTCCCCCGCGACGTAGCGGGCGAGCTCTTCGGCCATCGCCTGCCCGTGGCGGCGGCGCTCGTGGCCCAGGCTGCCCGCCACGTGCGGGGTGACGACGATGTTGGGCATCGTGAACAGCGGCGACCCCGCGACCGGCGGTTCCGGGTCGGTGACGTCGAGGACGGCGAACAGATCGGTCCGCCGGCCCAGCACGTCCACGAGCGCGATCTCGTCGACGAGGCCGCCGCGCGCCGTGTTGATCAGGGTGGCGTCGGGCTTCATCGACTCCAGCAGCCCGGCGCCGACCATGCCGCGCGTCTCAGGGGTGAGCGGCGCGTGCAGGCTGACCACGTCGGAGGTGGCGAACAGCTCCGCCAGGCCGACGAGGCGCACCCCGAGCCGCTCGGCCTGCGCCGGGTCGGCGTACGGGTCGTGGGCCTGCACGACGAGGTCGTGGTGGGCGAGCAGCCGCGCCGTGGCCTGGCCCGTGGCGCCGAGCGAGACCAGCCCGACCACCGCGCCGTAGGCCCCGATCTCGGGCCCGCGCGCGGCGGGGGCGGCGGCGGCGCGCGCGGCCAGCACGTAGCGCCAGCCGTGCTTGAGCGCGTACAGGATCTGCGAGAGCGCGAACTCGGCGACCGGGGTGGCGTTGGCGGTGGCCGCCGAGGTGACCCGCACTCCCTTGGCCCACATCTCCGGGGTGGCCAGCGGGCGGATGGAGCCCGCGCCGTACAGCACCAGCGCGAGCTTGGGCGCGGCGGCGAGCAGCTCGGCGTCCAGCCTGGGCGCCCCCCACCCGGTCACCAGCACCTCGAGGCCGGCGAGCAGGTCGGGGGTGAGCCGGTCGGCGGTGAGCGGGGGCGAGGCGATGGCGAGGTGCCGCTCGATCGCGGCCCGGGCCTGCGGGCCGTAGACGTCGTCGAAGCGGTTCGGATCCATCACGTACAGACCATTTGGCAGGCCGTTCAGCATTGCCTCTCCTTCAAGCGGGCCGCCGCCCGCACGCTGGCCAGGCGGGCGGGCGAGCCGAGCCCGGCGTGGTAGTAACGCAGCTGCCGCGCGCCCCCGGCGACGAGGTCGGCGGCCAGGGCCGGGATCCGGGCGTGGCCGTCCTCCAGCACGGTGAGGTTGGCGACGAGGGGGATTTCGGTACGGCTCGCCGCGGCCTTCACCTGGGTCAGGGCCGCCTCCTCCTGGCCCCAGCACTTGAGCACGTACGCGTCGACCGGCGCGTCGAAGGAGGCCAGGTCGATCCCCACGTCGGGGCCGGTGACCTGCGGGTCGTCGGTGGCCATGAGCAGCAGCTCGCGGCCGCCGGCCAGCGCCGCCACGGCGCGGACCAGGCCGGCGATGACATGGCCGCGGTGATCGTACAGGGCCTGGGCGCGCTCGCGGCCGAGCGCGTCGCCCAGGCTCGTACCGGCCGGGACGCCCTGCTGGAGCTCTCCGTCCACGGCGGCGCGCACGTCGCGCGCCAGTTCCTCGACGTCCAGGCCGCGCCCGGCCAGCCCGGCCCGGCAGGCCGGGCAGAGGCAGAGGGACAGCAGCGCCTTGCCGCAGGCGGACAGGTGGGCGCCGGAGGTCTTCTCGTGGTGGCCGGCGTGCTCCGCGCCCAGCCAGCCGCACGCCTCCAGCATCAGCGCGGGCACGTCGTACTGCTCGCAGACCTCGCGCACGAGGGTGAGCGCGTAGTCGTGGACGGCTGGCTGGGCGGGGCAGAGCGCGTAGGGGTAGGACTCGCCGTAGGCGTTCCTGACCGTCAGGTCGGGCGCTTCGCGGCCCAGCACCGAGGAGTGCGTGAGCACCAGCCAGGCCTCGGTCCGTAGCCCGGCCCTCGTCAGCGCGGCCAGCGCCGCGCCGAACCTGTCCTCGTCGGGCACCCCCCAGCTCGGCGGGTACGGCCGGAGCCTGCCGCGCCAGCGCTCGGGGCGCAGCCGGAAGTAGGCCGCCGCGTGGTCGGCCTGCACGATCCGGTGGCGCGGATGCCACGGGGTGGTGGCCCTGACCGAGTGGTAGGCGGCCTGCAGGGTCACCGTGCTCACGCCGAGGCCGGCGATGCGCTCGGCCGCCGCGGGGTCGCCCACGATGTCCCAGGTGTAGGCGAATGCGCCGTGCCTCACCATCGAGGGATCACCGGCATCGGCGATCTTCAAGCGGAATGTCACCCCTTCGTGGCGCCGGCCAGGCCGCGCGTGAAGTAGTTCTGGAAGAAAAGGAAGATCATCAGCATCGGCAGGAACGAGATCGTCATTCCCGCGGCGAACCCGGTCCAGTCGGTGGCGTACTCGCCCTGGAAGGACATCATCCCGACGGCGAGGTTCTGCAGGTCGGGCTGGCCGAGCGTGAACACCAGCGGGATGTTGAACTCGTTCCAGCTGCTGATGAACTGGAAGATGACCACCACCGCGATCACCGGTTTGGCCAGCGGGAGGATGAGACGGAACGTCTTGAGGAAGCCGGCCCCGTCGAGCTTGGCCGCCTCGAACAGGTCGGCCGGGACGCTGGAGAAGAACCCGACGAACAGCAGGACGTACAGGGCGCCGGCGCCGCCGGACATGGCCAGGATGACCCCGGCCCGCGTGTTCAGCAGGCCGAGGTTCTCGATCAGCACGAACTGCGGAACGATGATCGAGGCGACGGGGATGAACAGGGTTCCCACGATCATCCGGTAGAGCAGGGTACGGCCGGGGAACTCGTACCTGGCCAGCACGTAGCCGCACAGGGCCGCCTTGACCAGCTCGATGAGGGTCGAGACGACCGAGTAGAGCACGGTGTTGAGGAAGTATCCGGAGAACCCGGCGTTGACCCAGGCCCGTACGAAGTTGTCGAAGTTCAGCTGGTCGGGCACGAGGCTCGCGCCACTGGTGAACATCCCGGCCTGGGTCTTGAACGCGGCCGAGATCGTCCACAGGAAGGGATAGACCCACACGAGCCCGATGACCAGCAGGACCGGCAGGGCGATGAGGTTGGCCCGCACGGTCTGGCTGCGCTTGGTCGCCTGAGTGGTCGTCGCCGTCATCAGACGCCGTACTCCTTCCTGAGCCGCTGGGCCCGGCGGACCGCGAGGCCCTGGGCGGAGACCAGGACGAAGGCGATGACGGAGAACAGCAGCGCCGCGGCCGAGGCGTAGCCGTAGGCGAACGGAACCCTGCCGAAGGCGTTCTGGTAAATAAAGTAGGACACCACGTAGGTGCTGGTGCCGGGCCCGCCCGCGGTGAGCGTGACGACCAGCCCGAAGACGTGCATGGCGTTCACGATGCCCAGCAGGGTGATGATCACGGCCACCGGCCTGATGATCGGCAGCGTGATGCGGGTGAGCTTCTTCCACTCGCTCGCGCCGTCGATGGCGGCCGCCTCGTAGAGCTCCTCCGGCACGTTCTGCAGCGCCGCCATCCAATAGATCATGTACTGGCCGAAGATCTGCCAGATGGAGACGAGCACGAGCACGAGCAACGCGCTCCACCGGTTGGCGAACACGTCGAACCCCTGGTCGACCAGGCCGAGGTCACGCAGGATCGCATTCAGCGCGCCGTTGGACGGGTTGAGCAGGTAGGTGAAGACCAGGCCTGCCATGGCGACGGGGATGATGAGCGGCGCGAAGAACACGGTCCGGAAGAACCGCTTGCCGCGCAGCCACCTGCGGGTGAGCAGGATCGCCGCGACCAGCGAGATCGGGAGCTTGATGACGGTCGTCAGCAGGGCGAAGATCAGCGTGTTGACGACCGAGACCCAGAACAGCGGGTCGGCCAGGATCGTGCCGTAGTTGCCGGCCCCGGCGAAGTTCTCGATCGGGCCGATGCCCGACCAGTCGAAGAAGGAGTAGTAGATCGTCGCGATCAGCGGCCAGATGGTGAAGCCGAGGTAGAGCAGGAGGAAGGGGGCCAGGAAGACGAGCAGCCAGACCCTGTCGAAGCCGCGGACGCGCTCGCGGGAGTGATCGACGCGTTCGGGCACACGCTCGGCGGGCGACCGGTCCCTGTCCGTCACCCTCTCCCTGCCGGGGGCAGGGGCAATGGTTGTCATGGATGTCCTCACGAGGGAGAAGGGGGCGCCGCCGGCGCGCGGACCGGCGGCGCCGTCCGGTCAGCTGCCGTACATGTCCGAGGTGAAGTCCTTGGTGCTGTCCCAGTCGGGGAAGGTGTAGCAGTCCATCGACACCTTCAGGCCGCCGGCCGCCTCCTGTTTGAGCCCTTCCTCTAGGGCGGTCTGCCGCTGCTTGACGATGGCGGCGCCCACGGACGCCAGAGGCTGGCCGCTGACCAGCGCCTCGTTCATGGCCTCCCACTCCGCGTCGGGGGTCTTCGTCAGCGCGTTGACGTACGCCTTGGATTTGGCGATGTCGGGGCACTTGAGCAGCGGCTCGGGAAGCTGGACCCGGTAGCCGGGCTTCGCGCCGATCTGCATGATCTGCTTGAGCACCGGGTGGGTGACCATCTTCTGGTTGTCGACGTAGGACAGCGTGCCGAAGGCGTTCTTGTAGTACTGCTGGACGAAGTAGCCGTTCGGGTCGGTCATCCATTGGATGAACGTCCAGGCGGCGTCGGGATGCTTGGTCTGCGAGCTGACCCAGTACTTGTTGCCGTCGTACGTGCGGCCGCCCGCGCCGGTCTGCCCCTCGTCCGGGTCGACGCGCGGCGCCACCACGTAGTTGTCGCTGCTGAAGCCCTGGCTGTCCCACACGCTCAGCATCCAGGTGCCGTCGAAGTAGATGCCGGCCTGCCCGGCGGCGAACTGCTGGCGGGAGAAGTTCTTGTCGTTGGTGCCCGGCGCCAGGTATCCGGCCTTCTTGAGCTCCTGGATGAAGGCGAAGGTCTTCAGCTGCCCGGGCTCGGTCAGGTTGAACTTGCCCGTCTTGTAGTCGAAGAAGTCGGTCGACGAGGTCGAGACGCTGCTGACCAGCCCGTACCAGATCCGCTGCATGTCCTCGCCCTTGGTGGGCGCGGCGATGCACTCCGCCTTGGTCTTGGCCTTGATCTGCGCGCAGGCGTTCTTGAGGTCGGTCCAGGTCTTGGGCGGGTTGTTGACGTCCAGCCCGGCCTGCTGGAAGACCTGCTTGTTGAGGAACATGTAGCCGGAGCCCCAGTAGAGGTTCTCCGTGAACGGGAAACCGTACGTCTTCCCGTCCTGCGTGTTGATGCCTTCCAGGAAGGACCCGTCCGGCCAGCGCTTGGTGAACTCGGCGGGGACGGTCCCGTCCGGGCTGAGCGGGCGGATCCACTTCTGGTCCAGCAGTTCGGACAGCCCGGTGGCGTTCCAGTAGAACATGTCCGGCGCCTGGTTGCTCTGGAAGGCCAGGGGCAGGGTCTTCATGTAGTCGGCCTGGGTGATCGAGCGCCACTCGATCTTGATGTTGGGATGTTCCTTGGTGAACTGCGCGCCGATGTCCTTGTGGAATTTCACTTGTTCGGCGGAGAAATCCCAGATTTTCAGGGTGGTCTGAGAGCCACCGCCACTGCTGCTGCTATTGCTGGATGTGCCGCACGCCGCCAGGAGCAGTGATGCCATGGCTGCGGTGATCATCGCGGCGATGCCTGGCCGATGAGGATTCATGGGAAGCCCTCTCGAGGAGTGGCCGAGTAGCTGGGTAAGCGCTTGCCCGAGGGTGGGTCGAGAGTAACCCGGCTCATAGCCCGATTCAAGGGTTGTGAGAAAGCGCTTTCAGGTCGAAGCTCGGTCGTGAAGACTGTCTGTCGACGCTTTGGACGACGCTCCACAAGCGCTTTCCAACTTCGGGAGTACGTGTGCGCCTGCTCGCCTTCACCAAGCCCTTCGGCCCCATCGATGCCCCCCGGCTGGCCGAGGCCCTGGCCTCGGTGGGCGCCGACGGGGCGGACCTCGTCGTGCGCGAGGGGCAGACGGTCAGCCCCGCCGACCCCGGCGGCATCGCCGTCGTCGCCGCGGAGCTCGAGCGCCGCGGGCTCACCCTCGACGTCGTCACCACCGACCTGCTCGACGCCGGCACGGACGCCGAACGGATCATCGCAGCCTGCGGCGAGAGCGGCGTCCCCCTCGTGCGGGCCGGCTTCTACCGCTACGACCCCGCCGCCGGATACCACCGCCGGTTGGAGGAGTCCAGGGCCGCGCTGGCCCGCCTGGCCGGCCTCGCCGCCCGGCACGGCGTGCAGCTGGCGCTCCAGCTGCATCACGGTACGATCCATCCATCCGCCTCGCTCGCCCTCGCGCTCGCAGGCGACCTGAGCGACGTGCGCTTCTACGCCGACCCCGGCAACCAGGCCAAGGAGGGCAGCGAGGCATGGGCGCTCAACGTCGATCTGCTGGGCGATCGGATGGCCTGCATGGGAGTGAAGAACGCCGTCTGGCGATCCGCCGCGGACGGCTGGGTGTGCGAGTGGCAACCGCTTGCGGACGGGGGCGTGGTCCGCTGGCCGGAGATCGTCTCTGGGCTGCGCGGACGCGGCTACACCGGACCGCTGTCGCTGCATGTCCACTACCCGGCGGCCGACCCGGCGGCGGCCGTACGAAGGGATCTGGACCATCTGCGCGGGCTGCTCGGCTGACGGGCGCTCCACGGGGGTAGGAGGAGCAGGTGCGTAATCTGCGGCAGGGCCGCCCGGCGCGGGTGACGATCAGCGACGTCGGGGCCGCGGCGGGGGTGTCGGCCGCGACGGTCTCTCGCGTGCTCAACGGCACGGCCAAGGTCGACCCCTCGCTGGCGGAGCGCGTCCACGACGCGGTCAGGCAGCTGGGCTACCGCCCCAACGCCGCTGCGCAGGGGCTCGCCCGCGGGAAGTGGGGCACCATCGGCGTGCTGGTTCCCGACCTGGCCAACCCCTACTTCCCCGACGTGCTCAAGGCCGTCTCGGCCGTCGCCCGCTCCCACGGGCGCCGCGTCATGGTCATGGAGTCGGACGAGGACCCGGCGATGGAGCACGACCTGGTCGAGGACCTGATGCGCAGCTGCGACGGGGTGCTGCTCTGCTCTCCCCGCATGGAGCGCTCCGACCTGGTCCTCCTGTCCGCCCGGGCCCACCCGCTCGTCCTGCTCGACCGGATAGTCCCCGGCATCGCCGCGCCCGCCGTCTCCGCCGACTTCTTCGGCGGGATGATGCTGATCTGCGGCCACCTGGCGCAGCTGGGCCACCGCCGGGTCGCCTACCTGAGCGGGCCCGAGGTGTCCTGGGCCAATTCCGAGCGGATCAGGGCGCTGGAGGCGGCCAAGGCGTTCGGCATCTCCGTCACGATCCTGCCGTGCGGGTCCACCAGCCGCTGCGGGTACGAGGCCGCCGCCCAGGTGGCCGGCACCGGTGCCACCGCGCTCACCACCTACAACGACCTGGTGGCGCTGGGGGCGGTGACCCGGATGCGCGAGCTCGGGGTGCGGGTTCCCGAGGAGCTGTCGGTGGTCGGGTTCGATGACATCGAGCTGGACCACGTGGCGCACACGAGCCTGACCACGGTGTCGGTGCCCCGGGGACAGCTCGGCAAGCAGGCGGCCGAGATGCTGGAGACCCTCATGACCGAGGGGCACGACGGGGAGCCGGTGTACCTGTCGATGGAACTGCACGTCCGCGACAGCACCGCACCACCCCGGGTGACCAGGGAACTTGCCGGGTGACCGTACGGTCGCACCTTTGCCGCCGGACCGCCGGGCTGTTGACAAGCGAGGGCAGCTATGGGAACCCTTTCTCTGAAAGCGCTTTCCTAGCGGATGAGAGGGCCTGTGGACACCGACGACCGCGCAGGACGGCCTGGCAGCGACCGAGACGACCTGGGGTTTCAGGTCCGTGACCTGGTCGCGCCGCTGATCTCCCGGTTCAGCACGGGCGGGGGGCGGCTGCGGCTGGGGTTCAACACGGCGCACTACGACCAGGCGGCCTCCGAGCTGGAAGCGTTTGCTCGTCCGCTGTGGGGGCTGGCGCCGCTGGCGGCCGGCGGCGGGGCGTTCGATCACTGGGATCTCTGGCGCGCCGGGCTCGCCGCCGGCACCGACCCCGAGCGCCCCGACTACTGGGGCGCGGTCTTCGACCGGAACCAGCGGCTGGTCGAGACCGCCGCCATCGGCCTGGCGCTCGCCCTGGCCCCCGAGCAGGTCTGGGACCCGCTGACCGGCCGGCAGCGCGACACGGTGGCCGCCTGGCTGCGGCACGCCGTCACCGTGGAGCCGAACAACAACAACTGGCTGTTCTTCCCGGTCATGGTCGGGCTCGGGCTCCGCCGCGTCGGAGTCTCCCACGACGACGACGCCAACACGGCCAGGCTGGACCGGCTGGAGCAGTTCAACCTCGGCCGCGGGTGGTACTCCGACGGGCCCACGTGGCAGCGCGACTACTACATCCCGTTCGCCATGCACTACTACGGCCTCATCTACGCGGCGCTCGGCGACGACCCGGCCAGGGCCGAGCGCTTCCGCGAGCGGGCCGCGGCGTTCGCCCAGGACTTCCAGCACTGGTTCACCAGCGAGGGGGTCGCCGTCCCGTTCGGCAGGAGCCTGACCTACCGCTTCGCGCAGTCGGCGTTCTGGGGAGCGCTGGCCTTCGCCGGGGTCGAGGCGCTGCCCTGGGAGGTGACCAAGGGCCACCTGCTGCGGAACCTGCGCTGGTGGGCCCGCCGGCCCATCCGCGACACCGCCGGGCTGCTCACCATCGGCTACGGCTATCCCCAGCCGCACATGGCCGAGCAGTACAACGCGCCCGGCTCGCCGTACTGGGCCATGAAGGCGTTCCTGCCGCTCGCCCTGCCCGCGGAGCACCCGTTCTGGACCGCCAAGGAGGCCGACGCGCCCCCGCTGCCCGAGGTCAGCACCCAGCCGGAGGCAGGCGTGGCGCTGATGCGCTGCGAGGAGGGACGGCACGTGGTGATGCTGAGCGCGGGGCAGCGCAACCCGTGGGCGCGGCACGGCGCGGCCAAGTACGCCAAGTTCGCCTACTCCACGCGTTTCGGCTTCAGCGTGCCCGCCGGGACGCTGGGCCTGGAGCAGGGCGCCTTCGACAGCACGCTGGCGCTCAGCGAGGACGGCGAGCACTGGCGGCCGTGCGAGCTGCCGCACGACGCTTCCGCCTCCGACGGTGTCCTGCATGCGCACTGGACGCCCTGGGACGACGTGGAGATCGAGACCTGGCTGGTGGCGCTGCCCCCGTGGCACGTGCGGGTGCACCGGATCAGAACCGGGCGGGCGCTGCGGACGGCCGAGGGCGCCTTCGCGGTCGACCGGGACCGGCCCCCTACCCGGGTCGACACCGGTCCCGGCCGGGCCAGGCTCGATTCGCCGCACGGCCTGTGCGTGATCGAGGACCTGTCCGGCCGGCGGGAGGGAGCCCTCGTCACCGCCCTTCCCGGCACCAACGTGTTCGCCCCGCGCACCACGATCCCCACACTGAAGGGCGACCTGCCGCCCGGCGAGCACCTGCTGGCCTGTGCGGTCATCGGCCTGGAGGCCACGGGCTCGGCTTCGGCGGGACCGGACGCCGCGGGCGGGGGCGGGTGGCCGGAGCCTCCCTCGTGGGATTCCATCGAGCCTCTGCTCGGCCCGGCACCCACGCCGTGAGGCCGGACCCCCGGCTCGACTCCTCCAGCCAGGCCCACTTCGCCCGCCTCTTCCGCGCCACGGCCTGACCCCGAGCGAGGCCCGCGCGGAGGCCTGATTCGTCGTGGAGCTCGAGGCACGACGCGGGCACATCCTGGGTCGAGCGGTGCCCGGACAACGCGAGAGCGCCGGCGGCGGAGCGCGACCGGCAGCAGGTGCGGTCCCTCCGGCCCCATGTCTGCCGGATGACGGACAGCCAGGGAGGCCGGCCGGGACTGTACGGTTTGGCGAACACTCCCGGTCTTCGGGCAGGGCATGATCGACGAGGTGGATTTCCTGCAGGAAGCGGAAGGGGTGGCGGGTGCTGTGGCTGACGAAACGGAGGTCTCGACGGCCGGGGAAGCGGCGGACAACGAGCTGATCTTGGCCTTCGGGCGGCTGCAGGGGGCGGCCAACCGGCTGGAGTACATCCTGGGCCGGGCGATCGAGGAGGAGTGCGGGATCAGCCATCTGATGTTCGAGGTGCTGTTGATCCTGGGCCGGGCGGGCGGGCCGGGGCTGTCGATGAGGGCCATCAGCCAGGAGCAGGTGCTCACTACGGGCGGGGTGACGCGGCTGGTGGACCGGATGGAGGCGGCCGGGCTGGTGGAGCGCGCCGATGATCCCCATGACCGGCGCGGGCGGGTGGTGCGGCTGACACCGGTTGGGGAGGAGACGGCGGTGCGTGCCGCACGCGTGCATGTGGAGAACATCAAGCGGTACTTCCTCGAGCCGCTTCCCGCCGCCCATCGCAAGCGCTTTGCCGAGGATCTGCGGATTCTCAGCCATGCGGCACGGGACATGCTGCCAAGGCTGCGCTGAGTCGCGGGCCGCGGCTCGCGACTCGCGATCCGGTTGCGGAAGGGAGCAGCGGAGACGTTCCCACCACCTGCGGTGTGGCGCAAGTCACATGAAGACGGAAATATCTGATTAGTCAGATACTGTTCTGTCAGATTGATAGCCCGCGCTTCGGCGGGCGCCGGACAGCCAGAGGTCATTCATGAAGCTCGTCTATGTCTTCGACGCGTACTGCGGCTGGTCGCACGGGTTCTCCCGCACCATGCGGGATGTCGCCGCGAGGCATCCGGACCTGCCGGTGGAGGCCGTCTCGGGTGGTCTGTTCACCGGAGCACGACGGGTGCCGATCCGGGAGTTCGGCTACGTCCAAGGCACGAACGCCAGGATCAGTGAGCTGACCGGTGCGGAGTTCGGCGAGGGATACCAGAGGCTGATCGCCGACGGCTCGTTCGTGATGGACTCCGAGGCCGCCGCCCGCGGCGTGGCCGCCCTGCGCCAGGCCGCTCCCGAGCACGCGGTGGAACTCGCCGCAGCCCTCCAGAGGGCCTTCTATGTGGACGGGCACAGCCTGTCCGAGCCGGAGACCTATCGAAGGCTCGCCGAGGACGCCGGGCTGAACGCCGACGCCCTCGTCGCCGCCTTCGAGGCACCGGCGGCGCGGGCGAGCGCCGAGGCCGACTTCCGCCGCGCGGCCGAGCTCGGCGTGGCCGCGTTCCCCACCTTGCTGGCCGTCGCCGATGACCGCGCCGTCACGCTGGCGAGCGGAAACGCCACCGCCGACGAGGTGGACCAGCGCCTGTCCGCGCTGCGTGCCGGCAACGCCTCCTGACCCCTCACGTCCACCGCAGCCCCGCTCTTCCGACCTTTCAAGGAGCCCCCATGAGCACGCTCGACTTCACGATTTTCGACCTGGACTTCCCTGTCGGCAGCAGGAACAAGACTGCCACCCTGGTCACCGGTGAGAACGAGGCCCTGCTCGTCGACGCCGGCTTCACCCGGGCCGACGGCCACCGGCTGGCCGCCGCGATCCTGGACTCCGGCAAAACTCTGACCACCGTGTTCATCAGCCACGGCGACCCTGACTTCTACTTCGGGGCCGAGGTCGTCGCTGACGCCTTCCCGGACGCGACGTTCGTCGCCACCGAGCACGTCATCGACCACATCCAGCACTCCTACGAAGGCAAGCTCAAGGCATGGGCGGCCGCCGGCGCGAACCTGCCCACCCGGCTGGTCGACCTCACCCCGCTGAGCGGTGACATCACCTTCGAAGGCCACCGTTTCGAGCTCAAGGGTGGCGTGGCCGAGCTGCCGGATCGCCACTACCTGTGGCAGGCCGAGCACCGCGCTGTCCTGGGCGGCGTGCTGCTCTTCGCCGGCGAGCACGTGTGGGTCGCGGACACTGCGAAGGCTGAGCAGCGTGCCGCCTGGATTGCCCTGCTGGACGAGATGGCCGCGCTCAGCCCGCAGCTTGTCGTGCCCGGCCACCGGCTGCCGGACGCACCCGCCGACGCCAGTGCCATCGCCGGCACTCGTGAGTATCTGATCGCCTTCGAGGAGGAGCTGGCCAAGGCGTCGGACGGCGCTGCGCTGACCGAGGCGCTCGTGGCCCGCCATCCCGGCCATGGCATGCTGATCGCGGCCCAGATCGGCGCCAAGGTCGCCAAGGGTGAGATGACATGGGGCTGACCGGCATGACCGACCGTACCGCCGCGTTCGACACCTCCGCTGCCCCCGCCGACGTGGTGCGACGCCAGTATCTGGCCTCCGCAGCGGGTGACCTTGAGGCGTTGCGTGCCACTCTCGCCCCGGACGTGGAGTGGACGGAGATGGCGGGCTTCCCCCTCGCGGGCACCTACCGGACCCCGGAGGGCGTGACCTCGAACGTGATGGAGAAGCTGGCTGCGGAGTGGGACGGCTGGACCGCCCACGACGACACCTATGTCGTCGAGGGCGAGAACGTCGTCGTCCTCGCCCGCTACTCGGCGACGAACAAGGCCACCGGCAAGCCGCTCGACGTCCGTGTCGCCCACCACTTCACCGTGCGCGGGGGCAAGATCGTACGTTTTGAGCAGTTCGTGGACACCGCCAAGGTCCGTGACGCCATGCGCTCCTGACGGAAGACGCCGGCCCGTCAGACTTCTTCGACGCTGCTCGGCTCACGCCGGGACAGGTCGATACCGAGCTCCTCCGCGGCGCGGAAGACGTCGTCGTCGGTGTCGCGCATCTCGATGGACATGCCGTCGCTGGAGAGCACCTCGACGTTCAGGCACAGCGACTGCATTTC
>NZ_JBQHCV010000036.1:0-92316 GCF_052068215.1 Nonomuraea sp. H19 | reverse complement strand
TGTCCGCTCGGAACTGCTGTCCTGCTGGCCCTACCGGTACGAGGAACTCGAAGTCGAGCTGCACCGGGTCGGACTCCAAACGGAACTGAGCACGTTCGATCTTGAGGCCGAGAACTACATGGTGGTCGCGAGCAAGGTATAAACACCGGACTCTCAGTCCCTGGCCGGACCGCGCGGTTGCTCGCAGGACGCTTGCGCCCTCTCATCGGTGCGGGTTCAAGTGGTCAACGCAACGCCTCGGACGAGGAGTGCTCGTCGATCAGACGGCGGTAGATCCGGGGTGACGGTGTGGCGCTGTTTCCTGGTCGCGTCCAGATCAATGAGCAGGATCTCGTCGATCAGCAGCGTGAACGGATCCAGCTTCGACGGCCGCGCCGAAGCGGTTGTCGTGCGTGGCTGCGGCCAAGCCGAGGTCAGGGCCTTGTTGACCGTGCTCCAGGTGACGCCGTACTTGCACTGCAACGCCCGGTTCGACATGCCATCGCGGGAGTCGCGCCGCAGCGCGGCGTACAACTCGACCTTCGACTCCAGGCGGCATCGGGGGTGCTCCTTTACTGAGCACATCCAGCTTGACACCGCAACCCCGATGGTGACGTCAGAATTCGCGAACATCTTTCTAGGCCATCACCTGGTGCCGTCAGCTTTCACGAACAACTGACGTCACCAACTACCGACAGAACCAGTCGCCGTACGCGCCCGCCCGGACGTCGAGCAGCGCGCCCAGCCCGACAGCGCCGAGCTTGATTTGTGCCACCGCCCGGGTCGCGCCGGTAATTCGGCCGCAAGATCGGCGAGAACCATGCGATCGCGTTCCTTCCGGCCGACATGGCCACCCGGGTGGACATGGCCCGCCTTCTGACCTGGCGCGCCGCCTGGATCGCCAGAAACGGCAAGCGCTTCGAACAGGCGGAGGGGTCGATGTCGAAACTGGTCGAGGGGGAGACGGCGGTGTGGGTGACGGAACAGGCCATCCAGATTCTGGGCGGCGCGGGGTACACCCGGGAGCATTCGGTGGAACGCTTTCATCGGGACGCCAAGATTTATACGATTTTCGAGGGGACCAGCGAAATCCAGCGACTGATCATCGGCCGAGCCGTCACGGGTCTGCAGGTCCGCTGAGCTCTCACTCCATGTCGCGGGAAGCGAGCCGTTCAGCCAGCAACGGATGCCGGAAGCGATAGGAGGCGCCGTTGCGGCTCAGGACGCCTTTGTCGCAGGCCTCGTCCAGGAATCCGATGAATGTCCACGGCAGCAGGCCCCGGGCCGCCAGCAGCGTGCGTTCCAGTTTCGCGATGCCGTACCTGCTCTGCGCCGCCGCCACCGTGATGCCCGCGGTGAGGCCGTAGGTGAAGAACGTGCTCACCGCGGCGATGACGCCGATCAGCGGCCGATGCGTACCCGCCGTCGCCCGTACGCCGACCGCGAGGCTGATCGCCGCGGCGATGCCCAGGGTGCACCACAGGAACGTGCGGCGGTCGAGTTGGAGCAGGCGGCGCGGCACCATGACGTCCCGTTCGGTGGCCGGCGGGCCCTGGGCGCCGAAGGCCAGGGCCGTGGCGAGCGTGGCCGACAGCCAGATGAACGGAAGCCAGACCACGCTGATCCGGGTGAAGGCGGCCGCGGCCGCCGCCGTTCCGCCGAGTGCCGCGCCGCCGAGCAGCCCGTACCAGGAGGCCCGCAGGCCGATCGACGGCCATCTGCGCCGGGAGATCTCCGTCGACACCTTGCCGGCCAGGGCGGCGGTCGCGCCGCAGAGGAACCCGAAGGCCAGGCCGCCGATCAGCGCCATCACGACCAGCGCGTACACGCCGGCCTCGACCACCGGGACGGTGCCGCCGCTCACCGCGGCCCGCGCCTGCGCGGGGGAGCGGAGCAGCCAATACAGGACGAGGGCCGCGAAACCTATGAAGACCACGACGGCGTTGGCCCAGCCCGCGGAGGTGGCGAACAGCACGGTGAGCGCGATCGCCGCCAGGACGGCCGGCACGGCGGCACGTCCCCGGTCCAGGAGCGAGGACCACATGCGCGGGGAGGGATCCTTTGCGGTGTAGTGGAGCGTGAGCCACACGATGAAGCCGGCCGCGATGCCGTCGGCCAGGCCGCGCGCCCATCCGTCGTGCACGTCGCCCTTCGCGGTGTGCGCCAGCACGCCGAACGCCGCCGCGGCCAGTGCCATCGCGACGCTCCAGATCCACGGCCGGAGCCGCGGGGCGGGGCGCCCCTGTACGATCATCGCGACCGCCCATACGGCGAGCCCGATCGCGAGGCCGTCGGCGGGCGCCAGCAGCCAGCCATGGGACGCGTGCGGACGGAACCCGTCCGCCCAGGCGTTGACCAGGGCGACCAGCCCGCCCGCGACCAGCCACGGCATCGGCGGCCGAGGCGGCGTGAACACGCGCGCGTCCGCACGGACCGGGCTGGTCCGCAGGGCGCCGGCGGCGAGCAGCGCCGCCAGGGTCCCCGTCGCGATCCAGCCGTTGACGTCCTGGTCCCAGCCGCTGACGAACCCGTCGGCGAACCCGGCGACGAAGCCCTGCGTGAGGTTCGCGGGCAGCGGGAGCAGCCTGATCGCCGCCGCGACGGCGGCCGCGGCCGCCCCGAAGAGCAGGGCGTACACCGTACCGGTCCGTTTCAGCGCCAGAGGCCGCCAGCTGAACCCGCCGGCCAGGCCCGCGGTGATCCCGAGCTCGTAGCCGCCGCTGATCGAGCCGGCGATGTAGACCCCGAGCGCGGCCATGACCGCCGCCCGCCCGCTGCCCGACACGAACAGGACGAAGCCGTAGCAGAGCACCCCCGCCGCCCCGATCCGCAGGCCGTGGGCCAGGCCGACCTCGGCGCTGTCGAACACCCACCGGTTGAGCATCCCCGTCGAGAAGGCCGTCCAGCAGAAGACCAGGAGCGGCGCGAGCACGGTGACCGTGACGCGCCGCCACGTGGGCGGCAGGCGCAGCGAGCCGAGGTCCCACCAGGTGATGTCCGGCCTGGCGACACGGTCTCCCGGCGGATCGGCGAGCTGGGTCAGCCATCGGCGCGCCGCGTCCGGGCGTTCCGGGAACTTCGCCGCGATATATCCGTCGAGCAGATAGCCGGGAACGTCGGGCTTGCCGCGTAACTCCGTCGGTTCAGGGCTCCCGTCGCCGCCGGGGTTGTAGACGCTGTCGGCGAGCACCGCCATCAGCGGCGTGTCGAACTCCCGCGCCAGCTCGGGCTCGCGCAGGATCTCCCAGCGCCCGCTTCGGGTGGAGTTCTGTTCGAGGTAGTCGATGATCTCGTCCACCTTCTGCGCCCTGAGCTCGACGCCCTGGGCGCCGGCCAGGTGACGCACGGTGGTGTCCTTCGGGTGGACGGCCGCGCGGAAGTCGTCGGTACGGCTGGTGAGCAGGACGTTGCGCAGGACGTACGACTCGACGTTGAGCCGGTCCAGGGCCTGGCGGCGGTTCACGGGCGGCAGTTCGTCGAAGCCGTCCAGGATGAGGGCGATGCGACGGGCCTTCAGCAGGGCCACGGCGAGCGTGCCGGTGTCCGGCCCGGCCGGGGACCTGCCGAGAAACGGATAGGTCGCGATCAGCCAGTTCTCCAGCCATTCCTCGAGTTCGGTCTGGTGCGGATTCCACGAACTGATCGGCACCAGCACCGGCACCTCCGGCAGCGCGGGTTCACGGCGCAGCAGGGAAAGCATGAGGTCGATCAGCAGTTCGGTCTTCCCCGAGCCCGGCGGACCGAGAATGACGAGCCTTCCGGAGGGCGTTCTCTCGGTCCATACGAGGCTGAGCTGCTTGCCGTCGCCGCGCCGTCTCCGCCACCGTTCGTACGCGTCACTGCTTTTCGGTGCTCGGTCGAAACGCCGTGACCAGGCGAGGGATTGTTCGAAGCTTTCGAACAGTTCCGAGACGGCGCTCCTCCATTTGATCGGCAGCCGGCGCATCTCGGTCAGCCGGAGGGTGTTGGCCTCGCGTTCCCACTGGACCGTCACGGCGTGACGCAGGACTTCCGTGGCCTCGTCCACCTTCATCGGCTCATTGCCGGGTGCGGAGGCGCGATATTGGGCGACGATCAGGAGTACGGTCAGCACCGTGGTCACCGTCCAGGTCAGCGCGGTCCACCCCGGGGATTTGTATGTCACGGTCGAGGTCGCCAGATTCGCCGCCATCCCCGCCAGCGGAGCCACGATGATCCCGGTGAGACCCGCTCTGGCCGCCCGCCGCCCCGGCGCATTTCGCCCCATGACAGAACAGCACCACCCTGCCGTGGTGAAAACAACCGAGTTCGCCATTCTGCTCGGGTCTCTGTCCGGGGACAGTGGAATGGATGTGTGGCACGATTTGCTACGTAGCAAAGCGGTGAAAGGTCGTTCTATGCCTCGTCCGGAGTACCCCGCCCCCAGATGGTCCGCCCCGACTGGCTGAATCTGAACGGCCAGTGGCAGTTCGAGTTCGACCCCGGCGACTCCGGCCTGGAGCGCGGCCTGTGCGAACGCGACCTCGCCGGCTCCATCACCGTCCCCTTCGCCCCGGAAGGACGGTCTGGACAACGTGTCGTCGTGCGGCCATGGTCTGCAGGGCGCGCCGGGCACCAGGGAGGACGGCGCCGCGCTCTCGGATCTCGGCGGCCCGGGCAAGGTCGGCGGGAGCTGCATTCCGGGCTCGAAAGGTAAGCATAAGTGTCCCGACCGAGGGCCACATGCCAAGAAGAAGAAGATCAAGAAGTCTCACGGCCGTCCGCCACACCGCCCATCGCACGTCGATGAGCCGCCCTGGTTCAAGCTCGGAGGAGAGCAAAAGCAGAAGCAGTAAGGAAGGACGGCGCGGCCGGGGGCGTCGCATAGAACTGCGCAACGTCCCCCGCCGCGCGCACCATCGGAGCAGTCGTGGGGTGTTCTGACCGGCGTTCCATCCGCAGCCTGGACACTCGCCCAGATGCCCGCCGATCCGCCAAGGGCCGGCGAACATGACCGCATGATGGCCGACTGCCGCCGGATGATGGGCATGGGTGAGCGCATGGCAGGACAAGATTCGGCTCAGTGAAGCGGAGAGGGATCCACCACCTAAGCTCTGCACATCAAGATCCCGGCAACCCTCACGTTGCCGGGATCTTCGCGCTTCCACCGGTCTTTTGAGACGAACCCGCCGCCCAACAATGAGCACCTGAGCGCCCGCGGGGCAACCCACTTGCCTTACGTGGCTTACAGACCTTCATGCCGCTGACCAGTTCGTTCGCTTCACAACCCCAGATAACGATGGCAGCGACGATGGCATCCCTTAGTGGTCCTGCCCGTAAGTCCTTCGGGGGTTAGTGGCCGAGGTAGAGATCGCAGGCACAGTCGAGGGCTTCTTGGGGCGTGCCGGCGGACATGCCGGTGGGCAGGATCTGGTTTTCGTACTTGCCGCTGCTGGCGAGGTAGAGCCCGAACCCCCAGATGGAGGCCGATCCGCCGTAACGGAGCCGGATGAGGGGCAGGTGGTGACCGTCGGCCAGTTCGCCTTCGACGTAGGCGAACCGGCCGTGGTAGCGGACGTGCAGTCCTGCCAGTTGAGGCCAGCAATCGCGGGCGTGCTGGCGCAGCCGCTGGGCCAGGGAGGTCTTGGTCGACTCCGGGATAGCAGGCATGAGCCCCATCTTGCCGCCTGGCGTGTCGATCATGCCCGCAACGGTGGAGATCGCGCACAGTAGCAACGCCCCCGAAAGATCACCGAAAGCGTTCCGCGTGCCCGTCCCCCGCGCTCGCCAGATCGTCTTGACCGCCTCCGAGCGACGGCGGTTCAAGAAGCTGGCCCATTCTCACACGGCCCCCTACCAGCAGGTCGTCCGCGTCCGGATCGTGCTGGATGCCGCGCACGGCTACTCCAACGCCCGCATCGCCCTGCGACAGCGGGTCCACCTCGATACCGTCCGCCGGTGGCGTGGCCGATACGCCGACCAGGGCATCGACGGGCTCAAGGACCGGCCCCGGACGGGCCGGCCGCCCCGCTTCACCCCTGTCCAGCGGGCCGAGGTCACGGCACTGGCCTGCCAACTGCCGGCCGAGACCGGGATGCCGCTGTCCCGCTGGAGCAGCACCGACCTGGCCCGCGAAGCAGTCGGCCGCGGCATCACCGAGGCGATGTCCGCCTCGACCGTCCGCCGGATCCTGGCCGCCGACGTACTCAAGCCCTGGCAGCACGCCTCCTGGGTGTTCATCCGCGACCCCGACTTCGCCACCAAGGCCGCCCGTGTACTCGGCCTCTACCAGCGCATCTGGAACGGGCAACCTCTCGCTGGCAACGAGTACGTGATCTCCTCTGATGAGAAGACCTCGATCCAGGCCCGCTGCCGCTGCCACCCCACCCTGCCGCCCGGCACCACCCGCAGGATGCGCGTCAATCACGAATACGACCGCGGCGGCGCGCTGGCCTACCTGGCCGCCTACGACGTCCACCAGGCCCGCGTGTTCGGGCACTGCTCGCCCAAAACGGGCATCATCCCGTTCATGGACCTGGTCCAGCAGGTCATGACGCAGGAACCATATGCCTCCGCCCGGCGGGTGTTCTGGGTCGTGGACAACGGTTCCTCCATCGTGGCAAGGCAGCCGCCGACCGGCTCACCGCGCGGTTCCCCAACGCGGTGATGGTCCACACCCCCGTGCACGCGTCTTGGCTGAACCAAATAGAGATCTTCTTCTCCATCGTGCAGCGCAAAGTGGTCACACCCAACGACTTCACCGGTCTTGACCAGGTCGAAGACCGACTGATCGCCTTCGAGCGTCGTTACAACGAGACCGCCCGGCCCTTCAGATGGAAGTTCACTCCGGCCGACCTCGAGGACCTGATGGTCCGGATCGAGCGACACGAACAGAAAGAGCACCACTCCCAGCAGCCCGCTGGCTGCGGCAACCAGCCTGCCGCACTACAAGCAACCGCGTGAACCCTCGAATGACTTACGAACTGGACCACTTAGCTTCTCGGGCACGCTCGCCTTCCCGGCGGCGATGAGCGTCGGGCGCGGTTCCAACGCCGTCAGCCGTTCGATCACCGCCTGCTGCACGTAGAAAGCGCGCTGCGCCGCCACCAGGTCGTCGGAAAACTCATAGTCAGCCATCAAACCTCCAGGTCACACATCATTCAGCGCGACCGTAGCAGCGCCCGTGCACGAGGCCGCACCGGCCCCTCCACCGCTGACCACACACCGATACCGCCACGACCGGATCATGGTCCGCCCTGCTGTGCTGCTGGGGTCGGGGGCTACGGATCTGGCCACGGACTCGAGCAGGCCCGCAAGGACCTGCCGATCACGCTCTGAACCAGTCGAGCAGTGGCTTAGCTCTTCGCGTCTATGGTTCCCGTTCGGTCACCTGTGTCCAATGAACGTTGCCCCGCACGTCCAGATGGGGATCGGCTGCGAGTACCTCGCGCACGGCTTGGGGGAGTTCTGCTGCTCGGCGGGCCAAGGCTACGCGGACTGAGGGTGCCGGGTCATTCACGAGGACGGCGAACATCTGTGGGCTGGCCGGTGCGATACCAGCACCCAGCGCCCGGATCCGCTCGTCCCCATCGTTATCTTGGGTCGTTGACCTCTTCTTGCAGGTCAGAGCGCGATGATCTCGTCTGGCACGTAAGGCATGTTGACCGGCTCTCACAGCATGTTGCGGGGACCGGGCGCGGGTCTCGACGGCGTAGCGCGCTGCGGGCCTTCGCTGGCCCGAAGACTCGGCTCAGGTAGCTCGCAACGGCGTGGATGCTGCACCGTTACGGCTCAGAGCGCGCACGGCCAGCCGACCGCGATGGTTATCTTGGGTTGCTGGCGCCCTTCGCGGGTCAGAGAGCTGTGATCTTGTCAGGCGCGTAAGGCGCATGCGCTGGCAGACTGCGGCAAACGCGCGTCTGATCCTCTGGTCGCGCTGATCGCCATGACTGACACCGCCATGACACCGCCTGCCTGCTGGCTGCTTGGCGGGCGCACCGGGCTCGTCTGGTAGGCGTCGAATCGTGATGTTCGGTCGTGACAAGTCGCTGTACGTGATGTTGCAGTCGCACTACCGTCAGATCACACGGGTGTGCGAGACGAGCGCGGGTAGGGGCGATGGCGCGGATCGTGGCGGTGCACGGGGTGGGCAAGCAACTGCTCGGGGAGCAGTCGCTGCTGAAGGAGTGGCGGCCGGCGCTGCAGGACGGCCTGAGCCGGGCCGACGGCCCGGTGCCGGCCGATGACGAGGTGGCGATGGCGTTCTACGGCGACCTGTTCCGGCCGCCGGGCGAGACGCTGGCGGTGGGCGACCCGCTGTTCACGGCCGCCGATGTCGACACGGGCCTGGAGACCGATCTGCTGATGGCCTGGTGGCAGGCGGCCGCCGAGGTCGACCCGCAGGTGGTGCCGCCGGATGAGGAGACGCTGGCCCGGACACCGCGCTCAGTGCAAGCCGCGCTGCGGGCGTTGCAGACCTCGCGCTTCTTCGCCGATCTGGCGCTCCGGGCGCTGGTGTTCGACTTGAAGCAAGTGCGCCGGTATCTGACCGACCCGCAGCTGCGGCAGGCAGCACGGGACCGGGTGACGGCGCTGATCGGGCCGGATACGCGGGTGGTGGTGGCGCACTCGCTCGGCTCGGTGGTCGCCTACGAGGCTCTGTGCCCGCTAGCAGCCCAGGAGGGCGGGCATGGGGTGCGGGCGCTGGTCACCTTGGGGTCGCCGCTCGGCATACGGATGATCTTCGACCGGTTGGACCCGGCACCCGACCCACAAGGGTGCTGGCCCGGCCCTGAAGGGCTGGCGTGGACAAACGTCGTCGACCACGGCGATGTGGTGGCGCTGGTCAAAGACCTGCGGCCGCTGTTCGGCGACCGCATTAGCGGCCACGTGGTCCACAACGGCTCACGTGCTCATGAGGCCACCCGCTACCTGACCGATGCGCTGACCGGGGCCGCCATCCGCGGAGGACTGGATGAGCAGTCCTGAACCGCCAACATTCACACCAGCAGATGACAGCCGGGGTGGTCCGCGCCGGTATCTGATCGCCACCGCGATCAGCCGCTATCCCAAGGCGCCGCCCGAGCTCGGCTGGGATCGGCCCGGCCTGGTGCAGGCCCGCGAGAAGGTCATCAAGCTGTTCACCGGCCAGCTCGGCTACCAGCACGTTAGTACGCTGGGCCTGGATCCCACCCGCGAGCAACTCACCAGCCAGCTGCGGACCTTTTGCAAGGCTCCGGAACGACGTGAGGGAGACCTGATCGCCGTCTACATCGCCGGACACGGCGACGTTTTGGACGACAGCGGCGAGCATGTGCTGCTGACCGCCGATGTCGACCCCGATGACATCGAGGTCGCGTTGCCGACGGCGGAGCTGGCCAAGCAGATGCTGCGCAAGACCCGCGTGCGGCGGCTGCTGCTGATGCTGGACACCTGCCACTCCGGCGCCGGCACCAATCAGATGGCCGCCCGGATGCTGGCCGAACTTGGCCCCACCTGGCGGCAACAGCCCGGCGCGGGCATTGTGGTTATCTCCTCTTCCCAGCCCAGCGAGCGGGCGAAGACGCTGGCCTTCACCCATCTGCTGGAGCAGGCGGTCGCCAGCTGGGCTGTGGCCGGGCACGGCCCGGCCGAGCTTGCGATCGATGCGGTCGTGCAGCGGATGAACACTCATCCGGACCGGCCCGGCTACCAGCTGATCGGCTTGGACCAGGTGGGCCTGTCCGGCGACCTGCCGGACTTCCTGCGCAACCCCCGCCATGACGTCCGGCTGACGGAGGTGGACCTGGCGATCCAGCAGGCCGCCGAATGGGATGCCCTGGCCGAACGCCGCGCGATCGAGTACCGTACCCGGCTGCTGGTTCGGGCGATGGCCGGCGCGGGCCCGGGGGATGGCTGGTGGTTTTCTGGCCGGTTTCAGGCCATCGAGGACATCACGATCTGGCTGCGTACCGGCCGTCACCCCGGCCGCGGCAGAGCGCGTGACCGCCAGGAGCGGCAGCGGCCCGGGGTGCTGGCGGTGACCGCGGGCCCGGGGTCGGGTAAGACCGCAGTGCTCGGATTGATCGCCACGCTGACCCACCCCGAGCGGCGCCAGCGGGTTCCACTCGACAGCATCGGCCTGGACCGGCGGATCTTGCCCCAGGCGGGCGACGTGGCGGAGGTCATCTACGCCCAGAACCTTTCCGATAAGCAGGTGCTGGACGGCATCGCCGCCGTGTTCAAGATCCGCGCCGCGTCGGTGCGGCAGTTCCTCAACGCGCTTGCCGACTCCGACCATCGACCGGCATCAGCGGCCACGCTGATCATCGATGCGGTGGATGAGGCGGAAACGCCCGACACCCTGTGTAGAGACGTGCTGCGCCCGCTGATCGATCTGGCGGGCAGCCGTTTGCGGCTGCTGCTGGGCACCCGTCCGCACCTGTTGGCCCGGCTGGGGTTGAAGCGGGAGGACGAGATCGACCTGGACGCCGACCGCTACGCCGATCTCGACGCGCTGCGTACCTACACCATGCGCAACCTGATGGAGTCCCGCAGCGACTCCCCCTACTGGGATTGCGACCCGCAGGTCCGCATCCGCATCGCCCACCAGGTCGCGGCCAGCGCCGGATTCTCCTTCCTGGTCGCCCGCATCACCGCCGGCACCCTGGCCGCCGCCCAAGAGCTGCCCGACCCCGACGACGCGGCCTGGCGCGCCGGCCTGCCGCGCATGCCCGCCGAGGCCATCCGCCAAGACCTCACCAACCGCCTGAAGGGCGACGCCGAGCGTGCCATCGACCTGCTGCGGCCGCTCGCCTTCGCCGACGGCCAAGGCCTGCCCTGGGAAGACCTGTGGCCCGCCGTGGCCAGCGCCGTCTCCGGCCGCACCTACACCGACGACGACCTGGACTGGCTACGCCGCACCGCCGGATCCTACGTCGTGGAGGCCACCGAAGCCGGGCGCTCGGCCTACCGCCTCTACCACCAGGCCATGGCAGAAACGCTGTGCCACGACGTCGACGAGACCGCCGTGCACACCGGCTTCACCCGGGCGCTCATCGGTCGGGTCCCCTACACCGTCCACGGCGAACGCGACTGGGCCCGCGCCCACCCCTACACCCGCACCTACCTGGCCAGCCACGCCGCGCTCGCGGGCCTGCTCGACAACCTGGTCACCGACACCGAATACCTCGTCCACGCCAACCCCGACACCCTCCTCCCGCACCTGGACACCATCCACACCCCCGACGGCAAACAGGCCACCACCATCTACCGCGCCTCGATCGGCACCCACCGGCACGCCACCCCCGAAACCCGCCGCCAGATCCTCGCCCTGGACGCCGCACGCTACAACATCCCCACCCTGCTGACCGCTTTCAACGCCACGGCGGAGCCTCACGCCTGGAAACCGGTGATGGCGACTGGGACGAACCTGTCTCGGCCAGCGCGCAACACCATGACCGGCCACACCGGCTCGGTGAACACAGTGGCCTGCACAACCCTCGGTGGCCGCCCGATCGCGGTTACCGGCTCCGACGATGGCACGGTGCGGATCTGGGACCTGACCACTGGCAACCAAATCGACCAGCCATTGACCGGCCACAACGGCTCGGTGTGGGCGCTGGCCTGCACGACCTTGGACGGCCGCCCGGTCGCCATCACCGGTTCCCACGATACGACGGTACGGATCTGGGACCTGGCCACCAACCAACAGATCGGCCAGCCATTGACCGGCCACAACGGCTCGGTGTGGGCGCTGGCCTGCACGACCTTGGACGGCCGCCCGGTCGCCATCACCGGCTCCGACGATGGCATGGTGCGGATCTGGGACCTGACCACCGGACATCAAATCGGTAACCTGCTGACCGGCCACACCGGGCCGGTGACCGCGCTGGCGTGTACCACCCTGGATGGCCGCCCGATCGCCATCACCGGTTCCCACGATACGACGGTACGCATCTGGGACCTGACCACCGGCAACCAAATCGGCCAGCCGCTGACCGGCCACATCAAACCCGTGTTCACGGCGGCGTGTACCACCCTGGACGGCCGCCCGATCGCTGTCGCCGGCTCTGATGACGGCACGGTGAGGATCTGGGACCTGGCCACCGGCAACCAAATCAGCAAGCCGCTGACCGGCCACACCGACGTTGTGCTGGCGGTGGCGGGCACAACCTTGGAAGGCCGCCCGATCGCTGTCACCGGCTCAGCAGATGGCACGGTGTGGATCTGGGATGTGAGGACCCGCCAGCAGATCTGCGATCCACTGACCGGCCACACTGGAGAGGTGTACGCGGTGGCCTGCACGACCCTGGAGGGCCGCCCTGTCGCTGTCACTGGCTCAGCAGATGGCACGGTGCGGATCTGGGACCTGACCACCGGTAGCCAAATCGGCCAGCCGCTGACCGGCCACACCGGGCCGGTGTGGGCGGTGGCCTGCACGACCCTGGAGAGCCGCTTGGTCGCCGTTGCCGGCTCCGACGGGGGCACGGTGCGGATCTGGGACTTGACCACCAGACATGAACTCGGCGACCCGCTGACCGGCCACACCGGCTCGGTGATCGCGCTGGCGTGCACCACCCTGGACGGCCGCCCGATCGCTGTCACCGGCTCTGATGATGACATGGTGCGGATCTGGGACCTGACCACTGGCAACCAAATCGGCCAGCCGCTGACCGGCCACACCGGGCCGGTATGGGCGGCGGCCTGCACCACGCTGGATGGCCGCCCGATCGCCGTCACCGGTTCCCACGATAGGACGGTACGGATCTGGGACCTAAGCACCGGCCACCAGGTGGGCGACCCTCTGACCGGCCATACCGACACGGTGTGGGCGGCGGCCTGCACCACCCTGGACGGCCGCCCGGTCGCCATCACCGGCTCCGACGATACGACGGTACGGATCTGGGACCTACCGACGCACCGTCTCACCCATGTGATCAATCTTCCCGGCATGTGCAACGGCGTTGCTTTCGAAGAGATCGGCCTTCTTCTATGTAGCTTCGGCAGCGACCTGGCGGTCTACGATCGGTGAGTCTAGCCCGGCCGCCTGCATACGCTGATCGCATTCCCCGTCAAGTCTGCTTGTTGAGCTTCTTTGGCGTCTCGCAACTTCCTGGTGACCGGCGGTGAAGCGGGAGCGCCTGTTGGGTGGGACCAGACACGAGTGCGGAGGCTGTCTCAGGGGGTCAGCCCACATAAGCCCAAAACCCACATTGAGTGGATCATGAACACTGTTTCCGCTGATCGGCGGCCGACGAAGCCCTTGAGAGGAATCTGAAGGTCTCGGTTCGCTTACGGTGAGGACTCCGGGGTGTGCGCGTCCGCCAGGGCCTCGTAGGCGGTGGAGCGGCCGATCTTCAAGGTGCGACCGGCCTCGGTGACGCTGACCCCGTCGTCGACCAGGCGGCGCAGCGTGGCCAGTTCAGCGGGGCCGATCGGCGGCGAGCTGGTCGCGGGGGTCGTCGCCAGCGGCTTCGGCGGCCGCGGTCAGCCATTGCGTGACCCGCTCGCTGCGCTGCCGGAGCATGACCTCGGCCAGGCCCTCCTTGGTGCCGAAGTGCCGGTAGAGCGTCTCCTTCGATACGCCGATGCGGGTGCACAGCTCGGCGACGCCGATGCCGTCGAGCCCGCGCTCGTACAGCACCGCGGTGGCTGCTTCGACGATGGTGGCGCGCGTGCGGGGTCGATCGTCGAGCCTTTGGCGACTGGCATGCATAGATGGTACCGCTCGGTTCGATCCGATGCTAACGTGTGGGATCATACCGATCGGTTTGATCTTGGGAGTTCTTTCATGTTTGACCCGTTAGCCGCAGACCCGCCGGGCGACCCTGACTTTCCGGCCACCACACCGGCGCTGACGTTCGACAGCGGGGGCGCGTCCTTGCTCGGTGTGTTGCACGTGCCGGCAGGCCGAGGGCCGCACCCTGTCGTCGTGCTGCTGCACGGATTCCCCGGCAACGAACGCAATTTCGATCTCGCACAAGTGCTGCGCCGTGCGGGCTACGCGTCCTTGGTGTTCCACTATCGCGGTTCGTGGGGCGTCGGCGGCTCGTGGTCGTGGGGCCACGTGCTGGAGGACACGGCAGCAGTCGTAGCCGGACTGCGCGATGAGGAGCTTGCAGCCGCCCACCGGCTTGATCCGCGGCGATTGGTACTGATCGGCCATAGCATGGGCGGCTTCGCCGCGTTGATGACCGCGGCGACCGAACCGTCCGTCGCCGCGGTCGCGTCGGTGGCTGGGTTCGACTTCGGTACGGTAGCGGCGCTCTGCCGTGCCAACCCGAGTGTCCGAGCGAGCTATGTCGAGGCGTTCACCGGCGAACTGGATCCCCTCCGGGGCACCAGTGGGGAGGCGCTGGTCAGCGAGATGGAGGCGGCCGGCGACTCGTGGCGGCTGGCCGGGCTCGCGCCCCTGCTGGCGGAGCGCTCGGTGCTCCTGATCGGCACGGGCCTCGACACCGTCACCCCGTACGACGTGCATCACGAACCGGTCGTCGCGGCGTACCAGGCGCAGCCCGTCGGATACCTCGAACATCATCTCTTCGCGACCGACCACGCGTTGTCAGACCATCGCGTGACCCTGGCACGTACGATTTTGAGCTTCCTGGCACGGTGCCCATGAGGCAGGCGCAGTGGCAGGCGCTGCGGTTGGCTCTCGGCACCGCTTCGGCGCTCGGGCTGGCCCGCTTCGCCTACGGGCTGCTCCTGCCGGCCATGCGTGACGATCTGCACTGGACCTTGTCCGAAGCCGGGACGATGAGCGCCGCCAACGGGCTCGGCTACCTGCTCGGCGCGCTGCTGACCGCCGTCGCCGTCCGCCGGATGGGCGCCGCCGCCACCTTCCGCTAAGGCATGATCCTCACGGCGGTGTCGCTGGCCGCCACCGCCGCCAGCGACCACTCCCTGGCGCTGCTGGCCGCGCGAGCCGCGGCCGGGGTGGCGGGAGCCGCCGTGTTTATCACCGGTGGTGTGATCGCATCGCGCATAGCCATGCGCGCAGCCTCCGACTCGCCCATCACCATTTATTTCGCGGGCACCGGCCTGGGCATCGTCTTCAGCCTTCTTGCCGTCCGGCACTTGCAGGGTCGCCACCAGCTCGGCCCGCATCGGCGCCGGCGCGGCCCCGGCCAGTGTGCGGTTGATCGCCTCCAGCTCGGCCCGCCGCACCTCGGTCACCAGCCGCGACAAGGTGGTGATGCCCGGCAGCAGCACCCGATGCTCGATCAGCCACAGCACCGCCCGATCGAACAACTCCCGGCGCGAGTCCCGGCTCTTGCGCACCCGGGAGGCGATGAAGGTCGCCACCTCGTCCTCGGCGGCCGAGAACTCGCGATAGCCCAGCATGGTCCGGATCTTCGAGGCATGCTCGTACGGCGTCTGCGGGCGGTCGCCGTACAACTTCGCCGCCGAGACATCGGCGATTCCCAACTGTTCGGCCACGTACTCGACCACCACCTGCGGCACGTCGGCCGGCCCGGAGTCGGTCAGGAACGTGCCGAGCATCCGCACCGTGCCCCACTGGATGGACCAGCCCAGGCGGTTGTGCAAGCGCCGTTGTCCCGCGCTTCCTTCAGCGCGGCGGCGTCCAGGAAGAAGAACTTTTCCAGTTCCTCCGGCGTCGGGTCCGCCACGAACCGGCCATACCGGTCAGCTTGTGCGGCGGACAGATACTCCTGCGCCATGCCCCGTTACGCTACGCGCATTTAGATCACTACCAGTCGGTACGTCCAAATCGAGACCGACTCGCCCTGTCCGCAGACCCGATGTGACGCGCGCCGTCTCTCGGAGGCTTAGGGAGCAGAACGGAAAGGTCGTCCGGGAGTGATCGCGATCTGTTGCCCGTCCATGCCGATGCGGGCTTCCTCAGATGTTCAGGCGGGCGGCGATGCCGTCGAGGAGGCAGTTGAGGCCGAGGTCGAACTGCCATCGGGTGTCGTCCTTGCGCGTGGCGGTGCGCAGGTAGTGCTCGTAGATGGGATAGCGGCCGGTCCGCATGTGCCAGGTCATGAGCGGGGCGAGCTCGCTGCGTAGCTCGTCGCCGCTGGACAGGCTCTGCTCGCCCATGAAGGCGCTGACGGCGCTCTCGTAGCTCATGGCGCCGTGCACGTAGGCGTCCACGCCGCGGAAGACGCTCATCATCGTGTCGGGGTCCAGGCCGAGGCCGTCGAGCGCCGCCAGGGCCCTCTCGGCCACGGCCATCACGTTGGGCGTGAGGGCGAGCTTGGCCTGTGGCGGGAGCTGGGCCAGCCATCGGTGGTCCAGCATCAGCTCGCGCGTGCGTACGGCGAGCGCGCGCAGGCTCTCCCGCCAGCCGAGGCCGCCGGGCAGGCGCAGGTCGGCGTAGACATGGTCGACCATGAGTTCCAGCAGGTCGTCCTTGCCGGACACGTGGCGGTAGGGCGCCATGGGGGCGACGCTCAGCTCGGTGGCCAGGCGGCGCATGGTGATGGCCTCCAGACCTTCGGCGTCGGCGATCGCGACGGCGGCCGTGGCGATGCGCTGTGGAGACAGGACTTGGCGGGGAGCCGGCGCGGGCCGCTCTAGCCGCTCCCATAGCGATGTGCTCTTGTCGGTGGTCATGCCGCCGGTCCTCTCTCCTCCACATTTCGATACAACGTATCAGTGGTAGACAACGTACACATTAATGTGTACGTTGTCTGGCGAAATATACGTTGTACACACTCAAGGAGTGTCAATGCTCAAGATCGCCGTCATTCTCGGCAGCACCCGTGAGGGACGTTTCGGCCCCGCCGTGGCGAACTGGCTGCTGGACCACCTCCATCAGCGCGACGACATGAGCGCCGACCTGATCGACTTGGTCGAGACCCCGCTGCCGGCCGTCTTGCCGGTGCTCGGCAAGCCACCGGCCTCTCAAGAGGACAGGGAACTGCTGGCGGCCGTCTCGCCGCGCCTGGCGGCGGCCGACGCCTTCGTCATCGTGACGCCCGAGTACAACCACAGTTTCCCGGCCGCGCTGAAGAACGCCATTGACTGGCACGGCGTCGAATGGCAGGCCAAGCCCGTCGCTTTCGTTTCCTACGGCGCCTTCTCCGCCGGGCTGCGCGCGGTCGAGCAGCTCCGGCTCGTCCTGGCTGAGCTGCACGCCGTCACCCTGCGTGACAGCGTCGGCCTGCAGCATCCGTGGGCGCAGTTCGACGGCGACGGCAAGGCCCTCGACTCGGCCGCCGACGCCGCCGCCAAGGTCATGCTGGACCGGCTCGCCTGGTGGGCGCACGCGCTGCGCGAGGCCAGGACGGCCCGCCCCTACGCTGTCTGAGGCGTCATGACACGCCTGGGCGTCTTCGGACTACTGACCGGCATGTTCCTGGCCATGCTCGACGGCCTGATCGTGGGCACTGCGCTGCCCACCATCGCCGGCGACCTGGGCGGCCTGGACCAGCTGCCGGGCGTGGTGACCGCGTATATGCTGGCCGCCGCGGCGACCACGCCGATCTGGGGCAAGGTCGGCGACCTGCTCGGCCGCAAGGCCACCTTCATCTGCTCCATCGTGCTGTTCCTGGCCGGCTCCGCGCTGTGCGGTCTGGCCCAGACCATGGCCCAGCTCATCGCCTTCCGCGCGGTGCAGGGGCTCGGCGCGGGCGGGCTCATGGTCGGCGCGCTGGCCATCATCGGCGTGCTGGTCCCGCCGCGCGACAGCGGCCGGCTGCAGTCGATGATCGGTGCCATCATGCCGGTCGCCTACGTCGGCGGGCCGCTGCTGGGCGGGCTGCTCACCGACCACCTCAGCTGGCGCTGGACGTTCTACGTCAACCTGCCCATCGGCACCCTGGCCCTGCTGCTCATTGCCACCCACATCCACCTGCCGCCCTTCGAGCGGGGCCGGCCGCGCATCGACTACGTCGGGGCGTCCCTGCTGACCGTCGCCATCGTGGCCCTGACCCTGCTGGCGGGCGGCACCCCCTGGCCCTGGGCCCTCGGCGCGATCGGCGCGCTGGCCCTGGCCGCGTTCGTGGCCGTCGAACGCCGCACCACCGAGCCGATCATCCCGCCCCGGCTGTTCGCCGACCGGAACTTCACCCTCGCCCAGGTCCTGAGCTTCCTGGTCGGCGCGGTCATGCTCACCGTCACCAACTACCTGCCGCAGTACCTGCAGCTCGTGCAGGGCTCCTCTCCTGCGGCCAGCGGCATGCTGCTGCTGCCGCTGATGTTCGGCATGCTCGGCGCCCAGCTGCTCACCAGCCGCCTCATCAGCGCGAACGGCCGCTACCGCAGCTACCCGATCCTCGGCGCAGCCCTCATGGCCGGCGGCGCGCTGGCGCTGTTCCCGCTTGACGGAGACACCCCCGCCGCGCTCGCCTCGGCCCTGGCCCTCCCCATCGGGGCAGGCCTGGGCCTGGTGCTGCAGAGCACCGCCCTGATCACCATGAACAGCGCCGACCCGCGTGACATGGGCGCCGCCAGCGGCACGCTCACGCTGCTGCGCACCATCGGCGGCTCGCTCGGCATCGCCCTGCTGGGCACCCTGTACGCGGCCCGCGTACGCGACAACCTGGCCGCCCACCTGGGTCCGGCCACGGCCGACCGACTGACCATGAGGGGTGACCTCACCCCCGCCCTGCTGCCGACCCTGCCCGCCCAGACGGCCGACGCGGTCCGGTTGGCCGTCACCGGCGGCCTGCACGTCATCCTCATCGGCGCCGCGGCACTGTCCGTCATCGCCTTCGCCATCGCCTGGCTGCTCCGCGAAACCCCACTGCGGACCAGCAGCACCGACGCCGACGCACCTGCCCCCGCCTGTTGACTCGGATGATGGGGCCTTCGCCGTGACCCATGGCAAGGAGTCTCGACATGCAATTCTTCTGTCACTACCGCGATCGGCCTGGCTCCGCGACGCTGCGCGCCGGGCAGGCACGAGACGATCTGGGGCCGCCGGGCGGTGATCGTGTTGACGTCGACGCCGATAGGGTGATCCGGTGAGACTGACGCATTTCGGACACGCCTGTGTGCGCGTCCAGGACGGCGATCGGGTGCTGGTGATCGATCCGGGCACCTTCTCCGACGCGGAGGCGGCGCTGCCCGGAGCCACGGCCGTACTCGTCTCCCACGAGCACCCCGACCACATCGACGTCGAGGCACTCAAGGCCGCCCGGGCAAGCAACCCCGCGCTGACCGTCCACACCCATGCGGCGCTGGCCGCCGAGCTCGGCGAGGGAGCGGTCGCGGTCGCCGCAGGTGAGACCTTCACCGCCGCCGACTTCACCGTGAAGGCCGTGGGCGGCGTGCACGCTGAGGTCATCGACGGACTGCCCGGCTGCCCGAACCTCGGGTTCATCGTGAACGGCCTCTACCACCCGGGAGACTCCCTGTTCGTCCCCACCGACGAGGTCGACACCCTGCTGGTCCCGGCGGCCGGACCCTGGCTGAAGATCGGCGAGGCCATCACCTTCGTCCGAGGCGTCCGGCCGGCCCGCGCGTTCCCGATCCACGACATCCAGCTCAGCAAGGTCGGTCTGGAATACTTCGACTCGTGGCTTGAGGAGGAGACCGACTACGCCCGCATCCCCGTGGGCGATTCAGTCGATCTCTAGACCAATGCGGTGACCAAGAAGAAACATTCGCCGGGGTTAATCATGCGGCTTGGCAGCGGGGGTGGCCCCAGCGCTGCTGGTGATCACGCCGGCGGCAGCGGCCACCGGCGTGTACTGCTCCATCAGCCGTACCGTGACCCTGGTCGCCCGCGACGGCGCCACCTCCGCCGCCTTTCCCACCGCGCTGCATACGCTGGCCAACCGGGTGCTGCAGCAGACCGGCATCCAACTCCGTCCTGAACCCTGATGCCCGGCCACAGTGTGAAGGGCGGACCCGTTCGGGTGAACTTCCAAGCTCATCACCAAACAGGGCTGGACCAGCAGGGAGAAATCTCGCTGACCAGCGCCTTATCGCTTGGCGGGAATCTTCGGCCGGATATGACCAGGACCCCATATCCTCCAGCCAGAGTCCAGGATTCGCAACGTTACGAACGAACTCGCACTGAAGCCGAGCCCATTGCTCCGATCGCCGGTCGGCGTCTTCCTCCTGATCTCCCACGAGGGGCATCCTGGCAGAGGCCACCGACAACACGAGTTCTCAGCCACGCAGCCTCGGAAAGCAGTGTGACAAGTGCGCGCCAGATCGACGCCCTCAAGACCGCCGGCTGCGCCCGGATCTACCTCGACAAGGCATCCGGCGTCAAGGGCACCACCCGGCCCGGCTTGACCGCCGCCCTCGATCACATGCGCCGCGGCGACACCCTCGTCGTGCTCGACCTGACCCGGCTGGGCCGCGACACCCGCGAACTCCTCGCCATCGTCGAAGCCGACCTGCACGCCAACGGCCGCCACTTCCGCACCCTCGACGGCATCGTGCTCGACACCAGCGACGACATGTGCGGCGAACTGATCTTCACCGTGTTCGCCGCCATCGCCAAGTTCCAACGTCAGCAGATCGTCAAAGGCACCCGCGAAGGCCTCGACGCCGCCCGCGCCCGAGGCCGCGTCGGCGGCCGTCCTCGCGCCCTGACCTCCGAACAGATCGCCGACGCCCGCGTCCTGCTCGGCGCCGGACAAACCCGAACCGCCGTCGCCGCCAAGCTGCGCGTCTCCCGATGGACACTCAGCCGCGCCCTCGACACCGCGTCCCGCTGACGGCCGCCACCGGGTGCCAACGCTTGACCGCAGCGGACAGCCCCAGCCCATGCGCGGATCGCAGAAGAGGACGGTCTAGTTGTCGCCTCGGTGTCCGTCGCGGACCACCGCTAACCCGCCGACCCGGGTCGTGATGCCCGCCGGCCCGCGTCGGGCCGAAGCGAGCACGCTGGCCGGTCGACCGAGGGTGTCACCCTGCTCCACCTCGATCGCGACCGTCTGTGCCCCTGTCGTGTCGAGCAGGTGGGCGGCCAGGCAGCCGGTGCTGTTGGCGTTGGCGACGTCCTCGTCGACACCGATCGCCGGCGCGAACATCCGCGCCGCACCCGGTCGGTCGCCCACCGGCGGTGCGTACACGAAACAGCCGAGGAGCCCGTACCGCTGGCACGCCGCTGTCAGCCTGCCGAGGTGTGGGTGGACTCGGAGCAGCGCCGACCGGTCGTGGACCGGTACCAGCATGCGTGGTGCGCCGGGCGCGGCGATCCGTGGCGCGTCGGTCGGATGCGGATCGTCCGCGGTGAGCCCGAGCGCGGCGACGATCGCGGCGCGCTCGTCCGGTGCCGGGTGACGCAGCGCAACGAGGCCCTGGTCGAACCACACCTCGATGCCGGCGGGGCGGCGGATCGCGACGGTGTCGAACGTGCGCCCGCCGGTGTGTTGGCAGTCGTTCAGCTCGCCCAGCGCGGTGCGGGTCAACCGGACGGCCTGCGCGGCAACGGTGCCATGGCCGCAGCCGGACAGTTCGGCGGTGGCGGTGAAGAACCGGACCGGCCAGCCACCGTCCGGCGTCCGCCCCGGGCCGAGGAACGCCGCGTGCGAGGTGCCGGCCGCAGCAGCGACCGCACGCCGGTCCGCGTCCGTCGCCGCCGGGTCGTCGTCGGTGACGGCCGTGGGGCTGCCGCCCCGGCCGTCGCGCCGCACGCACGCATCAACCACCGTGACATCCGGCCAGGACATCGGCCCTCCTTTGACGCTCAACGAACCGGCAACCGCGAACGGCGTTCCGCCGATAGCCGGACCTGGCCGCAACGGCCGACCGAACGCGTTCCGGAGCGTACCGTCCTGCCTCAGCCGGTGCCGTCCCGCACCGGATAGTGGATGATGACCGCACCACCGGTGGCGTAGTTGCGAACTGGGACGCGGGGCATGGCTTCGAACTCGTCTCGTGAGTCGTCGTTCAGCACCGTGTGCGTATCAGGTGACGGATGCTCAGCGATGGCTGGGCCCGCCGGTCAGTCGATGCCTTCGATGATGCGGAAGTCGCGCTCGAAGCCGTCGGGGAGGGCCACCAGCGCCTTCTGGTATGCCTCGCTCTCGTATGCCGCGACGGCCTGTTCAAAGCTGTCGAACTCGATCAGAACGACGCGTTGCGTGATTCCGGCCTCGTGGGCGACGACTCGACCGCCACGGGACGGGATCCGGGACAGGACGCGCCCGCCCCCAGCCTGGACAGCCGGACCGGCCAGCTTGTCGTAGGCAGTCAGCCTCTCAGGGCCGGAAATGGCGGGGTAGACACTGACCCAGTAGCCCTTAGCCATGGAAACCTCCTGTGTTGGGCCGGACACGTCCGACTTCGAATTGACACTCAGATCGATCGATCCCGGCGACGGGTACTGCGGTCACTTGAATCGTCATATGCGCAGGTTAGGGCTTGATGTGCGGTCGAGGGAAAGACCGGTACGGGATAGACTCAGAACGGATCGTTATCAATCGGCAGGGAGGGCACGTGGCGCCGGATACGGTGAGCCTGCGGTACTTCCTGGTGCTGGCGCAGGAGTTGAACTTCACCCGCGCGGCCGCACGGATCGGTATCGCACAGCCCGCACTCAGCGCCCGGATGCGCCGATTGGAGGCGGAACTCGGTACGGCCCTGCTGGTCCGCAACACGCGTAGCGTCGTATTGACCACGGCCGGTGCGGCTTTGGCGGAGTCCGCGCCGCCCGCGCTGGCGGCGCTGGACCGGGCATGGGACACCGCCCGGAGCGCGGCGGCCGGTGAACTGGGCACGCTGCGCATCGGATACAGCCTCAGCGCCGGGCCGAGACGGCACCGGCCCTGGTGGACAGGCTGATTCGCGGCAACAGCGGACTCGAGGTCGGCGCGGTCCCGATGGCGACACCGGAGATCTGCCCCGCGGTCGCCGACGGCCGCATCGATGCCGGGATCACCCGCGGTGAACAGCCGGGCCGTGGCGTGCGCCGGTTCCTGCTGCGGCGTATGCGCGTCGGGGTCCAGCTGGCGCAGCACCATCCGCTGGCCGAACACCCGGAGATCGAGATCGCCGACGCGGCCGCGTATCCGCTGCGACTCCCGGACCGTGCGGCCAACCCCGTGATCCACGATCAGCTGTCCGCACTGTTCCGAGACACCCGACCACACCCCCGATTCCACACGCCCGCAGTCTCTTTCGACATGTCTCAGCGCGACCTGCGTGACGGGGTCACCCTCGCCCCGGCCGGAGAAGCCGCGGTCACGGCACAACCGGCCGGTCTCACCTGGCGACCGCTGCGGGGCGCGCCCAGCCTGACGATCCACCTGGTCCTCCCACGCGAGCAGTCGCCGCTACACCGCCGCATCCGTGCCGTCGCCAAAACCCTGGCGCACGAGCTGCACTGGCTGCCGGACTGACGCGCAAGAGGTCAAGCGAGACGGACGTCTGCGGTGGCGAGGCCGAAGACCTTGCGCCCGGCGGACTTCGCGGTGATGACGACGGCGGTCTTGCTGAATGTCCGACACGACCTCGCTACGCCGGCGGATCAGCATCCGATGATGGCCCCGGGTCCGGTCCGAGTCGTACACCGCGGCGACGTCCTCGCCCAGCCCGAGATCTCGGCGGATGTGGGCCACCACTGCCTCCGGGACGTCATCCAGCCGGGGGAAATAGCCCATCCGGTTGAAGCACTTCAGCTGCACCATCAGTGCCAGCAGGTGGTTGTCCGACCGCACCTGCCCACTCGCCCACGCGATCTCCTCCGTCTGCGGCGTGTAGAACACGTGCAACTCCCGGGCCGACAGGAATCGCTTGAACCGCGGATACGCGGTCCGCTCGATCGACGTCACGCCACAACCCCAGACCCGTAAATATCAACCCATACGGATCGAGGAACGTACCAAAAGATCAACTACGCCGAGGGCTGAGATCGATCACATCCGGGAACCCCTGCCCTCACCAGCGCAAACCCGAGGGCCGCTCAGCCTATTGCCGGTTTCCGCCGTACCTTGGCTGCACCCCCGCAAGAACGTCACCGCCTGCGAGATGCGCATCGACGATCTCCTCATCGACGGCCCCCGGTTCGCCGCACGCTGCTACCTCAGCACCGACCACCGCAAACTCGGACACGTGGTGATCGAGTGGATCCTCATCGGCGAGGTCACCGAGGACGGACGGGTGCGGCACATCGACCAGCTGGGCCGAACCCTCGGCAACGCGGACAGCACCGGGGGTCGGGCTCGTAGGTCTCGAGTGCCAGCCGCTCACCGCGAGGCTTGCCAGGCTTGACGCATCTCCACGGGTGTCTGCCCCTTTCGCAGGGTTCGTCGGACGGGAGTGGGCGGCACCCGTCCGCCTGGCGGGTGGCGTCGCGGGCCGAGCTCGGTCAACTTGGCCTACGTGAAAGAAGAGATCATCGTCCTCTGACCTGCTGGAAGGGTCCTCCAACCCTAGATAACCATCGGTACGGGATGGTGATGGCCCTGGCCGACGAGCTGGCGCGCCGCGCTAGCTGTGTGGACCTCACGTGGCTACGAGCGGGTGGAAACGCGCCGATAGGCCCATGCGTCCGGTAGTCCGATGTAGGGGGACCAACCCTTGGCTCGCCGCTGGTTACAAGCGGAACCACTGGAATGCTGCTCAGCCGGGGTTGATCGTCACAAGGACGGCGCCCGGGAGGTGAGGGGCCTTGCGGGTCTCGGCGTACTCGCTCGCCAGCATCTCCTCGGTCTCGGCTTGCCGAAGCGCCTGTGCGAGCTCGATGGCCCGCTCGTACGGCGCGAGGGCGGCACGCGGGCGTGCGTCGGCGGCGCAGGCGCGGGCGTGAACCGTGCAGGCGGCCAGTTCCAGCCCCTCGTCACCGGCGTAGCGGAAGATCCGGGAGGCGTAGTCGGCGGCCCGCCCGGCGTCTTCGTAATCGCGGTTGGACAGGAGGGCATTGCTGAGGGAGAGCATGTTCAGCCCTTCGCTGACGCGCTCGCCGAGTGCGCGCCAGATCGGACGGCTCCTCTCGTAGCTGCGGATGGCCTTCTCGACCATCTCCAGCTCCAGGTATTTGTCGCCCATGAGGTCGCGGAAGAGGGCACGGCGTGCCCGTAGCGGGCGGGCGGCGGCGAGCAGCAGGCGGCGCGCCCGCCCGGCCACGGTGAGGTCCTTCGCGAGCCTTTCCGCCTCCGTCACGTCGCCGAGGGCGCGGTAGAGCCGGACGGCCTCGCGCAGCGCCGCGTCCGACTCCTTGTGCCTGCGGGCCTCGCGCAGGGTGACGGCGAGGTTGACGAAGGAGTCGGCGAGCGGCCGCTGATCGTCGAGCTCGCGGCACAGGGCGATGTGCTCGTGGTTGACGGCGATGGACTCCTCGTGGCTCCGCAGCACGCCAAGGGCCAGGGCCTGCGCGTTGAGCGCCATGCGTTCGCCCTCACGGTCGCCGGTCTCCCGGCAGACGCGCAGCGCCTCGGCGGCGGTCTCGGACGCGGTCTCGTACAGGGAGTCCTCCTGCTGGACGATGGCGAGCCTGGCCAGCGCGCCGCCCTCGGCGCGCCGGTCGCCGCGACGGCGATGCAGCCGCGCCGCCCGCTCGTACGTCTCCATAGCGTCGATCCGCCGCCCGAGCGAGAGCTCGACCGGGGCGAGCATGGCCAGCGCCCGTGCCTCGTCGTCGTCCGCGCCGACGCCGGCGAAACCGTCGGCGGCCAAGCGCAGCACCCGCGCGGCGTCCCCGAGCTTGTTCTGCCGGATCCAGATCAGCCCGATGTTCGCCAGCGTCGCCGCCTCCCAGGCGGAGTCCCGGAGCCTCTCGTACAGGTTCGACGCGACGTAATAGCCTTCGTACGCCTCGTCCAGCTCGCCGAGCTGGGCGTGTGCCTCGGCGTAGTGGCACGCCACCTCGGCGGCCCTGCTCACGTCGTCGTCGAAGTCCGCGAGCTGTTCCAGGTTCCGCTCGTGGATCTCGGCGGCCTCGCGCAGCCTGCCCTGCGCGCGCACGGCCAGCCCGAGGGTGAGCAGCGCCTCGGTCTCCCGCCAGCGGGCACCCGCCGCGCGGTGGCGCTCCACCGCCTCGCGGGCGTGCGTCTCCGCCTCCTGGGGCCGGTCGTCGTCGAGCAGGGCGTGGGCGAGGTTGTTCAGCGCGATGCCCGTGTCCTCCTGGCCGCCCAGCCGGTCGAAGTCCGCCACGACCTCACGTAACAGGGCGAGGGCCTCGCCGCGCCGCCCGAGATCGCGCAGTACGCTGCCCAGATTGCCGCGCGCTCGCGCGAGCCCCCGCGTGTCGCCAGCGGTCTCGAAGAACTCGGCGGCCTCGCGGCAGGCGGCGATGGCCTCCTCGCCCCGGCCGAGCCGCCGCAGCATGGCGCCGAGGTTGACGAGCGTGGCAGCTCTGTCGCGGCCGTTCTCGGCGATGGCCAGGGCCTGCTCGCACGCGTCCAGCGCCTCTTCCAGCAGGCCCGCGTCGCGGTAGGCGATCCCCAGATTGTTCAGGGCGAACCCCTCGCGCTTGCGGTCCCCGAGATCGCGGGCGGCGTCCACGGCGGCCTGGCTCACCTCAACCCAGTCGTCATGGAGCCCGCGCAGCGACAGGTATGTGCCGATGTTCAGCGGCAGCTGCTGGAGCAGCTCCGGGGGAGCGGTGCGGATGGCCGCGAGCAGGCTGACCCGTTCGGCGTCCAGCCAGTCCAGGGCCTCCTCGCGGTCGGGGAAGCGGTCCTCGGGGGTAAGGGTGGGTTCGAGGTGGCTGAGGGCCGCGTCCACCGACGATCGGTAGTGGTCCATCAGCCTGGCGAGCGCTTGGTCGGGGGCGCGCGTGTGCTCGGCCGCGTACAGGCGTACGAGGTCGTGCATGCGCCAGCGGTCACCGTCCCGTTCGACGAGGTGCGCCCGCGCGAGGCCCTGGAGCACCCGCCGGGACTCGGGGACATCGAGCCCGGCGAGCACCGCGACCGCCTCGTCCGACACGTCAGGTCCGGGGACGACGGGCAGCAGCGTGAACACGGCGGCCTGCCCGGCCGTCAGCTGCCGGAACGACAGGTCGAACGCGGCCCTGACCGCGGCCTCCGCGTACTCCAGCCCCGCCAGCCCCGCTCGCGCCAGATCGTCGGCGAGCGCGGCAAGCGTGCGGCCGGGGTCGTCCGCGAGCAGCGCCGCGACGATCCGCAGCGCCAGCGGCAGGCCGCCGCACAGCTCCGCGACGCGGCGCGCCCCCTCGGGGTCGTGCGCGCAGCGGGCGTCGTCGGGGTTCAGCGTGGCCAGCGCCCGTTCGAACAGCAGCGCGCCGTCCTTCTCGTCCAGGGCATTCAGGCGTACGGTACGCGCGTCGAGCAGGCCGAGCGTGTGGCGGGACGTGACGATCGCGCAACCCGCGCCCACCGGCGGCAGCAACGGAACTACATCGGACGCGGACGCGACGTTGTCGATCACGACGAGCAGGCGGCGATCCTCCTTGGCCAGGGCGTTGAGCACGGACCGGTAGAGCCGCTCCCGGTCCTGCGTCGTGGGCGGCACGTGCTCGCCGGAGACGCCCAGTGCCCGCAGCCAGCCGTCCAGGACGCGGCTGGGGTCCACCCGCCGGGCCTCGTCGTAGCCCTGCAGGTCGGCGAAGAGGACCCCGCCGGGGAAGCCGTCAAGCGCGCGGTGCGCGGCGTGGACGGCGAGGGCCGTCTTGCCGACCCCCGCCAGGCCCGACACGACCGTCGCCGCGGCGCCCGCGCCCAGCCGCTCCAGGAGGGTGGCCAGCTCGGCGGTGCGGCCGGTGAAGGCGTCCTTATCCTGCGGGAGGCCGGAGAGCCCGGGCGACACGGGGGTCGGCAGGACGACACGGACGTCCCTGCCCTGGATGACCGTGCCGAAGAAGACGCCGCCGCTGATGGCGTTCTGGACCGAGTCCATCGAGCGTCATCGTCCGGTTCGTGCCTGGCCGTCCTCCACGCCCGGGCCGCCGGCCGGCGGCGGGCCGGTGATATCGCGGGCCTGGATCACCGCCCCGTGGAAGGTGCCGCCCTCGATCGTTTTACGCGTCTCGCCCGCCCCGGTGATCGAGGCGGGCCCCGCGGCGGCCTGCGGCGGAGTGGGCGAGGCGACCGCGCCGCGGCGGGCCAGCACCACCCCGTACGCCGACACCCCAAGCCCGGCCAGGCCAACGAACACCCCGATCACGCTGGCCAACTGATCGGCCTGCGCCAGATCCAGCACAATGAAGACCACGCCCAGCGCGCCGGCCACCAGCCCCGAGAGCACCAGCCCGGTCCACACCCACGGACTCTTCCCCATCGCCATGCCGCCATCATGACCCGCCCACCGCGCGACGGCCACCATCAGCGGGCAGGAAGCCGCCGGGGACACCCACGGGTCCACAACAGCACGATCTTGACGTTGCAGGCGGTGGCCTGCCAGAGCGGGAAGCGATCAAGCTGTCCTCGGGAAGCGATCTTCTATGCAGGTGCTTCGTCGCAGGACAACGTCATTCGTGAACGCCCCGTAGCGGAGTACACCGCACCCGCACCCGTGCCCCGCTGGCGCGAAGGCCGTGATGCCGGTGGGGCCCGCGGTCCAGTTCAACGGCCTCAAGCGGCTGACCAGCCAGTTCGCTTGACTACCCCAGATAACCATCGTGATGAGGTTGTCCGGCGGCGCGATCCCCGGCCATCGAGCGAGACCAGACGGCCGGCGAGCGGCGCCCTGATGCCGGCCGCAGGTAACAGACACGAGATGCGGACAGCCCTCGCAGTGTGGCGGAACGGAGACGTACGCCACGGCCCGGTTGGTTCAGCCCGTCAAGGGGCGCGGGCCGAGGTCTCGGTGGTCAGGTCAGCGGGTGGTGGACCCAGATGTTGGGTTCGGCGTAGACGGCGTGGTCGTGGGCGAGGCTGGCGTGCACGGGTACGAGCGCGCCAGGAACCACGACGTCTCCGTCGGTGTCGAACGGCAGCCCGGTCCAGGTCCGCCATTGGGCCAGGGATCCGGCCACGATCATGGAGGCGGGGGCGAGGCCGATGATGGTGCCGCCGGCGCGCACGTGGGTGCGTAGCCACGGGTCGGCGGGCAGGCTGTCTTCGGGCCGGGTACGCAGCGCGTAGTCGGCCATTGGGGTGTGCGGTTCGTGGTGTTTGCGGGTGGGCCGGACTGGGGCGACGACGTGGGCGAGCCCGGCCGTGCGGGCGGCGGTCTTCAGCGCGGCCAGGATCCGGCCGGGCAGGCCGGTGCCGCGGTGGCCGGGCTGGACGGTGATGGCGAGCAGGCCGAGGGTGTCGGGCGCCGTGCCGTGCTGCAGGTCGGCGTGGGCCCAGGTGAGGATGTCGTCCCAGCCGCCGTCGGGCAGCTTGCCGCGGCCGGGCAGGGCCAGCGCGAACGGCACGCCCCAGCCGCGGGCGATGACCTGCCGGCCCTCGTCGGTGGCCAGCACGGTGAACTGCGGGAAGTGTTCGTGGAGCCGGGCTTGGGCGCTCCACCGGCCGGCCAGGTCGTGGGCCAGGAGGGCCGGCATGTCCTGCACCTGCCCCGCCTGCTGCCCGGCTTGCGGGCCGGAAAACCCAGGCTGCTGGACGGGCTGGGTGGTGGCCAGGTCGGGGCGTTCGGCCAGGGAGGTGATCGTGATCTGCACGTCCGGTCGCGCCGTGACCGGCTGGGCTTGGCCGGCGGGAAGCTGGTGCGTGCAGCGGGCGTCGGCGGTGATCGGCGGGCCGTCCGGGCGGCGTGGGTGCAGGATGTGCGGTGGGGCGTGGGGCGGGCCGGGCGCGACTGCCGTGACACCGGGGCTGGCGGGCCAGGCGGGCGCGGTGCCGGTGAGCAGGTGGCGGGTGGCGGCGGGCAGGTCGAGGTAGCCGTTCAGGCAGCGGGCGGGCTTGCCGTGGGCCTGCTCGGTGGTGCAGGGGCGGGTGGTGGCCAGCAGCGCGTCCCGTACGGCGAGCGGGTCAGGAGGCTGGCCGAGGCGGTGTTGCAGGCTGAGCAGCAGCGCGGCGGCGCCGGTGACCAGGGCCACGGCGACGCAGGTGCCCTTCTGGGCTTTGATGCCACCGCCCGGGTGGGCGCCGTAGACGGCTTCGCCGAGGGTGGTCAAGCCGTGCCCGTGGTAGGCGGGGCCGTGGTTGCTGAAGAAGAACATCGCGCCGTCGGCGCGGTGCGCGCCCACCGCCAGCACGCCAGGCAGGTTGGCCACGGCGATGCTGTTGGTGCCGTAGTCGTTGCCGGCCGGGGCGGTGATGAGCACCCCGGCCTCCAGCGCGCGGGCGACGGCGCGTTTGAGCAGGGGGTCGGCGTCGTCGGAGGCGGTGTGGAAGGCGTTGGTGACCTGGATGAGATGGGCTCCGGCTTCCACCAGGTCGTCGATGGCGCGGGCGGCCGAGAGCGGGTCTGGCGGGTGGTCGTCTGTGGCGTGCGGGGACAGGAACAGGGTGCGGCAGCGGGGGGCCAGGCCGCACAAGATGCTGCCGGGCCGGCCGGCCAGCACGCTGGCGGTCCAGGTGCCGTGCTCGACCATGGGCGCGTCCGGTTCGGCCGGCGGTCCCCACCAGGCGGGCAGCAGGTGCACCTCGGCGCCGGTCAGGGCGGGGTGGGACAGGTCGGGTGGGCCGTCGATGACGCCGATGGTGATGCCCGCATCCCCGCCGCCGGTGTGACGGTGCAGTTCGTCGGTCCCGGGCACCGCTTGGGTGGGGTAGCGCGGCGGCGGGGCGGGCGGGCTGGACGGCGTGTCCGGCTTCCCCTCCCGCTGCGAGTCCGGTCGCGGGTCCGGCCGGGCGGCCGGCGGCACGGGGACGGTCCCGGTGATGGTTCCGCAGGTGGTGCCGGGGGCGGTGTGGGCATCGGCCATCGGCGTTCTCTCCAACGACTCAGAGCGGTGCGCGGGGTGGGTCAGGTGGCCGACAGTTTGGCTTGCTCGTAGGAGTGGGGGCTGAAGGCGGCCGGGTCGCCGGTGTTCGCGGAGAACAGCAGGTGCGCGCGGATGCGGACCTGCTGCTGCGCCGTGGCGGCGGTCAGGTCGATGGTGGTGTAGGGGTCGATCGGCTCGTCGCGGCGCACCGGTGGGGCCTGCGGGGGACGGCTCATGCGGGGTTCCTCTCGGACGGCGTCTGCGGGTAGATGGCCGGGGCCGCCGTGGCGGCCCCGGCGGCGGCGCAGGTGCGGGGTCAGGCTTCGGGCCAGGAGCGGACCTGGCCGATGGTGACCGGCAGCACGTCCTTGACATCGATGGTGAAGCGGTAGACGCGCTTGGCCCGCTTGCCGTTCTCGGGGTCGAAGAAGCGCAGCTTGACGTCCCAGCAGTCGCTGTCGGGCCGGCCGTAGGGGCTCTTTTCCACGTCGATGTTCTGCAACGCCATGCCACGCCCGAGGGCTTCGGCCAGCGTCTGGCGGGCCTGGACGGCGTTGGTGGCGGCGTAGTTGAGCGCGCGGTCGCGGCTGGTGGCGCCGAAGTTGCGCAGGTCGTAGTAGATGCGCTGCAGGAACTCGGCCACCGCGTTGCCGAGGCGGTCCTGCTCGGGTACCGCGCCGGCCTTGTTGTGGGCGGGCACGTCGCATTCGGCGACCACGGCCTGGGCCAGGCTCGCGACGGACCAGCCGTACAGGCCGCGGGTCAGGTTGACCTCGATCACCGGCACGTGCTGGCCGTTGAACAGCTTGACGGTGCGGCCGGGCAGCGTGCCGGGGACGGAGATGCGGTCGACGAACTCGGCGTCGTCCTCCGCGCGCAGCTGCTGCTCCAGGAAGTCGACGAGACGCTCGTAGACGCCGGGCCCGTACCCGCCGACCGGCTCGATGGCGTAGATCGGAGTCAGATCGAGGTTCAGCGTCCAGATCAGCGGCCGGGCCTCCGACGGGTGCTCACGCAGGTAAGCCACCATCTGGCGCGGGTCATACGGGTTGGCCGGCACGCCGTGCCCGTCGATGTCGGTATCGGGCATGAGCTGCTTGAAGGTGTCACGACGGGCCTCGGTGCCGAAGTCGTAGCCCAGCGAGCCGAGGGCGTACACCAGCCGCCGGGCCGCGGGCACCGCCTGGTCAGCGGAGGCGACGACTCCCGTGACGGCGCCGGCGCCGAGCGGGGTAGCGGCCACCACCGCACCCGGTGCCACCGGTGCCGGGACCACGGGGGCGGGGGTGAACGCCTCCGTGCCGCTGCACCCGCACCCGGTCTGTGCCTGCGGCGAGGTGCCACACGACAGCGCCACGGCCGTGACGGCGTTCTCACCCGCCGGCCCGGCTGCGGCGTCCAGGAGGCCCGCGGCCGTTTCGGCGGGGGTGGTGGAGGGAGTCACAGCAGGGGTCTCAGCAGGGGTGTCGGCAGAGGTCGTCACAGCAGTCACCGCTTTCGTGATGTTGAGTGTTCCGTTCAGATAGCGCGCGCACACCGCCCCCGAACCGGTTCGGGAGCCGGAGCCGAGGTCGGCTTCGTGGCGGGTCCCGGGGCTGGCCGTGCCCGCCACGGTCAGGGCTGAGGAGCTGGTGGCGGGGTCGCAGGGGGTGGCGGTGGCGCGCAGCAGCTCGCCGATCGCCAGGGGGTCGGGTTTGCCGCCGCGCTGCAGGTGCAGGCAGGCCAGCAGTGCCGCCACGCCGGAGACGATGGGTGCGGCCAGGCTGGTGCCGCTCATCGTCGCGGTGCCGCCGCCCGGGACGGCGACCGGGATGTCGTGGCCGGGCGCGAGCAGGCCCTGAAGTTGGCTGCCGGACCCGAAGTTGCTGCTGGCCAGCACCCGGCCATGCTCGTCGCAGGCGCCCACGGCCAGCACCCCGTCCAGCGCGGCGGGCACGTGATCGCACAGGCAGCCGTCGTTACCGGCGGCGGCGACGATCAGCACGCCTTGATCGCGGCAACGGCGAACCGCCCGGGCCAGCACGTCCTCGGCCTCGCCCGGCTCGGCGAGCTGGCCGCCGCTGATGTTGACGATGTGCGCGCCGGCGTCGGCGGCCAGCTCGATCGCGCGGGCCAGGTCCAGCTGGGAGGTGCGCCGCCCTTCGGCGAAGACCGGCACGCTGACCGTTCGGCAGCGCGGCGCTACCCCGGGGACGGGGCCGTCGTGCCGGCCGATCAGCACACTGGCCACCGCGGTGCCGTGCGCCGCCTTCCGGCCCAAGGCCTTCCCGCCCGGCCACACGTCCAGCATCTGGGTGAGCTTCGCGCCGGTGAACGCCGGATGCGTCTGGTCGATGAGGCCGTCGACGATGGCCATGGTGATCCGGTCATCGCCGGTGGTGCGCTGCCACAGCTCGGCCAGGCCGGGAATCGCGGACAGTTCGGCCATGTCACTCCTGACACTGGGGGATGTACAGGGAGCCTCGCCGGACGTGGTGCCGGCGGGTGGAGCGCCCGGCACCCTCGTCCCCGAGGACGAGGCGGGGCGCCGGACGCTCACCGGTTCACCTGCTGCTACTCGTCGCCCTCACCCGCGAACGGGATCATTCGCCAGCCCTCCGCTGACTGCTCGACGCCCGCGAACGGGTTTATTCGCCAGCCCTCCGCTGACTGCTCGACGCCGACCTGCTCGGCCGAGGGAACTCCGGTGATGGTCCGAGGGACGGGGGCGGATTGGATGGGCAGGGTCATGGATCTTTCCTTTCTGCTGGGCAAGTGATGCGTACGCCATCATGGCATCACTTATCGTGACTTAATGGCTACAAATGGCTACGTTTGCCGTGGGGATCGGCAGTGCCGATGGACGCCCGCTGCACCGGCGGGGCCAGCACCGGCAGCATCGAACGCGGCCTCGCCGGCCTGAGGGGCGCGCGAGCATCGCCCGCCGACCCCCTCGCGCTGAGGCCGCTCAGGGTGGGTGACTCCCCCTTCCGCATGCCGGCAGACTCTTTCGCGACGGCTCCCAAGGCATCCGCGCCGGCCGGGGCCGTCAGCCGCACGACGGCCCCGGCATGAGGCCGCGCCGGATCCGCGGCAGGACTCTCTCCCGGTCCGACACGGCCGAGCAGTTGCGACAGCCAGGCCCGGCCAAGTGTTGGCCACATGGCGCGCCCCACCGCCTCCTCCATTCAGACACCTGCCTTGGGGCAGGGATCCGCTCAGCACATGAGGGGCGAGCGCTCGCAAGATTGAGCGCTCACCCAGGGATCGGCTACTCGTCACCCTCGTCGGCGAACGGCATGTAGTCCTGCCCGATCCTGGACTGGTCGACGCCCGCATTGTCGGTGGCGGCGGTTCCGGTGAGGGTGCGCTCGACCGGGGCGGCCTGGCACGGCAGGTAGCTCTGCGACATGGTGAGGTTTCCTTTCCTGTTGGTGGACCTTCTGTTTGATCCACACCACCTGTGCATACTCTAAGTAATCAAATAAGAACGAAGAGTGATGTAGCGCGAGGGTGAGGACCGCCTGGCCTGTGACGGGGAATGTCAATTCCCTGTCACAGCAACTGCCTATGTCCGACGGGCCGGACCCGTCGGACATCCGATGGTCCGCCCGACCACTCGTACAGGCACAACGTGCCGACCGGCGTCTAGACCGGGGGCGACGTACTCGACCACCTCGTCGGGGGCGCCACACCGCGCGGGAAGCGTTCGTGCTGGGTGTAGAACTTCAGCGGCAGCGCGAAGGCCAAGCGCGTGCCGCGGCGGGTCCGGGGTCGGGGAACAATGAGACAGCCACTAGCGGTGAGATGGATCATGAGGCAGATGGTCGCCGCGACCTGCCGAAACACGCAAGATCCTGGAATCTCTCCGGACTGTTCCCTCCATGGTCAAGCCGAAAGCTGACTCAACGACGTTGGTCGCACACCGCCCTGACCTGCTCGGACAGCCCCTACCGCTAATGGCTGACCTCTCGTTCCTCGATCCCGGGGTAGTTGCGCGTAAGGAGCAGGCGCGGGCCAAGGCGGCACGCGAGCGACAGCAGGCCAGTCGGGATGAGCCACGCAGGCGGCGGGAGGCAGCACGCGGGATGAGCCTCCTGGATCTGGAAAAACGCCTGGCACAGGCCGCCAGCCAGTCCTACGAAGGTCCAGATCCGGCCGTGACGCTGGCCGAAGCATGGAAGGTGGGCGCGACGATCGCCGACCTTAGCGTGCACGCGATCGGGTGCCGATGGATCGGCCAGCAGCAGGGCATGGTCAAGGACCGCTTTCACATCCTCCAGGCGATCCCAGAATCGGACCTGGCGGAGATGACGAAGCATGCCGAGATCGATGAGCGATGCCTGTGCCGCAGACCGCAACAGGAGAGGTTGTTCGCTCAGCCGACGCCCCGGACGTCCAGGCGAAAGCCGCGCACTCCCACGAACCAGGCTCAGGGGATCACCCTCACGGTCGACCGAGGCGACGGGGCGGAGCCACTCGTCCTCGAGGGAGTCCAGCTCGCGCAGCGAGACCCGCTAGACCCGGAGGACCCGTACATGGAGGCGGACCCCGAACTGCGTCATGTAGCCAGCGTCGTCGACCACGGCCTCAGGCAATACCACGGGCTGGGCCGTACACCCGAGGAAGCCATCGAGCGACTGCGCCTGTTTCTTGCCGGCGAGCAAATCCCCGGAACGATCTTCCGTACCCTCGGTTGGTAAGCAGGGGCCTTCCGCCGGACACGGTCCGGCTTACCGCAGAGGCGCCGAGTCGGACTGACAGGCATGTGGTCCCAGGCCAGACGACGATGCGTCATGAAGACGTGTCTTAACCCCCAACAACCCGAGACAACCATCGCGACGCTCCACAAGGACGGGGCCACCGTGGAAGGCCGAGGCCGTAGAAGTGTCACGCCGTCCTCGATGTTCTCGACACCGAGACGACGTTGTCGACCGTGTGGTGACGACGGTCGTGACTGGGGCGGTGCCGGACGCGGGCAAGCGATCGCTCTGCCGGTCGTCGGGAGCCTCTGTCAGTCCTTCGCGATGGAACGGGAGACATAGGTGACGGCGAGTCGGGTCGCCGTCACCCGGGCGTCGGGATGCTACGCGGGCGGCTGGAGGACGGTGACCACGTGGGTGGTGCTCGCTGACTCGATGGTCGAGTTGCCGAGCAAGTTGACGGTGTACGTGTGTTCGCCGGCCCTGGTCGGCGTATCGGAGAAGCTGAACGACCCGTCGGCGGCGGAAGCTACCTCCCGGGCTTTCGAGACGATGGTGCCACCCGGGGTGATGACCTCGCGCGAGACGGTGATGATCGTCCGCGGGAAGGTGATGCCGTCGGCGCCGAAGGCGCCGCTGAATTCGAGTCGCTCGCCGACGTTGCCCGTCGCCGGTCCGGTCACGGTGAGCGTCGGCTGATACCTGGCCACCGTGACGGTCACCGAGGAGCCGCTACCCCAGAACCATGAGTTGCCCGGCCAGTACACCTGATACTTGAACGCCCCGATGGACGGCGGGGCGTCGGTGAATTGATAGGTCCCGTCCGCCGCCGTGGTGATCTCCTGGAACGGCCTGTCGGTGCCGTCGGGGAGCCAGCGGTACAGTTCGAGCGTCTGTACGCCGGGTGGCAGTCCGCTGCTCAGCGTGAGTCGTCCGCTGAAGGTCGACTGCTTGAGCGCGGTCACCTTGGAGGGAGCCGTCAAGGTCAGCGTGGAGGAGTGGTATGGCGAGGGCGGCAGCCGCCAGAGGTGCATCCGCCCGGTGCCGGGCTCTTTCAAAACCGCGAAGGTGAGTGTGCCGTAGAACTCGATGCTGCCCGCCACCACCGCCTTCCCCTGGTGGGCGGCTGTGTAGATGACCTCCGCGGTGGTCGCGTCGTACACCACGAGCTCCGCGTTTCCTCTCCTGTTGGTGGATCATCGGTGTGATCCACACCGCCAATGCGCACTCAACGTAATAAAATGAAAACAGAGAGTGATATAGCGTGAAAGTGAGGGCCCCTGGCCTGCCAGGGTGGCCAGGTCGGCCGGGTCGGGGTGAACGCGCGGTGGGTGCGCCGGGCATCCAGCACCTCAGCCAGGGGCCTCCACAGGGGCACCTGCAGAGCGGCGGGGTGGCGGGGCAGCAGGATGCGCTCGGCGTCGGGGTGGCTGGTGAGGATTTGCGGCAGTGGCTCGATCAACCGTTTACGGCCTCCGCCTGGGCGAGGGGGTTTTGGGGGAAGGCGGCGAAGGGGGTGGTGGTGAAGCCCTGCCAGTGCATCTCCATCGGGGCGCGGTCTTCGGGGCGGGGGACGTGGTGGAAGGAGACCGCGACCCAGGACACCACGTCGGACAAGGGCTGGTGGTCGGACACGAACTGCGGGACCGTGTCGGAGGGGCAGCCTGCGAGCAGGTTGTCGGAGGCGTAGAGCTCGCACGGGTTGTTCTGTGAGAACGCTATGTCGTAGCCGTGGCCTGCGGTGGCGTCGTTGAAGATCGTGTAGGAGATCTGGTGGCCGTTGGGGTTGTGGTGAGGGCTGAGCACCTGCCAGAAGCGTCGCGGTGCGGCGCGCCGGGTGGTCTCATGGGTGAGGGGGGACCACGAACCGGTGACGATGGGGGCCTTCGGGCCGGTCCGGCCGGTGAATTCGGCGTTGTACTCCTGGACGGTCTGGGGGCCGCCCAGGTCCCAGCGGATGCGCCAGACCGCGTTGTGGCTGTGGCTCACTGCCCCGCCGGCGGCCGGCGAGCCCCATTTCGGGTCGGTGGAGTGGTCCTTGGGGGACAGAGCGCCGGTCGCGCCCAGTTGCGGGGTGATGGCGCCGTTGTCGGCGAAGCTGTAGACGGTGAGGTACTCATACCAGCCGACGATCGACAGGGTGCTCAGGTCGAAGCTGTGCCCGCGTGAAGCGGCGTATCGTCCGCGGTAGCTGCTCCGCCGTCCCAGCCCGGTGTCGCGTTCCTCGGCGCACAGCACCGCGCGGGTCTCGGTACCGCCGACCGCGCCGGCCCCGTAGTTGGGGATGCTCGCGTTGATTCGCTCGCCCGCGCAGTCCACCGCGGACCGGGCGATCATGCTGCGCCCGCCGAACCCGGCCTCGGTGATGTCCCTCGTGGTGTCCAGCCCGGTGTCGTAGGGGACCTCGAGTTGGCCGAGCGCCAGTTCCTTCATGACCGGCAGCGGTTTGCGGCCGGGTGCGAGATAACGGATCTGGCTGAGCACGAGTCCTGCGTGCGGGTCGATCCGCCAGCACATCTGCCAGGTGCTACCGGCGGCGAACCGGTGGCTGATGGGGGTGCCGCCGTCAGCGCAGGTCCCGGGGGTCGGGGGCCCGGCCGAGGTCACTCCGCGGGCGGTGTCGGCCGATGGCGCGTCCTGGTGGTCGTCCCAGATCGCCGCGTCGGCACCGATCACGCCGACGAGCAGCGCCGACACTGCGGCGGACGAGACGATGACGGCACGCTTGCGCTGCACGGCATCCACACCTTTCGTAGGAACCAAGCGACATCCGGCGACGGGGGTGTGTCACGGCCGACCGTGACACACCCCCGTCGAGGTGGAGGGGGATTACTCACAGTTGGTGATGGTCACCGAGCCTGAGGACAGGCCCAGGTCGAGCCGGACCGCGACGGTGGCCTTCAGGAAGTTGATGGAGACGGCCGAGGTGAGCCGTGCGCTCGGCAGCCGGACGCCGGTCGGCAGGATGCACGTCCGGGGCTCCTGGTGGTTGATCTCAACCGAGAGCACCTGGTTGGCCATCCGGAAGACCGGCAAAAGCATGTCTGTGACGGTGGAGGTGAACCCGAACTTGATCCTGAGCAGCAGTTCGACGATGTTGGTACCGTCACTGGCGAGGTGCTGGACGGTTGCCGCACGAGCGGACTGAGCGCGGGCGGCGCCGTGCGGGTGGCTGTCTCGTGAGGTGGCGAGGATCAGGTCGGAAACGGGCTTGAACGCCTTGCCGACAACGCTCTGGTTCTTGCTCAGGGTGGTGAGCAGTGCCGCGGCCGGTGCTGCGGCCCCACCGGTGCTGGTGCTCACCGGTTGCGGCATGGAGCCATCGATGGCCTGCCGCAGGGTGAAGTTCCAGGTGACGTCCAACTTCCCGCCCATGCCGCCCGGGCCGACCGGGCCAGCCCAGCGCAGGGTGAGCTTCACCGCGTCCAGCGAGTTGCTGATCGTGCCGAGGGCGAGGTCGGCGGCGTCGTTCATGACATCGTGGATCGCCTGAGTGACCAGATGGTAGTCCTTGGAGCTGATCAGCTCAGTGTTGGCCGGTTTGTCGTTCAGCCCGCCGACGAGCTGGTCCAGGTGAACGGTCACCGTGCCGGTGGAGAAGTCGATCGTGACGACCTTGTTGTGCGAGGTCAGCGGCCTGGCGAGCAGCGCACCGAAGATCTTGTCCCGGGTGTTCGACTGCACGGCCAACGTCGGGGACGGCACGCCGAGCGGGATCAGCAGCTTCTTCAGCGGGGCAAGGTCGGCCTTCTGGTTGACGATCTTCTCGATCTGCCGGTCGACGCCGCCGAGGGCCTGGTAGAGCTGGCTTGCGGCGTCCTTCACCGCCGGGGAGCGGATGAGCAGGCTCGCCTGGCCGACCCGGTACTCGGCCGGCTGGAGCTTGCCGTCGACGAACTTCGTCCGGGACGAGAACGCCCCGAAACTCATGGTCACGTTGTCGACCAGGTTCTGCGGCACCAGTGCGGCGCCACCGAGAGCCAGCAGGTCCACCGCAAGCGGGCTGGCCGGGCTGGTGGCCTCGCCCAGCGTCCCGGCGGCCGCGTCGGTGTCGGTCGCCCCGGACGCGGCGGAGCGGCTGCTGGCCACCGACGCGAGACCGCCGAGCTTCACGATGCTGCTCAGCGGGACGCTGCCGCCGCCGATCGGCACCGACGTCGAGCCGAGCTGGACGTCGGTCACGGCGCCGGTGTTCGTGCCGGGGTCGCCCGGATAGGCGGCCGAGCTGCCGCCGAGCGTTAGCAGCGGCTTGCCGGCAGCGGAGAGAACCAACGGCGCCGCGCTCGCCGTGCTCAGCGGCGGCGGGCCGTCGGCGTGCGCGGTTCCCGCGGTCAGTGCGACGCTCAGCAGCACGGCCGTCGCCGCGGCACGGGACTTCCAGAGCTCAGACATGGGTCCCTTTCGGTCGGGGATGGGCCTTCGGTTGATCCATCCCATCAATGCGCGCTCAGCGTATTTGGATGATTACATTCAGTGATGTAGCGTGGGAGTAAGGAATCGCTCGCTCTACGACATAGAATTTTCATACCCGTCACATATGGCACCGGTGACCTGCATCTGCCCCTGCTCATTACTTCTCCGGGGAAGCCGACTCGGTAGCGTTATCTGGCACATCCACCCCGGGGAGGTGCGTCATGCCGACCGCCGCCTCCCCCCGGCATACCCGCCGCCGATGACAGGGCCACCGTCACCGGCGCCGTCGAACGCTTCCTCGCCTCCCTGCAAACCGCCACCACCCGCGACAGCTACGCCAAGACCCTCACCCATCTGGCCGCCCTGGCCGGAGACCGGCCCGTCGCGAGGGGGCTGTCGCTGGGGCGTGCGACGTTAGAGGGGCTGTCAGAGTGTCGCGTGAACTTTCCGGCGGGATGCGTCGTCGTACTCCCACGATCAACATCGCCGGGATCCGGGGGAACGCCATGAGCTCACTACGCGTGATCGCGCTGTCGGCCGCGGTGCTGGCCACGGTCGGCTGTTCGGCCCAGACTGCCCCACGGCCTGCCATCACCCAGACCGTCACACCGCAGAGTCGCGCGACTGCCCCAGCCGCGCTGCCGCAGCAGCCCGTCTCGGCGTCGTCCTCCCTCTCGCCTCCGGTCAACCTTCCCAAGCCGACGGCGACCACCGGTCTCGGTCCCCGTCCGCGCCCCAAGATCTGCGATCGTCGCGGCGAACACCGCGTATCCGTCCCCGACGTGCTGACCGTCAGCGGCATCAGTGTCGACGGCGATCGCGTGGTGCTGAATGCCAGACCCTCCACCCTGGTCTGCGGCCCCAGGGTCGCCAACGACGGCTACTACGAGCCAGTCTCCGGCCCCGCCAAGACCTACCGGCTGGTCCCGCGAGCCACGGTCATCCTCATGGACATGAGCAATGGCCCCGTGCCTGCGCGCTACGGCGTCGCGGCGTTCATCAAGCTGCTGCGCGCCACGCCCGAGCTGAGCGTGGAACGTGGTGGTCTGGACCCGCATTTCCGCTCCTTCAAAACCATCTCCGTCACCCCCTCGGACGGCACGGAGATCACCACGCTTTCTCAGCATTACCACCCGTGACCGGCGACATGGTTCATGGCCGGCACCGCGAAGACCATCGCCAACTGCGCGGCTAGGCTGCTCCAGCCGAACAGCGTGCCCCACGGGGACAGTCCGGGTGAGATTGATGTTCGTCTGCGTGATGGATCAGGTGCTTCGTCGGGGCTTGCAGCCGTCCCATACGGAACACCTGATTGAAGACGGCCTGTGATGATCTACGCGTTACCCAAACGCTGATCGCATGTGGCCGGATGGTCACATGCATGTCATCTGATCTCACTAATTTACGTGGGCCACAGTGCCGACACTAGGGGTGGATCACCGTGGGGGAGTCGTTCCATTCGATGCTCGACGAGCTGACCACGGAGTACGAGCAGCAGATGCGCCGGGTCAAGGATGCCTACGGCAGGCTCGCCGACGTGGAGGCCATCGCGCAGTCGGGCGACGGGATGGTCACGGTGAAGGCGGGACCCCGCGGAGAGGCGCGGGCCATCGAGCTGAACCCCAGGGTCTACCGCAAGCTTTCCCCGTCGGAGCTCTCACACGAGATCATGACGCAGATCCAGCGGGCCACCGCGTCCGTGGCGGCCCGCTGGAACGAACTGATGGGCCCGCTGGTCCCTGACGACCGGCCGGTCGAAGAGCTACTCGGCGAGGGGGCAGCCCTCGACTTGTTCCTGCCCCGCCCGGGTCAGGCATGAATCCGGAGGGTTATTTCGTCGAGTGGGAGGCGCTGCGGCGGGAGAGCTCGGTCATCAGGGAGCGCCGTGACGGAGTGGCAGAGGCCAGGGAGGCGCTTCGGCAGGCTTTCGACAGGGATCGGGCCACCCTGGGCCAGGACGCGTACGGAGCGGAGTTGGCCAGAGAACTGCCCGGAATCGAGGAAGGGATCTTCTCCGCCTTCGACGGGTATCTCGCCGAGCTCGACGGCACGAGCGAGGGCCTGAACACGTCCGCGACCAACTACCAGTCGGTCGAGATCTCTGAGCGGGAGAGGTACGGCCACACGAACTATCCATCTTCATCGACGATCTGACGGCGATCGTTGGTGGGTTTCGATGGGTGCGTGGTGCCGGAGGCGCTGCGGCCGTACGTGGACTGGGTGACCGGGATGGCCTGGCCGGAGGGAGATGCGCAGGGCTGTTTCCGGATGGCAGACGCCTGCGTGGTTGCGGCGCACCGGGTGGTGGCCGACACCCCGGCGGCGGATGCCGTGACGGCGGAGCTGCTCGGTGACCAGTGGGACGGCGCGGCCCAGGAGGCGTTCGTCAGACACGTCAAGCAGAAGGTGGGCGGCCGGCAGGCCGACCTTGTGAAGCGGCTGATCGACGCGGCAATCGCGCTGAACGGCGTGGGTGTCGCGATCCAGTACGCCCAGCGCATGATCACTCTGGTCGTGGTGTTCCTGCTGGCGGTGTTGCCCGTGGTGATCTGGCAGGCGCCGTGGTTGCTCAGGCCGCTCCTGCAGGTCACTCGGATGACGGCGCTGCAGATCGCGAAGCACACCATGATCCTGATCGCGGTGTTCGCCGCGTTCGGCGCGGCGCTGGATTACGGGACGCAGTACTCCCAGGTGAAGGGGGGACGGCGGGATGGGATCGACTGGGGCCAACTGGCGACCATGGCGCGCGACGGCGCGATCAACGGATTGCTGACCGGCCTGCTGGGCGGGTTCCTGGGCCGGCTGGCCACGCCGGCGCTGCGGGCGGGGGTGTCGCGGGCGGAGGCGGCCTTGGCAGAGAAGGTGCTGGCCTATCTCACGGGCACCCTGCCCGGGCAGGCGTTGCAGTACGGCGTCGCAGGGGCGGCGACCACCGCCATCAGCCTGGCGTGGGACGGTCACCCGTTGGACTGGGACCTGATCCTCAAGAGCGGGGTCGCCGCCGGCCTGGGCGCCGACGGTCAGCACCTGATCGCCCCGCACCTCCGCCCGGGGGACGCGGCCACACCCCCTGCCGATCCCCGGACGATTGTTTCCGACCCGGCGTCGGGCCATGCCCGGGACGCCGCGCCCGGCGACGCCGCTCCCGGAGCGGAACGCCTCACTTCCTTGAGCGGTGGAGTGGGCCGGTCTGCCTATTCAGGTGCGGACGGTCCGGGCACCGTCCGGACGCATGCCGTACCGGACGTCGACTCCACCGGGCATGCGACGGATCGCTCCGAGCGCGGCGCCACCGCCGGGACGGCGTCGCGGGCAGAGGAGCAGGGCCGCCCCGCGCCGACGGGCACGCCCCGGGCAGGTGCGCCTCGTACGGCGGGGCCGGGGGAGCCTGCCGTGCCTCACCGCGCACCAACCGGGCCGGACAAGACCGATGGCGTTGCCCCGCCGCCTCCTCATCGGGACGCACCGGGCAGTGAAACCACGCTCGGGCAGGCCGGACGGCCGCATGACTACGGCTGGCGACCGGACCGATCGGCGGACCAGGCCGCGGTCGCGTCCCCCTCACCGGCGCACGACGGACAGACACCGACCGGCGACCCGCCCCCGCCAGGAGCGCCCACAAGAGCGGAGCGTGTGCCCGATGATGGGCCGCCTCCTGCGGACGCCTCCCAGGTGCCCGGATCGCCGGTCCGGCACAGGGCGGATACCCCGCCCCCGCCCGCCGACCTGGCGGACGCCTCGCACAACATGGCCCGCGTCCCGTTCGCCTTCGAGGGATTCTTCACCGATCCCCGATGGGCGGCCGACGTCGAACGGTTCGAGCAGCGGCTGGGTGCCTACTACTTCAACGATCCGCAGACCCTGGAGGCGGCCCGCACAGCGGTGCGGAGACTGCGCGACGTCCTCACTGCGCTCACTTTACGGGCACCGGACGAGAGCCCCGCCGACTTCGCGCGACGGGTCGAGACGGCATTCTTCCGCGACGACGCCCCTACCAGCGCCGGACAAGTCGGCACCCACGTCACGCTCGACGAGCTGCTCGCACGCGGAAACCTGCGGGAACTCATGACGGCCTTCTACAACGCCGCCTACTTCAACGACGGCCATCCGCGGACCCTGACGAAGGCCATTCTCGACGTTTTCGACATGGACCAATGGGCGAGGGCGCGGGCTGCCGGCATGGACCTCGACATGCTGGAACGCGCGCGCCGGCAACTGGACGGCGTCCAGCGGGTGGTCCTCGGAAAGCTCGACGAATGGCTGACGGGCACGTCGCGGTTCAGTCGCGACGTGCTGCAGACCGGCAACGTCATCATGATGTCCGAGCGGGGCATGCGCGAGCTCGCTGACGTGATCCAGAGCCAGGTGCGCAGGCAGGACCGCAGCCCCGAAGAGCAACAGCGGCTCGGGCTCATCACTACTCCGGACTATTACGAGGGCATGGGCGCGCCTCTCGGCCGGTTCGAGCGGGCGTTCGTCGAGTCGCTCGCCGACGGGCCGCTACGCCCGGGCGATCCGCTGCCCTGGCGCGAGGGCCTGACCTCGCACGAGAACACCTCCGGCCGATGGGCCAGGCAGACCGCCGGTGTTGGTCACTCCGTGATCGATGGTATCTCGGTGACGACCACCAGGATGATGGTGGCGGCCGAGTTCCTCGGCATGGACGAGGTCGTGAGGGAGCGCTTCCTCGGCGCATTGGTGGGCTGGATGCTGCCGAGCCGGGACCACTCGCTCTTCGAGATCATGCGGGGCGCGCAGCTGGCCGACCTCGAACACTTGGCAGCCTGGCCATCCGCCCGCGTCAGCGCGGTGGACCTGTATCGCAGCCTGCCGGGCATGGACCTGCACACGCTCCGTGCCGAGATCCTTCCCGACGGACTGTTCCCGCACGAGGCTGGATACCTCTGCCACGCCACCGATCCCGGCGGGTTCGCCGAGACGCAGTTCGCGGTGGTACGGGACATCGCCGAACGGCTGGGAGAGCAGCTCGGCAGCGGGCGCGTCACCGATCCGGAGCTGGCCGACTGGCTGCGCCGCAACGGTGCCGACCCGCTGGACCCGGCCAGTGTGCGGGCAATGGGAGAGCGGCTGTCGCCGGGACACATGATGGCGCTGACCGTCTACACCCGGCCCAGCCACGACCTGATCAACAACGTGACGCGGACGCGGCTGTGGACGGCTGGCATGTCCGAGGCAGCCGTACGGAAAGTCATGGATCTGAAGGTCGAGAGGCGGCTGGCCGGCTATCTCGAAGAGCTTGCCGAAGGCGGTGGCAAGGGGCGCGCGCTCTCGTTCCTGCTGCGGCCGTTGCTGCACGAGGGCGACGGTCCCCTGACCCCCCGGTCACCGCTGAACCCGACGGCTCGGAAATGGGTCGATGCCGCTCATGCGGTGGACGAGGCGAAACGAGAAAGGGAGGAGCATCGGGCGGCGGGCCGTAGGGCGGAGGCCCGGCAGGCCGAGAACCGGATTCGGGAGGCCCGCAGGGAGCAGCGGGCTGCCTGGCGAGAGATCCGCGAACGCCTTGGCGACGTGATGCCGCGCCTGGCCGGTGAGATGCGCTGGCACGCCGACATGGCGCACGACGCCCTGCTGCAGCTTCCCCCCGTCGGATCCCCCGACCGGCCTGTATTCGCCTTCAGGGGGGACTGGCTGACTCCGGTGCACTCGCCCATCTACGGATCGAGGCTCTACCCGCACGGGACGACACGCGAGTTCCTGAGCCTGAGCCGGAGCCTGGAAGTAGCCGTGAAGTACGTTTCGAAGAACCTGGTGGGAGATCGGGGAGTGTTGGTCGTCTGGCTGCTCACCGGCGGCAACGGGCGGGACATCTCGATCTTCTCCACCCATCCCGAGCAGCAAGAGATCCTGCTGCCGCCCCATTCGCACGGCCGGCAGGTGCGCAACCCGGAACTGGAGGCGCAGATCCGCGACTTGCTGAACCGGACCGCGGAGGACCTGGTCCGGCGAGGGGAGCTGGATAAGGTTCCTGACAGGTACGACATCCTCATCATGGAGGAGGAATGATGGGCGGCGACATGACCGCCGAGCCGCGCGAGCCCGACGAGGCGGTCAAGCGGATCTTCGAGGGCTTGCACCGGCTGCTGCTGCGGCTGGCCGGGCGCGTCCCCGACGAGTTCGTGTCCCACGCCCGGTCCATGTTGGCCGAGGGCGACCTGGCCTACCTCCCGGACACGCTGTCGGGCACAGCGGCCGGCCTCGAAGTGTCGTTGACGATGGCCGACGCCGAGATCCTGCGTGATGTGCTCGAGACGCTCGGAGCCGGGGAGCAGCCGGCCGCGGTGGAGCGGATACCGATCTCCGACGTCATCCCGGAGACAGGTCATCTCTTCGCCCCGGCGTTGCCGGAGGTCCTGGCGTCCGCCGGGACACCCCTTCCGGGCGAATCGGAGGGTGCCCTTGCCGGGCTGACCGATCTCACGGACGACCTCGTGGTCGACGCCCTGACCGAGCACGCCGGCGTCGTCGCGGTCTGGCGGGCCTGGCGGTTCGGGCCGGGAGAGCCGTCACAGGACGGGCGGCGGGTCTACCTCGCCGAGGTGGAACCCGGCGTCCCGGCCTGGGAGCTGACCATGGACGCCCAGCGCGAGCTGGTCCAGATGCGGGTGGACGCTCCACAGGTCGAGGTGTACTGGAGCGGTGACGACCTGCCGCCATACCACCGGACGGCACGCACCGCCGCCGTACTGCTGTATCAGCGGCCGGAGAACGCGCTGTAGACAGACGGTCATGGTGAGCAGGATGGAAGCCGCCCCGGCATGCGAACGAGTCGCCTTTTCAGGCCGGCCGGTCAGGGGGATCTCGCCGCGCAAGCCGAGCAGGCGTTCCGCAACGTCGGCACGGCCCTGGACGCCGCCGGCGCCTCCCAGGACGACATCGCCAGGCTCACGGTCTACGTCGTCGATCTGGACCTGGAGAAGATGGACCAGGCCATGCGCGGCATCGCCCGTGTGACCACACCGGGCAGGACAGCCCCCACGGCGTGGCCGCTGACGATGGTCGGCGGCGGCCTTCTTCCGTGGCTACTTCACCGCCAAGACCCTGCGTGACCTCGACGCGTTCGCCGGGACATTGAGCGCCGGCCCGCACAGCGTGGTCAGGAGATGCGGACGGGCAGACGGGCAAAGCCGCGGGTGATGTTGTTGAGCGCGCGTTCCGGCCGTCCGTCGAGCTCGATGCGCTGGACGCGGGAGGCCAGCGCCGTGAAGATGGCCTGGGCCTCCAGGCGTGCCAGCCCCTGGCCGGCGCACGCGTGGATGCCGTAGCTGAAGCTCAGGTGATCGACGGGGTTGCGCCGGACGTCGAAGGTGTCCGGGCCGGGGTAGTGGCGTTCGTCGCGGTTGGCGGCGCCGTAGCTGAGCAGCACCCGGGCGCCGGCCGGGATGACGACGCCTTCGCCGAGGTCGACGTCGCGGGTGGTGACGCGGGAGAAGCCCTGGATCGGGCTCTCCATGCGGACGATCTCGGTCACCGCGCCGGGGATCAGCGATGGGTCGGCGCGTACGAGGTCCCATTGGGCGGGGTTGGTCGCGAACAGCCACGTCCCGCTGGCGATGAGGTTGATGGTGGTGTCGAACGCGGCGACCACGTATCCGGCCAGGAGGCCCACTGCGGCCTCGACCGGGATGGCCCCGCTCTTGTATGCCTCCAGCATGGTCCAGCCGAAGCCGCCCGGGGTGAGGTCCTCGTCGGCCACGACCTGGTGCAGGTAGCCGATGAGCGCCTCGACCTTGGGCACCGACGCGGCGGTGCGGTCGCTCAGCGGCCCGGCGGAGTCGAACCAGCCGGCGGCCATGTCCAGCAGCCGGTCGCGGCCTTCCTCGGGCCAGCCGATCAGGTCCATGATGACGTGCACCGGCAGGTCCTGGGCCAGGTCCGCGACCGCGTCGAAACGGCCGCGGGAGGCCAGCCGGTCGGCCAGGCTCGAGGCCCGATCGTGGATGGTCTGCGTCACCGGGCGCAGCGCCTGCGGGGAGAGCCGGTCGGTGAACAGGTGACGTTGCTCGGAGTGGGCCGGTGGGTCCAGGTTGATCAGCGCGGTGGCCCATGCCTGGTTGAAGCCGTCGTTGAGGCCGATTCCCCGTGCGGAGGAGTAGGTCTCCCAGTCGGCCAGGGCGGCGCGCACCTGCTCGTACCGGGAGAGGAACCACATGTCGTGCCGGGTGAGGTAGGCGGCCGGACCGAGGTCGCACAGCCGCTGGTAGGCGGCGTACGGGTTGTCTTTGTCGGACGGCAAGCTGTAGCGGCGGGCGGTCTCCAGGCGGGCGTGGCCAAGGATCTCGGCGACCAGGACCAGGTCGGTCTTGCCGCGGACCAGAGTGGTGGCGAGCGTATGGCGCAGGACATGCGCGGTGGTGGGATCATCCAGCCCGGCCGTCTGAGCGATCTCGGCGATGGTGCCGCCGGCCGCCCGGGCGGTCAGCCGTCCGCCCTTGGCGATGAGGAACAGGGCCCGGTTGTCGCCGGCATGGGGCCAGTTGGGGCGTTCATCGAGCCGGAGCTGCAGCTCGGTGCGGAGCTTGGGGTGGATGTCGACCTCGCGGAACTTGCCGCCCTTGCCGTACAGGCGCAGCCTGCCCTTGCGGGCCGACATCTGGACGTCGCCGACATCGAGGCGGACGACCTCGCTGTTGGGCAGGTCTTCGCGGCCGACGTCGGCCTTGCCCAGGCCCCGGCGGACGTGGAAGTCGTCCAACGCGGTGAGGACGGAGTTGACGTAGACGCGGCTGCGCCTGGCCGGGCCGTCGCGCAGCAGCCACATGTGATAGTCGCGCACCGCCCAGTCCCGCGCCTGCCGATCGGCGCGGGGATCGGTGGAATAGGTGGCGGCGTGATCGGCCAGCCAGGACAGGAACATGCGCACGCGCGAGCGGTAGGTGCGCCGGGTTTCGTCCGACAGCGGCGCGCGCTCCAGCGCCGCGGCGTACTCGCCGAGCACCGCGTCGTAGGCGGGCGGCAGCCGGGTGGGGCAGGCGCCCGGACGGCGCTTCGTAATCTCGAAGCGGTTCCGGGCATCTGCGAGAGGTCGGAGTGCGCAATCTCGGAAGTCACACCTGGGGTCTACTTCCGAGATTGAGTTGATCTCGGAAGTGCCAGGGCGAACGCGGGCCAAGCGTGGTCACGCTGGCGATGCGTCGGCGGACGGCCCTTGTCGATCCACAGGAGCGTGAGTGCTAAGCATGGATTGGCAAAGTATAGAAGTACGTACTATTCTCCTCCTTCATAATGAAGGATGTATATATCTATGAGAGCGACTCTGACGGCCTCCTCTACGACCCTCGGGTCAGGGCCGCGATGACCCAGTTCGCCGACAGCGACGAAGACCTGCTCACCTTCGAAGCGGGCGCCGCCGTCCGCACCGCCAACCATGCCGTCGAGCGCATGCGCGCCCACGGCGCTCAGGGACGAGGGGTCAGCGCGGGCGCGCTGGACCTGCTGATCCGCCTCAACAACAGCGAGCACGGCATCAGCATCGGCGAGCTGGCCCGCACCGCCGGGGTCAGCTCCCGCAACGCCACCGGCTTGGTCGACACGCTGGAGCACAACGGGTTGGTCCGCCGGGTCCCCGACCCGACGGATCGACGTTCGGTTCTGGCCGAGATCACACCCGCCGGGCGAGCGTGGATGGAGGCGTTCCGCAAACCGTCGCAACTTGCCATGCGGGCGATGTTCCACGGGTTCACACCTGAAGAACTGGTCGTTCTGCGCGACCTGTGCCTGCGGCTGGCCGCCAACCAGCATCGCCTCGCCGACCACCTGCGCCAGATCGGACAACAGCCATGAACACGACGGCTCAGGAACAGACCCGTCGCACCGTGCGCGGCTATCACGAGGCGCGCCTCCGCGGCGAGGTGTCCGCAGCGGCAGCGCACCTGGGAGAGCCGTTCCGCTTCCAGAGCCCGTTCATCACCTCCGACGATCGGACGGGCCATCTGGCGACCTTGCCGGGGTTTGTATCCATCGTGACCGGCGTCGAGCTGATCAGCGAGTTGTACGGCGAAGCGGAGGCCACGCTCGTGTACGACGTGCACACCGCGACGCCGGTCGGGACTCAGCGCACGGCCGAGCACTTCCGGCTGGACGGCGATAAGATCGTGTCGATCATGCTGTTGTTCGACGCCTCGCCCTGGCAGCCGATGAAGGCCCAGATCGAGCTATGAAACGACGCGCCCAGGGCCCGTGTTCAAAGCGCGAACGACGTTGGCGAGTTTGGCGTCGGTGCACCCGCGACGGCGGCTCGCGGGTGGTTGGGGTGTCGGTGTGCCCCAGGGCGGCCGAAGAAGATGCCACCCACAGGTCGCGGTCCCTGCCTGCCGGCGAGGAGCTGCCCCATCCCGAGAAGGAGTTCCCGGCGTCATGGCCTCCATCCGCCACGAGATCGTCATCGATGCGTCCCCCGAGCACATCTGGGATGTGCTGCGCGACGTCGGAGCCGTGCACGAGCGCCTGCTGCCGGGCCGTGTCATCGACACCCGGCTGGAGGGCGACCAGCGGTTCCTGACCTTTCCCGACGGGCACGTCATCCGCGAGCTGATTGTCGCAATCGATGACGATTCCCGCTGCTTGGTCTATTCCGTTGTTGAAGGCGCGAGACCCGCGCTCGAGCACCACCACGCCTCGTTTGAAGTTCGCCCGGAGGGCGACGAAGCTGGCCGGCTGATCTGGACCACTAACGTGCTGCCACACACGCGAGCCGCCGAGATCCGCATTCGCATCGAACACGGCGCATGGGAGATGAAGCAGACGATCGAGGCCGCAGCACGCAGCTGAGCCACCTACGCATGTGAAAGGGGAAGGTTCGCCATGCTCGACGACGTCAAACCGCATCGCCGGGGGCATGACGGGCGTGCTGGCTGGTTGAGCACCAGCGACATGTCCAGCGTGGTCTGGTACATGACCAGGTCGGCCACCAGGGTGTTGAACTTGATCGCTTTCTCCTGCTCCTCAGGCTCGTTCTCGGCGATCACCCCGTGTTGCCGAACCCGATCCACTTGGCGAAGTTGTTGTAGGACTCCACCATGTTGGTGGCCCGGGTGATGTTCTCCCGCAGTGCGGCGTCGGAGATGTAGCGCAGCAGCACCATCGTCCTCTTGCCGCGGCCCAGCTCGCGGAAGGCGCGGTAGATCTTGTTGCGTTTGGAGTCGTGCCGCAGCCGCCGCAACAGGGTGATCGACGACAGCTCGCCTTCGCGGATCGAGATGGCCACCTTCATCAGGTCCTGCCAGTGATCCTCGATCAGCCGCCAGTTGATCGGCTCGCCGAACAGCGCGTCGATGTGCCGGTAGGCGATGCCGGCCTCGGGCCTGTGGAAGGTCAGGTCGCGGAAGTTGCGGATACGGGGCAGCAGCTCGAACCCGAACAGGTGCGCAGGCCGAAGACCGGGAACGACTGGCCTTGCGTGTCGGCGTGGATCTCCATGGGCGCTGCTTCGCTCTCCTGTTCCAGCAGGCCCTCGATGATGTAGACCGCCTCCCACACCCCGCACGGGATGAACCGGGAGAACAGCGCGATGTAGTTGTCGGCGATGTGGTGGTAGGCGATGCCCCCATAGCCGCCGTAGCGGATGTGGAACTCGGCGATCAGATTATCCACGTACACGTCGTACTTGGTGCCGTCGGCGGCCACCGCGTTGCCCTCGCCCCACAGCCAGGGCAGATCCAGCCGCAGGTAGGCATTGACCACGTCCGCGATCGCCTTGTTCAAGCTCGCCACGGTGATGTGCTTGCGCAGGGTGTAGGACAGCTCATGGGCGCTGATACGGCCACGCAGGTGCCGGGTGGCCTGGGCGGCGCCCTGGTTGCAGCCGTAGGCGAAGGCCACCAGCAGGTAGCGCTCCAGCGGATCGGCCCCAGCCGGGCCCGCACCAGCTCCTTGTGGTTGCGCCCCGTCCGCTCGGCCACCTCCGCCATGCCGACGTCCTCCGGCAGACCCAGAGCTCATCCCGCACGTGCGTGATCACCTGCGGCTCCGCCAGCCGGGGGAACCGGCCCAGCCGCTGACAGCACTTCAGCCACACCATCAGCGACAGACGGTTCTCATCGGTGTCGGTCATCTCCCGCGCCCAGTCCATCTCCTCCAGACTCGGCGAGTACGTCTCACGCAGCTCCCGCTCGGAGATGGTCCGCTTGAACCGCGGATAGGCGGTCTTGTCGATCACGCCATCGGGGGGCACAGCCTTTCCCAGCAGCCCCCGATCACCGCAGAACGCGCATTATGTAGCCGAACGATCACCATCCGCGAGGCCGATCACTCGAAGATTTTCTGTGCCTTCTCCGGTTCACTGGGGCAGGACAACTTCAGAGATTGCGCAGCAGTGTCCCGGATGACCTCCCCTCGCCACGGTGCTCCAGCAACGACAGGTCAACGACGGTCTGACGCGCCAGCCTCAAGACCGATTCATGGCCGGTTTTCCCGTATCTCGGCTGGACCCGGTTTCGTCACCGATCTGCCGCTGTTCATTTGTTGAGATTTCCCAGGACCACACCCAGGGCCAAGCTCCACCGCCTGTCAGCGGCCGGCCGGAAGTCCCCACGTATGGCCAGTTGGGATCTCACTCCTGGTTACGCTCGGGCTCGGTTGGTGGGTGTGGTGCCTCTGGCCAGGCCGCCATCGCTGTGTCGGCCACACGCTCCAGTGTCTTCCGTCCTGCCCCGTCGCATGCCTGCTGGTTCATCCCCTGGATGACCGCCGCGTAGAAGGTCGCCAGCCCGTCGGCGTCCGTGTCGGCGGGGAGCCGCCCCGCATCGACGTCGGCGCGGATGCAGGCGGCGATCGACGCCTTGGTTTCCTCGCGCATCGCACGCAGCTTGGCCTTCACATCCTGCGAGCCGGGGGTGCAGTTGGTCGCCCCGGTGATGATGATGCAGCCCGGCGGGTGGCTCGGGTCGGTGTAGTCGGCGGCTAGATGCCGCAGCATCGCGGCGATGCCCGAGCGGGCGTCCGGGCCCTTCGGCGGGGGAGATCCGTACGTGCGCGTGTACAGCTGGATGGCCTCGTCGAACAGCTGCCGCTTGTCGCCGAAGGCGGCGTACAGGCTCGGCGGGTTGATCCCCATCGCCTCGGTGAGTGAGGCGACCGATGTCGTCTCGTACCCGTGTGTCCAGAACTCCCGCAGGGCGACAGCCAGGGCTTGGTCACGGTCGAAGGCGCGGCGGCTCCGCCGGGACACGGCCTTGGCCGGGGTGTGTTCGCTGCTCATGACTACAACTTACCGCCACTTGTAGCGGTCGCTAAAGACGCTCTGGTACTGTCGTCGACGCCAGCAAGCTTTAGTGATCGCTAAACCTAAGTGGTCGGGCTGACCGGCCGACACCACGAAAGGGAACTCTGATGACCACGCCATCACTCGCCGCCTTCGCCCGCACGCGCCGCGGCACCGGCCCCGGCCTCCTCCTCGCCCACGGCGCGGGCGGCGGCATCGAGGCCAACTACGGACCGATCATGGAAGGGCTCACCGCACGGCACACCGTCGTCGGGGCCGACTACCCCGGCGCCGGCGCTACCCCGAAGGCCGAGGGGCCCCTTGACATCGACGAGCTGGCGGACCAGCTGGTCGCAGCGGCCGACGCCGAGGGACTCGGCACCTTCGCAGTCAGCGGTTACTCACTCGGCGGACCCGTCGCGATCCGCCTGGCCACACGTCACCCTGAACGCGTCAGCTCACTGGTGCTGAGCGCGGCGTTCTCGCACGCCGACACCCGCACCGTCCTCGTCGCCTCCATCTGGCAGCACCTGTTTGAAACCGGTCCGCACGCCGTGCTTGCCGAATACCTGAACCTGATGACGCTGAGCGAACCGGCTCTCAACTCCCTTACTCCCGCCCAGGTCGACGCCTCCGCCGAGCAGCTCGCGACCGCCCTCCCCTCCGGCACCGGCGACCAGCTCGACCTGGTCCGAAGGATCGACGTCCGCCGCGACCTCGCCGGGATCGAGGTGCCGACACTCGTCGTCGTCACCGCCGCCGACCCCCTCATCTCCCCGGCCCTCCAGCGGGAGCTCGCCGCCACCATCCCCACCGCCGAGATCGCTGAACTCCCGACCGGGCACCTGCCGTTCATCGAAGACCCTCAGGGGTGGTTGAAGCTCATCAGCGACTTCCTCGCACGGACCTGAAACTCTGACAGGGCCGGTCGGTCGGCCGCATACTCCCCCTATCGGCGGGACCTGAGACCAACCTCCGCTGCAACCAGGCGCACCGGATTCCATCAAACTCTCCTAACGCACCGTAACCACTGGTGGCCAGATAATTCCCCACCGACTGGCCGCCAGTGGGGAATCACAACCGGCCACTGACAACCGCCCGCCCACCGCTCTTCCCTGCGCAACCCCGTCGTCCACACCAGCCGGAAGCTGTACCCGCCTGTGTCGCTCCGGCCTCTCCGCTGGGCGTCGGTCGGGACGGATCCCGCGGACGTCCGTACAGTTCCGGTATGTCCGATCTCGGCGCTGACCGGCCGTCGGCCTCCGTCCGCCCAGAGCCCTCTGCCCAGATGCCCTATGCCCCGGGCGAGCGGCTCAAGGAACAGAACTGTGCGGCGATCACAATGCTCGCCGTGGTGCTCGGCTCAGAGAGTCTCGGTCACGGGACGGCGGCCGCCAAGGTGGGCGGGAACAGAGGTGAGCACCGCCACCACGAGCACGGTTGCCAGCACCATGGCGATCAGCTGCCAGGGCAGGGGAAGCGTGGCCTTCTCGCTGTCGCCGCCGGTGATCGTGTTGATGGCGGCGAACAGCAGGGACCCTCCCGGGAAGACACCCAGGACGGCGCCGAGGAGCGCGGGCAGCACCTGCGCGGTCGCCAGGGCAACGGTCACTTCCCGCGGAGTTGCGCCGAGGGCGCGCGCCAGCGCCGACGCATGCCGGTGTCGAGCACCGTCGCCCAGGTTAGGACGATGGCGTTGACCGCCGCCAGAAGGAGCAGGATGACCGTCCAGACGAGGAGCACGTGCCGCAGCACCGCTACCTGAGCTTCGGTGTATGCGCCGGTGCCTGGCTGGTCGCCGAGGAAGGCGTTGAGCACCAGGAGGACGTAGATCCCACTGACCGTGATCGCGATGCTGACCACACCCAGCACGACCCGTCGCGGCCGACGGGCGGCGACCCGCAAGGCGAGCAGCAGCGGGACCGGCAGTCGCGCCGAGAGAGCGATCAGCCAACCGGTGCGGCGGGGTGGGCGTGCCGCGTCGACCAGCGCGCTGACGGTGCTGGAGCGGGCGCCGCGCACGGCCGGAACAGCGGTCGCCACAACTGCGACCCCGAGGGCCACGGTGGTCACCAGACCGACCGTGGACCACGTCAACGATGCCGTCCCCGCACCGCCGACGAGGCCCGCGCTCGACTTGGTGAGCAACGGAGCGGTAAGCGCCCCGATCACCAGCCCGCCCGTCGCCGCGACGACAGCCATCAGGAGATACTCCGCGAGCAGCATGGCAACGACCAGGCCCGGTGTGCCGCCGACTGCTTTCAGCAACCCGACACGCCTGCTCTGATCGGCCATCCGACCGCCGACCAGCACCGAAAGACTGGCCACGGCGAGCAGGCCGAGCAGCCAGGCGCCGAGCAGCAACAGGATCTGCGAGTCTCGGGCCAACTCGGTGGCGTCATTGAGGATGTCCTGCCAGCTGTGCATGAACAGGGGGCCGCCCTGGTTGGTGTCGACGAACGCCTGGGCCTGGGCCGGATCGGCGAGCTTCAGGTTCAGCGCGTAAGACAGGGAAGCCGGATCCGATGTGAGGCTCCGGACGTCGGCCTGGGTGAGCCAGACCAGCCCGGGGTTGTGCAGCAGCCCCGTCGGCGTTTTGCCGTCGTCGGTGACCGCGCCGTTCAGGCAACCGGGGGCGACGAGGCAGGACGACCCCGGATGGGGCGGCATGGCGGCGGTGACCGCCTCACCGACGACCTTGAACGACCGGCCCTCCAGGGTGACCGTGTCACCGACGTGCACGTCGACCGCGTCAGCGAAGGCGGCTTCGACCACCATCCCGCCGTCGCTGACCCAGCTTCCCTGGATCACCTTGGGCTGATCGACTGACACGGACGCGGCGTCGCGCCCCACGGCCTGCACGTCTGACGTGTGGCCGGAGGTCTGCAATTTCGCCGCGGTGACCGGATACGGCCCACTGTGGTCGATGACGTCGGCCGTGCTCACCAGTTTCTCGAGACGGTCGAGCCCGGCGGCGATCGCCGGGCGGCTCCTGCGGCCCATCCACCGGATCACCGCCACCGCGCAGCGGCTGTCCCTGTCGACCCTGCACGAACGGATCGCGCTGGCCGGGCCGAAGGACGAGCTGAAGGAACTGGCCGACACCTTCGACGCGATGCTCGACCGGCTCGAACGCTCCGTCGAGGGGCAGCGGCGGTTCATCGCGAACGCGTCCCACGAGTTGCGGACCCCACTGGCCGTCCAGCGGGCGGCGATCGAGATCGGGCTCCCCGAGGACGTCGGCGAGATCCGCGGCACGCTCCTGCTCCACAACCACCGCGCGGAGAACCTCATCGACGCCTTGCTGGTCCTGGCACAGGCGGAACACGGCCTGGACAACAGGAGTCCGGTGGCCCTGGATGAGGTGGTACGGCTCGTCCTGGCGGAAAGGGGTTCGGACGGCGTCACCGTGACGGAGCGGGCAGAGCCGTTCGTCGTCGATGGAGACCCTGTTCTGCTGAACCGGCTCGTCACCAACCTCCTCGACAACGCGGTCCGCTACAACCATCCCGGCGGGACGGTTGAGGTAACGCTCTCCCGCGGAGTTCTGACGGTCCGTAACACCGGCCCGCACGTGCCCCAGGAACGTTTCGGCGATCTCTTCGAGCCCTTCCGGCGGCTGCACACGACCCGTGGACAGGGCGCCGGGCTCGGATTGTCGATCGTCGCCTCGATCGCGAAGGCTCACGGGGCCAACGTGCGAGCGAGCCCCAACCCGGGGGGTGGGTTGGAGCTCGTCGTGGTTTTCGCGGGATCTGAGGATGCGGTGCCTGCCATTGACGGGATTTGATCGCGCTGCGGCGCCAGGACAGCCACCGACTCGGGATCGCCCTTCAACTGTGCACGGTGCGCTACGTCGGGCTGTTCCTGCCGGACGATCCCCTCGACGTCCCCTGGGAAGTGATCGGCTACTTAGCCGAGCAGCTGGACATCGAGGACGCCTCGGTCGTCAAGAGGTACCCCGAGCGCAAGCCGACGGCGTACGAGCACTCGGGGGAGATCCGCCGGCGGTACGGCTAGCGGGAGTTCGACGACCCGGAGTGGGGCCGGAAGTTCCGTGCGTTCCTGCACGGGCGGGCCTGGACGCACGCCGAGGACCCGGTGGCGCTGTTCAGCCACGCGGTGGCGTGGCTGCGCGAGAATTGGGTGCTGCTGCCGGGCGTCTCGGTGCTGGCCCGGCAGGTGTCCGAGGGCCGCGCGGTAGCGGAGAAGCGCCTGCACACGGCGGTCACTCTGGCCGCGCGGCGGGCCGATCCGGCGCTGCCCGCCGAGCTCGCGGCGCTGCTGGAGATGCCGAGGTCAGGGGCTGTCTCATCTGGAAGAGCTGCGGCGGCCCCCGACGCGCTGGAGCGAGTGGATGAGGACTTGAGGTCCAGGCCGGTGGTGAGGGAGCCGTAGGCCGTCCGGAACCTCTCCGGCAGCGCGCCCAGCGTCGACCACGGCAGGTCCGAACTGCAGGGGATCACCTGGCCGCCGGTACCAGGGCGTCCTGGGCATTGGAACCGTCGAAGGAGCGGCCCATGCCCCCGATCATCCTCGCCACCTGGCCGCCCGGCGTCAGACCGCTGCCCTCCGGGGCCTCGTCCACCACGCCGACACCCTCGATGCCCGGGATGCGCGGCAAGGTCACGTCCGAGTCGGCGAGCCCCTTGCGGGTTGTCACCTCCGACTCGTTCGCCCCGAACGCCTTCACCCGGATCCGCGCCCACCCCGACTGCACCGCGGGCAGGGGGACGTCCTCGACGACGAGCTCGTCCACGCCGCCCGGTTCGGACAGCACGATGGCGCGCATCGTCATGGACACTCCGGAGCTGATGAATCTGTCATGGCGGTTCCTCCACTCATCGATGGGACCCCCGCCCGGGCAGCGGGACTGGGATGCGGGCCCGTCACCGGTGCTGCGCCGTGCCCAACTCGTCGGTGAACCGGACAAGGGCGTCCTCGGCCGTGGGGACGGGGCCGAACAGCTGCTCCTGCCGACGGGGGTCGGCGACGTAGCGGCCGCTGTCGATCCAGCCGAACATCGCGGCCATGTCCTTGACCAGGGGCATGAAGCGGCCGGCGACGGCTCCTGCGGCGCGGGCGACGGCGGAAGGGACGGCCCACACCTTGATCTTCTTTCCGGCCCGGCTGCCCATCAGGTCGGCCACCTCGCGCACGCTGACCGGACGGTCCCAGCCGATGTCGATGCGCTCACCGTCGTCGGCCTCGACGTCGACCGCGGCCGCCAGGTACGCCGCGAGATCGGAGGTGCGGACCCAGGTCAGCGGGACGGTGGGCTTGCCCACCCAGATCAGGCGGCCCTTGTCGATCGGGTCGCCCGCCATGCTCGCGATCTGATCGAGGAACGCCCCCGGGCGCAGTGCGACGAACGGGACGCCGAGCTGTTCGAGCTTGTCCTCGGCGACCTTCTTGTGCCAGAAGTGCGGGACATGGGGCGTTTGGTCGCTGGTGAGGATGCTGGTCAGGACGAACCGCCGGATGCCGGCGCGGTGGGCGGCCTCGGCGAGGTTGGCGTTGCCGACGGTGTCGATGTCGTGCGCGTTCTTGCCGCCACGGGTGTAGCCGGCAGCGGTGGTGATGACGGCATCGGTGCCGTTCATGGCGGCGACGAGCGAGTCGAGGTCGAGCATGTCGCCACGGGCGATCTCGACACCTCTGCTTTCGAGCCTGCTCGCGTCGGTGGTCGGCCGGACCAGGGCGCGGACGTTCTTACCGCGCTTGAGCAGTTCGTCGACGACCCTGCCCCCGAGGGAGCCGGTCGCGCCGACGACGAGGACGGGGAGGGTGGTGGTCATGGGGGTCTCACTTTCCATCAGGTCAGTAGTGGGGGATTAGGTGGGCGGGGCAGTGGTGGCCGCGGACGTGGGCGCCATCGGCCCGGGTCGCTCAGGGAGCGGACCTGTGGTGGGCGGAGGATCCGCGGCGCGGGTCACCGCAGGCCTGCAGGAGCTTGCCGAGGTCTAAGGTGACCCGGACGCGGGTGATGCGGCCGTCCTCGATGTACAGCCAGCTGGCGACGGGGAAGGGCTCGCCGTCCCCGCGGGGTGTTGCCCTTTCCTCCGGATGAGTTCCGCCTGCCTGCACTGGGACAGCTCGGGCTCGCCCATGACGCTGAGGTCCCGCGACCGCCCGTTCTCCCGGACGTACGGAGGTGCGCGGTGCCCGCCACATCCAAACGATTTGCAGCCCACGTCCGCGGTGGGGCACGCGGACATGGGGTGCAAGCAGAAGCAGTTACGTGGACTCTTCTTGCGGAAGAGCACGGCTTTTGATCGCGTCGGCGATGGCGTAGGCGGTGTCGACGAAGGACTCCGCCTGCTGCTCCGACAGGTTCCGCGCGGAGGTCTCCTCCAGGGCCTGCCACAGGACTGCGATGGGTTCGCGCATGGCACGGCCCTTGTCGGTGAGGTGGACCACCATGACGCGCCGGTCATGTGCGGCCGGCTCGCGGACGAGCAGGCCGGCGTCCTGCATGCGGCGCAGGGACTTGGAGACGGTGGAGTGGTCCAGGCCGACGCTTTCGAGCAGCTCGGACTGGGTCTGGCCGTCCCGATCCAAGAGCTGCATCAGCAGCAGTTCCTGTCCGGGATGCAGGTCCAGCGCGCGAAGCAGGGCGGCGGCGTAGGCGCGGTGGGCGCGGGCGAGCTGGAAGATCGCGTAGCTTATCGGCCCTCCGCTGGCCGTCGTGGGGATGTGGGGCATGGTTGCGTTCCTCAGCCGATGTAAGTGGGGTAGTCGGTGTAGCCGGCCGCTCCGCCGCCGTAGAAGTTCGCCGGGTAGGGGGCGTTCAGCTCCGCGTCGGCGCGGAGCCGCTCGACCAGGTCCGGGTTGGCGAGCGCGAGGGCGCCGGCGGCGACCTCGACGGCGAAGTGGATGCGGTTGTCGATGGTGCCGCCGTAGCGGTCGGTGCGCTGGTTGGTCTTGTCGGACAGGAACTGGTGCACCAGGTAGCCGTTGGCGGCGTGGATCTCCACGCCGTCGGCGCCTGCCGCGACGGCGGCCGCCGCGGCGCGACGGAAGTCGTCGACAGTCGCCGCGACCTCCTGCGTCGACAGCGCACGGGGCGTGGGCATCTCCTGGGGCCCGGACGCGGTGAACATCACGCCCTCGGGGCGGATCGCCGACGGGGCGACCGGCTGGCGCCCGCGGTTGTCGGGGCGGGAGATGCGTCCGACGTGCATCAACTGGATGACGATCCGGCCGCCGGCCGCGTGCACGGCGTCAATGACCTTGCGCCACCCGGCGAACTGTTCGTCATTGCGGATGCCAGGAGTGAGGAGGTAGCCCTGGCCGTCGGCGGAAGGCTGGGTTCCCTCGGTGATGATCAGTGCGTGCCAGGCTCGCTGGGCGTAGTACCCGGCGTTCAGCTCGGTCGGGACCTTCCGGCGTGGAGCGGCCACGGGTCATGGGGGTGATGACCAGGCGGAGCGGCAGGGATATGTCGCCGACGGTGGTCGGCGTCCACAGAGAGCTCAGCATGCGTGGTCCTTCGGTGCGGCGATGACCGGGTGGTCATCGGGAAACCGCGGGCGGGGTGGATGAAGAGGCGAGAGTGTTCAGCCGACGGTGAGGACGAGCTTGCCCCGGACATGCCCGGCGTCGCTGACCTGCTGGGCCGCGGCGGCCTGGTCGAGCGGGTAGGCGGTGACGGTGGTGACGACCTTGCCGGTCGCGGCGTCCTGGGCCAGGGCGGCCAGGCGGTCGGACGAGACCTCCTGAGGACCGCTGGCGAAGGTGATGCCGAGCTGCTGCGCGCGGAAGTCGGCGATGGTGACGATGCGATCGGTGCCGCCCCGCAGGGTGATGGAGTCCTCGAGGGCGCCCTTCCCGGCCAGGTCGAACACCGCGTCCACGCCGTCAGGGGCGAGCGCCCGGACTCGCTCGACCAGGCCCTCGCCGTACACGGTCGCGGTGGCGCCGAGCGAGGCGAGGTATTCCTGGTTGCCGGGGCCGGCGGTGCCGATGACACGTGCTCCGCGGGCCGTGGCGAGCTGAACCGCCAGGGTTCCGACCGCTCCCGCCGCGCCGTGCATCAGCACGGTCTCCCCGGCGGCGACGCCGAGCAGCTTCAGAACCCGCTCGGCGGTCTCACCCGCCACCGGCAGCGCGGCCGCGTGCTGCCAGTCGAGGCCCGCGGGCTTGGGGGCCACGATGGTGGCCAGCGCGTACTCGGCGTACGAGCCGGTGTCCGACCAGCCCAGCACCTCGTCGCCAACCTGCACGTCCTGCACGCCCTCACCCAGGGCGTCCACCACGCCGGCGAGCTCGCGACCGGGGACGGAGGGGAATTGCGTCGGGTATACGGCCTCCAGCATCCCGGAGCGGATCTTGCCGTCCAGCGCGTTCAGCCCGGCAGCCTTCACGCGGACACGGACCTGCCCGGGGCCGGGCTGCGGGACCTCGATGTCCGCCTCGTGCAGCACTTCCGTGCCGCCGAAACGGTCGAACAGGATGGCTTTCATGACGACTCCTCACGTGTCACCACCCATCAGGTGGCTGGCCACATAAACATAGCAGATTATGTGGCCAGCCAAGTATTGCTGCTGCTCGGCGTTGCGCAAGATCGGCCGCGGTCGCGTCGGTCTCCTCGAGATGGTGGTCGATGCGGGGGTGCCTGCCAGAGCGAGCCTTGCACTCAGGCGCCGAGAGCGCGACGCACCCAGGCGGTGCGGGCCGTAAGGGCGGCGGTGGACAGGGCCGCCGTAGGGGCGGCGCCGTCGAACATGTGGAAGCTGCCGGTCCAGACCTGCAGTTCGGACTGGACGTCGCAGGCCCACTAAGAGATAAGCCGTGGGTTCCCTGAGGTCTGTCTGGCCTCATTAGCTCCTGGACCTGCACCTTCTGCTTGGGACTCCGGGAGTTTTCGAGATTGATGAGACTTCAGAGATTCTGAAGGTCTATCGTCCTCCTCGATCGTCTGACATCGCCGATGAAGACGAGGAGGCGTGGGTTGAGCCTGTCCGTCGTACGCGATCTTCGTGAAGCGCGTGCCCCGGTCGGCCCGGAAGAGCTGGCCGAGTTCGAGACCGACGTGCTGGCCGGGTTCGTGCTCGCCCGCGCCGCTGCCGGCCTGTCGGACGCCACGATCAGCTCCGAGGTCCTCCATATCGAGCAGGTCCGGGCCTGGCTCGGCCGACCGTTGTGGTCGATGGAGCCGTCCGACGCCGACGCCTACTTCGGCCAGGTGTTACGCGGTGCGGCCAAGGGCACCCGGTTGTCGCGGGCCCAGGCGATCAAGACCTACTTCTTGTTCCTGGAGCTACGACACAAGATCGAGATCCACCAGTTGACCGGGCACGTGGTGGAGTGTCCGATCGATGAGATGAACCGGCCGCGCGGGCAGAAGGACGCGGCGCTGCGGATCCCGCCCACCGCCGAGCAGATCACCCGCCTGTTCGCCGGCTGGCGCGCAGAGCTGGCCACCTGTCGCAAGTTCGCCCCCACCGCCCGCAACTACACCGCGGCCCGGCTGATGGCCGAGGTCGGCCTGCGGGTGAACGAGGCTCGCAGCCTGGACCTGGCCGACGTCAAATGGGAACTGGGCAGGTTCGGCAAACTCCACGTCCGCCTCGGCAAGGGCGCCCGCGGCTCCGGCCCGCGTGAGCGGATGGTTCCGCTGATCAACGACGCCGGCCGGACACTGCGCTGGTTCGTCGAGGACGTCTGGAGCCACTTCGGCGACGATCACACCCGGCACGGCGTCCCGCTCCTGCCGTCGGAGCGCAAGAACACCGACGGCAGCGCCGCCCGGGTCGGCACCGAAGCATTGCGCACCGCGCTGGCCGAAGCCGCCGCCCGGCACCTGCCGGACTGGAAAGAGAAGCTGACACCGCACGTCCTGCGGCACTTTTGCGCCAGCCAGCTCTACTTCGCCGGCATGGACTTGATCGCCATCCAGGAGACCCTCGGCCACGCCTGGGTGGCCACCACGATGAAATACATCCACGTCCATCGCACGCACGTCGAAGAGGCCTGGCTCGCCGGACAGCAACGAGCCGCCGACCGGCTGAAGGGGTTGATCCCATGAAGTGGAACCTGCGCCTGGCCGCCGCCAACCGCGGCATCTGGAAGGCCAGCGAGCTGCAGCGTCTGCTTGCCGAACGCGGCATGGTGATCAGCGCCGGGAAGATGTCCGGCCTGTGGTCGGGCCATCCGGCCAGCGTCAAGCTGGAGGACCTGGACGTCATCTGCGCCGTGCTCGGTTGCGGCATCGCAGAGCTGCTGATCCCCGAACCGGAGCTCGTGCCCGCTCCGGCCGAGAGCGGGCAGACCCGCATCACAGCCGTGGGCGAGACACCCGTGGTGACGCCCAAGCGGCGAGACGGACGGTCGCTACCACCTGCCTGATGGGCCTCATCTCCCCGACCAAGCCAGCGGCGACCTGCGTGGGCTGCTATGCCTGGGGCGTGCTCCCGGGCCGATACTGCCGCGCCTGCTACACCTTCGGCCAGCTCCACCAAGTCGGCCAGTGCGCAAGCTGCCACCGCGATGTCCCGATCAAGAAGGGGTATTGCCGGCTGTGCTGGCTGCAGGCCAGCCTGGAGGCCAAAGACCAGGTCACCGTGCTGGAACCGTTCCTGCGCAGGCTCACCTGCCAGCAGCTGTTCCTCAGCAACATGCACCGGCAGCGATCCCAAGACCCTGGGCCGCGCATTGGACGGCAGGGACGCCGACGCTCCCGTCCCCAGCCGCCGCCCGCTCAGCCAGAGATCTTCCCCCATCGCTGGGCTCAGCTGCGGCTGCCCATCACAGTGCGTCGCGACTACGCCAGGTTCGACCGGCGCCGGCACGCCGACCCGGCCAACCCGGCCTTACGCACGGCCCGCGCGGCGGCCGCTGCCCTCGCCGAGGCTCGGGGTTGGACCCGGTGGATCATCAGCGACGTCGACCGGGCCCTGGTCATGCTGCTGTCCACCCACACTCCCGGCGACATGATCCGCTTCTCGGAACTGTTTCCCAAGCTGCGTCACCACGGCCTCAGCGTCGGACGCACCGTCGAAGTCCTCGCCCGCATCGGTCTGCTCGATGATGACCGCGTCCCCGCCTTCGACAGCTGGCTGGCCGGCAAGCTGAGCGGCATCGCTCCCGGCATCGCCGCCGACGTCGAGGCATGGGCCCGCCTACTACACGAGGGCGGGCCTCGCCAGCGAGCGCGCAGCATCCAGACCGTCTGGAGCTACGTCACCGAGATCCGGCCCGTCCTGCTCGACTGGTCACGCACCTACGATCACCTTCGCGAGGTCACCCGCGACGACATCGTGACCATCAAGGACACCCTGCAGGGCGCCAAACGGGAGAACACCATCGTGGCACTGCGCTCGCTCATGCGCTTTTGCAGGAAGAGCGGGCGAATCTTTCGCGACCCCACCATCCGCATCCGCATCGCTCGCCGGCCGGAAAAGGTGATCCTCCCCCTCGCCTCCGGCGACATCGACCACGCCGTCGCCACCGCGACGACCCCGGCGATCCGCCTCATCCTCGCCCTGGCCGCCGTCCACGCGGCCCGGCCCAAGATGATCCGCGACCTCCAGCTCGACGACATCGACCTGGGCAACCATCGCATCACCATCGGCGGCCACCTTCGCCCCCTTGACGAGCTCACCCGTCAAGCGCTCCTGGCCTGGCTGGACTACCGGCGCAGCCGCTGGCCGAGGACCGCCAACCCCCACCTGCTGCTCACTCAGCACACCGCGATGGAGAACTCCCCGGTCGGCAAGCTCTGGGTCACCAACGCCGTCCGGGGCCTGACCGCCACCCTGGAGCGCCTTCGCATCGACCGCCAACTCGAAGAGGCTCTGACCCGCGGCCCCGACCCACTGCATCTGGCTGCCGTGTTCGGCATCGACGACAAGACCGCCATCCGCTACGCCGACGCCGCCCGCCACCTCCTGCAGACCGCTGCGGAAACGCCCGAACCACCGTGACACCATAGGCGTCGTGATCTCCGCTGATGAGCTTGTCAGCCGAAGGCTGCTCCAGGTGACGGTGTCGTGGCACACCCACCCCAGCGACGACCACCTTTCACTGGTGCACATGTGGTTGCACATGAGTGATCTAGGCCCTGTCCGCTTCCACACCGCCCCCGACGCCTCGCTCGAGCTGACGCTCGATCAACCACACGACTCATATGACATGGACGAGTACGGCCAGGTCACCGTCGGTCCCGCCCCAGACGATTTCCTGATGAGCCGATTCATCGGCCGGTCGATCCGAGCCGTTCACCGCATCATCGACCACCGGATCGAGACGGAGATCGGCCTCCGGCTCGAACTCGATCACGGCGAGGTGCGCATCCTCAACCTGGGCGACGAACTGGTCATCACCGACACTGCTCTGCCGGACGCGCTCGAAGCCGCTCTCCGCTGACACTCTTCGCGACATTCAGTGCGCTGAACCCACGAGGCGAACAGGCCTTGAGATGCCGAACCCACGTGAGTTCCCGCTGAAGAACCTTCAGTTCGCGTGAACTCTGGGCTTTCAAGGCCCCCCACTCGGGTCGGCGCCATCAGAGGCAAAGTAACTATGTGCGACTGTCGTGACGCTGCGTGGCTAGCAGAAATACTGCGGTCTGATCACGGCGGGAGGTCGCGCCAGAGTTCGGCCGACGCCAGAGCGTCCAGGCTGATCCGCTCCAGAAACGCACCGCCCCAGGCCAGGCGGTGTCCCACGGGCGTGTCGAGCCCGAGCGTCTGCCCCGCCGCCTTCGCGATCTCCGCCGCCGCGAGCGTCTGCCGCGAGCTGATCATCGTCGAGTGGTACCAGGCGTCGTCGTGGACCACGTAGATGTCGTGCCGCCGCTGCGGATCACGTTCGCGCCTGATCAGGCCCTGCTGGGTCAGGTAGGCCCTCGGGGAGGATCGGATTTTGGCGCTACGCCGAAGGGGGCTTGCATTCGATACCTAGGTACAGCTCCCACGGACGCGCTCATCGCCAGGGGCGTCACTCGCACCAACCTGGGCCAGCCCGTGGAGGCCGAATGGGTGTGCTATCCCAGGGAAGCGGGCCAGCACCGCGTTCGGCGGCGGCACCATGACATGAGGCCCAATCGTCGATGAGTTGCCGCGTGCGCCTCGCTCTGTCGGCCTCTGCGCCAGGATGGCCCCGTGCGCTTGGTAACCGATGAGGAGCGCCGCGCCCGGTTGGGCGTGCGGCACGCTCTCGCCCCCACGGCCAAAGCGGCCTCTCCCGAGGAGGCCGCCCGTGCGGTGGTGTGTCTACACGCCACCGACCCGCCGAGCGTGCACCTGTCCTGCTGGGCACGGGTCGACGCGCTCGACATCGACGACGTCGAACGGGCGCTCTACGACACACGCTCCCTCATTCGACAGCAGTCGATGCGCGAGACCCTGTTCGTGTTCCCCCGCGATCTTGTGCCGTCGGTGTGGGGAAGTGCCTCGGCCCGGGTGGCCGCGGCCCATCGCAAACGACTGGTCAGGGACCTCCAACGCTGGGGGCCGGCCGCTGAGGGGCAGGGAGCCGCATGGCTCGCGACTGCGAAGGAGGCGGTGCTGGCACGCCTGGCCGACGGCGTGCCGCGGACGTCGAAGCGGGTACGCGAGGAAGTGCCCGAGGCCGCCGGTTTCATCGAGCAGGCTCCGGACAAGTCCTGGGGAGGACGGATCGCGATCGCTCCGCGAGTGCTCACCCAGCTGAGCCTGGACGGCGCGGTGGCGCGCGCGGCCAACGCTGGAGCCTGGTACACGAGTCGCCCGACATGGACGACGACACAGGCGTGGTGGGGGGACGAGGTGCCCGAGGCGCTTGCGGCGCGGCAAGGCTATGCCGAGTTGGTGTCCCGGTGGCTGTGGTCCTACGGCCCCGGCACCGTCGATGACCTCGCTTGGTGGCTCGGTGCCACCAAGTCCGCGGTCCGCACCGCGCTGGACGACATCGGCGCGCAGCGGGTATTGCTGGAGGACGGCTCGGTCGGGTGGCTGCGCGAGGACGATCTCGCCCCGGTCGTCGCCGCCGAGCCGTGGGTCGCGCTCCTGCCGTTGCTCGATCCGACCGTGATGGGCTGGAAGGCACGCGCCTTCTACCTCGGTGCGCACGCACCCCAGTTATTCGACAGTGCGGGCAACGCCGGGACCACCGCCTGGGTCGACGGACGCGTCGTCGGTGCATGGGTGCAGGATCCCGGCGGTGTGGTTGAGCTGCGCCTGCTTGATGACGATGTCCCCCCGCAGGCCCGCGAGGCGTTGGCGGCCGAAGCGCGGCGGCTCAGCGCGTGGCTCGACGGCCAGCGGGTGTTCACCGTCTATCCCTCACCGGCCATGCAGCCCGGCGCCGGGCGTTGACGCAAAAGGGGTCGCGGGTGGGCCGGGGGCCTGGGGCGGTGCGTGTTTCCTCCGTGTCCGCTGCTCCGTGTCCGCTGCTCCGGGTCGGCACCGCCCGGTTCTGCCCCTGAAGACCGTTGCGCGGATCACGGGGGCTCTTGGGTGCCGGCGGTGAGGCGTCGTCCCCAGGCGCGCATGTAGGCGATGGCTTCCGGTGGGCCGTGGACCACAACGGGGGCGTCGAGCGCTCCGATGCAGAAGGTGGCCCAGTCCAGGGAGTCGGTGGCGATCTCCACCCGGCACGAGGTGTCGTCAACGAGGCGACATCGGTGATGCCCACGCGTGCCTCGGGGTTCCGCGCCGGGACGGCGACGGCGCGGAGGCTGTCGATGCGGCGTCGGATCCGCACGGGAAGCACCTGGACGATCTTGGCCATGGCGCTCAGCGCGGCGTCGGCTGACGTCGGCGGCCGCGACCTCGGCCACCTCGACCGGCCCGCCCGGCACCAATCCCTGCAGCACGCCCCGGTAGGTTCCGATCAGGTTCTCTACCACCTGCCGCTGCCGCTGATGGATTTCCTCCAGCTTGGCCTTCTTGGCGGTGGCCGCCATCCGCTTGCACATCATCGCGGCCAGGTCATCGCGCCCGCATCTGGGCGGTGTGCACCACCTGCCCGTTGTGCTGGACTACATGGTCGGCGCGCAATCTAACGATCGCGGTCCAGGATTGGTCGTGGAAGAGGTGACGGACGAGGGCGAGCAGATCCGGGTACGCGCGCGAACCCCGGACAGCTCCGTGCGGGGGAAGCCGGCGTCAGCCTCCGCTCAGGTCGAAGCGCGGTGGATGATGTGCGGAGACAACGAGGTGGGGGACAGGCGCGGCTTGTGGCCTGACAGGCTCGCCACGACTGCCTCGGCCAGGGAACGGCCCACCTTCTCCAGGTCGAAGGCGATCGTGCTGAGCGGCGGATCGGCCACCTGGGCGAGGGGGATGTCGTCGGCGCCGATGACCGCCAGATCGCCTGGGGCGGCGAGCTTGGCGCGGCGCATGCCCGCCAGCAGAGCGATGGCGACCTCGTCGTTATAGGCGCACACGGCCGTCACCGACTCCCGGCGCCACCGCCGCGCCGCGCGTGCCATCGCGGCGGTGTCGAGTTTGGTGTCGAGCGTCAGCGGGGAGTCGATGCCGGCTTGCGCGCAGGCGTCGGAGACCCCGAGCAGCCGGCCGTCGGCGATCTTGCGCAGCAGCGGGTGTTCGGGCATGGCGTAGCCGAGGCGCCGATGCCCCAGGGCGATGAGGTGCTCGGCCTGGAGGCGGCCCATGCGCTGCATGGTGGCGTGGGCCTCCACCTCGGTGGTGAACACGATGTCCGCGCCCGCGCCTTGGAGGGCCTGGGCGGTGTCGTCGTCCAACGGATCGAGGCTGGCCACCACCGAGGCGTCGATGGCGGCGCAGACGTCGGGAAGCGACCGCCCGGGCGCTCCGGCCAGGTGCGTGACCAAGGTCAGACCGGCGTGGGCCAGTGAGGTGGCGAACTGCTCGACGAAGCGGGTGATCCCGGGGCCGATCGACAGATGCGGGATGGACAGCAGTACGACGTTGCTGCGCCCGGCGGCCAGCGCGCGGGCCGAGCCGCGGGGGCGGTAGCCGAGCTGCCTGACCGCCTCCAGGACACGGTGCCTGGTCTCTTCAGGGATCGACTGCCCTGGCGTGTCGTTGAGCACGAAGCTCACGGTCGCTCCGGAGACGCCGGCCGCGCGGGCGACGTCGGCGATGGTGGTCCGCTTCGCAGGGCGTGTCATGTCGGCTCATCGTAGAAGATTGTCGGCCACATATGTGAACGGTGTCTCGTTGCGTAGTTGTTACGGGGAGATGTCTTGCAACCCGGACGGCAGCCAACGGTAGGTTACTAATGCGCTTAAGTAGTGAGCTGCAGTTTCTCCGGCCCTGACTTCTTTAAGGAAGGGTGTTCATGGCCACTCCCCCCTCTCTCGGACCGCTCGACACCGAAACCCCCGACGACCTGCCGAATGCGAGTGCGAGCTACATCTTCTGGATGATGGCCGCCAACTTCGGCATCTCCATGGCGTTCGTGGTCCCGCTCTCGTTCTCGCTGGCGGTGCGGATCGACGAACTCGCCCCCGGACACGAGGAGGTCCTCGGATACGTCACGGGAACGGCCCAGACGATCTACCTCGTGCTCAGCCCCCTGCTCGGCGTGTGGAGCGATCGCACCCGCACCCGCCTCGGCCGTCGCCGCCCCTTCATGTTCGCCGGCCTGATCCTGGGCCTGGTCGCGCTGGTCGGCATCGCGATCGCGCCGAACCTGCTGCTCGTGGGAGCCGGCTGGATCCTCGCGATGCTGGGCTGGGCGACCGCCTCACAGGCGATCCTCAACGTGCAGGCCGACCGCATCCCGGAGGAGCAGCGCGGCAAGATCGGCGGCTTCACCGGACTGACCGGTCAAATAGCCCCCATCATCGGGATCGGCATCACGACCGCCGTGACGGGCAACACGTTCCTCGTCTTCGTCCTGCCCGGCCTCATCGGTGCGGCGCTGCTGGCGGTCTTCCTCTTCGTGGGCAAGGAGGACGACACGCGCGGCGCCGTCCACACGACGCCCGTGTCGGTGCGGACGCTGGCCTCCAGCTATGTGTTCAATCCCCGCAAATATCCGGACTTCGGCTGGAACTGGCTGGGGCGCCTGATGTTCTTCATGGGGCTGTACTTCAACACGACGTTCACCACCTTCTTCTATGCCCAGCGCCTGGACCTGCCGGTGCGGGAGGTCGCGGGCACGGTGGCCGTCATCGGCGTCCTCGGTGTCGCCGCGGCGGCCCTCGGCGCGATCGGTGGCGGTTTCCTGTCGGACAAGCTGCGCCGGCGGAGACTGTTCGCCCTCATCGGTGCGCTGTTCTTCGTCGCGGGCGGAATCGTCGAAGCCTTCGCGCAGTCCTTCCCCGTGCTGATGATCGGGTCCATCCTGATGCAGCTCGCGATCGCGTTCTTCAGCGCTGTCGATCAGGCGATCGTGCTCGCCGTGCTGCCCAGCAGGGAGGAGGCGGGGCGGTACATGGCCGTGGTGTCGTTCGCGCACAAGCTCCCGAGTGCGATGGCGCCGCTCATCGCTCCGTTCGTCATCGGCATCGGCGTGAGCGGCGGCGACAAGAACTACACGCTGCTCTACCTCACCGGCGCGGTGCTGGCGCTCATCGGTGGGTTGCTGGTGTTCACGCGGGTGAAGTCGGTGCGATGAGGATGAGCGAGCACACACCCTACGACCTGCGGATCGCCAGTGGCGGCGACCGGTTCCCGGTCACCGAGGAGCGGCCGCCGCTGTCCTGGAAGCTGCCGCGGACGTGGAGCGAACAGGATGGCTACGACCTTCAGTTCCGTATCGACGGCGCCGAGCAGACGGTGAAGAACGTCGCCTCCGCCCGGCACCTGTTCGTCGAGTGGCCGCTGCCGCCGCTGCGCAGCCGGCAGTCCGTCAGGTGGCGCGTCCGCACGCATCGTGGCGGGCAGTCCTCGCCGTGGTCGTCGTGGCACGAGTTCGAGGCCGGCCTGCTGGACGGGGACTGGGCGGCGCGATGGATCTCCCCGCAAGAAGACGGCACGGAGCCTCGTCCCGCCTACGTTCTGGGTGGCACCGTGGAGCTGCGTGACGACATCGCCGCCGCCCGGCTCTACTCCACCGCCCTCGGCGTCTACGAGGCGTTCGTCAACGGCGCGCGAGTGGGGACAGCCGAGCTGACGCCTGGATCCACCTCCTACGGCGACACGCTCTACGCCCAGGCCGCCGACGTCACCGCGCTGCTGCGCGGCGGCGCCAACGACCTGGAGATCCTGCTCTCGGACGGCTGGTACCGGGGCAGCGTCGGGACCTGGCGCAAGCGCGATGCATGGGGCACGACCACTGCGGCGCGGCTTCAGCTTCACGTCCGCTACGCCGACGGCACCGAGGCGGTCGCCGTCACGGACGCGGACTGGACCTCGCGCCGCGGCACCATCGTCGCGGCCGACCTCATGAACGGCCAGACGACCGACTTCACGGCCCCGTCCGGCGACGCGCGGCCCGTCCTCGTGGACGCGGTCAGCGCGCCGCCGATCAGCTGGTCACCGGCCCCGCCGGTGCGACGGGTCGAGCAGCTTGCCCCGCGTTCGGTGACCCGGCACGCCGACGGCGCGTGGATCGTGGACTTCGGACAGAACGCGTCCGGCTGGATCACCCTCACCGACCTGGGTCCGGCCGGCGCCCGCACCGTGATCGACTACGGCGAGCATCTCGACCCGACCGGCGACCTGACCACGACCCACCTGGACAGCCAGAAGCCGGGCGAAGCCGCGATCCCGTTCGTCCAGCGCGACGAAGTCGTCTCCTCGGGCAGCCCGGGCCAGGTGTTCGAGCCCCGGCACACCGTGCACGGCTTCCGCTACGCGCGCGTCCGCCGCACTGGCGCGGACCTGGACCCGGCGAGCATCGTCATGCAGGTCGTGCACACCGACCTGCGCCCGACGGCGACATTCGCCTGCAGCGACGACGGCCTCAACCGCCTGCACGAGGTGGCACGCTGGAGCTTCCGCGGCAACGCCGTCGACATCCCGACGGACTGCCCCACGCGCGAGCGCCTCGGCTGGACGGGCGATTACCAGATCTTCGCGCCGACCGCGTCGCGCCTGTACGACGTCGACGGCTTCAGCCGTAAATGGCTGCGATCGGTCCGCGACGACCAGCTGGACGACGGCCGCGTCGTGAACTCCTCCCCGGACGCCAACCGGCTGAAGGTCCACGACGACCCGATGGTGAACGGGATCACCGGCTCGGCGGGGTGGGGCGATGCCATCGTCCTCGTTCCGTGGGTGCTGTATGAGACGTACGGGGATACGGCTGCTCTCGCCGAGAACTGGCCGGCGATGCGGCGCTGGGTCGAATGGGCGCTCTCCACCGCACGCAACGCCCGGCACCCCTCCCGCGTCGAGCGTTCGGCCGCGCCGCTCACGCACGAGGAGTTCGTCTGGGACGGCTCCTTCCACTGGGGGGAATGGCTGGAGCCGAGGCAGCGCGCCGCGGACGGCTCCCTCATCGACCCCGTGATGAGCGATCCCATGGCGTGGTACATGGCCGACAAGGGAGAGGTGGGCACCGCGTACCTGTTCCGCTCCGTACGCACCCTCGCCGACGTGGCGGAGGTGCTGGGCCGCGCCGGCGACGCGGCCCGCTACCGCGAGACGGCGGAGAAGGTGCGCCGGGCGTGGCAGACGGAGTTCCTGGACGCGGAGGGCCGGACGAAGGCCGGCACGCAGGCGAGCTATGTGCGTGCCCTGGCGTTCGAACTCGTGCCCGAGGAACTGCGCGAGAAGGCGGCCCGGCATCTCGTGGACCTGATCGACGCGGCCGACGGCCACCTCCGCACGGGCTTCCTCTCGACGGCGGACCTGCTGCTCGTCCTCGCCGACTCCGGCCATCCCGATGTCGCCTACTCGGTGCTGTTCCAGCGCTCGTCCCCATCGTGGCTGGGCATGCTCGATCGGGGTGCGACGACCATCTGGGAGGACTGGGACGGCGTATCCGAGGACGGCACCGCCACGGCGTCTCTCAACCACTACAGCAAGGGCGCGGTCATCCGCTTCCTGCACACCCACACCCTCGGCCTGCGGCAGGCTCCGGGCTCCGCCGGCTGGGAGTCCTTCGTCGTCGCACCGGTGCTCAACGAAGCGATCACCTGGGCCACGGGCACCTTCGACAGCCCCCAGGGGCAGATCACCGTCGGCTGGCGCGTCGAGGACGATCACCTGACCATCTCCATCGACGTGCCCGGCGGCTCCAAGGCGCAGGTCCGGTTCCCGGACGGCAGCACGTTCCACACCGGCCCCGGCCGCTTCGACCGGCGCCACCCCATTTCCTGAAGAACCGAAGGAGACCATTCGTGTCCACTGCCGATGTGTCCAGCAAATCCCTGCCCGAGCTCGTTTCCTTGGAAGGGCGACGTGCGGTCGTGACCGGAGGCGGTCGCGGACTGGGCAAGGCGATCGCGCTCCGCTTGGCCGAGGCAGGAGCCGACCTGCTGATCGGCGACATTGACGAAGAGCTCGCCGTGACCGCCGCCAAGCAGCTCGCCGAACGCCATGGGGTACGCGCGATCGGCGCCGCCATGGACGTCACGGACGCGGCGGCCGTGGCCGCGGCGGCCGACCGGGCGGTCGCCGAGCTCGGTGGCCTGGACATCTGGGTGAACAACGCCGGCATCTTCCCAAGCGTCCCGCTGCTGGAGATGACCGAGGAGACGTGGGACACGGTGTTCGCCGTGAACGCACGCGGTGTCTTCGTCGGTGCGCGTGAGGCGGCACGGCGGATGTCGGCGGCGGGCACGGGCGGTGCCATCGTGAACATCGTCTCGACCGCCGGTTTCCGCGGCAGCGCTCCGGGCCTGGCCGCCTACGTCGGCTCCAAGCACGCCGCTCGCGGTCTCACGCGCGAGCTGGCCCTCGAACTGGCTCCGCTGGGCATCCGCGTGCTCGGAGTGGCACCGAGCTATGTCCCCACGGAAGGCAACATGATGATGGCCGCGGCCGTGATGACCGGCGACACCCCGCCGACCGACCTCATGCTGAACAGCCCGATCGGCCGGATCGGTGTTCCTGATGACATCGCGCGCGTCGTCCTGTTCTGCGCGTCGGACCTGTCCGCCTTCATGACGGGCAGCACCTTGCTCGCCGACGGCGGCGACACCGCCTGAGCAGACATCGACTGTCCACGCGAGAGCTGCGGCCGGCTCCCCGAGGCGACTCGTCAAGAAACCCGCCGAGTGCGAGATCACACTCGGCGGGGATTTCCGCGTCTGCGTCGCTGAGCACCACGGAGATTCCCGCTCACCGTCCGGTGCCGGAGATCTGCCGTCCGAACGCGAGTGGTCCAGGGTGCGGTGAAGCCAGCGTCCAGCAGGGTTCGGCGGTTGGTGGCGAGCAGTTCGAAGGGATCGGCCTCGGTGGTGTCGATCTCTGTGATGTGCCAGCGCAGGTGGGTGGCCGAGGCCGACCAGGCGCCACGTGCCGCTCCGGGGGCGCTTGCCTACTGGGTGCCGGACGGTTTGCGGCCGGCGAGCGGCCTCCAGCGTGCCCGCAGCGCGTGAGCGGCGGCCTTGGGCCTGCGATCGCGGGTGAAGACGCCCTTCTTGTTGCCGTCGACCCGGTGGATGCCGTGGGAGGTCTGGAAGTCGGCGAAGTTCCACACGTGCTCGCCGACGAACGCCTCGATCCGGTCGAAGACGCGGTGGTGCATCTCGAGGTAGGCCTGCTGGTACTCCTCGGTCCACGGCGTGTCCCAGACCGAGTGCAGGCCGGGCATGGTGTCGGCGCCGTACTCGCTCATCATGATCGGCTTGCCGAACTTCTCGGCCCAGCCGCGCAGGTCGTGCTCCAGGTAGGTCTCAGCCGTGGCGAGGTCACCGGTGGCGATGTACCAACCGTAGTAGCGGTTGATGCACAAGACGTCGAAGAGGTCGGCGAGACGGTCGTTCTCATGCGTGGCGAAGATCACGGCCGCGTAGCTGACCGGGCGGGTGGGGTCGAGCTTGCGGGTGAGCTCCACCAACGGCTGGAAGTACTCGCGCGCGCCGTCCTCGTTGGAGGCCGGCTCGTTGGCGATGCACCACATGACGACGCTGGGGTGGTTCTTGTCGCGGGCGATCAGCTCGCGGATCGCCTGGGCGTGTGCCTCACGGGTGGCCTCGCCGAAGGTCTCCGGTGAGAATGTGGGCCGGGGCGGAGCGCCGGTGAGCCCGGCGGCGACGGCGAGGTTGAGGCCGACGGCGGCGGTCTCGTCGATGACGACGATGCCGTGCCGGTCGGCGAAGTCCATCACCTCTTCGGCGTAGGGGTAGTGCGAGGTGCGGAAGGAGTTGGCGCCGATCCAGTCCATGAGCTGGAAGTCGTGGACGAGGTAGGCGTTGTCGTGACCCTTGCCGCGTACGGGTGTGTCCTCGTGCTTGCCGAACCCGGTGAAGTAGAACGGCTCGCCGTTGATGAGGAACTGCGTGCCGCGCACCTCCACGGTCCGTACGCCGAACGGCTCGGTGTAGCTGTCGATGACCTGGTCGCCATCGAGGACTTCGACAAGGAGGTCGTAGAGGTAGGCGGCACCCGGCCGCCACAGGGTCGCCTCGTCGATCCGCAGGATGCCGTTGGCCCCCTCCGCCGCCGCGACCTCGGCGCCGGCGGCGTCGAGCGCTCGCACCCGGACCGGCGCCGGCGTGCTGGTCTGGACCGAGTACTCCACCGTCCCGGTGCTCGCGTCGAGGCCCGTCACGATCGTGATGTCCTCGACGTGGACGGCGGGACGGCTGCAGAGCCACACCGAGCGGGCCAGACCGGCGTAGTTGTAGAAGTCGTGCAGGTACGTCTGCCGGCGCCGTCCGTCGGCGGTGACGGTGATCGTGCCCGGCGGGATCGTCGTGTCGGTCAGTTCGTTGTTGACGCCGATGGTGAGGCGGAACTCCTGCCCGGCGCGCACGTGCTCGGTGATGTCGGCTTCGAAGGGCGTGTAGCCGCCCACGTGCTCGGCCACCAGGACGTCGTCGACGTAAACCTGGCCCTGGTGGGTGGCGGCGTCGACGCGCAGGACGACGCGCTCGCCGGCCCAGCCGCGCGGCACCCGCACCTGTCGCTGGTACCAGACCCAGCCCACGTGGTCGCGGATCGCGCTGTCGGTGAAGAGGTCGTTGTAGCTGGCCGGGACCGCTGCCTCCAGCGTGGTGTCCAGCGGCCCGGTCCACGGCTGCGTCCCCGCGACGGAGAACAGCCAGAGCCCGTCGAGATTCACCAGCTCACGGGTGGGGGTGCATCGGGGTCTCAGCATCAAGGCGCTCCTGTCAGGTGGGCCGTCATGTCAGAGCTCTCCTCGGCGGGCCACCTCGCCCAGCCAGGCCAGGCTCGGCTTCGGGTGGCGCTCGAACGTCGTGCGGTCGACGGCGATGAGCCCGAAGGTCGGCTCCCAGTGGCCCCACTCGAAGTTGTCCAGCGCGGTCCAATGGAGGTAGCCCCGGACGTCGATGCCGTCGTCCATTGCGGCGAACAGGTGGGCGAGGGCCTCGGAGGTGTAGGCGATCCGCCGCGAGTCGTCGGGAGTGGCGATGCCGTTCTCGGTGATGAGGATCGGCGTGCCGCCGGTGGTCTCCCAGGTGTGCCGGACGGCGATGCCGAGCGCGTCGGGCCGGTAGGCGTTGCCGGTCATCGTGTTGTCCGGGCTCTGCGGGTGCGGGACGACCCCGTTCTCGTCGACGGCCTGGCTGGAGTACGACTGCACGCCGATGAAGTCGTCACCGCGGGCCGCCTCCAGGTAGAGGTCCTCCCGGACGTAGCGCACCTCGCGGAGCTTGTCCTCGTTGCCAGGCGTCGCGGTGAGCGCCTGGCAGGCCACCGTCCAGCCGACGGCCGCCCCGGTGTGCTGCTTCAGCACCGCGCGGGCCGCGTGGTGCGCCTCGGCCAGCCGCGCGCCGATCTTCGGGTCGGGGTCGGGCAGCACTGGCCGTGCGGCGCCTTCCACGGTGGGGCTCATCCAGTCCTTGGTCGTCCGATCGGTTTGCGCGTCCCGGGCCATCCCCACCATGAGGGCGAGCATGTTCGGCTCGTTGATCGTGCACACCCACTCGACGCCGTCGAGAATGCTCGCGGCCTCCCGGACGTAGGCCTGGAAGCGCTCGATGGCCTGGTCGCCCAGCCACCCGCCGGTCTCGGCGAACCATCGCGGGTTCGTGAAGTGGTGCAGGGTGACGACCGGGGTGAGGCCCAAATCCAGAGCCGTGTCGATCATCCTGCGGTAGTGGGCGAGCTCGGCCCGGGAGAATTCCCCGGGAACCGGCTCGATGCGGGCCCACTCGATGCCGAAGCGGTAGGCGTTGAGCCCGGCCGCGGCCAGCAGGCGCATGTCCTCGGCGTAGCGATGGTAGCTGTCGACCGCGTCGCCGCTGCGCTGCATGCCGGGCATCTGCTGCTCGAGAGTCCACCAGTCGCTGTTGACGTTGTTGCCTTCCACCTGGTGTGGCGCGGTAGCCGCACCCCAGAGGAAACCGGAGGGGAGCTGGGGCATGGTTGAGTTCCTTGCTCGAGACCATGGATTGTGACGCTGGCGACACGCTAGCATGAAAACCGAAACGCGATACTAATTTGGAGGAGCGTCCATGACCGCAACCGGCAACCGCGGCCCGTACGCGAAGACGGCGGCGGTGCGGCGGCGCGTCCTCGAGGCCTGCGTGGACGCGTTCGGCGAGACCGGCTTCTACGGCGCCACCATGAAGGACATCGCCAAGCGCGCGGGCATCAGCCACACCGGGCTGCTGCACCATTTCCCGCGCAAGGAAGACCTGCTCCTCGGGGTGCTGGAGCTGCGCGACGAACGCGGCACCGAGTTCCTGCAATCGGCCAAGGTGCTGGACCCCGCAGCCGACCCCATCGACACCCTCAACGGCATGATCGCCATCATCGTCGACAACGAACTTCGGCCAGGACTCATGGAACTGCACTGCGTCGTGTCAGGCGAGGCGACCTCTCCGAACCACCCCGCGCACGCCTACTACGCCGACCGCTACCGCAACCTCCGCCGCTTCTACGCCGACACGTTCATCGCCCTCGCCGAACGCAACGGGCTCCGCCCATCGATCGACCCCGAGACCCTGGCCACCATGACCATCTCCCTCATCAACGGCCTGCAGGCGCAGTGGCTGTTCGACCGCGACTCCGTGAAAGTCGAGTCCGCGATCCGCCAGTTCTTCCTCTCGGTCCTCCCGGGAGTTCCGCGCGAGGCCTTTTCGTAGGGCCTCCACATCCCTCCTACGGCTCAGGCCGGGCGCGTTCCGTAGCTTGCCGAATGGCTGGACAGGAGTAGCGCCTCCGTGTGCCCGGCAAACCGGACACCTTCCTCCGGTTGATGCACGAACCTCCCCCCCATTGTCAGCGTGAAAGGACGAACTCTGTGAACAACTTCGACGGCCGCGTCGCCCTCATCACCGGTGCGGGATCGGGGATCGGTCGGGCGATGGCCCTCGCCTTCGCCCGAGCAGGTGCTCACGTGGTGGCCTGCGACATCGATCCCAACAGCGCCAAGCAGACCGCCGCCGACATCGGGGATACGGCCTTCGCCGTCCCCGCCGACATCTCCGACGAGAGCTCGGTCACGGCCCTGGTCCATGCGGCGGTCAACGCGTTCGGCCGGATCGACGTGCTGTGCAACAACGCCGGGATCATGGACACTATGGCGCTGCCCGCTGACATCTCCGTCGAGTTGTGGCAGCGGGTGCTCGCGGTGAACCTGACCGGCACGTTCCTGGTCACCCACGCCGTCTTGCCACACATGTTGAAGCAGGGCAGCGGCGCGATCGTCAACACCGCCTCGGAGGCGGGAATCCGCGGCGGCGCGGCCGGCGCCGCGTACACCGCGGCCAAGCACGGCGTTGTCGGGCTGACCCGCAACGTCGCCTGGGCCTACGCCAAGGAGGGCATCCGCTGCAACGCCATCTTGCCCGGGCCGACCATGACCGGCATGGCGACGAACGCGACCTTCGACCAGACCGGCATGGCCCGGTTGGCTCCGGTGCTCGCCCTCGGCGAGAGCATCGCCCAGCCGGAGCAGATGGCCGACGCCGCCGTCTTCCTGGCATCCGAGGCCGCCTCGTTCATCAACGGCGCCATCGTTCCTGTGGACGGGGGCTGGTCAGCAGCCTGAAGGGCTACTACTTCACCGGTTCGGGTCGCCGGTAGCGTGGCCCCGACGCCGCCATCCGGTGCACCGGCTTCCGTCCCCACCTGTGCGGTACCGGCCAGCAGCGCCTGCCGTACCCGGGGCGGCAAGGTCGCCCCGAAATACCCGCGCTTCATGCTGGCGCCCCAGCTGCGGGCCGATCTGAGGTTAGACGCCCGCCGATGAAGGTCCGGGGCGGATGTAGGAGATGGGCCCGGCGATCGAGGCGGCGGGCGCGAAGCCGACGCGGGTGGGCTATGCGCGTCGCCAGCGTCTACCGGATTTTCGCCGACGCTGATGCGGTTCAGGCTGCGGACTGACCGCCGTTCCTGCGTCTTAACCCCGGAAGCGGAACCTCAGCTTGTTCTTTAAGGTTCAGGATCGCGTTTGGCGGTCGGGGACTTCGGTCGCTTGTGGACTTTCCCCAGGTCATAGCGGGGAGCGCGCTGCTGGTTGCGTGAGCCGAGCGGCCGTCCGGGGCCAGGTTTGCTGGGTTTGGGTGCTCGGGCCGGACATGGGAGTGCCGGGCGGATGTTGCGAAACCCTCGCCGTACCCGGGCCGGGGTCAGCCGCCCGGGCAGGACGGGTTTCTCCCACGGGCGGCGCAGGTCCTCCACCAGGTGGCGAGCCAGGCGTAGCTGGGTGTAGGCGGCGATGACGGGCCAGGTCCGCACATCGGCCGCCTGCGGGTTGCGGATCTTCGGGACGGTCCAGCCGAGCGTCCGCTTGAACAGGCGGAACGTATGCGCAAGATCGAATCTGCGCAGGGCGGATGATGGTGGTGGCCCCGAGGTTGGTCGAGGATGTCCATCAAACCCCCTTCGGAGACGATCATGCCATACGGGTCGCACGGCCGCCCTTAAGGGACAGCGGCAGCCGGGCCCAGCGCTTGAGGATCGCGAACTCCTTCCATGGGCTGCTGCTGACCGTCTCCTTATAGAAGACCGCCCACTTGCCCTTGAGGTAGAACCGGGCGGGCGTGTCGTCGGCGTGGGTGAACTGGATGACGGCGTCGCGGCGGCCCAGGGACACCGGCTGGTGCACGTAGCGGAAGCGGAACGGCCTGGGCTCCTTGCCCCGCACCTCACGCGCGAGCGAGGCGGCGGCGTGGGCGCCGGTGGGGATGCCGCTCTGGCACGTCCCATGGATCACGCCGTACTTCTGACGGATCGCCGCGGCGTCGCCGATCGCGTAGACCTCGGGGTGGGAGACCGAACGCAACGCGGTGTCGACCACGATCCGGCCCCGCCCGTCGACCTCGAACCCGGCCTCGGCGGCCAGCGGCGACACCTTCACACCGGTCGTCCACAGGACCGCGTCAGCGGCGACGAGCTCGCCGCCGTCCAGCTCCACCGCTTCCGGCATCACCTTGGTCACGGACACGCCGGTCCGCACCTCGACGCCGAGCCGGTCGAGCCCGGCCAGCAGGTAGGTACGCGCCTTCGCGCGCATCATCGCTCCGAGCTCGCCTCGGCTGAGCAGGACGACCCGCACGGACGGGTGCTGCTCGGCGATCTCGGCCGCGGCCTCGATCCCGGTCAGACCGCCCCCGCCGACGACGACGGTCGCGCCCGCCACCAGGCGGGAGGTGAGACGGGCGGCCTCGTCCGCGCTGTTCAGCGTGACCGCGTGCTCGGCCACGCCCGGCACCATGCCGGTGTCGGCGACGCTGCCGAGCGCGAAGACGAGATTGTCGTACTCCAGCGAGCGGCCGTCGGCGAGCGCCACCCGGCGGGCGCCGGCGTCGATCGCGGTCACCCAGCCTTGGACGAACTCGACGCCCGTGCCTTCGAGCATCTCCGGGATCCGCAGATCGGCCAGCTTCTGTCCGGTGGCGACCTGGTGCAGCCGCAGCCGCTCGGTGAAGCGGGTGCTCGGGTTCACCAGGGTCACTCGAACGTCCTCGCCGCGGGTGCGGCGCGCGACGGCGGCCACGGCGGTCATTCCGGCGTATCCCGCTCCGAGAACCAGGATGTTCATGGCTGATGTCCTAATCAGTCGTAGCGGGTCCGCCGGTGCGGCGGACCCGCTGATTGGTAGCCGTCCGGCGGGTGAGCACTTGTGTGTCCTGGACTTCGAGTCCTGATGAAAGACAGTGCCCCTGCTGGTTGGCCGGGAGAGTTGATCGCTTTTGGGATGTCGTGGCCCGCCGACGGTGTTGGCGTGACCAGCACCCGGTCGACGAAGACCAGAGTGTGCTTGGGGCCTGCGCCCTCAGCGCAGCCGCTCGTGCCCGCGCCGCTCGGTCAGCATGTCCTGCTGGCGCGAGGTCCAGCGCGGGGCGATTTCCTCGATCAGGTGACCCAGGTGTTTACGGGAGATCCCGGTGAAGGCGGAATGCGAAAGGCGGTAGGCCCCAGCCAGGCTTGGACACCCCGGCATGATTCCGTACGGCCTTCTCGTTGATCCGGTTGAGACCAACGCCGGGTCGCCGACCAAGATCACGATCTAATCGTGCGAGGTCGTTAGTCGGGCCGGGATTCTCAGCTGACCCGACCGTGCGCCTCCACCGAAAGGTCCTGCCAGTCGTCCCAGGTCTTGAGCCGGTCGGCATAGGCCTGCTGGATCATCGGGTAGAAGCCCTGACCGAAGAGCACCCGCAGGGGCGGGTTGCCGGCGTCGACAATCTTGAGGAGTGCTTGGGCTGCGGCGGCCGGGTCGCCGGCGGGCAGCTTGCCCGCGACCCCAGCGAGTGCCCGGCGGAGATCGTCGTAGATCGGGTTGGGCTCGACCTTGTAGCCGTTGTTGAGCGGATTCGGGTTCTTGCCCGACCTGGTGGCGAAGCCGCCGGGCTCGACCATGGTCACCTTGATGCCGAAGCCGGCAACCTCGCCCGCAAGAGATTCGTTCAGCGCCTCCAGAGCCCACTTCGAGGCGTGGTACGCGCCACCGAGCGGCATGGCGATGAGCCCGGCCGCTGAGGACATCTGGATGATGTGCCCCGACCCTTGCTCGCGCAAGTACGGCAGCGCGGCCTGGATGACCCGCATCGCGCCGAACACGTTGGTCTCCAGCTGATCGCGCAGTTGCTCCTCCGTCAGCTCCTCGATCGCACCGAATTGGGCGTAGCCGGCGTTGTTCACGATGACGTCGAGCCGGCCGAAGTGCTCCTTGGCCCGCTTCACGCTCTCGAGGACGGCGGCCTTGTCGGTCACGTCCATCTCCAGCGGGAGCACCGCGTCACTGTAGGCTGCGACCAGCTCATCAAGGCTGCCGGTGTTCCGCGCGGTCGCGGCCACCTTGTCGCCGCGAGCCAGGGCGGCCTCGACGAAGTTGCGGCCCAGACCGCGCGACGAACCGGTGACGAACCAAACCTTGCTCATGATCTCATTCCATTCTTCGTTTTGTTGGGTTGCCGACCACGAGATGCCGGCAACCCGCTTCCTGTGAGTGGTGTGGCTCGTGGCCTGCGCCATACCGGCGTCCGGAGTTCTCGTTGCGGCACCGGAGATCGCGAGACGCCGCCGCAAGGAGTCCTACGTCGGCCCCTGGCTGCCCGAACCGCTGCTGGAGACCCTCGAGCCTGTTGAGCGGGCGGTTTGCGTGCCGTGCGACGTAAGGGCTCTGTCCCGTATTTGGTGGCAGCGCGAGTGAGCTTCCCCGGTACGGGGCCGCTTACCGGGTGGTGATCAGCCGCCGAACGTGCGTGCGTTGTCGTGTGCCCAGTCGGCGAAGGTGAGTGCGGGCCGGCCCAGCAGCTCTTCCACGGTGGCGGTGGTGGGGCCCGGACGGCTGGCGTAGTCGGCCAGGGAGCCGAGCAGGCGGGCCGGGACCTCCTCGGGCAGACCTTGCGCGAGCAGGCCCTGCCGTACCTGCTCGGGCGGGAGCTCCTGGAAGGACAGCTCCCGGCCGATGGCGGCGCCGATGAGGCGCACCTTCTCGAACTGGTCCAGTGACTGCGGCCCGGTCAGCGTGTAGACCTTTCTCGCGTGGGCGCTGGTGCGGAGGGCTTGTACGGTGACCGCCGCGATGTCGGTTTCGTGGATCGGGGAGGTGGCGGCCTGGCCGTAGGCGCCGCGCACCACGTCACCGGCCTTGATCTGGGGTGCCCAGGCCAGGGCGTTGGCGGCGAAGTCGGCCAGGCGCAGGATCGTCCAGTCCAGGCCGGAGCTGGTGACGAGGTCCTCGGCGTGTTTGAACTGGGCGGCGAAGCGGGCTTCCCCCGCTGGATACTCCACGGTGGTGGCCGACAGCAGCACCGCACGCCGTACGCCTTGCTTGACGGCCAGCTTCAGCAGGTCGCCGAGGCCTGGACCGGTGGCGCGCGGGCTGATCTGTATCGCCTCCACTCCTTCCAGCGCCGGCTCAAGCCACTGCGGGTGGAACAGGTCTCCGCTGACGACTGTCACACCATCCCTTGTGCCGGCACCGCGCGTGACCGCGGCGACGGCTGCGCCTTCTTGTAGCAGCAGGTTCATTGCCTGACGTCCCACGACGCCGTTGGCTCCAGTGATCAGGATCATGTCGGTTTGTCGCTTTCTGGTCGATAAGGGGGTGACGGTCGTCAGGCCGGCGTCGAGCCGAAGTCCTGCGCGCGGGAGGCGACCCACTGGTCGTAGGTGAAGGCCGCCCGTCCGGTGATTTCCTCGATCGTCGGCAGAACCGGTGCGGTCTTGCCATCCCAGGCGGCGAGCCCAGTGATCATGTCGTCGATCGCGGGGGCCGGCATGCCGTGGTGGAGCATCTGCTCCCGGAACAGCTCGTGAGGCAGCTCCTCGAAACGCAGCGGTCGCCCGATCGTCTCGGCGATGATCCGCACCCGGTCGACCCCGGTCAGCGACTGCGGCCCGGTGAGCAGGAAGGACTCGCCCACGCGCTCGTCGAGGAGTGCCCGGACGGACACGTCGGCGATGTCGCGCGGGTCGACCGGGGCCACGGCGGCGTTGCCGTAAATGCCGCGGACGACGTCGCCTGCCTTGATCTGCGGCGCCCAGGCCAGGTCATTGGTCGTGAAGAAGCCGGGGCGGACGAATGTCCACGCCAGCCCGGAGGCGGCGACGGCCTGCTCCAGCCACAGGTGCTGTTCGCCGATCCACGAAGGCGTGGTGTACGTGATCGCCGCGGAGGACAGCAGGACGACGTGCTGCAGGTCGGACAGCCGGGCCGCGTCGAGGAAGGCGTCGAGCCCGGTGAAGACGGGGAACAGGAATGCCCGCTCCACGCTGTCCAGCGCCTCCGACAGGCTGTCCGGCTGGGTGAGGTCGCCGGGCACGACCTCGACCTGCTCGGGGAACGAATGGCTGCCGGGGCTGCGGGTGATGACGCGCACCTTCTCGCCGGCGTCGAGCAGCTGGGTGACGACGTGGGATCCGACGTTGCCGGTGGCACCGGTTACCAGAATCATGGTTGCGATCTCCTTATTCGGTGAGTCGACCCGTCGGGTCGAGGTCGGGGGTGAGCGCGGCCAGGCGGGCGAGCTCGGGGGCGGGTTCGAGTAGGGCGCGGCTGCCGACCAGGAGTTCGCGCTCGTCCATCGAGACTTCGAGGGTCTTGGTCAGCGTTTCGTCCAGCTCGGGGTAGTCGCTGCGGTTGTGGCAGCCCCTCGTCTCCCTGCGAGCGATCGCCCCCAGAACGGTCGCCTTGGCCACGAGCAGCGATGCCTGCAGGTCGAACAGGTGGGCGAGGTCCTCGTGGCCTTCGGCGGTGAGGGACACATCCACCTGCTGTGCCCGTTCGGTCAGAGCCTCGATGCCGAGGAGCGCCTGCTTGAGCCCGTCCTCGTCGCGGACCACGCCACAGCGCTCCCACATGAGGTCGCGCAGGTCGCGCTGGAGCGGACGGGCGAACTCGGCGCCGCGCTTGATCAGAGAGGCCAGCCGTTCGTTGGCGGCGGCCACGACGGTGGCGGGACGGCGGATGGTGGTCCTGTCCCTGGCCCAGGCGGCGGCTGCTTGGCCGGCGCGGCGGCCGAAGACGACGGTTTCGGCCAGGGAGTTGCCGCCGAGGCGGTTCGCACCGTGGACTCCGGCGGTGACCTCGCCGGCAGCGTACAGGCCGGTCAGGTCGGTGGCTGTGGTCTCGGCGTCGACGACCACGCCGCCCATGGAGTAGTGGGCGGTGGGGGCGACCTCCATGGGGGTGGTGGAGATGTCGAGCAGCTGGTGGTCCAGGAACTGGCGGTACATGCGTGGCAGCCGTTCCAGGATCAGGGCCTTGTCCTGATGGGAGATGTCAAGGAATATCCCGCCGTGCGGTCCGCCCCTGCCTTCGGTGATCTCGGTGTAGCAGGCCAGGGCGACCCGGTCGCGAGTGGAGAGTTCCAGGCGTTCGGGATCGTAGGCGGCCATGAAGCGTTCACCGTTGGCGTTGTAGAGCCGTCCGCCCTCGCCGCGCACCGCCTCGGTGACCAGCGTGCCGGCGATCTCTTCTGGATGGGTCATGCCGGAGGGGTGGAACTGCACCAGCTCCAGGTCGGCCAGTCGGCAGCCGGCGCGCAGGGCCAGGCTCATGCCGTCGCCGGTGTTCTCGTCACGGCGTGAGGAACTGCGCCGCCACATCCGGGTGTGCCCGCCCGCGGCCAGCACTACGGCGTCGGCGTAGATCGCGGTCCTGGCCCCGGTGTCCAGGTCGAAGCCGAAGGCGCCGAAGCATTCGCCGTCGGCGTGCAGCAGCTCCGTGACGTAGAAGCGTTCCCGCATCGGGATGCCCTCGCTCTTGCGCGCGAGGGTCTCGAGGACGGCACGGCCGGTCCAGTCGCCGGCGAAGCAGGTGCGCCGATAGGTGTGCGCGCCGAAGAACCGCTGGTCCAGGCGGCCGTCAGGGAGCCGGGAGAAGGGGGCGCCCCAGTCGGCGAGCTCGCGAACCGCATCCGGTGCCTCGCGGACCAGGATCTCGATCATCGCGGGGTCGCCGAGGCCGTAGCCCTCCTTGTAGGTGTCGGCGAAGTGCTGCTGCCAGCTGTCCTGCGGGTCCCTGGTGCCCAGCACGGCGTTGATGCCCCCGGCGGCGAGCACGGTGTGGGCGTCCGTTCGGGCGCGCTTGCCCACGACGAGCACCTCGCAACCGGCGTCGGCGGCGGCGATCGCCGCCCGTAGTCCGGCCGCGCCGGAGCCGATGACCAGGACGTTCACGGCGTGGATCTGGATGTCAGTGGTGATGGGCATAGAGGTCTCCGGCGCGCTGGAAAGGGGGGTGACCGCTTCGGTGTGCTCACCCTGTGGGGAGCGGGGCGGGTACACCCGCTGGGGCAGCTCGGGGTCGGGGCTGTCCAGCGGTACGGCGTCACCTCTGACCAGGCCGAGTTGCACGACCTGGCGCGGCAGCACCGCGTCCAGCACCCAGTCGGCGGCGACCCTGATCCGGTTGCCCGGCATGACGTACAGGTGATAGCCGCGCGTGACCAGCTTCGCGATCACCCCGGACAGCGGCACGCCCAGCGGGTCCGCCGCCGCCTGCCACCCGCCCAGGTCGACGAGGAAGCCCAGCAGCCGATGCTGGTACGGCTTGGCGCCCCGGCCCAGTCCGAGCGAGGCAGCGACGTTGCGGGCCACGGCCGCGCCGTGCCGTTCGGCGTGCTGCCCCGTCATCGGGGTGATCTCGCCCGGACCGGCCAGGTCGGGCACTGCGGCCGCGTCGCCGGCTGCGTAGATCTCCGGGTGGCCGCTCACCGCCATGAACTCGTCGGTCTGGATCCTGCCGCCCACCGTGGGCAGGCCGAACGCATCGATGACCGGATCGGGACGGACGCCCGTCGTCCAGACGATGGTCCTGGCCGGGACAAACTCGCCATCGCTGAGCAACACTCCATCCGGCGCGGCCTTACGCACCGTGGTACCCAGCCGCAGCTCGGCTCCCCGCTTGCGCAGGACCCGCTCGGCGGTCCTGGCCAGGGAAAGGCGCAGTTCGGGCAGGACGCGGTCGTCGTACTGCACGACGACCCAGCGCACCGGCACGCCGGCCAAGCTCCGGTACCTGCGCAGCAGAGACCGGGTGAACAACTGCCCGACAGCGGCCGTCTCGGTGCCCGTATAGCCCGCCCCGACCACGACGAAGGTCAGCCGGGCCCGCCGCTCCTCCGGGTCTTCAGCGACGGCGGCCAGCTCGACCTGCCGGATGATGTGGTCGCGCAGGTAGAGAGCTTCGGGCAGACCCTTCAACCCGTGGCTGTAGGTCTGGCTGCCCTCGATCGGCAGAACCTTGTTCACCGCGCCCACGCTGACGATCAGCCGGTCGTAGCCGACCTGCCGCGATCGGCCCTCGGAGTCGACGTAGCGGACCTCTCGCTGATCGGCGTCCAGCCCGGTGACGGAGCCGGGCAGCAACCGGGTGTACGGCAGCGCGGCGGCCAGGGACACCGCGACATGGCGCGGATGCACGATCCCGGCCACCACGTCCGGCAGCAAGGGCTGGTAGAGCATGAAATCGGTCGGATTCAGCAGGGTGACATCGATCTCCCGCCGGTGCTTGCGGTTCAGAACCCGCGCGGCGTTGTAACCGGCGAACCCACCGCCGATGATCACGACTCGCGGTCGATGCGTCATGGTCTCTCCTCAGTCCGCTTGATGCCGGCTCTCCAAATGGTGGATTTGTGGCCAATCCGGATCAACGACGCAGTTCGCTATGCTCCGGTAAGCGCGACTTACCGATGGAAGGCGAACGTGGAACTTCGTGACATCGAGATCTTCCTGACGCTCGCCGAAGAGCTGCACTTCGGGCGAACCGCCGAGCGGCTGCACATCACTCACGCGCGGGTGAGCCAGGTGATCAAGCAGCAGGAGCGGAGGATCGGCGCCGAGCTGTTCTACCGGACCAGCCGCAGCGTACGGCTGACGCGGATCGGCGAGCAGCTCAGAGATGACCTCCTACCCCTGTACGCCGGGCTCAATGACAGTGTGCGGCGCGCCCAACTGGCCGCCCAAGGCGTCACCGGGGTACTCCGCGTCGGCTTGCTTCCCGTCAACGCCCATGACCTGCGCCCCTATTGGGACGTTTTCCGTGCTCGCCATCCGCAGTGGCGGCTGCACATCCAGAGCGTCCGATTCGCGGAAACTTTCGCCGCGCTGCGCCGCGGAGACATCGACGTCCTGGTCGCCTGGCTACCGGTGGAAGAGCCCGACCTCACCGTGGGACCGGTCCTGTTCGCCGACCCCCGGGTGCTGGCCGTCTCCGCAGACCACGAGCTCGCCCAGCGGACGTCGGTCTCGCTGGAAATGGTCGCCGATTTCCAGCACCCCGACACCGAAACCGGGCCTGACTACTGGTTCGACGCCTTCGCGCCGCGTCAGACCCGCCGCGGTCGCATGATCGAACGTGGCCCTTTCGTCCACGACACGGAAGATGCCCTCACCCGGACCAGCATGGCGGAGACCGTCACCCTCTTCCCCGCCCACATGACCCGCTACTGGGTGCGGCCGGACATCGCCTATCTGCCCATCAAGGACATGGACGCACTGCTGTACGGCATGGTGTGGCGCAGCAGCGAGACCGACAACGAACTCATCAGGTCCCTCGCACGGGTCGTACATGACCTCGGGAGTCTCAAGAGCTGATGGAGCAGAACTCGGCTCTCGGCAGTAAGTCAGGCTTACCGGAGCATGACCTGATCCATCGTTGATCCTCACGGCCGCGGAATCCCACGATTGGCGGCATGAAATCGACGATGGAAACCCTTCGCCGTGACTTCGGCTGGCGACATCATCGAACCGGGCGCGGAGCAGTACGCCCGACCGCAGCCACTGGTCCACGCATGAAAGGCCTGCGGGTACGGCTGGCGCGGCCGGGCGGCCGGACGGACCACTGGTCGTTCCTGTTCGGCCAGATCGCGATTCACAGCCTCATCGTGCTCATCATCACCGGGGTCTTCCTGGCCTTCCTGTATGACCCCGATACGACCCAGGTGATCTACCAGGGCGCCTACATTCCGCTGCGCGGCGTACCCGTCAGCCGCGCCTTCGACTCCACGATGGAGATCAGCCTGGAGGTACGCGGAGGTCTGCTGATGCGGCAGATCCACCACTGGGCCACGCTGATCCTCATCGCCGCCATCTGCCTGCACCTGCTGCGGCTGTTCTTCACCGGAGCCTTCCGCCGCCCCCGCGGCCTGAACTGGCTGATCTGGGTCGGCCTGTTCCTCCTGTCGATCGCCGCAGGCGTGACCGGTGGCATCCTGCCCGACGACATGCTCTCCGGCGGCAGCCTCGCGCTGATCCAGGGCGTCACCCAGTCCATCCCGCTCATCGGTACCTACCTGACCGGTCTGCTGTTCGGCGGCGCCGTCCCCGGTGATCAGGTCATCGAACTGTTCTACTGGCTGCACGTGCTGATCATCCCGGTGCTCATGTATGAGCTGTTGGTGGTCAGACGCCAGCTGCTGCAGAGGCACGGTCGTACCCACTATCCGGCCGCCACCGCGGTGCCGCCGCTCAGCTCGCTGGCGTTGTTCTTCGCCACCTGCGCCGTGCTCACACTGCTGGGCACCGTCGGGCAGATCAACCCCATCTGGCTGTACGGCCCGGCCAACCCGAGCATCACCAGCGCGGGCGCCGTACCCGACTGGTACATGGGCTTCCTGGACGGCGCCCTGCGCATCATGCCCGCCTGGGAACCCGTCGTCTTCGGCCACCCGCTCTCCCTCTCGATCCTCATCCCCGCTCTCATCGTGCCGGGAGCCTTCTTCACCGTCCTGGCGGCTTGTCCGCTCATCGAACGCAGGCTCACCGGTGACCGTACGCTCCACCACGCCCTGGACCGGCCCCGCGAGGCGGCTGTCAGGACCGGGCTCGGCGCGGCGGGCATGACCTTCTTCGGCCTGCTGTGGGCGGCGGCGGCCAACGACCAGATCGCCCACCAGTTCGACCTGTCGCTCTTCGCGGTGACCTGGTTCTTCCGCATCGCGGTCCTCGCCGGTCCCGTCGTGACCTTCGAGGTCACCCGACGCCTGTGCCTGGCCCTGCAGGCACAGGAGCGGGAAGAACGCGCGCACGGCATCGAGACCGGCATCATCCGCCGCTCGCCCAGTGGCGGGTACGCCGAGACGATCACCGCATCCCCCCGCGCAGGGACGAATCCCTGCAAGCCAACCCTGAGGAGAACCAACCCATGATTCTGGTCACCGGCGCCGCCGGAAACGTCGGCTCCCATCTTGTCACCCAGCTGCTCGACGCCGGCGAGAAGGTCCGCGCCGTCACCCGTACCCCCGGCAACCGTTCCTTCCCCGAGCAGGTCGAGGTCGTGCCCGGCGACCTCACCCACCGTGACACTCTCGCCGAGGCACTGGACGGTTTGGAGCGGGCGTTCCTGTTCCCGGTCTCCACCGGGCTCGACGCCTTTCTCGAGGCCGCCCGGCTGTCGGACCTGCAGCATGTCGTGCTGCTCTCGTCCTCGACCGTCACCGGGCGGCCGGCTTTCACCTACGCTCAGTGGGCCGCCCACCGCGCGGCAGCGTTCGGAGGCCGGCGATGACTCTGATCACAGATGAGGCCGGCGGTCCAGCCATGACCAAGGCCGCGGTTGGAAGGATCGCCCAGTTCGTCAGCCTGCTGTTCGGCGGCGTCTTCGCCGGATTCGTCACCGCGGTCCTCGTCATCGAGCTGCCGCTGCGGGCCTTCGACCGGCACGTGTACACGCAGGTGCGCAAGATCGAGCTGGTCGGACTCGACATTCTCGCGATCGCCACGCTCGTCCCGGCGATCCTCGCCACCGCAGTGCTCCTGTTCGTCGCGGTCGCCGCCGGCGGCCGGCGCCGGTGGCTCACCGTGGCAGCCTTCGCGCTGCTGGTGTTGATCTTCATCGTGTCCCTGGTGGTCAACGTGCCGATCAACAGCCTGCAGCTCACCTGGGACGTGCAAGCGCCTCCCCCCGACTGGGCCGACGTGCGCGACCGCTGGCAGATCGCCCACATCGTGCGCACCGGCGCCGCCCTGCTCGCCTTCGCCTTCCTGAGCGTGGCGGCCCTGTCTCGAGTGCCACCATCGAGTCGAGGAGAAGCCAGATGACAACCATCCGGACGACCGCCAACAAAGCAACGTTCAACCGCTTCCACGACGCGGTGAACTCCGGCGATGTCGCGTTCATCGCCAAGACGATCGACGAGATCGTCGATCCGGACGTGCTGTTCCACGCGCCGGTACCGAGTGAGGCGACCGGAGTGCAGGCGCTCAAGCAGGTCTGGGCGGTGCTCCTTCGCGCGTTCCCCGACCTGCACGTCGCGGCCGAGGACATGATCGCGGAAGGGGACAAGGTCGTCTCCAGGAACACGGTGACCGGGACCCACCAGGGCGGCCTCAGAGGCCTGCCACCCACCGGCAGAGCTGTCTCCTACAACGAGATCTTCATCTTCCGCTTCGCCGACGGGCGCATCGCCGAGATCTGGGGAGTCGTCGACGTCCTGTCCCAGCTGCGTCAGCTCGGCGCCATCCCGGCCTAGCCGTACCGGAGTCCTCGTCACCACCTCGGCAGCCGTACCGTGCACCGTACGGCTGCCGAGCCTGCCGAGTTTCGGCTCGTGTCACTCGTTGTTGGGAGTTGACTGACGTGCGGCAGACCGAGTGCTCGTCGAGCCCGGGTCGCCTCTACAGGGAACGCGGTGTCCTTGCGGGCTGTGGTGCGCCCAAGTGGCCGAACCGAGGTGGCCGACAAACGTGCCACAGTCGTCTCGGTGAACTGCCGCTCGAACATCGATTCCGCCGCGCCCAGGACCCGCTCGATCCGGGTCGTCTTCGGCGGCTCGATCCGGTCCTCACGGCAGCGAGTCAGCAGCGCGCTCCGCAGCCGGTCCCGCGACATCTCCACCGGACAGATCTTGTCCGCCAGCCAGTCCGCGAGCTTGTCCTCATCGCCCACCGTCGGCTCTCGGAAGCTGCGGAAGTCCCGGATCTGCGCCCGATGATTCTTGATCGTCCGGCCCGACCAGTCATAGGAGGCGAACAAGGCCGCGTCGACTTTGACCTGCCCAGCCATGAACTCCCACCGCCGGCCGCGGGATGTCCTCCCGACGTGGGAACCGCGCCTCCAACTCGAAGAACTTGAGCATCAGCCCAAAGCCCAAGCGCGTGGCCCCGGACTTGTTCGCCAACAAGGCGAGCTCCTCTTCATCCAGTGTCCAGCACTCGATCAGGTCTTCCAGCTCCCACTCACGTCTCACGTCCGCACCTTTCTCCCGATCTCCACCGAAGGTCGGAAGAAGGATGGTTTGTAACCGAGTCGCTACCGACTGGTACGCCCGAGCCGCAATCGTCACTTATTGAATCCGCGACAGAACTTAAAGTTACTTTTCCCTATGTCGGAGCTGGTCATCCCTCACCATCTACCTGAACAGCGATAACGCAGACTTACTTTGCCCTTGGTGACGGCGACCCGAGTGGGGAGCCTGGAAAGCCCGGAGTTCCCGCGAACCCAAGGGTCGACGTCGAACGGTTGGGGTGGTCTGGGTGGTTATGCACCCTTGGGTTCGTCGGAACCGGGGACCGTGTACGGCCAAAACG
>NZ_JBQHCV010000035.1:0-95153 GCF_052068215.1 Nonomuraea sp. H19 | reverse complement strand
ACCCGGAAGTTAAGCTTCCCAGCGCCGATGGTACTGCACTCGGGAGGGTGTGGGAGAGTAGGTCACCGCCGCACAAATATTCACGAAATGGGCCCCGACGCCGAGCGCGTCGGGGCCCATTTTGCGTTGACGGTCGATTGACGCCGCCCCATGCGAGACGTTGGGGATCGTCACACCTCCGAGGTGCTCGGCCATCGGCCGCCAGGACACTGGTGGCATGCCTCGGTGACGCGGAAGCCGGGGGATCGGTGTGTGTGTCTGACGCCTCCGTCACGGAAAAGCGACTTCTCGTACCCCGCCGATTGGGTGAGACGGTGGCCGCCGAGGTTGAGGAAGCCCGGGTCAAGAGCGCTGCGGGCAGTCAGTAGGGTTGAGGGGTGGATTATCGTGCGGTCGAACGCGCGGTCATGGAGCGTGGCGTCGAGTGGGATTTCGAGCCGACGCTCGACAGGATCGCGGCCCTGCTGGATCTGCTCGGCTCACCGCAGCGGGCATACCCGGTCATACACATAGCCGGCACCAACGGCAAGACGAGCACGGCGCGCCTCACCGAGGCGCTGCTCAAGGAGCGCAACCTGAGGGTGGGGCGGTTCACCAGCCCGCACCTGGTGTCGGTGCGCGAGCGGATCACCGTTGACGGGGAGCCGCTGAGTGAGGAGCGGTTCGCCGAGGTCTACGAGGAGATCATCCCGTACGTCGAGCTGACCGACGCGCAAGGACGGCGGCGCATCCAGTTCTTCGAGCTGCTGACCGCGATGGCGTTCGCGGCGTTCGCCGACACCCCCGTCGACGTCGCCGTCGTCGAGGCCGGCATGGGCGGGTCGTGGGACGCCACCAACGTCGCGGACGGCATCGTGTCCGTCATCACCCCCATCTCGCTCGATCACACCGACCGTCTCGGGCCCGACATCCCGAGCATCGCGTCCGAGAAGGCGGGCATCATCAAGCCTGGCACGACCGCCATCCTGGCCCAGCAGGAGCTGGCCGCGGCCGAGGTGCTGATGCGCAAGGCGGCCGACGTCGGCGCGGTGGTGGCACGTGAGGGGCTGGAGTTCGGGGTGCTGAGCCGCGAGGTGGCGATGGGCGGGCAACTGCTCACGCTGCGCGGGCTCAAGGGTGTATACGATGAGGTCTACCTGCCGCTCTACGGCGCCCATCAGGCGAGCAACGCGGTCTGCGCGCTGGCCGCCGCAGAGGCGCTGACCGGCGGCGACGATCCGCTCGACGCCGATCTCGTACGGCAGGCGTTCGCGCAGGCGTCATCGCCCGGGCGCATGGAGGTCCTGCGCCGCACGCCGACGGTCGTGGTCGACGCCGCGCACAACCCCGGCGGCTTGCAGGCGACCCTGGAGGGGCTGCACGAGGCGTTCGACTTCGCCAAGATCATCGGCGTGGTCGCGGTCATGCGAGACAAGGACGTCGACACCATCCTCGACCTGCTCGAACCGATCCTCGACCAGATCGTCGTCACGCGTAACTCCTCGCCCAGGTCGATGGCGCCAGAGGAGCTGGCGTCGCTGGCAGAGCCGCTCTTCGGCGAGGACCGGGTGCATGTCGTCGACCGGCTCGACGACGCGATTGACATCGGCATCGGCATCGCCGACGCCGAAGGGGAGTTCAGCGGCACGGGGGTGTTCATCACCGGGTCGGTCGTCACCGCGGGCGACGCCCGGCGGCTGCTCAAGGCGGATGGGTCCCCATGACGAGCTGCAAGGGGGGTTCGCGGTGAACTTCGAGGTCACGCCGGGGATGCGCAGGCTCGGCGCCAGCGTGCTCGGCATGGAGGCCATCGTGGCCGGGTTGATCACGCCGGTGGCGATCAGCGTGAACGGGATCGCGCCCGCACTGGCAGTGACCGTCGGCATCGGCCTCGCCGTGCTGTGCGTGGTTGCCGCGGGCCTGCTCAAGCGGCCTTTCGGCTACATCATGGGCAGCGTCGTACAGGTGCTGGCGATCTGCGCGGGCTTCCTCGTACCGGCTATGTTCTTCCTCGGCGCGATCTTCGCGGCGCTGTGGATCACGGCGATTATCGTCGCTCACCGTGTCGAGGGCGCTACTTCCCGCTAAAGTCGGCCTACATGGCCGTCCCCCCGATTCAGAGGTCGCCCCAATCGGCCGGCCTCACATGCCCATGGTTGCTCGACACGGTGCTCGGGCTGCTCGTCGTGGCCGCGCTGCCGTTGGCGATCACCGCGATTCCCAACACGCTCTCCGTCGTCGCCAAGCTGCTGCCCGGCGACATCGACCAGATCGGCCTGATGCGCACGCACGGGCTCGCGCTGCCCGCGCTCATGCTGACCGTGCCGCTCGCCGCGGTCGCGCTGCGGCGGGCCAACCCGGCGTACGTGCTGCTCGGCGCGCTGGGACTGATGGCGCTGACCGACGTCGCGGGTGGTTTCGCCGCTTCCGAGCTGCTCGTCGGAGCCGTACGCGTGCTGCGCGGCATCGGCGCCGGTTTGATCGTGGCCGCCACGCTCGCCGCCGTCTGGGGTCGCGCGCCGGTGCTGCGCGCCCTGTGGGTGGGCGTGTTCACACTGAGCCTGCTCGCGGCCCAGGCGCTGGCGCTGTGGCCGCTCGACAACGTGGACAGCTGGCGGGTGACGCTGCAGCCATACCCGATGGTGACGGGTGTGGCGCTGGCGCTGGCCGCCTTCTACCTGGTCGCCTGGATGCTGCTCGGCCGTCCCGCCGCGCCGGGACCCGACGTACGCGAGCGCAACCGCCTGCTGCTGGCCGCTGTGCCCGCGGCGGGCATCTCGGTCGCGGCGATCAGCACCGCGACAGAGGGCTGGCGGGCCATTCCGGTGATCCTGCTGGCCGCAGTGGCCATCGTGGGGCTGCTGGCGCTGGCCTCGATCGGCACCGCGGAGAGCCGCACGATGGCGTACTCCATGGTGGCGGTCGGGGCCGTGCTGTTGCCCAGCGCGGCACAGGTCACGCTGGTGGAGATGGGCGGGCTCGGCGGGCCGGGCCTGCGCGGGCTCTGGGTGCCGTTCGGGGTGGCCGGGGTGCTCGCGGTGGCGGCGTCGGCCGTGGTGCGGGTGTTCGCGGGCGCCTCCGGGAGGTGGCTGGCGCCACTGGGACTGCTGTCGATGGTGGTGGGGCTGTGCTCGGTAAGGCTCGTCGTACCGTCCGCCGAGGGGCTGGTGCTGGCGGTGCCGTTCACGCTGCTCGCCGTCGGGGCGGCGGTGGCGTTGACGTCGGCGCTGCAGGAGGTGGGCGCCGGAGGCGCGGTGTTCGGGCTGTCGCTGTGCTTCGCTGGTGTGCTGGCGGGCTTCCTGCTCGGCACCGGCGTGCAGATGGCCATGCTCGACGGTGTGAAGTCGGCTCAGGAACTGGTCGACAGCTTCGTGGGCGCGCTGCGCTGGTGGGCGTTGATCGGTGGCTTCCTGCTGGTGGCGATCACCGTGCTCGCCGCGGTGATGGCTCGCCGGTCTGGCGGCGGGGTGGTTGCCGCCGAGAGCGGTTCTGACGATGGCCTGCCGTCCGCCGGCGATCGCGCGGCTGGGCGGCTCGATGGAGACGTGCTGGTCGTACCGGCGTCCTCTCAGCAGGGTGGCGACCCGGCGGACGACGGCGGTGAGCGGGCCGGTGGGGATGAGCGCGGTGATGCGGGGAGCGACGCCGATGAACGGCTTGGGGCCGAGGACGCGGGTCGTGGCGTCGAGCCTGCGGACGTCGCGGAAGAGGATCAGCCCACCGGCGCCATTCCGCGCGTCGTGCTGCCGGTGTCGTCCCAGGGAGCCTTCGACAAGGTGAAGCCGCGAGGCGAGGCCGGCGAGCCGGGGTCTTCGCCCGCGGTGCCGCCGCAGGGGCATTCGCCCGAGGACGCCGCATCCCCATAAGGGCCCGGCCAGACCGTATCCCCGTGGGAAACGAGGGTACGGGTGCGGGACGGTAAGCTGAGCGTCAGCTACGGTGACGCGCGGGTGCATGGCCCGGCGAAGCGTCCTCGCGGTGAGGCTGGATGCCGGTAGCCGCGACCCCACTCTGTTCGAAGGAGAACTCCAAGTGTCCGAGCGCACTCTTGTCCTGATCAAGCCCGACGGGGTTAAGCGTGGCCTCATCGGCGATGTGATCGCTCGTGTGGAGCGCAAGGGCCTCAAGGTCGTGGCGATGGACCTGCGCACCCTCGACGCCGACACCGCCAAGGCGCACTACGCCGAGCACTCCGAGCGGCCGTTCTTCGGCGAGCTCGTCGAGTTCATCACGTCGGGGCCGCTCGTCGCCCTGGTGCTGGAGGGCCCGCGGGCCGTCGAGGCCTTCCGCGCGCTGGCCGGCGCCACCGACCCGGTCAAGTCCGCGCCCGGCACGATCCGCGGCGACCACGCCCTCGAGATCGGGGAGAACGTCGTCCACGGCTCCGACTCGCCCGAGTCGGCCGCCAGGGAGATCAAGATCTTCTTCCCGGACCGGTTCTAGCCGATTCCCGCTCCGCCCGCGCCCGTTCAGCTCCGCTGTGCGGGCGCGACGTGTTTCCGCCGACCGGTTCCCGTGCCGTTTGCGAGTCACGGCGGGTTTCTGTCGGTGGCCCCGCGTAATGTTTTGCGCGGTGGTCGCGGGTTGGAGCGTTCCAGCATCCTGTCGGATGTTGTGGTGCAATCCGGGCAAAATTGCGGTTGAGGTAGGGGCTGGAGATTTTTGAGGGGCGCGATGGCTCATCGCGCCCCTCGGTGGGTACGTCACGTTACGATTCGAATTCAATCCGTAGTCACTCGCGAACGACGTTACGGAGGGCTCCGTTCCCCATGGGCAGCAAGCTCGCGTTCCTCGGCCGTGACATGGCGGTCGACCTGGGCACCGCCAACACGTTGGTGTACGTGCGTGGCCGGGGCATCGTGCTCAACGAGCCGTCAGTCGTAGCGATCAATACCACCACGGGCAATATCGTGGCGGTCGGCATCGAGGCCAAGCGGATGATCGGGCGCACGCCCGGCAACATCATCGCGGTCCGTCCCCTCAAGGACGGAGTGATCGCCGACTTCGACGTCACCGGCCGGATGTTGCGCTACTTCATCCATAGGGCGCACAAACGCCGGCTTTTCGCCAAGCCGCGCATCATCATCGCCGTGCCCAGCGGCATCACCAGCGTCGAACAACGGGCGGTGAAGGAAGCCGGCTACCAGGCAGGCGCCAGAAAGGTCTACATCATCGAGGAGCCCATGGCCGCGGCCATCGGGGCGGGCCTTCCGGTGCACAAGCCCACCGGCAACATGGTGGTCGACATCGGCGGCGGCACCACCGAGGTGGCGATCATCTCGATGGGCGGCGTGGTCACCAGTCAGTCGATCAGGGTCGGTGGTGACGAGCTCGACCAGGCGGTGATCACCTTCGCGAAGAAGGAGTTCTCGCTGATGCTGGGCGAGCGCACGGCCGAGGAGATCAAGATGGCCATCGGCTCGGCCTGCCCCGGCGAGGAGGAGTCGCACGCGGAGATCTGCGGGCGCGACCTGGTCAGCGGGCTGCCCAAGACGATCATCGTGTCGAGCGAGGAGATCAGGAAGGCCATCGAGGAGCCGGTCAACACGATCATGGACGCCGTCAAGGTCACGCTCGACAAGTGCCCGCCCGAGCTGTCCGGTGACATCTTGGATCGCGGCATCGCCCTCACCGGCGGGGGCGCTCTGCTCAAAGGGCTGGGGGAGCGGGTCAAGGCCGAGACAGGCATGCCGGTGCATCTCGTCGAGAATGCCCTCGACTCGGTCGCCATCGGCGCCGGCCGGTGCGCCGAGGAGTTCGAGGCGCTGCAGCAGGTCCTAGTGCCGGAGTCGCGACGCTGATGAGAGACTCACGCCGTGCTCGGCTGATCCTGGGGGTGCTGCTGACGGTGGCCCTGGTCATCCTGACCATCGACCACCGCACCGGCGACAGTTCCCCCATGCGCCAGCTGCGCGCGGCCGGGTCGTGGATCTTCGGTACGACGGAGCAGTTCGGCGGCTGGCTGGTGCGACCGGTCGGCGGGTTCGTGCACGCCATCCTGAGCGCGCCGAGCGCCCAGGAGCGCATCCGGGCGCTGCAGGAGGAAAACGCCAAGCTGCGGTCCGGCCTGCTGACGGGCAGACTCGACGCGGCCCGCTCCCAGGAGCTCAAGCGGCTGCTCGGCCTGTCGGGGGCCGGCGGATACAAGGTGGTCACGGCCAACGTGGTCGCCAGGCGCGGTCAGCCGGGGTTCGAGGACGTCGTGCAGATCGACGTGGGCACCGGCGACGGGGTCCGGCCGAAGATGACCGTGCTCAACGGCGACGGGCTGGTCGGGCGGGTCCTCCACGCGTCCACGCACACCTCGACGGTGGTGCTGCTCAGCGACCCGGCCTCGGCCGCAGGGGCCCGGCTGGAAGGCGGCAAGGAGATCGGCGTCGTGCACGGGGTGGGGGAGAACGGGCGGCTCATCCAGTTCCGGCTCCTCGATTCCACAGCGCCGCTGACCAGGGGCGCGCGCATCGTCAGCTTCGGCTCCCAGCACGGCAGGCCGTACGTTCCGGGGGTGCCGATCGGGGTGATCGAGCGGGTGGAGTCGACGCCGGGGGAGCTGACACGCATCGCGTACGCCAGGCCGTACGCGGACCTGACGGCGCTCGACGTGGTCGGCGTGGTGGTGGAGGCGCCCAAGCGGGACCCACGCGACGCTGTGCTGCCCGCCAAGGAGGGATCGCGGTGATCGCGGTGTCTGGCGGGATGGTGGCCCAAACGCCGGTTGCGCTGGTGATGGGGGGTCTGCGGAGACGGCGGTGGCCGGGGTCGTGCCGGCCGCACAGGCTGAGGCAGTGTCGTTACGGGGGCGGTGGTGTGGCGCGCTGCCCGCGGCGAGGGTGCACCGCTGGGGCGGAGGCGTTCGGTGGGCGGCGTGGCCGCCCGGGGCCGGTGAGGGCTGAGCGGTGGTGCAGGCGCGGCCGTCCGGGGCCGGTGAAGGTGGGTGGGTCGGCTCGTGACGGTGGCGGCACTGCGGTGAGGAATCGGTTGAAGGTGCGGGTGCGGCCGCTCGGATCTCGTGAAGGCGGTCGTCCGCCGGTTGGCCGGGGCCGGTGAGTCCGGCGGTGCTTGCGGTGTGGTCGGTGAACTCTGGAGAGGGGGCGCGATGATCGGGATATTGTCCGTGCTGGTGGCGTTGCTGGCGCAGGTCATGCTGGTCAATCGGGTGCCGCTGCCTGCCGGGGGCGCACCTGACCTCGTGCTGCTCACCGTGGTCGGCACGGCCCTGGCGCGCGGGCCCGCCTTCGGCGCCACGCTCGGTTTCTTCGCCGGGCTGCTCGTCGACATCATGCCGCCGACCGCGCATCTGGTGGGAGAGTACGCGTTCGTGCTGGCGCTGGTCGGCTACGTCGCCGGGCGCGGCGCGGGCGGGCCGGTGACGACCGTCGTGCTGTGCGTGCTGATGGCGCCGCTGCTGGCGGCGGCCGTGGGCGGGCTGATCTCCGATCCGCGCGTGACGCTGTCCACGCTGACCGAGCAGGTGCCCGTCACCGTCGTCTACACGCTGCTGGTGTCGCCGATCGTGATCTGGCTGACCACGCGCTCCAGGCAGCCGAGGTACTTGACATGATCAGGATGCGGGCTCGGCTGCTGGTGCTGCAGGTGCTGGTGCTGGCGATGCTGGTCGTGCTCGGCGTTCGCCTGTGGCAGGTGCAGGTCGTACGCGGGCAGGAGTTCGTCACCCGGGCGACGGAGACCAGGACGCGGATGGTGATCGTGCCGGCCGTGCGCGGGCAGATCCTGGACTCCTCCGGGCGGCCGCTGGTGCGTAACAAGACCGCTCTGGTCGTGTCCGTGGACCGGGCGCGGCTGTCGAGGATGCCCGACGGCGGCATGGAGGCGCTGCGCAAGCTGTCCGCGGTGCTCGGCAGGCCGGTCTCGGACCTGCAGCGGCGGATCACGCCGTGCGGGCCGGGGGTGCCCAAGCCGTGCTGGACGGGATCTCCGTACCAGCCGGTTCCGCTGGACGAGAAGATCGGCACCAGGGAGGCGCTGCAGATCCTGGAGCGGCAGGAGGAGTTTCCCGGGGTGACGGCGGAGATCCACGCCGTCCGGCAATATCCCATGGGCAGGGCCGGCGCCCAGATGCTGGGCTACCTGCAGCCGGTCACCGAGCAGGAGCTGGAGAAGCGCGAAGGGCTCAAGGCCAGCTTCTCAGGCGTGGACCTGGCCGGGCGTGACGGGCTCGAATACGTCTACGACGACGCGTTGCGCGGCAAGTCGGGGTGGCGCAGGGTGCAGGTCGACCGGATGGGCAAGGCTCTGGGGGTCGAGGCGCAGGTGGCGCCCGTAGCCGGCGACCACCTGGTGACCAGCATCGACTCGCGCATCCAGGCCGTGACGGAGAAGGCGCTGGACAAGGCGATGAAGTCGGCGCCGGCAGCCGACGGTGGCGCGGCTGTGGTGCTCGACGCGCGTACGGGGCGGGTGGTGGCGGTGGCCAGCGCACCCGGCTATGACCCGGCGATCTGGGCGGGCGGGATCTCGGCCCGCGGATACCAGTGGCTGCTGTCGGAGAAGTCCGGCAAGCCGCTGGTGTCCAGGGCGATCAACGGCCAGTTCGCGCCCGGCTCCACCTTCAAGATCTCCTCGGTGGCCGCGATGCTGCGGGCCGGATACCCGCTCAACGGCACGTACGGCTGCCCAGGCTCCTACATGGTGGGCGACCGGGCCTTCAACAACTTCCGCGGCATCGGTCTGGGCACGCTCAACCTGCACACCGCGCTGGTCAAGTCGTGCGACACGATCTTCTACCGGGCCGCCTACGAGCAGTACCTCAAGGACGGCGGGCGCAACCCGAAGAAGTCGCCGAAGGAGGTGTTCGCCAACACGGCCAGGGGCTTCGGGTTCGGCGAGCCGACGGGCGTGGACCTGCCAGGCGAGTCCAGCGGCCGCATCCCCGACCGGGCGTGGAAGAAGGACCTGTGGAGGCAGACCAGCGCCACCAGTTGCGAGCGCTCGCGCAAGGGATATCCGGAGGTCAAGGACAGAGCGCGGGCTGAGTTCCTCAAGCGGCTGGCGCTGGAGAACTGCACCGAGGGGTTCCTGCTGCGGCCGGGCGACTCGGCCAACTTCTCCATCGGCCAGGGCGACGTGCTGGTGACGCCGATGCAGCTGGCCAGGGCCTACCTGGCGCTGGTGAGCGACGGCAAGCTGCGCAGCCCGCGCATCGGGTGGGCGCAGGTGCGGCCCGATGGCAAGGTGGTCAGGACCTTCGACGTGCCCGTGGTGGGCAAGCTGCCGCTCAGCGAGAAGGAACGCCACTACATCAAGAACGCGCTGAGCCAAGTCGCCTCCGACGGCACCGCGGCGGGAGCCTTCGCCGGGTTCCCGATGGACAAGGTGCGCATCGGCGGCAAGACCGGCACCGCGGAGGTGTGGGGCAAGCAGGACACCTCATGGTTCGCCTCGTTCGCGCCCACGCAGAACCCTCAATACGTGGTCGTCGCCATGGTGTCCCAAGGCGGGATGGGTTCGCAGACGGCGGCGCCCGCCGTACGGGAGATCTATGAGGGGATCTACGGCATCAAGCGGCCGGCGGCCGTGCCGGGCGGGAGTCTCGTGACCAGGTTGCCGAGGTTCGCGCCCGACGGAACGGTGGCCGGAGGATGACCGCCCGTGCCGCTGCCGTCCGACGGCCCTCGCTCCTGCGGCGGATGACCCGGGAGAACTCGAGGGTACGCAGGCTCGACGCGCTGATGCTGTTCGCGGTCGCCGCATTGTGCGTGATCGGCACGCTGCTGGTGTGGTCGTCCACCAGGACCTGGGCGCCCGGGTCCACGGGGCTGGTGAAGAAACACCTGCTCAACGAGGTCATCGGGGTGGTGCTGTGCGCGATGGTGGCCACGGTCGACCACCGGGCGCTGCGGGCGTACGCGCCCCTGATCTTCCTGGTGTCGCTGGCGGGACTGGGGCTGGTGCTCACGCCGCTGGGCGCGACGATCAACGGGTCGCACTCGTGGATCCTGCTCGGCGGGGGGTTCGCGGTGCAGCCGTCCGAGTTCGCCAAGGTCGGACTGCTGCTGATCATCGCGATGCTGCTGGCGCAGCCGGTCGAGGGGACCGATCGGCCGCGCGGGCTCGACGTCGTGCTGGCGCTCGTGGCCGCGGCGATCACGATGGGCCTGGTCATGCTCCAGCCGGACCTCGGCACGGCCATGGTGCTGGCCGTGATCATGGCCGCCGGGCTGGTGATAGGCGGCGTGCGCAAGCGCTTGATCGCGGCGCTGGTGGCGGTGGCCGGTCTCGGCGTGTTCGCCGTGTTCTACCTGGAGATGCTGGAGCCGTACCAGGTGGCGCGGTTCACCGCGTTCGTCGATCCGAGCGTCGATCCGCGCGGGGTGGGCTACAACAGCACGCAGTCGCTGATCGCCATCGGCTCGGGGCAGCTGCTGGGAAAGGGGCTGCTCGGCGGCGGGCAGACGACCGGCAGGTTCGTGCCCGAGCAGCACACCGACTTCATCTTCACGGTGGCGGGCGAGGAGTTCGGGTTCCTCGGGTCGATCACGATCGTGCTGCTGCTCGGCGTGGTGCTGCTGCGCGGGCTGAAGATTGCCAGGAAGTGCGAGGACAGGTTCGGGACGCTGGTCGCCGGGACGATCGTGTGCTGGTTCGGTTTCCAGACGTGCATCAACGTGGGGATGACAATCGGGATCATGCCGATCACCGGGCTGCCGCTGCCGTTCGTGTCCTATGGCGGCACCGCCACGTTCGCCAATCTCATTGCGGTCGGGCTGCTGCAGGCCATCAGAGTGCGGGGACAGTCGATCGATTGACGCACGTTCCTGGGCTGTCGCGATGAGTGCGAGGAGCGCCCCGGACCTGTCACCGTCTGAGCGCCGCTACGCTGGAGGGTATGCCTGTCGAGTCGATATTCCACCGCCTGGAAGCGCTGCTGCCCAAGGTGCAGAAGCCCATCCAGTACGTCGGAGGTGAGCTCAACTCGACCATCAAGGACTGGGACTCCGCCGATGTGCGATGGGCGTTGATGTACCCGGACGCCTACGAGGTCGGGTTGCCCAACCAGGGCGTGGCGATCCTCTACGAGATCCTCAACGAGCTGCCCGGCACGCTGGCCGAGCGCACCTACGCGGTCTGGCCGGACCTCGAGGCGCTCATGAGGGCCGAGGGCGTCCCGCAGTTCACCGTCGACGCGCACCGCCCGGTGCGTGCCTTCGACCTGCTCGGGGTGTCGTTCTCGACCGAGCTCGGCTACACCAACCTGCTGACCGCGCTCGACCTGGCCGGCATCCCGCTGCACGCCGTCGAGCGGGGCGAGGACGACCCGATCGTGATCGCGGGCGGCCATGCGGCCTTCAATCCCGAGCCGGTCGCCGACTTCCTCGACGCCGCCGTGCTCGGCGACGGAGAGCAGATCGCCATCGCCATCTCCGAGGTCGTCCGCGAGTGGAAGGCCGAGGGGCAGCCCGGCGGCCGGGACGAGCTGCTGATGCGGCTCGCCGAGTCCGGCGGGGTTTATATCCCGAAATTTTACGATGTCGACTATCACCCGGACGGGCGCATCAAGCGCGTCGCACCCAACCGGCCCGACGTGCCGTGGCGGGTGCACAAGCACACCGTGATGGACCTCGACGAGTGGCCCTACCCGAAGAAGCCGCTGGTTCCGTTGGCGGAGACGGTGCACGAGCGGTTCAGCGTGGAGATCTTCCGCGGCTGCACGCGCGGCTGCCGGTTCTGCCAGGCCGGCATGATCACTCGTCCCGTACGCGAGCGCTCGATCACCACGATCGGCGCCATGGTCGACAACGGCGTCAAGGAGTCCGGCTTCAACGAAGTGGGCCTGCTGTCGCTGTCGTCGGCCGACCATTCGGAGATCGGCGAGGTCGCCAAGGGCCTGGCCGACCGCTACGAAGGCACCAACACCTCGCTGTCGCTGCCCTCGACCAGGGTCGACGCGTTCAACATCGACCTGGCCAACGAGTTCTCCAGGAACGGCCGGCGCTCGGGCCTGACGTTCGCGCCCGAAGGCGGCTCGGAGCGGATGCGCAAGGTGATCAACAAGATGGTCACCGAGGAAGACCTGATCCGCACCGTCACCACGGCCTATTCGCAGGGGTGGCGGCAGGTCAAGCTCTACTTCATGTGCGGGCTGCCCACCGAGGAGGACGAGGACGTGCTCGGCATCGCCGACCTGGCCAAAAAGGTCATCAAGGCGGGCCGGGAGGCCACCGGCAGCCGCGACATCCGCTGCACGGTCTCCATCGGCGGCTTCGTGCCCAAGCCGCACACGCCGTTCCAATGGGCCGCGCAGGCCGACCACGAGACCGTCGACCGGCGGCTCAAGGCGCTGCGCGACTCGCTCAGGGGCGACAGGCAATACGGCCGGGCGATCGGCTTCCGCTACCACGACGGCAAGCCGTCCATCGTGGAGGGCCTGCTCTCGCGCGGCGACCGGCGGGTCGGCGCGGTGATCCGCGCCGTCTGGGAGGACGGCGGGCGCTTCGACGGTTGGAGCGAGCACTTCTCCTATGAGCGCTGGATGGCGGCCGCGGAGAAGACCGGCGTCGACGTCGACTGGTACACCACGCGCGAGCGGGAGGAGAACGAGGTCCTGCCCTGGGACCACCTCGACGCCGGGCTCGACCGCGAGTGGCTCTGGCAGGACTGGCAGGACGCGCTCAACGCGGGCGAGGTCGAGGACTGCCGGTGGACGCCGTGCTACGACTGCGGCGTCTGCCCGACCATGGGCACCGAGATCCAGATCGGGCCCACGGGGCGCAAGCTGCTGCCGCTGACCGTCGTCTGACTCGCCGCCCGTGCCTGCGCCGTCAGGCACGGGCCCGCATCAGGTCAGGAACGACGATGACGGCGGGCATCACGAGGTCGGCCATCGCCAGGGAATCTTCCTCGCGCGGTGGGCTCTGGACCGACGGGGAGATCGGCCTGACCGTCCGGCATCGCCGAACGCCAGGCAGACGAGCGTGCCGGCGCCCCGGAGCACCACGTGGAGACGCTCGCTCCCTGGGCGCGGCCGGCGCCCCGGAGCACCGCGTAAAGACGCATGCTCCCTGGGGCGCGGCCGGCGCCCCGGAGGACCGCGTAGAGACGCTCGCTCCCCGGGCGCGGCCGGCGCCAGGCGCGCGAACTGGGCGCCTGCCGCTCGCGCCTGGAAGTGGCAGCGGTCTTACGCGCGTCCGGGCCGGCAGCGTTAACCCGTGGAAATGGCCCGGCAGCTTTGTCGCGTGAAATAGCCCGGCGGGGTCGCCATGAGCCCGGTCGCGGGCGCCGGCACATCGTGCGCGACCAACTGCCCGGACAGCCCCGCCGAGGTGGGGCTGTGGCGGTATGCCGGCGCGGATCCATTCGAAACACGACCCGCTGGGCCGGACGGTGCCGTCGCTGAGCCGGTGAGGAGCGTGCTCGGGTTCGGCATGGGAGCGCCCCGACCGATGCGGTCAGGAGCCAGGTCTGATTTCCGCTTCCCGGATTTGACACGTCTGTGTGGGCACATCCATGGCCAGGCACCACATACCGGCCCGCGGTAAAAGATCTCAGAGGTCAGGACGGGGAATAGGGCTCCCGTGTGGCCTTATCCTGAGGGAAAGGAACACTGACACGGACGGAGAGGAAGCCGCGAGGCCGCCTCGACCGTGAGAAAGGAAGACAAGCTCTGAAACCTGTTCCCGATGGGCCCGCCCCCGCGCCGACGGTGCAGCGCCTCAGGGTGCGCTATGCCAAGCGCGGCCGCCTGCGTTTCGCCAGCCACCGCGACATCTCGCGGGCGGTGGAGCGTGCGGTTCGCCGCGCCGGGATCCCGGTGGCGTTCAGTGCTGGCTTCTCACCCCATCCGAAGATTTCCTATGCTGGCGCGGCGCCGACCGGCGTGGCCAGCGAGGCCGAATATCTCGAGATCGGCGTCACCGAGCCGTGCGATCCCGAGGGGGTGCGTGCGGACCTCGACGCCTCGCTGCCGCCGGGCCTCGACGTGCTAGATGTCGTCGAGGCTAGCTCATCCGGCTTCGCCGACCGGCTGGAGGCTTCGATCTGGGAGCTCCGGCTGCCCGGAGTCGAGGAGCCGGCAGTGCTGACCGCGGTGGAGAAGTTCCTCGCCGCGGAGGTCGTGGAGGTGGAGCGCCTCACCAAGAAGGGCGTCCGCCGGTTCGACGCGCGCGAGGCGGTGCTGACCATCGACGTGACGGATTCCCAGCCCGCCGACGGATCTGGAGCGCCGGCTCAGGGAATAGGTAGAACCGCAGCTCAGGTGCCCGGACGGCCGTGTGTCATACTGCGCATGGTTGTTCGGCATGCGACGCCTGCCGTTCGACCCGACGACGTGCTCACAGGGCTGCGCCTTGTGGCCGACTTCGCGCCGCCGGTTCCCCCCGAGGTGACCAGGCTGGCGCAGGGGCCGCTCGACGCCAGCACCGGTGCGCTTGCCGACCCGCTCGACCTGGACCGCGACAACACGCGCGGCGGCGAGCCGGGGCCGGTGGGTGGGCACGTCGCCGGTTAAGGACGTGCCTCGCGTGAGCAGGGCACGACCGCTGACAGGACTTGGCGCCATCGCCTCCTCACGGAGGCGTTGGCGGACAACGAGACACGAGAGCTCCTGCGCGGCGCGGCGACGCGCCCGGGAGCTGACGGGAGAGTGCCCGCATGCTCGACAACGAGCCCAACGCCGGGGCCACTGGCCCCGACGGGGAGACAACTGAACAGCCTGAGGTGACCAGGCGTCGCCGCTCCGCCAGCCGGCCCGCGGGGCCGCCGCCGGAGCCCGAGGAGCCGGCATCGGTCCCGGTCACCGTCCCCGCCGCCCAGGCCGCCCCATCGGTGGCCGAAGGCGTGCCCGTGCAACGCACCGTGGTGCAGAGGGCCGCCGGGGAGCCCGATCCTGAGTTGCTCGCGGCTGTCGAGAGTACCGCCGCCGCCGAAGCCGGTGCGCCGGAGAGCGCCGTCGAGGGTACGGCCGCCGGTGCGCCGGAGAGTCCGGTCGAGAGCGCCGTCGCCGAGGCCGTCGCCGAGGAGAAGCCCAAGCGGGCCACGAGGACGCGGTCCACCGCTACCACGACGCGGCGGCGTACCACCAAGAAGGCCGAAGAGGCCCCGGAAGCGCTCCCAGAGGGCGTCGCGCCCGCGGAGAGCGTTGTGGCCGCACCCGCCGAGGAGGCCGCGCCGGTGAAGCGGCGCAGGACTCGCAAGAAGGCGGAGCCGGAAGAGGCCGTGGCGCCGGAGGCTCCTGCCGAGGAGGTGGTGGCCGCCACGCCCGCCGGCGAAGGCGACCTGGCGCCTGTTGAGGGCGTCGGCGAGGAAGCCGGCGAGGACATCATGGAGATCCTGCCCGAGGACGAGCCGCTCGACGACGAGCCCGCGGGCGAGGACCTCGACGAGGAGTCCGTGCGGCCGAGCCTGCTCGCCGACCCGTTCGGGCTGACCGTGCGCAGGCAGGATCAGCCTGACACCGCGTTCCAGCGGCCGGCGGCCATTTTCGCCCCGCTGTTCCAGGCGCCCGACCCCAGCCAGGCCAAGCCCGCCGTGGTCCGGCGGCCCGAGCCGCAGCCCGTTCCCGTGCCCGTCGAGGCCGAGGACCTGTTGGACGAGGACGTGAGCGAGGAAGAGGCCGAGGCCGACACCTCCGAGGAGCAGGAGGAGGAAGCCGGCGGCCGGCGCCGGCGCCGGCGGCGCGGCGGCAGGGGCCGCGGCAAGGCGCGCGAGCGTGACGAGGCCGAGGACGACGAGGAGCAGGACGAGGACACCGAAGAGGAGCAGGCCGAGGAGGCCCAGGAAGAGGAGGCCACCAGCTCCCGCCGCCGCCGTCGCAGGCGCCGCCGCGGCACCGAGGAGGGCGCCGAGCCGGCCAGCGACGATCCGCCGAACACGGTCGTACGCATCCGCGCGCCGCGCTCCGGGCGTACGGCGACGCTCGACACCGCCACCGACGGGGTGCAGAGCGTGCGCGGCTCCACCCGGCTCGAGGCCAAGAAGCAGCGCCGCCGCGAGGGCCGCGAGCTGGGCCGCAGGCGCCCGCCGATCATCACGGAGTCGGAGTTCCTGGCCCGCCGCGAGTCCGTCGACCGGATGATGGCGGTGCGCCGCCAGGGCGACCGCACGCAGATCGCGGTGCTGGAGGACGGCGTGCTCGTCGAGCACTACGTCAACCGCGAGGCCAGCCAGTCCTACGTCGGCAACGTCTATCTCGGCAAGGTGCAGAACGTGCTGCCGTCGATGGAGGCGGCGTTCGTGGACATCGGCAAGGGCCGGAACGCGGTCCTGTACGCCGGCGAGGTCAACTTCGACACCGCCGGGATGGAAGGCCAGCCCAAGCGGATCGAGTCGGCGCTGAAGTCCGGGCAGTCGGTGCTCGTGCAGGTCACCAAGGACCCGATCGGGCACAAGGGCGCCCGGCTCACCAGCCAGATCAGCCTCCCGGGGCGTTATCTGGTCTACGTGCCGGACGGGTCGATGACCGGGATCAGCCGCAAGCTGCCCGACAAGGAACGCACCCGGCTCAAGAGCATCCTGAAGAAGGTCATGCCGGAGAACGCCGGCGTGATCGTCCGCACCGCGGCCGAGGGCGCCTCGGAGGACGAGCTGGCCCGCGACGTGGCCCGGCTGTCCGCCCAGTGGGAGAGCATCCAGAAGAAGGCCAAGTCGGCCAGCCCGCCCGAGCTGCTGTCCGCCGAGCCCGACCTGACCATCCGGGTCGTGCGGGACGTGTTCAACGAGGACTTCACCTCGTTGGTCGTGCAGGGCGGCGACGCCTGGGACACGGTCGACGACTACGTCAAGTACGTCGCGCCGCACCTGGGCGAGCGGCTGTCGAAGTGGGACGGCGAGCAGGGCGACGTGTTCGAGTCGTACCGGATCGACGAGCAGCTCGCCAAGGCGCTGGACCGCAAGGTGTGGCTGCCGAGCGGCGGCTCGCTGGTGATCGACCGCACCGAGGCGATGACCGTCGTCGACGTCAACACCGGCAAGTTCACCGGCCAGGGCGGCAACCTCGAAGAGACCGTCACCAGGAACAACCTGGAGGCGGCCGAGGAGATCGTGCGCCAGCTCCGGCTGCGGGACATCGGCGGCATCATCGTGATCGACTTCATCGACATGGTGCTGGAGTCGAACCGCGACCTGGTGCTGCGGCGGCTGCTGGAGTGCCTGGCCCGCGACCGGACCAAGCACCAGGTGGCCGAGGTGACCTCGCTGGGGCTGGTCCAGATGACCCGTAAGCGGGTCGGTCAGGGGCTGCTGGAGGCGTTCTCGACGCAGTGCGACTGCTGCAACGGCCGCGGCCTGATCATCCAGACCGAGCCGGTCGAGACCAAGCCCGAGCCGCGCGGCACGCAGGGGAAGATGGCGGTCGAGAAGTCGGTCGCCGACAAGGTTTCCGCGGCCAAGGACACCAGGGGGCGTGATACGGTGACCGGTGCGCTTGAAGACATCCCGATCGAGGACGACCAAGCCAGTCAGACTTCCGGCAGGGGGCGGCGACGCTCCCGCCGAGCCAAGTCCTCCGAGTAGCCTCGGCGGACTTCCGACGATCCGTCCGGTTCGCCTAGGGGCCCGTTAATCCGGTACCCTGGTGAATCGGCGCGTCAGGCGGCGCGCCCTGTTGGCGCGCTTGATCGGTTCGTCGGTTTGAGACAGACCGAATGACAGGCGCAGCATTCGGCGGCCACCTCTTCGTGGGTGGCCGGGAATCGGCAAGCAACAGTGAGTCAGTAGAAGGGTTCCGCGGTGTACGCGATCGTTCGTTGCGGCGGCAGGCAGCAGAAGGTCTCCGTCGGTGACGTCCTCGAGGTGGACAAGGTCGCCGGCGAGGTCGGCTCTTCGGTTTCGCTGCCGACGGTGCTCGTCGTCAACGATGGCGACGTGACCACGGAGGCGGGCAAGTTCACGGTCAGCGCCGAGATCATCGGTGAGACCAAGGGACCGAAGATCCGCATTCTCAAGTACAAGAACAAGACCGGTTACAAGAAGCGCCAGGGTCACCGTCAGCGGTACACCCAGGTGAAGATCACCGGTATCGACCAGGCCTGATCGGGAGTTTGAGAGATGGCACACAAGAAGGGCGCGTCGTCCACCCGGAACGGCCGTGACTCCAACGCTCAGCGCCTGGGCGTCAAGCGCTTCGGCGGCCAGCTGGTCAACGCGGGCGAGATCATCGTCCGGCAGCGTGGCACCCACTTCCACCCCGGCGACAACGTCGGTCGTGGTGGCGATGACACGCTGTTCGCGCTGACCGCTGGTCACGTGCAGTTCGGCCTCAAGCGCGGCCGTCGGGCCGTGAGCATCGTTCCCGTCGCGGAGTAGGGTTTCCCTCTCCCGACCTCGGGTTTGTGGCTTCAGGGGTGGATCGAGCCGGTTTCGATCCACCCCTTGGCGTTTTCTGGGGCCGGGACTTGAGGGCCTGGCTTCGTGTTGGAATGAGATGCCCCTGGTGGGGCGATGGAGGAATGCTGGATGCCGGACTTTGTGGACCAGGTGGTCCTGCACATCAAGGCCGGTGACGGAGGGAACGGGTGTGCCTCCATCCACCGGGAGAAGTTCAAGCCGCTCGGCGGGCCGGACGGCGGCAACGGCGGGCGCGGCGGAGATGTGATCCTCGAGGTCGATCCCAACACCGCGACCCTGCTCGACTACCACCGGCGGCCGCATCGCAATGCCGAGAACGGCAAGCAGGGGCAGGGCTCCAACCGGGACGGCGCCAACGGTCAGGACGTGATCCTGCCCGTGCCCAACGGCACCGTCGTGAAGGACGCCGCCACGGGCGAGGTGCTGGTCGACCTCGTGGGGGCCGGCACCCGCTACGTCATCGCGCAGGGCGGCCACGGCGGACTCGGAAACGCCGCCCTGGCCAGCACCAAGCGGAAGGCGCCCGGGTTCGCGCTGCTCGGGGAGCCCGGCGACGCGCTCGACGTCATGCTGGAGCTGAAGAGCGTCGCGGACGTGGCGCTGGTCGGGTTCCCCAGCGCCGGCAAGTCGTCGCTGATCGCCGCACTGAGCGCGGCCAAGCCCAAGATCGCCGACTATCCGTTCACCACCTTGATCCCCAATCTGGGGGTGGTGACGGCGGGCGACACCGTGTTCACCGTGGCCGACGTGCCGGGGCTGATTCCCGGGGCCTCGCAGGGCAAGGGGCTCGGGCACGAGTTCCTGCGCCACGTCGAGCGGTGCGACATGCTCGTCCACGTCATCGACTGCGCCACCATGGAGCCGGGCCGCGATCCGATCTCGGATTACGAGGTGATCGAGGCGGAGCTGCAGGCGTACGGGAAGCTCGAGGACCGGCCCCGGCTCGTCGTGCTCAACAAGGCCGACGTGCCCGACGCGCGGGAGCTGGCCGAGATGGTCACGCCCGAGTTCGAGGCGCGGGGGCTGCGGGTGTTCACGATCTCGGCGGCCACGCATGACGGGTTGCGGGAGTTCACGTTCGCCATGGGCGAGTGGGTCGCCGCCGCCAGGGCCGCCAAGCCGATCGAGGAGCCCACGCGGCTGGTCATCAGGCCCAAGCAGCTCGGGGACGCCGGCTTCAAGGTGCGACGGGTCAACGACAACCTGTTCCAGGTCACCGGTGAGAAGCCGGAGCGGTGGATCAGGCAGACGGACTTCACCAACGACGAGGCTGTCGGCTATCTCGCCGATCGGCTGGAGCGGCTCGGCGTCGAGGAACAACTGGCCAAGGCCGGGGCCACCGCCGGCGTCGAGGTGGTCATCGGGTCGATGGAGGGTGGCTACGTCTTCGACTGGCAGCCCACGCTCCACGCGGAGTCCGTACGGCAGGGGCCGCGCGGCAGCGACAACCGCCTCGGGTGAGGGCTGCCGTGGCGGGCTGATTCGGCCGTCTGCCCCCGTCTGCCTACTGCGGAGGCGGGCTCGTGTGGGCGCTCGTCACTGCTGTCGAAGGTGGTGCTGATGGGTGCCGACGGGGGCGTGGCACTGGGATCGGCTGGCGGCCCTCGGGGGCTACCAGCGCAGGACGGCTTCGGCGCCGCCGTCGGCGTACAAGAGGCTACGAGCGCAGGACGGCTTCGGCGCCGCCGTCGGCGTACAGGATCTGGCCGGTCATGAAGGAATTGTCCGGGCTCACCGTCCAGGCCAGGAGGGCCGCGATCGCCGCGACCGGCCCGGGGAAGCCCAAAGGCTGCGGCATCGCGGCGCTCACGAGTTCGCGCGCGGCCGGATCGTCCAGGAACGTCCTCCTCGCCGTCTCCGTGTCCACCACCCCCGGCGCCACCGCGTTGAGCGGGATGCCCGACCCCGCCCAGTCGGGACCGACGGCGGCGCGGCGGAGCCACTGGTTGAGCGCGAGCTTGGTGGACGGGTAGACGGCGCGCCCCCGGCCGGCCTCGACGGCCGTCACAGCGGCGGCAGCGGCGACCTCCTCGTCCATGGACAGGCAGGCTTCGACGACGCTCTCGTCGGCGGCCACGATCGCGCTCAGCGAAGACACCGCGACCGCCCTGGGCCGCTCCGCCGCCGTCAGGAGCGGGCGCAGGCCCTCCAGGGTCGCCAGGGTGCCGAAGAAGTTGAGCCGTACGGTCAGCGGGGACGGGAGCGCGACGCCGGCCACGGCGATCACCCCGTCGATCCTCCCGCCGGAGATCGCTGTGACCTGCGACACGAGGTGGTCGCGGCCCGCCGGGTCCGCCAGGTCGGCGATCACCTCGGCGTCCCGTATGTCGCAGCGGATCACTCGTGCTCCGGTGGCCGCCAGGTGGTCCGCGCCGGCCGCTCCTATGCCGGAGGCCGCGCCGGTGACTACGTAAGTGCGTTCACTCATAGGCAAATGACTACATCGAATGAAGTAATTCAGTCAATGTAGTAATGTGTCCGTCATGAGCGAGGGACTGCGGGAGCGCAAGAAGCGGCGTACCCGTGAGGCGCTGATCGCGGCGGCGCTGGAGCTGTTCCAGCGGCAGGGCTACGACGCCACGACCGTGGCGCAGATCGCGGCCGCAGCCGACGTGTCCACCAGGACGTTCTTCCTGCACTTTCCGGCCAAGGAAGACGTCGTCCTGGCCAACGCCGAGGCGCGGGTGGCTCTCGCGGTGCGGATCATCGAGTCGCGCCGGCCCGAGGAGGCGCTGCCTGACGTGCTGGCGCGGGCGATCGAGCTCATGATCGCCGACGTTTCCGGCTCCGACCTGGCCACCGGGCTCGCCGATGTGCGGGTGCGGCTGGCTCTCACCGTTCCCGAGCTGCGGAGCTGGCTGATGCGGCGGTTGCTGGACGCGCAGGAGCGCCTCGTCGAGGCGTTGTGCCGCAGCTATCCGGAAGAGCACGATGTCGTGGCCGTCGCCGCGCTGGTGGGGGCGATGATGGGGGCCGTGACCTCGGCCGCGGCCTACGCGCTGCGCCGAGGAGACGCACCGGAGCAGGTCGAGGCCGCCATGCGACAAGCCGCCGCCGGCCTCGCCCCCCGCCGATAGGCCGCCGGCCCGCGGTCGGGCAAGGGCCCCGGTCTTCGCGGGCAGGAGCGGTACGGCTGCAGGTCCGGGGCTCGGATAGGCTGCCAGACGTGCGGGAACAGATCAGCTCAGCGTCGAAGGTCGTCGTCAAGGTCGGCTCTTCCTCGCTCACCACTCCCCAGGGCACGATCGACGTCGATCGGGTGGACGCTCTGGTGGACGTGCTGGCGGCGCGGCGCCGCACCGGGACGCAGATCGTCCTGGTCTCCTCCGGGGCGATCGCGGCGGGCCTCGGCCCGCTCGGGCTGAGCGCGCGACCGCGTGACCTCGCCACCCAGCAGGCGGCCGCGTCCGTCGGCCAGGGTGTGCTGGTGGCCCGCTACACCTCCTCCTTCGCCCGTTACGGCCTGCGTGTCGGCCAGGTCCTGCTGACCGCCGACGACATGATGCGCCGCGCCCACCACATCAACGCCCAGCGCACCCTGACCCGGCTGCTGGAGCTGGGCATCGTCCCCATCGTCAACGAGAACGACACCGTGGCCACCGACGAGATCCGCTTCGGCGACAACGACCGGCTGGCGGCGCTGGTGTCCCACTTGATCCACGCGGACGCGCTGGTGCTGCTGTCGGACGTGGACGCGCTCTACGACGGCCCGCCCAGCCGCGGCGGGGCGCGCCGGCTGGCGGAGATCCGCGGGCCGCAGGACCTGGCCGGTGTCGAGCTGGGCAAGAACGGCGCGTCCGTCGGCACCGGCGGCATGGTGACCAAGGTGCAGGCCGCCAGGATCGCCACCGGGGCCGGCGTGCCCGTGGTGCTCACCGCGGCCGCTCATGCGGCTCAGGCGCTGAGCGGAGCCGACGTGGGCACCTACTTCCACCCCGGGGGCCGCCACCCCGGCACGCGCCTGCTGTGGCTCGCGCACGCCGCCACCGGGCGCGGCCGGCTGCACCTGGACCACGGCGCGGTCGAGGCGATCGTGACGCGGCGCAAGTCGCTGCTGCCGGCCGGGGTGACGTCGGTGGAGGGCGAGTTCGCGGCGGGCGATCCCGTGGACCTGTGCGGCCCGCAGGGGGCCGTGGTGGCCCGCGGGCTGGTCAATTTCGACGCCGTGGAGATCCCTGACCTGCTCGGACGCTCCACCAGGGAGCTGGCGAGCGCGCTCGGTCCGGAATATGAACGCGAGCTGATCCACCGCGACGACATCGTCATACTGGAAGCCCATAATTGAGCCCGACGAGGAGCACGTCATGTCCGATGACTTCCTGAAGGTCGCCCGCGCGGCACGAGAGGCCGCCGCCGAGCTGGCCCCGCTGCCGCGGGCGCCGAAGGATCGGGCGTTGCGCGCCGTCGCCGACGCCCTGGTCGCACACGCGGCGGAGATCGTCGAAGCCAACGCCAAGGACGTCGAGCAGGCCAGGTCCCAGGGCACGTCCGAGGCGATGATCGACCGGCTGCGGCTCGACGAGGCCAGGATCGCCGCCATCGCCGAGGCCGTGCGCCAGGTGGCAGACCTGCCCGACCCGGTCGGCGAGGTCATCCGCGGCAGCACTCTGCCCAACGGGCTGGAGCTACGCCAGCTGAGGGTGCCGCTGGGCGTGATCGGCATCATCTACGAGGGGCGCCCCAACGTCACGGTCGACGCCGCCGCGCTCTGCCTCAAGAGCGGCAACGCGGTGCTGCTCAGGGGCTCCTCCAGCGCCTACTCCTCCAACTCGGCCCTGGTGAAGATCATGCAGGGTGCGCTCGAAAGCACCGAGGTGCCCTCGGGAGCCGTGCAGCTCGTGCCCGGCCTGACCCGGGACTCGGTCAAGGAGCTGATGCGGGCCAGAGGGCTGGTCGACGTGCTGATCCCGCGCGGCGGCGCGTCGCTGATCAACTCGGTGGTCGAGGAGTCGACGGTGCCGGTGATCGAGACCGGCGTCGGCAACTGCCACGTCTACGTCGACGCCGAGGCCGACGTGGATCTGGCCGTGCAGATCCTGGTCAACGCCAAGGCGCAGCGGCCGTCGGTGTGCAACGCGGCCGAGACGTTCCTCGTACACGCCGACGTCGCCGACGTGTTCGTGCCGAAGGCGCTGCAGGCGCTCGGCGAGGCCGGTGTGACCGTGCACGGTGACGAGCGGATCGCCCGCTACGGCTCCGAGGTCGTGCCCGTCACCGAGGACGACTTCTATGCCGAATACCTCTCGCTCGACATCGCCGCCGCCGTCGTCGGCTCGCTGGAGGAGGCGGTCGCGCACATCAGGCGCTACGGCTCCGGCCACACCGACGCCATCATCACCAGGTCGCAGCGGGCCGCCCGCAGGTTCGTCGCGCGGGTCGACTCGGCGGCCGTGGCGGTCAACGCCTCGACGAGGTTCACGGACGGAGGCGAGTTCGGGTTCGGAGCGGAGATCGGCATCTCCACGCAGAAGCTGCACGCGCGCGGGCCGATGGGGCTGCCCGAGCTCACGTCGACCAAGTGGGTCTATACCGGTGAGGGGCATATGCGCACGTCAGAAGGCACGGTGGTGCCCGGTTAGTCGGCGTGTCGGGCTGACCGGCGCCGGGCACCGCGGCTTGACTGGGGGACATGGAGATTGTCGTCGCCCTCGTCTTCTCGGCCGCGGTGCTGTTCGGCGCCGACCGGCTGATGCTCTGGCTGGAGAGCCGTGGCCACGTCAACTGGCGCAGGAAGGGCCGCCGACGGCTGTCCGAAGAGCCCACGGCCGAGCTGGAGAGCATGCTCTCCGACCACGCACGCCGATAAACCTCTACGGCCTCCGGCGCGCCGCAAGCGTTGACTCCCGTCCCAACGCTAGGGTTGTGTCCCTTATGGGCGCGCCGGGCGGGGAGGGACGGTGAGCAAGCTCGGCAAGGTCGGGCCGTACACCCTGCTCGAGCGACTCGGCCGGGGCGGCATGGGCGAGGTCTACCTCGCGACCACCCGCCGTGGCGAGCGCGTCGCGCTCAAGGTCCTGCACGACCTCGCGGAGGACGAGTCCTCGCGCATCAGACTCGAGCGCGAGGTCCGCGCGCTGCGCAGGGTCGAGAGCCCGTACGTCGCCAAGGTGCTCGACGCCGATCTGGGGTGCGCGCGACCGTACCTGGTCATGGAGCACATCGAGGGCGTCACGCTGCTCGAACGGGTGCGCCAGAGCGGCCCTCTCGACGTCTCCCAGCTCGTCGACCTGGCGCAGGGCATCGCCGCGGCGCTCGCCATCATCCACGCGGCCGGGGTCGTGCACCGCGACCTCAAGCCCGGCAACATCATCATGGGCGCGCAGGGTCCCGTACTGATCGACTTCGGCATCGCGCAGGTGCTGGATGCGACCCGGCTCACGATGACGGGTACGTTCCTCGGCACGCCCGGCTACACCGCGCCGGAGATCTTCTCCGACGAGCACGTGGATTCGCCCGCCGACGTCCACGCCTGGGCCGCGACGGTGGCGTTCGCGGCGACCGGGCGGCCGACGTTCGGGCGGGGTACGGCCGAGGCGCAGATGTACGCGGTGCTGAACGGGCAGGCCGACCTCAAGGGCGTGCCCGTGGAGCTGCTGCCGCTGGTACGCGCCGCGCTCAACAGGGAGCCCGGCAAGCGGCCCACGGCGGCGTTGCTGGCCGACCGGCTCTCGCGCCTGGCCAAGGCCACCAGCACGCCAGAGCCCGAGCCGCCCGCGGCCGGTGCGCGTGCCGCCGGCGTGGCCGAGGAGATCGCCGGCAAAGGCACGGCCGCGCGGAGCCGCATTGCTGAGGAGACCTCCCGGGGCGAGGCGAAGTCCGCGCGCGGCAGGCCGAACAGCGCGGGCGCGGACGGGAAGGTGCCCGCGCCGCGGGGCCGTACGAGTGCGGATGGCAAGGGCACGGCGGCGCGCAGCCGGACGGGCGCGGAGGGGGCTGCGGCGCGCAGCCGGACGGGCGCGGAGGGGGCTGCGGCGCGCAGCCGGACGGGCGCGGACGGGGCCGCCACGCGCAGCCGGACGGGCGCGGATGGGAAGGTGCCCCCGCCCCGGAGCCGCGCGAGTGCCGAGGGGAAGGTCACGGGGCCGCGCGCCAAGGTGGCCGCGCCGCGTCCGCGCACGGTCGCGGCCGTCCGGAGCCGGCCGGTCAAGCCGCAGGACAGGAGGAGGGCGGAGTCGTCCACCACGCTGCCCGCGGGCAACGGCGCCCTGCTGCTGCTCGCGGTGCTGGCCGTGCCGTGCGTGGTGACCTCGGTGATCTGGCCGATCGCCTCCATCGCGATCACGACGAGCTTCGTGGTGCTGACCAGGACGCTCTGGATGAGTCACTGGATGGTCAGGAACCGCAGCTCGCAGCGTACGCGGGTGGCGTTGCGCGTGCTGCTCTTCCCGTTCGCGCTGGCCGGCGCGACGACGACCGCTGTCGTGTGGCCGGGCGTGCCCGTCGCGGTGGCGTCGGGCGGAGCGCTCTGGGTGACCGGTGGAGGTGAGATCGACTCCAGCTGGTGGCAGCAGCCCGCGCCCGTGACCGTGGCGGGCGTGGTGTTCGGGATGCTGTGCGGTGGCATCACCGGGCGCGAGATCGAGCGGATCGGCGGCCGGCTGCCGGATCTCCGCAGGGAAGGGCTGCGCGCACTGGCCGTGCTCGGCGGATTCGTCGCTCTGTGCGCGGCCGCCGTGCGCGCCATCGCCCTCCTGCTCTGACCGGCCGCCCTCCTCGGCACGCTCGACGGGTCACTCCGGCTCTGCGTGGTTGCTCCGACCCGCTGCCGCAGGATGACGTGGTGGTTGCGAACGCCGGCACGCTCAGCATCCACCGGCGGGGGCAGCGGGTCGACGCGGCTGATCAATCAGGATCGGCCGCGTGCGCTGATCGGGCTAGCCCTGGCCGCCGTCGCGGCGGGAGAAGCGGTTGAAGATGCGCTCGCCCGCGTTGACGGCGCCCTCGGCCACGTCGCGCAGGACGCCGATGAACGGGTCCTGTGACTGCGACCAGGACGCGCGGTAGGACTCGGCCGCCGCCTTGATCTCGTCGGTCACCCTCGCGTTGGGGTCGTCCTCCCTCCGGGGGTAGTCCCCGCCGAGAATCCGGTCGTATTCGCCGCTGCGCTGCCACTTGTCCAGCTCGGCCACGCGCACCACGGCGAACGGGTGCGTGGTGCCGAGCAGGTTGAGCACCTTGAGGAAGCCGTCGCGAAGGTCGCCCGCGGTGTCGTATTCCTGGTATTGCTCCAGGAACGCCTCGATGTTCATCTCGTGGGTGTAGTCGCCGCCGGCCAGCTTCATCAGCGCTCGCTTGGCCGCCTCCGGGTTTTGCCCGGTCAGCAGGCCGCCGCGGTCGGAGGACAGCTCCGACTTGCGGTACCACTCCTCCAGGCCCGCGACGATCGCGCGCAGGCCGATGTAGCCGAGCGGGATCCAGGCGACGCGGGTGGCGAGGCGGGTGAGGATGTCGAGCATCGTGCGGTAGACCGCGTGCCCCGACAGGATGTGCGAGGTCTCGTGGCCGATGACGAAGCGCTGCTCCTCCTCGTTCATGAGGTTGAGCAGACCGGTGGTCACGACGATGAACGGGTCGTCGAAGCCGATGGCCTTGGCCTGGACCTGCGGGTCCTGCTGGACGTAGATCTCGGGGATCCGGTGCAGGTCGAGGGTGTAGGCGGCGTCGCGGCCCATGTCGTAGAGGGTGCGGAACTGCGTCTCGCTCACGCGCACGGCCGACGCCAGGTACATCAGGCGCAGCCGGCGCTCGCTGATGAGACCGGACATCTGCTTGAGAACCGTGTCGAACCCACTCAACTTACGCAGAGCGACCAGGGCGGACCGGTCTGCGGGGTGTTCGTAGGCTCGGGACGATATGCCGGGCAGTTGGACGCGGTTGCGGTCCGGGGTGGTCTTCATGCCCGGCATGCTACGTCCGCAACGGAAGTGATGCGCGGACATCACTAAGGGGGGTGCCATCATGTTGTCTAGAGCGTCCGCGTAAGGTCCGTTTCATGATGAACGCTCCTGGTGTCCAAGGGATGCGGAGAGTTGGAGTGATGGGTGGGACGTTCGATCCCATCCACCATGGACACCTCGTCGCAGCCAGCGAGGTGGCTCACCACTTCGAGCTCGACGAGGTCGTTTTCGTGCCGACGGGACGGCCGTACCAGAAGTCGGGACGCGAGGTGTCGGCGGCCGAGGACCGCTATCTGATGACGGTCATCGCGACCGCGTCGAACCCCCGCTTCTCCGTCAGCAGGGTGGACGTGGATCGTCCGGGCCCCACGTTCACCATTGACACTTTGCGTGATGTTGCAAACATTTATGGTCCTGAGGTTGAGCTCTACTTCATCACCGGCGCCGACGCGCTCGGCGCCATTCTCGGCTGGCAGAACGCCGACGAGCTGTTCGAGCTGGCCCATTTCGTCGGGTGCACGCGTCCCGGGCACACCCTGCACGACCCGGGTCTGCCCGAGGGCCGGGTGACGTTGCTGGAGATTCCCGCACTGGCCATTTCCTCGTCGGAGTGCCGGCAGCGGGTGGCCAAGGGGGAGCCGATTTGGTATCTGGTTCCGGACGGGATCGTCCAGTACATCAACAAGCGGGGGCTGTATCACGCCCGCTGACGAAGGCATCCGTGCCGGTAGGCCCAGACGTTGACGGTCTGGCGCGGGCGGCCACCAGGTGTCGTTCAGATGTTCTACCCCGCAGGGCCGAATGTTGGTAGTCTGGCGGTCGCTCAGCGTGATGGCCGAGGGGTGGTGCACTTCATGCCGGCGTACCGGTCCGCCCTCGCAGTGCCGGACTGCGGACACGATCCGCCGGCACCGGATGCGGCGAGGACACGGGCGACCAGAACCTCCGACACCGTTCGGCTGAGCATGGCTCCTGCCGGCAGGACCCACTCCAGCACAGTCATGAGGAACGGTTTCGGGCCAGAAGGGTACTCTCATATAAGGGCATGCTGCCGACACAGGAGGACAGACCCGTATCGTGACCGCATCTGACAGATCCGTCCAGCTCGTGCGCATCGCCGCGGAGGCCGCGGCTGACAAGCTGGCCGATGACATCCTCGCCTACGACGTGAGCGATCAGCTCGTCATCACCGACGCTTTCCTGCTCTGCTCCGCCACCAACGACCGTCAAGTCCGCGCCATCGTCGACGAGATCGAGGAGCGGCTGCGCACCGAGGCCGACGCCAAGCCCGTACGCCGCGAAGGCGAGCGGGAGGGCCGCTGGGTGCTGCTGGACTACATCGACATCGTCGTGCACGTCCAGCACGAGGAAGACCGTACGTTCTACGCGCTTGAGCGCCTGTGGAAGGACTGCCCGGCCATCTCGCTGCCGGAGAGCGTCATGCAGGCCAACCTTCAGCGGGCGCGTGCGTGAGCGAGCGAATCATTGAAAATGACAGGGTTACCCACAGAGAGCTTCTCGGCGAGGAATCCGCATGAGTAGGCGGATCGTCTGCCTTCGGCACGGGCAGACGCTGTGGAACGTCGAGCAGCGCTTCCAGGGCCATTCCGACATCCCCCTTGACGAGACCGGCGTCGCGCAGGCCGCCAGGGCGGCGTCGCTGCTGGCGTCGCTGCGGCCTACCCTGATCGTCTCGTCCGACCTCCAGCGGGCCAACGACACCGCCCTCGCGCTCGGGCGCGTCGTCGGGCTCGACGTGGCCGTGGACAAGGACTTCCGCGAGCGGGGCGGCGGGCAGTGGGAAGGGCTGACGCGGGAGCAGATCGCCGCCCGCTGGCCCGAGGAGTATGCCGCCTGGGAGGCTCCGGACGGCGAGCCGGTCACGGATGTCGCCGCCCGGGTGGCGGCCGCCATGCGCCGGTGGGCGGCCCGCCTCGGCGACGACGGCCTGCTGGTCGTGGCCTCGCACGGGGCGGCGCTGCGGCTGGGCATCTGCGAACTGCTCGGGCTGCCCGAGCAGTTGTGGCCGGCGATCGGCGGGTTGGGCAACTGCTCCTGGTCTGTGCTACAGGAAGGCCGCAAGGGCTGGCGGCTGCTCGAACACAACGCCGGGACCCTGCCCGAGCCGATCAACAGCGACGACCGGCCGGACGCGGAGGCATAGGAGATCCCGTACGGCTCGGGGGCCGTACGGCGGTTGATCATTGGACGGCCGGCTTCCGGTCGTCCGCGGGCGCGCCGTAGTCCTCCAGAGTGATGGCGTTCGCAGCTTTTGCCGTGAGTTTCTTGATCATGTCCTTTCCCGGCAGGTACGGGAGGAGGCGCATGATCTGGTTGCGTCGCCAGATCTGGGACCTCTTCTGGGGAACCAGGTATTTGTCGGCCCCTCAGGCCTGTTTTTGACATACCTCGACATAGGGCCTCATGCGGCGTTCGTACCGGTCGACGGCGGTGTGGTGGTCACCGGCCGTCGCCAGCTCTCCGGCCAGCACGTACGCGCCGATCAAGGCCAGGCCCGTGCCCATCCCACCAGGGCCCGGTGCGTAGCCCGCGTCGCCCAGCAGGACCACCCTGCCGGACGCGTAACGCGGCACGACGACCTGGGCGGCGGGGGCGAAGTAGAAGTCCTCGGCCGTCCACATCCGCTTGATCAGGGACGGGATCTCCCAGTCCAGGCCCTCGAACGCGGCGGCGACCAGCTCCCGCTGGCGGTTCCTGTCACGGTGGTCGTAGTCCAGCGAGGGCGAGGCGAAGTCGAGCGCGGCTCGGGTCTCGCCGCCCGTGCTCATGATGGTGGCGCACCTGCCGGGGACGCTGTACATCACGCCCTCGTGGTCCAGACCGTAGGCGCCGGCCACGGAGAAGATCGCGCTGTGCAGTCCCAGGTGGCGGATGGGGCCGGAGACGTCGAAGGCCAGCTCCCTGACCTTGGAGCGGATGCCGTCCGCGCCCACGACCAGGTCGAACGTGCGGGACGGCGCCTTGTCGAAGGTCACGTGGACGCCGTCGGCGGTCTCGCTCAGCGAGGTGATGAAGTCGTCGAAGACGTACTCGGCGCGCGCGGCCTCGTGCAGGATGTGGCTCAGTGCGCCGCGCAGGATCTCGACCTCGCCGCTGAACACCGCCGATGGCAGCCGCGACACGCGCTTGCCGCGGGCGTCGACGATGGCGATGTCGCCCATGTGGGTCTGGGCGTTCTTGACGGCCTGGAGGATGCCCATGCGGTCCAGGACCTCCAGTTGGGGTGCGCCGCGGAGGTCGACCGCCTGGCCGCCGGGGCGGACGGCCGGCGCCAGTTCGACGACCGTGGGGTGGAAGCCGTAGCGGGTGAGCCAGTGGGCGAGCGCGGGGCCGGCGATGCCGCCGCCCGAGATCAGGATGTCGAGGTCGCGCATGGCGGGGTTCCTTGGGATGGCCGTGGGTGCATCTACGCCGTACGCTGACCATAGGTTCGCCCTCATTTATCAAGCAATACGCTGATATAGCGCACTAGTGCACCCTTGCGCAGTTCATGTGGGTGTATGGCGTCCAGCCGTTTTGTGCACTAGAGCAGCGAGGGAGGCGGTGGCGCGTGCAGCCGAAACGGTCCGATGTTCCCTACCTCCGGATCGTCGAGGAGCTCCGGCGCCGCATCGTGGCCGGGGAACTGGCGGCGGGAGACAAGGTGCCGTCGACCCGGCAGATCATCCGGGAGTGGGGCGTCGCGATGGCGACCGCCAGCAAGGTTTTGCGCCGGCTCCAAGACGAAGGGCTGGCCCGGGCCGTGCCGGGAGTCGGGACCGTGGTGTCCCGGCAGGAGCAGCCGCGCCGGCCCGCGCAGGACCTCACCAGGCAGCGCATCGTGCGGTCGGCGATCACGATCGCCGACGGGGAGGGCCTCGCCGCCGTGTCCATGCGCCGCATCGCCGCCGAGCTGGGTGCCTCCGCCATGTCGTTGTACCGGCACGTGGACGGCAAGGACGAACTCGTGCACCTGATGGCCGATGCCGTCTATGGTGACGACCCGCCGCCCGAGCGGCTCCCGCGCGGCTGGCGCGCCCAGCTGGAGCTGGCATTGCGCCAGCAGTGGCGGATCCACCGGCGCCACCCCTGGCTGGCCCAGGACGCCTCCCTGACCAGGCCCGAGTTCGTGCCCAACGGCATGCCATGGATCGGCTGCTCCATGCGATGGACGGGATCGGCCTCGCCCCCAACACCGTGCTGCACGCCGCCGTATCCCTCATGAACGTCGTCCGCGGCGCCGCCGTGAGCCTCGAAGCCGAGCGGCAGGCGCGGACCGAGACGGGGATCACGGAAGAGGAGTGGCTGCGCTCGCGCGAAGCGGAGCTGGGCGAGCTCCTGGCCTCCGGAGCCTATCCCGCGTTGGCCAGGGTGGTGGGACAGCCCGGATTGGACATGGACCTGGACTCGATCTTCGAGTTCGGGCTCCGCAGTCAGCTCGATGGGCTGGCCGTTCGGGTGGCCAGGGCGCGGGACGGGCGGCGCGATTAGGCGAATCGGCGCGGATGGCTATATGCTCTCGGAGCGCCGCAACGGGTGGACTCGAAGCGGTGACCAGGGGCTATAGCGCAGTTGGTAGCGCGCCTCCATGGCATGGAGGAGGTCTGGGGTTCGAATCCCCATAGCTCCACCCAGAAGGACCTCAACGAGATCCCGTCCGATCATCTCGATCGGACGGGATCTCGTCGTTTTCCCGGCCGGTGGGCCGTCGGAGCGGGTGCGGCGGTCGTGGAGAACGGTGCGGGCGGTGTGCGGCCACTGCGGGCGCATCAGGATGCACCACGGGTTGGGTAGCGGGCGTGGGTGGTTGTGCGAGCGAGTCCGTGCGCGAGGTGGTTGCTCATGTGCTCTGGGACTAGCGGCCCTTTTCGTAGATGAGGAGGCCGCTGGAGAGGCGCAGCGGGACCATGATCAGCTCGACCACCATGGCCTTCCACGCGTAATAGAGGTTGACCGCCTTGTTGAGGTAGACGAACGGCAGGTTGAACAGGACCTGGCGGACGGGGAGGCGACGGCGTCTGGCCGCGTAGAGCAGGGTGGGGACGGTGAGGAGCAGCTCGCTGCCGGCCCACCAGCCCATCGTGCGGGCCACCGGCTCGTGCGCGGTGCAGGCGAGGATCACCGGGGTAGCCCACCACAGCGGGGCCAGCAGGATCTCCAGGAGGGCCACCAGGATCCAGGTGGCCAGCAGGGGCTTGCGGGTGAGCAGGCGGGGGAGGTGGAGGCGGACGTTCTGCATGAAACCCGCCATCCAGCGCCACACCTGTTTGCGCAGGTAAACAAGCGTTTCGGGGTCGGCGGCCCACGCCATGGCGGCGGCCACGTAGACCGCCTTGCGGCCGTCGAGCTGCTGGCTCCAGGTGAAGTCCATGTCCTCGACGATGGTGCGCTCCGGGAAGCCGCCGAACGCGGTCAGGGTCGTACGCCTGAACACCGAGCAGCAGCCCGAGCAGACCATGGGGCTGTTGGCGAGCTGCTGGATCGGGCGATGCCAGTGGAAGCCGAAGAGATATTCGGTGGATCTGCCGCGTTCCCATGGGGTGCGGGCGAACCGCGTTTGCACGTTTCCCGCGGCCACCCCCACGTCGGGGTCGTCGAAGGCGGGCTTGATGCGCTCGACGTAGTCGGGGGCCAGCACGGTGTCGGCGTCCACGGCCAGGACCAGGTCGGTGTCGCAGTGCGGGAGCGCAAAATTCTGCGCCCTGGCCTTGCTGCCCAGGTTGCGTGGTGGGCGCAGGACGGTCGCGCCGTAGGCCGCGGCCACCTCGCCGGTGGCGTCCGTCGAGCCGTCGTCGACGACGATGACCCGTTCGGGTGGGACGGTTTGGGCGGCTATGGAGCGCAGGGTAGCCGGGAGCCCGTGCTCTTCGTTGTGCGCCGGGACGATGACTGTGAGCGTCTTCACCTGCGCTTTCCCCTCCTCCTCAGGCGGGGCGCGATCAGGGCCGCCAGGCCGATCAGGGCGTAGATGATCAGGCTGAACCCGAGCGTGGGCGGGCCTCCGGGCATCTCGTGCTTCCTCTCGACGGGAGCTTCGGGTGGTCGATGTGGCAACGAGGATGCTGTGTCGTCCGGGGTCGCGAAGACGCGGAATCAGGTTCTGTGGATGGCGGGAGAGTGGCCCGAATCGTCCTGTGGAAAGACGGTCCCGTGCACGCGGACGGCCAAGGAGCCCGCGCCCCTTGGCCGTCGTCGGTGCCATCGTGACCGCTGCGGTCAGCGCGGTGACCGGCTGGTCCGGCTACTTCAGGCCGTACGCGCGCTCGATGGTCTGCGTCACCGAACCTCCCGCCGCGTCCGACGCTGTGACGCGCAACGACACGAACCCGCTCGTCTGCGGCAGCGGCGGGTGCGTCACCTCCACCCGGAACCGGCCCCCGCTCAGCGTCCTGACCCGGGAGGCCGCGAGCCACGTGGCCCCGTCGTCGATCGAGTACTCCACCTTGACCCGGTCGACGGCAGGCGCTCGCCGCACGGCCGAATGCGCGCCGGCCCGCAGCTCGAAGGCGTACCGCGACCCGGCGGCCGCCCGGTTGAGCAGGTCGAGCGGCAGGTCATAGGTGAGCTGGACGGCCGGCTGGAACGCGCACGCGGCGCCGAACGTACAGGAGTATCCGCGCGGCGAGCCGGACGACGGCGAGGACGAGGAGGCGAACTGATAACTGCTGGTCACCTTCCTCGACAGCGCACGATCGGTCGTGTCCACCGCGTCCAGCCGGTACGGCCCCGCCGCCCCCGGCACGGCGAACGACCTCGGCCGCCGTCCCTCCACCGGCACCTCCTGACCGCCGGCGGACAACCGGGGCACGGACGTGACGGGGCTCAGGTTGCTGTAATGGCGCGGATCGGAGTCCAGCCACTGCTCGGCGGGCACGAACCGGTCGCCGTCCCGGCACAGCGCGCACGGCAGCGCGACCGGGTAGCCCGCGGGTACGTCGGCCGCCCCCGGCACCAGGGGCGCCTTGAACCACTCCTCGGACCGCCGCCGGTCACGCCAGGTGAACCGGTCGTCGGAACGCAGGTCGATGCCGTGGTTGGAGATCGTGCGCGACCAGGTCACGTCATCGGAGACGGGGCCGAAATACTCGGTGCGTGCCACCGGCATCCGCAGCGGCCCCCCGTACGTCATCCGCCCGGGCTCCTCGCCGATCGACGACTCCCCATACTCCCAGCCGCCGGTGTCCGGCTGATCGGCGTGGTACGCGGTCTCGATCCGGACGAGCTGCCCCATCCCGACCTTCACCGGCTTGGCCGGCACCCGGCCGCGCTCGTCGAAGCGGAGATGGTAGGTGACCTTCGGCCCCGTGTAGGGCTCCAGCCGCACCGAAACAGGGCCCTTGTCCAGCTCGGCCCGCACGGCGCGGCCCTCCGCGGCGCTCAGGCCCAGCCGCAGGGACGCCGAACCGCCCGCGGGCACCCGCGCCCGCGCGCCGTCGGCGTCGAGGTAGCCGAGGATGCCGGCCGCGCCGCGCCGCGCCGCGTTCTGGCCGGCGTCGTCCATCTTCGCGCTTGCGGTCACGTACGAGCCGCCCTCGAGCGGGATCCCCGCCAGGACGACCTTGCCCGTCACGTCCACGCCCGCGAAGTCCTCCGGCCGCCCCTGCCCGACCCAGACGATGGGATGGGACGTGACGGCGGAAAGAGCGCGCAGGGCGTCCATGTCGTACGCCGGGCGCAGATCAACCTGCCCCGCCGTGACCGCGGTGAGGACGGGCGGCTCGAGGTTCCACTGGTGCGACAACCGGAGCTTGCCTGCCTTGGGGGACTTCACCGGCGTGACGAACAGGTTGTGACCGCCGCCGACGGATCCGCCGTACAGGGAGACCGGCCAGGTCCGGTCGGTGAACGTCCGCACGTAGTACGCCTGCCCGCCCCCGTCCGCTGCCTTCGGGGTGTCCGGCCTGATGGGCACCGTTTTGCGCGCGTCCAGGGTGACCGTCTCGTCGCCGTCCAGTGTGACGTTCTCGATGACCCAGCTGTTGCGGTTGCTGATCCGGTTCTCGACGGCGAGGCCGATGACCTCGTAGTCGCCGGCAGGCAGCCAGAACTCGCCGTTGCCGGAGAAGTCCGTGCGCAGGTAGTAGTACCCGTACGGGTTGAACGGGTCCTCCGGGCTGTTGCCCCGCTTCAGCGGGATCGCGTACACGATGGGCTCGGCCTGGTAACCGGGGAAGAACTCCTTGGTCCCGTACGAGTTGACCAGCGACACCCCGAGCCGGTGCGTCGCGGGACCCGTGTAATAGCTGAACGGCGTCACCAGCCGCACGTCACCGCCGCTCGCCGTCACCCAGCCGCCGTAGGCGCCCTTCTGACCGGCGGCCGGATCCACCGTGAGGTCCACGGTGGCGGTGCCGTTCGCGGGCACGGTGACGCTCCCGGCGCCCAGGGTGATCGCCTTGGCGGGCGCCGGCGCGCCGCTCCACCCGCGGGTGACGAGGGCGAGGGACAGGGTGACGGGCGCGTCGCCGGTGTTGCGGTAGGTGACCTGCCGGGTGGCGGCCGACTTGCCGAGCAGGCGGAAGTCGACCACGGAGGTCGCGAAGACGCTCTGGGTGACCGCGCGGGCCACGTCCACCCGGCCGCTGCCCTGCTCGAACCAGTTGTGGTCGGCGTGGCGTGCGGCGGTCGAGGTCAGCGCGTCCCGCAGTTCGCCCGCCCGCCAGCCGGGATGCTGCTGGGCCAGGATCGCGGCCGCCCCGGCCACGTGCGGGGTCGCCATGGAGGTGCCGCTCTCGGAGGTGTAGCGGTCGTTGCCCGGAATGCCGGGCCGCGTGGAGTCCGCTGATCGGGCGGCGACGATGTCCACGCCGGGGGCGACGATGTTCGGCTTGACGGCCGCGTCGCCGAGCCTGGGACCCCTGCTGGAGAAGCCGGCCAGCGTCGTCCCCGTCGTCTTGTCCACGGCGCCCACGGCCAGCGCCTCGTCGGCCGCCGCCGGGACGCTCACGGTGAGCGGGTCCGACTCGTTGCCCGCCGCCGTCACGAACAGCGTGCCGTGCTTCTTCGTCAGCTCGTTGAGCGCCTGGCTCATCGGGTCGGTGCCGTCGCCGCAGCAACTGCCCAGGCTCATGTTGACCACGTCGGCGCCCTGCTCGGCGGCCCATTCCATGCCGGCGATCGCCCACGACCACTCGCCCCGTCCGCCGTCGCCGAGCACCTTGCCGACCAGCAGGGACGCGGCGGGCGCGACGCCCTTGTACATCTCCCCGGCGCCCGCGATCGTCGAGGCGACGTGCGTGCCATGGCCAAGCTTGTCCGCTGTGCCGGGGGCATCGGAAAAGTTCTCGGTGGCGAGGATGCGTCCGGCGAAGTCCGGGTGGCCGGCGTCGATGCCGGTGTCGAGGACGGCGACCTTGACTCCCTTGCCGTCGAACCCCTTCTCCCAGCCGGTGGGCGCGCCGATCAGCGGCACACTGCGGTCGAGTGACGCCTCCGTCTTGCGGTCCAGCCAGATCTTGGCGGGGCCGCCGGCCCTTTTCTCGGTACGGAGCCCGGCCCAGAACTCGCCGGCCTCGTCCGCGCGCACGGTGAACGCGGCGCCGTTGACGCTGCTGAGCGGCCGTACGTTTTCGCTGGCCGGAAGAGCGTCGGCGGCCCGCGCGAGTGCCTGCTCCGGCTGCGCGGCCGCGTACGTGGCGAGCAGCGGGATCGCCTCGGCCCGCTGGTCGCGTGTCAGCGTTTCGACGTCGAACAACTCCTCGTCGAGAGCCCCGCCGGCGACCATCGCGGCCGCGTCCGACGGCAGGACGAGATATCCGCCGTCCCTGCTGGGGAGTGTGGCGAAGGTGATCGGCGCGCCGTCCGGCCTGGGCGCCGGCCGGATGGCGATCGAGGGGGCGCCGCCCTGAGCCGGCCGGTAGTCGACGACGTCGCCGGTGATGAGGGTGAGGGTGGTGGCGCCGGTGGGCCGGGTCTCGGCCGGCTCGGCGCTCACGGATGCCGCCTGGGGGAGCGGCGCGGCGGCGCTGGGCGCCACTCCGGTGGCGAGGACGAGCGCGAGGCCGGATAAGGCCGCCACACTGCGGATGCGTAAACGGGACAAGGCTTGCCTTTCACCTGCGATCAGGGCGCTCGTGCGGGAGCGCTCCCATCTCTTCCGAGACGGCTTATATCCATCAAATGATCAAACCAATCGCGATCTTGACAGCCCGTCGGAGGACGACGCGCGCTCGTGCTCGGCGGCGCGGTGGACAGCCCGCATGCGAAAGGGCCGGGCCATCAACGGCCCGGCCCTTGGGGGGTCGCGTCAGTGCTGGATCGCCTGGCGGTGGGCCGCCCGGCTGATGGGTACGGCGGTGAGGCTGAGCGCCACCGTGACGACGCCGACGATCCAGGACGTCCGGGACGCACCCTGGTCCTGCGTGTACGTGACCGCCCACGGGGCGATGAACAGCAGCACGCCCCACAGGGCGTTCAGCCATTCCGTCGCGACGACGCCCGGATTGGCGAGTGCCACGAGCGAGACGATCGCGGTGAGCGCACCCAGCACGATCAGCGAGGGAGCGGCGCCGGAGGCGCTGACGACCCAGATCGGGGAGAGTGCCGCGTAGAGGCCGGCGACCAGGGTTGCCCAGTCCTGCCAGCGTGACCATGCCTTCATTGAGAACCTCCGCCAACGGCGTTTGCGAGGCTGGCCTTTTGGTCAGTCATTCGCGTGCAACCTCCATCACCGGACGGCGATTCCTTCTTCCGGTTGTGATGCTGCGCACATGGGGCCTCACGTGCACGCGGCGCCGTTGAGCGTGAAGGCCGCCGGCTTGGCCGTGTTCCCGCTATGGGTGGCCTGGAAGCCGAACGAGGTGGAGGCGCCCGGTGCGAGGGTGCCGTTGTAGCCGACGTTCCTGGCCGTGACCTGGCCGGCGTTGGGGGAGAGCGTGGCGTTCCACGCGGAGGTGACCGTCTGGCCGGCGGGAAGCGTGAAGGCGAGGGTCCACGAGGACAGCGCCGCGGTGCCGGTGTTGGCGATCGTGACCTCCGCCGTGAAGCCGGTGTTCCACGTGTTCATCCCGTACGTGACGCGGCACGCCCCCGGCACGGGAGTCGGCGTCTGCGAGGGCCCGCCGCCCTGGTCCAGGCCGAAGAACGCGATCACGGCCGCCGCCATCCCGCCCATGGGCAGGTTGTGCCCGACGCCCTGCAGGCTGATCGCCTCCACGGGGACGGTCGTGCCGGTGCCTCCGTACCTGGTCCTGGTCCAGCCGGACTGGGGCTGGTCGGTGTGGCTCGGGGTCTGGCTCAGGCCGTGGACGTTGGTCCACTGCTTGATCTGCTCCTGGAAGTTCGGATAGCGCAGCGTGGAGTCCTCGGTGCCGTGCCAGATCTGCATGCGGGGACGCGGGCCGCTGTAGCCGGGGTACGCGGCGCGTACCAGGTCGCCCCACTGCTGAGGCGTCTTGATGACCTGACCGTTGGCGCACGCGCTGTTCCAGCTCGACCCGTCCGTGGTGGCGAAGCAGCCGAACGGCACCCCCATGAACGACGCCCCCGCCTTGAAGACGTCGGGATAGGCGCCCGCCAGGACGTTCGTCATCATGCCGCCCGACGAGGCGCCCGTGACGTAGGTGCGGTCAGGGTCGGCGTTGTAGCGCTGCTGGACGTACCTGACCATGGAGACGATGCCCACCGGGTCGCTGCCGCCGTCGTGCCGCAGCGCCTGCGGTGAGGAGACGTCGAAGCACGAGCCGCTCCTGGTGGCCGACGGGTAGATCACGATGAACTTGTGCCGGTCGGCCAGCGAGGCGAACTCCGTGCCGGAGTAGAAGGCCGGCCCCGACCCCGTGCAGTAGTGGACGGCCACGAGGAGCGCCGGGCGGGCCGCGACGCCGTCGGGGACGTACAGGTGCATGCGTAAGCCGGTCGGGTTCGTGCCGAAGCCGGTCACCTCGGTCAACTGTGCCGAGGCCGCCGGCGGCGCCGCGATCAGGCTCGCGATGGCGAGTGCCACCGCGGCGATCACGCCCGTTGCGATCCGAGCTATCACGTTCATCGAGCTCCTCTCACGTTCCGCCTGAAATATTGCGAGTGTGTAGAGAAACTTTCGTCAGGGCAATATGCCTGTTGGCTGACGTTCGACGGTGGGACGATGAGCTGCGAAGAGAGTCCCGCGAAGCGGCTAATGTAATGAAACTTTCGGGCCCTCGTAGCGGGCGGCCAGTTCCTGCGCCGCGGCGCACAGGCGGTCGCGCAACTCGGCGGGGGCCAGCACCTCGGCGTCCGTGCCCAGCCTGAGGAACTCGCCCAGCGCGTGCTCGATCGACTCGATCGGCACCGTGACCCGGGTCCAGCCGTCCGCGTCCGGCGGCTGCGCGCTCCGCTGCGCAGCCGCCACCATGCCGGGGGTCATGAGGTCGGCCAGGCGTTCCAGGCCGCGCGGCGACAGCCGGACGACCGCCTCGCCCCACCGCAACCGGGCCTCGAAGGCGGCCAGGTAGTCCCGCCAGTACGCCGCCAGGTCGAAGCCGCCGGGCCGGGTGACGGCCTCGGGGAGCGGGTGCAGCTCGAGGATCTGGGAGACGCGGTAGGTCCGCACGTCCTCGCCCGCCCCCGCGACCAGGTACCAGCGCCCCGCCTTGATGACCAGCCCGTACGGGTCCAGCAGCCGCTCCACCTCCTGGGGCGCCTTCCACCGGCGGTACCTGACCTGGATGCGGCGCTCGTTCCAGACGGCGTCGGCCACGGCCGGCAGGTACGTCACCGGCTCCGGGTCGCGATACCAGGCGGGCGCGTCGAGGAGGAATCGTTCCTGGATGCGACCGGCCCGATCGCGCAGCTCGACGGGCAGCGCGGCCATCAGCTTGAGCTGCGCGGCCGTCACCACCGCCCCCAGGCCCAGCTCGGCCGCGGGACCGGGCAGCCCGGCCAGGAACAGCGACTCGGCCTCGTCCGTGGTCAGCCCGGTCAGCTTGGTGCGGTAGCCGTCGAGGAGCTGGTAGCCGCCCTTGGGGCCGGCGTCGCCGTAGAGCGGGATGCCGGCCCCGTGGAGGGACTCGACGTCGCGGTAGATGGTGCGTACCGAGACCTCGAGGCGGTCGGCCAGCTCCTGGGCCGTCATCCGGCCGCGCGTCTGCAGGAGCAGCAGGATGGAGACCAGGCGGGAAGCACGCACAATCGCTGACACTACATGTCAGTGGTCCGGGCGTACGTTACGGCGCATGAACGACTTCGACTTCCTCACCGGCCGCTGGGACGTCGCCGGCCGGCGCCTGGTGAAGGCACTCGCCGGGAGCGATGAATGGGACGAGTTCCCCGGCCATTCGGTCGCCACCCGGCATTTCGCCGGCGCGGCCAGCTTCGATGAGGTCATATTCCCGACCAAGGGGTTCAGCGGGCTGACCGTGCGCGTGTACAACCCTGAGACGCGGCAGTGGTCGATCTACTGGGCCAATAGCAACCGGGGCGTGCTCGACACCTCGCCCATGGTGGGCGCGTTCGCGGGGGACCGGGGCGAGTTCTACGGCGAGGAGAGCCATGAGGGCAGGCGGGTGCGGTGCCGGTTCATCTGGACCGTCATCGGCCCGGACCGCGCCCGGTGGGAGCAGGCCTTCTCGGACGACGACGGGCGGATGTGGGAGACGAACTGGACCATGGATTTCACGCGGGCGTGACGCTCTGGAGCGCGCGTGACGTGGGAGCCTCGGCGGCGGTGCCGCGGATCCACAGGACCGCGGCCACCGCCAGGGCCGCGATCAGCAGCACCAGCGCGCCGGCCACGATCATCCACCACCAGGCGGATTTCGGCGGCTTGGCCTCGTAGAGGGGGACGTCGGGCAGCATGTCGGGCGTGTACGGCAGCCGCTGTGTCGAGGGCGACATCGGCGGGTCTTGGCGGGGTGGCGGGGCCGGGTAGGGGTTGCGGTGCCTGATCGTCTGATCGGCATCGGGTTCCTGGCGGTCGGGCTGCTCTCGAGTCATGATTCCCCGCACCGGTGGAGTATCGATTTACGCCTACTTTGTCACATTCTCGCGGTCTGTCCCGTCCAGGCAACATGACTTCTGTACTCGTAACTGGCGGTACCGGACGGCTCGGCCGTTCCGTTCTGGAGAGCCTGGTGAACGCCGGGTTCGACGTGCGGGCGGCGAGCCGTACCGCACGGGCCCCGGGGGGCGGCGTGCGGTGGGTCGTGGCAGACCTGGCCACCGGGCACGGCGTGGCCGAGGCCGTGGCCGGGGTGGCCGTGATCGTGCACCTGGCCTCGGCGCCGTACAAGGGCCGTTACACGCGACGCGTGGAGCTGGGCGGCACGTCGGCACTGCTCGCGGCGGCCCGCCAGGCCGGCGTGGGGCACCTGATCTACACCTCGATCGTGGGCGCCGACCAGGTGCCGTGGGGGTATTTCCGGACGAAAGTACGGGCCGAGCGGCTCGTCCAGGCCGGCGGCGTGCCGTGGACGATCCTGCGGGCGACGCAGTTCCACGAGTTCGTCGACCAGGCGCTGCGCGGGATGGCCCGGCTCGGCGCGCTGGTCGTCGACCCCGGGGTGGCCGCGCAGCCGGTGGACGTCAGAGACGTGGCGCGGCACCTGACGGTCCTTGTCGAGCGTGGCCCCTCCGGCGGGATCGAGGACTATGGCGGCCCCGAGGTGCTGACCATGGCCGAGGCGGCGGAGACCTGGCTGCGCGCCCGCGGGCTGCGCCGAAGGGTGCTGCGGGTGCGGCTGCCCGGCAGGCTGGGACGGGTGTTCCGGGCCGGTCACCTGACCACGAAGGCACAGCCCGCCGGCGAGATCACGTGGGGTGAGTACGTCACGGGAGCGTAGGAGACTCAGCCCTGTGGCGGGTAGGGCGGGCCCTGCCGGCCGGGCTGCTGCTGGAACGGCGGCTGCGGATGCTGCCAGCCCGGTCCCTGCGGCGGCGCCGGCTGCCGCGGGTCCCGCCGTGCCACCACGGCGAAGATCAGCATGCCCGTCCCGATCAGGTTGAAGCCGAAGGAGATCACGCTCGTGAAGGTGTGCGCCAGCCCGAGGTTCAGGAGGGGGATCAGCAGCTCGAGCAGGAGGCCCTGGATGACGCTGAACACCGTGCCCAGCAGGAGCACGACGCAGCCCAGGGCCCCGATGACCGCCGCCCGCCCGTGGTCGCGCCGGCGCGCTGCCATGAGGACGATGCCGACGACCAGCAGAACTCCCAGCAGGAACAAACCGATGAAGCTGACGATTTGCAGGGAGATTGTTTCGACCATCAAGAAACTCCCGAAGGTTAAGGCGATTCATTGACGTTACGGGGATTTCCGTAGCTCTTCCACCGCGCCGCTGATCGAGCCCAGGTCGAGGCGGCCCTGGTAGCGGATGCCGTTCAGGAAGAGGGTGGGGGTGCCGCGCACGCCGCTGTCGCGGCCCGACTCCTCGTCGACGGCGATCCTGGAGACGTGGCGCGGCACGTCCGACCAGGGATCCACGTCGAGCTCGGCGGCGTAGTGCGCCAGGTCGGCGTCGGTGAGGAAGCGCTGGTTGTCGTAGAGGATGTCGTGCATCTCCCAGAACCTGCCCCGATCGGCCGCGGCCTCGGCCACGATCGCGGCGGCCGCGGCCCGGGGATGCAGGGTCCTGAGCGGGAAGTGCCGGAACACCAGGCGTACGTCCGGGTTCTTCCTGCGCAGCTCCTCCAGGACCGGATGGAGCCGGCCGCAGTAGGGGCATTCGAAGTCGCCGTACTCGACGATCGTGATCTTGGCGTTCGCGGGTCCCCGTACGTGATCGTCGGGTCCCACGGGCACGGTGAGGAGCTCCGGCAGTTCCTCGCCGGGCTCGGCCTCGGGAGGCGCGCACACCCCGCCCCGGTCCCACGCCAGCCGGAAGATCACCCAGCCCAGCGCGGCGGACAGCAGCGACCCGGCCAGGATCCCGATCTTCGCCTGGTCGTGGACGGCCGAATCGGCGAAGGCCAGGTCCACGATGAACAGCGCCACCGTGAACCCGATCCCGGAGACTGCCGCCCCGCCCAGCAGCTGCCCCCACACGAGGTTCCCCGGCAGGACCCCCCACCCGAACCTGAGCGGCAGCCACGTGCCCAGCGAGATGCCGACGAACTTGCCGAGCACCAGCCCCAGCGCCACGCCGATCGCCACCGGCGAGGTGAGGGCCTCGCGCAGGGTGGCGGCGTCGAGCCGCACCCCGGCGTTGGCCAGGGCGAAGACCGGCACGATCACGTAGCTGCTCCAAGGGTGCAGCCGTAGCTGCAGCCGCTCGTTCACCGAGACGGCGCGCTGGACGCGCCGCGCGGCGTCCCTGGCCGCCTGGGCGCTCGGCTCGTTCGTGAACTCCTGTACGGCCTCGCCGGCGAGCAGCAGCTTCTGGTCGGTGGGGGCGTAGACGAAGACCAGAATGCCCAGCGCGATGCCGACGAGCGTGGGATGGATCCCGCTTTCGAGCGTGGCCACCCAGAGCGCGAACCCGAGCACGATGTACGCGGGCGCCCGCCAGATCCGCAGCCACCGTAACGTCACGATGGCCGCCAGCAGCGCGACGGCGGTGAGCAGGGCGGGCACGGACAGGTCGGCGGTGTAGAACAACGCGATGATCACAATGGCCAGCACGTCGTCCACGATGGCCAGCGTCAGCAGGAACGCCCGCAGCGGATCGGGGCACCGGGCGCCGACGACGGCGAGCACGCCGAGCACGAACGCGGTGTCGGTGGCGATGGGCACGCCCCACCCGACCGCGCCCGGCCCGCCGTAGTTGAGCAGGAGGTAGACGCCTGCCGGCACGAGCATCCCGCCGAACGCGGCCACGGCCGGCACGGCGATCAGCCGTCGATCCCGGAGCTGCCCGAGCCGTATCTCGTAGGAGGCCTCGAGCCCGATGACGAAGAAGAACAGGGTCATGAGCCCGTCGTTGACCCAGTGCCGCAGGTCCAGCGAGAAGGCGGCGTCCCCGAAGGAGAGGCCCATCGGCGTGTGCCAGAAGGCCTCGTAGGTGTCGCCCCAGGGGGAGTTGGCCCAGAGCAAGGCCAGAACGGTGGCGATGAGCAGCACGCTGGTGCTGCCGGCCTCGGTCCGGAAAAAGGCACGAAACATGACAGATCTCCCCCTGGAGATCCGATCCTAGGGCCGGCGGGTCACTGGAAGAACAGGTAGAAGGCCGCGTCCCTGGCCAGCAGGAACCCGACGATCGCCAGCGTCCAGCTCACCATCGAGGCCGAATGCTTGGTCAGCCAGTCCCGCAGCCGCTCCAGCTTCGGCTCCAGCCAGGCCCCGGCGATCCCGCGCAGCCCCATGAGCGCGAGCGGCGGCAGGATCATGATCCCCACGTAGCCGGCGAGCAACGGCATCCACTGCCCGACGGCCATCTCGGAGGTGGTCATGATGCCGATCGCGGCGAGGTACGGCGCCATCGTGGCGACCTCGAGCGCCCCGGCCGTCAGCCCCAGCAGCACCATCACCCGCGGCCCGCCCATCCGCGGCTCGAACCGCCGCTCCGGCTTGCCCAGCTTCGCCCGCCGTTTCGGATCGAATCTGAAGCTCAGCGCGAACAAGCCCACCCCGAGCACCAGCTGCACCCAGTACGCCGTCCGGCTGCGCAGAGCGTCGCCGAAATGCTCCAGGGCCGCCGACAGGCCGAGCATGAGCGCCACTCCGACCAGGAAATAGAAGACCGCCACGGTGGCGAGATAGATCAGCAACCGCGACACGCGGGAGCGATCCGAGGTCAGCATCAGGTAGACGGGGATGACAAGAGTGCCGAAGCTGGTGCTGTCGACCACCGCCAGGGCGGCAAGGGTGAGCATCAAGCCGATCATCATGATGCGATCCTGCCGATCCGCGCGTCCCCGTCGCCTCCTCCACCGGGCCGATCCGCGCGTACATCCTTCGATGCATGACCGAGTTCGTCCGCCTGCGTGGCGCTGAGCCGGCGGCGGGCCCCACGGCCTCGCCGGCGCAGGCGCCGGCGAGGCCGCGTGAGATTCCGCTGGGGGCGGTGGGCCCCCAGCGGGGGGCTCACATGTTGCGGAGGTACGCCAGGGACGGCGCGAAGAAGTACTCCCCGCCCTTCATCGTGACGGTCTGCGCCACCTGAGTCTGCGGAACCGACATCTCCGGCTTGCCCCAGACCTTGGGGAAGGTGACCTTGACGTCCCGCGCTCCCTGCCCGATGACCGGGTCGTGACCGGTCGCCGGGTTCAGGAAGTCCGGGTTGTTCGCCCAGCTCCGCTGCGTGAACTCGAACTGGTCGAGCAGGCTGCTGTTGAACGCCATGAACAGCAGCCCGACCTCCCCGCTGGGACGCGTCTCGGGCGGCGAGTCGTCCCACGGGTCGTCGGTGCGCTCCCCGTACGTCTGCCCGCGCCGGGCCATGAGCACCTCGCGCCCGAAGTCGCGCGGGTTGGTCTTCCTGATGTGCCCGCTGAACGGGCACTTGCTGCCGTCATCGGCGTCGAACGTGAAATCGTTGCTCACCGGCCCGCCGCCCGCCTTGGGCTTGAGGGTCAGCGGCGTGCCGTCCTTGAAGCGGCCGACGAGCATGGCCCCCGCCCGGTCGCGGTCCGCGACGGCCAGGCCGAGGCTGTCGGCCAGCTCCTGCTCGACCTCCTTGAACGCCTTGACGTTCTGCTCCAGCTTCCTGAACACCAGGTAGCTGCCGTGGTGGCGGGATGGGTCCGGCGCGAAGGGGTCCGGGACCAGGACGTTGCTCAGCGGGAACGCCGGGTTCCAGTGCTGCTTCGGCTCCCTGTCCACCTCGTCCTTGACGAACAGCGGCTGGCTGCGGCCGTCCACGTACCCGAAGTGCTCGATGCCGTCCCCGGCCGGGTTGCGCAGGCCCCGCCCGGTCTCCTCGCCGAGCACCCGGGCGCTCTCCGGCAGCTCAGAGATGATCTCCTCGCGCAGCGCTGCCACCGTGTCCGGCTCGGCGTCCCCGATGAGGATGACGGCGTGGATCTCCCGCTGGTAGGTCCACTCCCACTGCTCCACCGGCGGGTCGTTCACATCGGCGATCCGCCGCTTCATGCCGTCGCGGAACGGCTTGTCGCCGAATTTGCGCATGTCCTCGACCGAGTGGCCGAGATCGCGGTATCCGGCCTTGCTGATGCCGACGCCGACGTACGGCGTGCCGCGCCGGCCCCGGGCCGCGAAGTCCCGCACCTCCTCCAGGTGCTTGCGCGCCGACTTCATCTTCGTGGTCGCGAGGTACCGCAGGAAGGCCCTGCCCTCGGCCGCGTCGTTGAACCTGACGAAAAGAACGGACAGATGCTCACGAACGTGCGCGCGCAGGATGTTCGGCTGCAGGTTGTCGAGCATCGCCTTGGTGTCCGCGTCGAGCGCGGCCGCCAGGTCGAGAGGGTGTGCGTTGGTCAGGTCGACAGGCATTGTCGAATCCCTTTCCCGTTTCGGAATGAAACCGGGCCCCCAGCAGCGCCACGGGCAAACGCTCACGAATCCCCGTTGGTCGAACAGCGCCCCACTCTCTACGACTCGCCAGAAGGTAAGAAAGTTTCCGAAATGAGGACGGCTGGATTTCCCGATGCATCTGTGACGGACGCCGACTACTGCGGACGTGGTAGCGGCGCCGCCTCCTGGGGGACGATGGCTCGGAGCCGCCGCAGTGCGAACGTGGGAGCATGGACGCACTGCGCAAAGCCTTGGGCGGGCTTTCCCTGTTCTACGCGCTGATCTTCAGCTTGGCCGCGCTGCTGCACGCCGGGCTCGTCTTCGGCGCGCTGCGCCAGCCCGTGATCGTCCCGGCCGTGGTCGTGGAGATTCTGTGCGCCGCCGCCATGCTCGCCGGTGCCTTCGGCGCGCTGGCCGGGCGGCGGTGGGCGTGGGACGGGCTGATCTACACGCACACGGCCGCGCTGGCCGGGGTGCTGATGGGGATCCTGGCGGTGGCGCTGCGCCCGGCGGAGCTGGGGAACCCGCTGCTCACCTGGTATCACGGCACGATCGCGGCGGCGCTGGCGGCAGGCCTGTCGGCGGCGTTCTACGTCTCCAGGGCCCGCAGGTAGCCGGCTGCGTTCTACGTCTCCAGGGTCCGCAGGTAATCGGCGGCCTCGGCGACGTGTTCCTCACTGAACACGCGGATGCCGTTTTGCTCCAGCAGCGCCGTCGTGACGCCCTGCCCGGGCGTGCGGCGGCCCTCGAACGTGCCGTCGTAGATCGACAACGCGCCGCACGAAGGGCTGTCCTCCTTCAGCACCGCGAGCCGGATGCCGAACGACCGCGCCACGGCGAGCGCGGACCGCGCGCCCGCCAGGAACTCGGCCGTCACGTCAGAGCCGTCCGTCGCCAGCACGCGGGCGTCCCCGGAGAGCACGGCGGCCCCGCCCGCGCCGCCCTCGATCTCGGCGGCCGGGCGCGGGATCGGCAGCCCGCCCGCCACCTCGGGGCAGTGGGGCACCAGCCGCCCCTCCTCGCGCCAGCCGGCGAGCCAGGCGTCCGAGCTGGTCTTGGCGCCACCGTCGTAGCGCACCCGGCGGCCCATCAGGCAGGCGCTGACGAGGATCCTCTCCACGTCTTCGATCCTACGAGCGCGATCGGCACCAGCGGGACGGCCGCCGGCGCGATGGCGCAGCCGAAAGGGGTGGGCCACGTTCGCTTCGTGAACACCTGCGGCGGCATGGTGCCGGCTGCTGGACGGCATCGAGGGCGGCCTGCCCGAGCGAGGGGGCGACCTCTCCGGGCGATAACCTTTCCCCCGATGAACACCGTCGTCTCCACGATCGTCATCGCCGGCTCGCTGCTGCTCATGCTGGCGAGCCTGATCGTCGCGATCCGCAACCGGCCGATGGGCATGGTGCTGCTGGTCGGCTTCGCCCTGCTCGAGGTGGCCGTGCTGGTGCAGCTCGGGTTCGTGATCGCGGCGGTGGCCGGGGGTGAGGGGCCCGCGGAGAAGGTCACACTGTGGGGCTACCTCGCCGGCGAGGTCGTGATCCCGCCCGCCGGGGTGTTCCTGGCGCTGGCCGAGCGGAGCAGGTGGGGGTCGGCGATCCTGGTGGTGGCCGGGTTCGCGATCGCGGTGATGACCGGCCGGCTGCTGCAGATCTGGCAGGGAGTCGCGTGATGCTCCTCCGAGTGGCGGCCGCGTGACGACCTCCATCGGGACCGGTCCCGGCCGGGCGCTGATCGCCGTCTACGGGCTGTTCTCGCTGGCCGCCGGGGCGCGGGCGGCCGTGCAGATCGCGGGCAAGTTCGACCAGGCGCCGCTGGCGTACTCGCTGTCGGCGTTCGCGGCGCTCGTCTACATCCTGCTCACGGTCGCGCTGTGGCGTGGCGCCCGCCGCCTCGCGCTGGCCGCGCTCGGCATAGAGCTGGCCGGCGTGCTCATCATCGGCACCGCCAGCCTCCTGGACCCCGCTGCCTTCCCCGACGAGACCGTCTGGTCGGCGTACGGCAAGGGCTACCTCTTCATCCCTCTCGTGCTGCCTGTCGTGGGCCTTTACTGGCTGCTGCGGCCCCGGCGTTAGCCTCCGGCGTGCCCGGGCAGGCGGAGCACATGTCAACGATCGAGCACTCAGTAGACGTCGAGGTCCCCGTCAGGGTGGCCTACAACCAATGGACGCAGTTCGAGAGCTTCCCCGAGTTCATGGAGGGCGTGGAGTCGGTCAAGCAGCTCAGCGACACGCGTACCGCCTGGGTAGCGGAGATCGCCGGGGTCCGGCGCGAGTTCGAGGCCGAGATCACCGAGCAGCACCCGGACGAGCGCGTCGCCTGGCGCACCATCGACAAGCCGCACCAGGCCGGGGTGGTGACCTTCCACCGGCTCGACGATGCCAGGACCAGGGTCACGCTGCAGATGGAGTACGCCCCGGAGGGCTTCGTCGAGACCGCGGGCGACTGGCTGCAGCTCGTCCGCATGCGCGTGGCCGGCGACATGAAGCGGTTCAAGCAGTTCATCGAGTCGCGCGGCGGTGAGACGGGCGAGTGGCGCGGCGACGTGCCGGGTCCGCACCAGCGCGGGTCGACGTACGGCGACAGCGACCGTCCCGTGCCGCCCGGCACGGTGGGTGGCACGGACTCCCCGTCCGGGGCCACGCTCCCGCCGCCCGGCCCGGTGCCTCCGGGACACGAGCCGCCGGAGGGTCCGCGCCCGGTCCTGTGACCAGCACGCTCTGACGACACCGGCCCCCCGCGCGCCGCGTTGCGGCTCACGGGGGGCCCGCGTGTCCCTGAGCCACAACCGTGGACGCGGCGGCCAGGAATAAATGCATGTTTCGGTCCTGTTAAGGTGGTGATTCATCCCATGATTTGATGAGTGGAGATTTCCCCCGCAATGAGCGTGCTCGCCCAAGAGTCCAGAGGCAGAACGACAACCCCCCTCGCCTGGCTGCTGGTGCTGGGGATCGTCCTCGCCGCTCTGAACCTCCGCACCGCCGTCACCAGCGTCGGCCCGCTGCTCGACCAGCTCGCCGGCGCGCTCGGCATGACGAGCGTCGGCACCGGCCTGCTCACCACGCTCCCCGTGCTGGCCTTCGCCGGCGTCGGCGCCGTCACCCCTACGCTCGCGCGGCGGGTCGGCGAGCACCGGCTCCTCCTGCTGGCCCTCATCACGCTCGGCGTGGGCCTGCTGGTCAGGTCGCTGGTCGGCTCCGCCCCGGTGTTCCTGCTGAGCAGCGCGGTCGCGCTGTCCGGCGGCGCCGTGGGCAACGTGCTCATCCCGACGCTGATCAAGCGCCACTTCCCGGCCCGTACCGGGGTCATGACCACCGTCTACACCACGGCCCTGGCCACGGGGACCATGCTGGCCGCCGCCGCGACCGTGCCGATCGAGCAGGCGTCGGGGGACTGGCACATCGCGCTCGGCGTGTGGGCCGCCCTGGCCGCCGTCGCCGCCATCCCGTGGCTCGCGCTGCTGCGCAGCGAGCCGGAGCGGGACACCGGCGGCCGGGACGTGGGCATCCGCCGCCTGCTCAGGAGCAGGCTGGCCTGGATGATCGCGATCTACTTCGGCACTCAGTCGATGATCGCTTACATCATGTTCGGCTGGCTCGCCACCATCCTCACCGACGGCGGCTTCAGCACCTCGCAGGCCGGGGTGATCCTCGGCGTGTTCACCGCGCTCAACATCCCCGTCTCGATCGTCGTGCCCATGGTGGCCTCGCGCTTCCGCGACCAGCGTCCCGTCGTGGTGGGCCTGGTCGCGTTCTACACGGCCGGCTTCCTCGGGCTCTGGGCCGGGCCGGCCTCGATGGCCCTGCTGTGGGTGGTGTTCATCGCCGTCGGCATGGGTTCGTTCCCGCTGGCGCTGATGATGCTGGGGCTGCGCACCCGTACGCCGGAGGCCACGGCCGGGCTGTCGGCGTTCGGGCAGAGCGCCGGATACCTCATCGCCGGCGCCGGCCCGCTGCTGGTCGGCGTGCTGCGCCAGCTGACCGGCGGGTGGGCGCTGCCGTACACGCTGATCTTCGGCGTGCTCGTCGCGCAGCTCTTCACCGGCCTGTACGCGGGCCGCGAACGCTACCTCGAGGACGAGCGGCCCGCGAACAAGGGCTAGAGATCGGGTCGAACGGCGCTGCGTGTCAGCACGTGTTGACAAGCGAGTGCTTGTCAGCACATGCTGACACCATGGAAGTCACCGAACTGGCCGAGGCGGCCGCCGATCGCGATCCCGGGGTGGGCCTGGCGGCGGTGGCCGCGCTCAGGACCCTGCTGGAGGAGCTGGAGGCGATGCACGTGTCGAACGCCCGCGCTCAGGGATGGTCGTGGGAGCAGATCGCCGACGCGCTAGGGGTTCGGCGGCAGTCCGCTCATCGCAAGCATGCTCGCAGGACTGGGAGGTAACGCGTGTTCGCCAGGTTCACAGAAGGCGCCCGCCGGGCCGTGGTCAGGGCCGGGATCCTCGCGCTCGACGCCGGGAGGCCCGCGCTCGACGCCGATCTGATGCTGCTGGGGCTGGTCGAGGCGCGGCCGTTCTCGCTCGCGGCGTTCACCGCCTCCGGACGTGATGTGCGCGAACGGGTGGACGCCGGCGACGCGCACTCGCTGCTCGCCACACTGGGGATCGATCTCGACCTCGTGCACCGCCGCACTAGGGCCGGGGCCGACACGTCGGCGGCGTGGCGGCTGCGCCGCTCCCGGCTGCGGCCGCTCCGCGTGACGCTGTACGGGCCGCTGGGGCAGATCCCGCTGGCGATGCACGCCAGGAAGGTGATCGAGGTGGCCATGTGGCGGCCGGGACCTGTCACGGGGGAGGGGCTGCTCTGGGGACTGCTGGCCGACTACTCGAACGGCGCCGCCCGGATCCTTCATGACGCCGGGGTGGACCTGGGTGCGCTGGTGCGCGAGGTCGGCATGCCGGTCCGCTAGACCGCCTGACCACGCAGCCTGAGAGGGCCGAGATGACCGGCGCCGGCGCGTTGTTCATCTCGGCCATCAGCAAGGACAGGCCGGAGCTCTCCGCCAGGCCGATCGAGGCCATGAAGCGGGCGATGTTCTCCGGAGTGCAGCCCTTCGGCGTGACACGGGCGCTCGCGGATTCCTATACACTTGGTGATCGCAAGGGGCTATAGCGCAGTTGGTAGCGCGCCTCCATGGCATGGAGGAGGTCTGGGGTTCGAATCCCCATAGCTCCACTCAAGACGTCGCGCACCTCGGAAGAGGCGCGCGACGCGTACGAGGCGGCGACGTTACGCCGATACGGTCACCGGCTCCCCCTCCTCCGGGCCGATCTCGGCGACCTCCTTGCCGTCCAGGACGTTCGCGGCGCGTTCCTTGTCGATGTCGCCCTCCCATGACGCGATGACCACGGTCGCCACCGAGTTGCCGAGCAGGTTGCCGGCCGCCCTGGCCATGCCCATGAACCAGTCCACCGACAGCACCAGGACCAGGCCCGCGACCGGGATCGCCGGGATCGAGCTGAGCGTGGCGGCGAGCACCACGATGGCCGAACCGGGGATGCCGTGCGCGCCCTTGGAGGTGACCAGTGCGACGAGGAGCACGACCAGCAGGTCCCCCATGGACAGCGGCACGCCGGTGGCCTGCCCGATGAAGACGGCGGCGAGGGTCAGGTAGATCGAGAAGGCGTCCAGGTTGAAGGAGTAGCCGGTCGGGATGACCAGGCCCACCGTGGACTTCTTGATCCCGAGGTGCTCCAGCTTCCGCATGACCTGGGGGAGCACGCTGTCGGACGAGGCGGTGCCCAGCACGATCAGGACCTCCTCACGGAGGTAGCCGATCAGCTTGAAGATGTTGAACCCGGCCAGCTTGATCACGAACCCGAGGATCACCACGACGAAGAGCGCGACCGCGACGTAGAACAGCGCGACGAGCCAGCCCAGCCGGACCAGGGCGTCCCCACCTGAATTGCCCGCGGTGACCGCCACCGCGCCGAGCACGCCCAGCGGGGCCAGCCGGACGATCAGCGCGACGACCTTGAACAGCACCTCGCTGACCGTCTCGATGAACTGCCCTACCGGACGCGCCTTCTCCCCGACCAGCAGCAGCGCGCAGCCGAACAGCACCGCGAACAGCAGCACCTGGAGCACGTTGCCCTCGGCGAAGGCGCCGATCACCGACGAGGGGATGAGCCCGAGAAGGAAGCCGACCGGTCCCCCTTCGGCGAGTTCGGCGGCGTTCTCCTGCTGGGTCGCCAGCTTGCCGGTGTCGAGCGAGGCCGGATCGACGTTCATGCCCGCGCCCGGCTGGAAGACCAGGGCGAGCACCAGGCCGAGCAGCAGCGCGATGGTGGTGATGACCTCGAAGTAGACGATCGTCTTGAGGCCGACCCGGCCTACCCGCTTGAGTTCGCCCGCTCCCGCGATGCCCGCGACCACCACGCAGAACACCAGGGGCGTGATGACCATCTTGATCAGTGTGATGAAGCCGTCGCTGAGCGGTTTGAGCTCGGCGCCGAAGGCCGGGAAGAGCAGGCCCACCACGGCGCCGATGGCGGCTGCGATGAGGACCTGGCCGAACAGAGATGTGACGAACCTGCGCACAGTGCTCCCTATGTCACGCGCCGAGGCCCGCCGCACGCACGCTGAGCGGTGGCCGCTCGAGCGCCATTGCCGATCGGGGGTTATGACGAGATCACGGTAGGTGACTTTCCCGTCGTGGTTAGCACCCTATGTACGGACAAACACGCACTCCAAGGGATGAAACCCATTCGAAACCTCGATAACCGTGAATTAACGCAAACCAGCAACCGGCGCGTCGAACAGGGCCATCTCCGCGGGCGTCGGAGGCTCGAAGAGCGTCGCCCAGTGGTCGAGCATGTCCCGGGTGATCGCGGTCGTCCCCCAGCCGCCGACGGTGTTCCGGCTTTCCAGACGGCGATGCAGCTCCTCCAGCGGCGCCGCGAGATGGCGCAACTCGACGGCAGCACCCAGGGAGCGTGCGCCGAGCCGCATCTCCTCACGTTCGGCCCGCGACCAGAACCCGTACTCCAGGATGACGGTCTGGCCGAGGCGCAGCAGCTCCTGCGCATGCCGCCACAGCAGCTTCTCCAGCCGGTCGCGGGGCTCCACCGCGTGGAGGTCGACGCCGAGGTCCGCCAGCCACTCGTCCGGGCACAACCGGACCGCGGGGATCTCCTCCGCCAGCCGCCTGGCCAGCGTGGTCTTCCCCGAGCGGGGCAGCCCGCACAGCAGGATCAACCGTCCTGGGCGGATCTCGGGCACCACTCCGCCGACTCCTCGATTGAACGCCACGCCTAAGCTCGGGTGCGTCACTCTATGCCGGAATTCAGGAGCCCCATAAGTGGTGTTCATCGCTCAGGAGACGTCGTTCGACGAGGCCGAGCTCTTCGAGCTCTACGACTCGGTCGGCTGGCAGCCGTGGACGCGCGACATCCCCCGCGTCTGCCGGAGCCTGGTCAACTCCCACCTCGTCATCACCGCCAGGGACGAGTCGGGCAAGCTGCTCGGCCTGGCGCGGACGGTGTCCGACGACGAGATCGTCTGCTACGTGCAGGAACTGCTGGTCGACGCCAAGTGCCACGGCCAGGGGGTCGGCCGGCGGCTGCTGGAGCACCTCAAGGAACGCTACGCGCACTGCCGCTACTTCGTGCTCACCACCGACCACGAATCCACCCCGGAAGGGCCCGCGAACCACGCCTTCTATCGGCGCCTCGGCCTGATCGAACACCACGAGCAGGGACTGTCGGCCTTCGGCCTGCGGGTGCGGGATCCGGCGAGCCTCTAGGGCGACAGCAGCCGGCCGAGCGTCGCGGGCAGGTCGTCGCGGTTGTGCGGGGTCACCGTGATCAGCTCGGCCTCGAGACGTGCCTGCAACGCCGGTCGGCTGCGCTGGTGCACGGTGGCCACGATCGGGACGTTGGCGGCGAACAGCGCCTCGCACCGCGGCATGAACGCCGGCGACAGCAGCTCCATCGGCCCGATCTCGTCGATGAGCGCCACCGCGCCCTTCGTGGCCAGCGCCCGGTCCATGGCGGGCAGCGCGACGCGCTCGAACGCCGGCACGTTGACCCCATATTGCCCGATGCGCGGACCGGACACCCACGAGGCGTGAGCCATGACGACCTTCTCGCCGCCGAACTCCTCGACAGTGAAGCCGACCCGGCGGCCGCGCTCGCGCAGCTCGTCGCTGAGGAAGCCGCGGACCGGCACGTCCGCCTTCCGCAGCAGCTCGGCGAGGCGGCGGATCACGGTGGTCTTCCCGGTGCGGGGCGGCGCGGTCAGCAGGATGCGCGGACGGGACACGGATCAAGGATGGCAGACCCGTTACTTCTTGGGCACCCCGTCGGCGAGCACGTCCAGATAGTGCGGGTTGCGCATGATGCCGAGGATGTTGCCGAAGGGATCCACGACGGAGGCGGTGATGAATGTCCCGCCACCCTGGGCGGTGATGGGCTGGTATTCCTTGGCCCCCATGCTGAGCAGCCTGTCCAGGGTGGCCTGCAGGTCGTCCACGTGCCAGTACGTGATCGCGCCCGCCGGTCCGTCGGTCGCGCCCGCCGGGGCGTAGCGGCTGTTGATCAGGCCCAGCTCGTGCTGGTAGTCGCCGATGCGGAACTCGGCGTACCCGCCGGGGACCTCGTAGTACGGCGGGATGCCGAACAGCTCGGCGTACCAGCTCTTCGCCGCCTCCAGGTCGTCCGCGTAGAAGTTCAGCGTGGCGAATCCCCGGAACATGTCGTTGCCCCTTTCGTTGATACAGCAATTCTCCCAGCCAAAGTGCTCACCAATTGAGCACTTTGTTTGCCAGACTTCCAGCCATGCGCGCCGATCGTCTCGTCGCCACACTGTTGCTCATGCAGGCCCGCGGCCGGGTCACCGCCGCCGAGCTGGCCAGGGAGCTGGAGGTGTCCGTGGCCACCGCGCGGCGCGACCTGGAGGCGCTGTCCGCGGCGGGCGTCCCCGTCTACCCGCAGGCCGGGCGCGGTGGGGGCTGGTCGTTGCTGGGCGGTGCCCGTACCGACCTCAGCGGGTTCACCGCGCACGAGGCGCGGGCCCTGTTCCTGCTGGCCGGCCCGGCCGCGGCGGTCGCGCCGGAGGTCAGGTCGGCGCTGCGCAAGCTGCTGCGGGCCCTGCCACAGACGTTCCGGGCCGACGCCGAGGCCGCGGCCGGCGCCGTGGTGATCGACCCCGCCCGCTGGGGCGAGCGCGACCGCGAGCGGCCCGAGCTGGTGGAGCTGCTGCAGAACGCCACCGTACGACGCCGCAAGGTCAGGCTCGGGTACGAGGGCCGCGCCCGTCAGCGCACCACGCGGCTGGTCGAGCCCTGGGGCCTGGTCGACAAGGACGACGTCTGGTATCTCGTGGCCGGGACCGAACGCGGGCAGCGGACATTCCGGGTGGACCGGATCGCCGCGGCCGACGTCACCGAGGAGCCGTTCGAGCCGCCCGCCGGCTTCGAGCTCTCCCAAGCGTGGGAGCGCGTCGTCGAGGAGGTGGAGCAGCGGCGCTCGCTGACCTCCGCGACCGTGCTCATCGCCGCGAGGTTGCTGCCGATCCTGCGCGACCACTTCGGGCGCCACTGCGACGCGGGCGAGGCAGCGGAGGACGGGCGGGTCCGGGTGCGGGTGGCGGCGCCGACGGCGCTGTCGATAGCCGAGCAGCTCGCGGGGTGGGGTGACCGCGTGGAGGTGGTGGAGCCGGACGCGGTCAAGGCCGAGCTGGCCAGGATCGGCGCGGAGCTCGTCCGGCGTTACGGGGCTCAGTGGCCGGCAGGGCCGCCTCTTTGACGGCGCGGGAAGGGGGACGGGCCGGAGGCTTTTCGCCCCCGGCCCGTTCTATCTCAAGCGGTCAGTGACCGCCGAGGGTCTTGCGCCAGTGGAAGCCGCCGGGCAGGTTGACCGACAGCGTACGGCGGCCGTTCGCCGTCCGCGTCACCCGGAACATCCGGTTGCCCCAGCTATGTCCCACGCCGCGGCGGGACAGGTTCAGCCGGAACGGGCCGAACTTGATCGACTTTCGGTAGCTCCAGCTCATCGCATTCCTCCATTGAGATCGCGAGAGCATCCAGCTACCCCGATAAGGCGCGGTATATCGGGTCTAGTAATGCCTGTGGTATTTGCGAGACCCGAACGTCTTGCCTACATGGAAGCCGCCGGGCAGACGGACGGAGACGTGACGGCGGCCGTCGGGAGTCGTCGTGATGTGGAAACGCCGGTTGCCGTAGCTGTGGCCGACGCCGTGTCGCGACAGGTTGATGCGGAACGGTCCCAATTTGATTGACTTTCTGTAGTGCCAGCCCATGATTCTCCTTGCCGTCGCGCTCATGGGGAAGAACGAGCGGGGCGCCCGCCGAGTTCCGCGAGCGTCTTCGCCAGGGCTTCCAACGCGTGCGGGTAGGCGCGTTCGGACGCGGCGGCGTATCCGATGAGCAGGCCTTCCTGTCCGGTGCCGTGCCAGAGAGGGGAGGCGGGGCGCAGTGCGATGCCGCGGCGCTCGCACGCGTCGAGGAGGTCGATTTCGGCGGGGCCGTCATCCGGGAGCAGAAGGAGGGCGCGCAGCCCGGCGGCCACCCCGGGCAGGGTGGCTCCGGGCAGCGCGGCGCCGAGCCTGGCGATCAGCAGTTCGCGGCGCCGCCGGTAGCGCAGGCGGGCGGCGCGGATGTGCCGGTCGTAGTCATGCGTCTCGATCAGCCTGGCCAGCACGAGTTGGCCGAGCACTTCAGTGTGGGCGTCGGCGTGCAGCTTCGCCTCGGTGACCCGGCCGATCAGGGCTTGCGGCACGGCCATCCAGGCCAGGCGCAGGGATGGGGCCAGCGTTTGCGACGTGGTGCCGAAGTACACGACGTGCTCGGGCGCGGTGCCCTGGAACGCGCCGACGGGCTGCCGGTCGTACCGGAACTCCCCGTCGTAGTCGTCCTCGACCACCAGCCCGCCCCCGATCGCCCACTCGCGCAGGACGTGGCGGCGGTGGGGATGGAGGGGGACGCCCATGGGGTACTGGTGAGCGGGCGTGACGATCGCAGCCGCGGTGGCGGAGGCCAGCGTGCCGACCTGCGCGCCCAGCTCGTCCACCGGCAGCGGGACGATCTCGTGCCCGGTGCGGCGGACCACCTCGCGGTAGAAGTCGTGGCCGGGGTCCTCCATGGCGATCGGGCCGTCGATGACGGTGGCGAGGAGATTGAGGGCCTGGACGAAGCCGGTCGTGATCACCATCAGGTCCGGTGTCGTGAGTACGCCGCGGGTCCTGGCGAGGTAGCCGGTGAGCGCCGCTCGGAGCTCGATCCGGCCGCGCGGATCGCATCGGCCGAAGACTCCGGCAGGCGCGGTCGAGAGCACCTGACGGGTGGCACGGAGCCAGGCACGCGTGGGAAAGGCCGACACGTCGGGTTGCCCCGGGCTCAGGTCGTGCAGGGGCGCGGACGGCATGGGAGGAATCGACACTTCAGGCGCGGACGGCGTGCCCGGAATGGTCGGAGCGGGTGCGGCCCTGCCGCGGGGCGTGGCGGGCGCGGATCTGTCGTGGAGCGTAGCCGCTGCGGGCGGGATGGCTGAGGCGTGGCCCCGGGGCGACACGTCGGCCACCTCGGTCGCCGAGCCCGGGCGGGTGGTCAGGTAGCCCTCCGCGACGAGCTGGTCGTACGCGGCGCTCACCGTACCGCGCGCCAGTCCCAGCTCGGCGGCCAGCGCTCGCGTCGAGGGCAGCCGCGTGCCGGGCTGGAGCCGCCCATCCCTGATGGCCTCCCGCAACGAGTCCTCGAGCCCCCGTCGCCGCCCATCGGCGGTGGAGATCTCCAGGTGGAGGTCCACCCCGGAACCGGCCCAATCTTTCGGCACGAAACTGGATCTTACGCATGGGCCGGTATCCCGGCCTACCCTGGGTGAGCTGGCAGAACCGGGAAGGACCCCAAGCGAATGATCGTGATCGCTCACCTGAGTGACATCCACATCGGCGCGACGCCCCGCAGCGTGGATCGCGCCAACGCCGTCATGCGTTACCTGGACGCGCTGCCCCATGATCTCGACGCGGTGCTGGTCACCGGTGACATCGCCGATCACGCGCTGGCAGAGGAGTACGAGGAGGCGCGCAAGCTGCTCAGCTCACGCCATCCCGTCCTGGTCGGCCCCGGCAACCACGACAGGAGAGGGGAGTTCCGCCGGGTCCTGCTCGGCGAGGAGCCGGCGGACGGGCCGATCAACCAGGTCTATCGCAGCGCACAGGCGATCTACGCGATGTGCGACTCGTCCATTCCCGGCCAGGACGCCGGCCACCTGGACGAGGAGACGATCGCCTGGCTCGAGGGCGTGCTGCGGGAGAGCGACCTGCCGGTGTTCGTGGCGTTCCACCACCCGCCGGTGCTCCTGCACAGCCCGATGGCCGACGGCATCAGGCTGCACCGGCACGAGCGCATCGAAGAGCTGGTCGCCGCGTACCCCAACGTGGCCGCCGTGCTGGTCGGCCACGCCCACACGGCGGCCGCCACGACCTTCGCCGGCCGCCCGCTGCTGGTGGGCCCCGGTGTCGTCTCGACGCTGAAGCTGCCGTGGGAGGGCGGCACCACGTTCGACAACTGCGTCGACTTCGACCTGCCGCCGTCGATCGCGTTCCACGTCCTCGACGGCGAAGGCCGGCTGACCACCCACTTCCGCGTGGTCCAGTAGGGGAGCCCGGCCGGGACGCCGCGTCGGGCGGCGTCCCGGCCGGATGGTGCGACGACTACGTCAGCGCTCCCGCAGTTTCACGAACGTCACCGAATGCGCCGGGAAGTCGTAGGTGAAGGCCGAGGCGAAGCCGCTCGCCCGCCACTTCACCGGCGCCACCAGCTCCGGTTCGGCGATCGAGTTGGTGTCCGACGGCGCCCCGGTCAGCGACGTCACCTCGGCGGCCGGCCGGACGCGCGCATCGCCCAGGTCGACGCGGCCGCGCACGGCCGTGTCCTGGGCGTTGACGACCTTGAGCGTCACGGACTTCCCGTCCCTGGAGACCACCTGGTACAGCGGCTCCACCCTGGAGGAGTCCACGAACTCGTGGACCTGCTGCCCGTCCAGCCAGGTGGTGATCTTGCGCCCGCTCACCTGGATCTTGATCCGGTAGTCGCGGCCCGTCTCCACCGTGTGGGCGGAGGTGGCGATCGTGGACTTGCCGCCGTTGACGGCCTTCTCGATGGCGGACTGGGTGTTGTTCCAGCCGCCGAGGTTCCACCAGTAGAAGTTGCCGGTGTCGCGCGCCCCGAACATCACCAGGAAGCCCTCGGCCCCGGCGGTCTTGCGGGCGGTCACCTCCATCGTGTAGTTCGACCAGTCGGCCGAACCCGCCGTGGACCTGGCGTCCTCCACCTCGGCCGTCTGGACGTACGCGCCGTCCTGCACGGCCCAGGTCCCCAGGCCGGGGGTCCACTTGCCGGCCCCCGCCGCGAAGTCGTCCGACAGCAGCGCGGTCCCGTCCGCGGCGGTCACCTTCACGTCGTCGTAGCGGACCTGGGTGCGCCAGGCGCCGAGCCCGACCGCGCCCTTGATGTCCTCCACCGGCCTGGCCTCGCCCTCGAACGAGCTCGGCAGCACCCGGTCGCCGACGTTCGTGGAGAACAGCCGCTGCACGTGGTAGCTGGGCGAGCCGTAGGCCTGGTCGTTGTCGAACCAGATGAGGTCGGGCGCCCAGTCCACGTAGTCGACGTTGGCCAGCAGCGGCGCGTACGAGGTCATCTCCACGACGTCGGAGTTGCGCTCCAGGCCGGTGATGTACGACGCCTCCGCCAGCGCGTTGCCGAAGGTGTTGCCGCGCGAGGCGTACTCGCCCACGAACACCTTCGGACCTTCGCGATCATAGGCGTCGTAGCGGTGGTTGTTGGCCAGGAACCAGTCGGGGTTGTTGTAGTAGTGCTCGTCGACCAGGTCGGCCTTCTGGTCGCGGGCGAACTGCCACATCCGGTCGAACCAGGCGCCCTGCGACGTCTGCCCCGAATTGCTGATGATCTTGATCTTCGGGTACTTGGCCCTGATCGCGTTCGCGAACTTCGGGTAGTTGGTGAAGAACTCGGGATAGATCTCCTCGTTCCCGAGCCCGATGTACTCCAGCCCGAACGGCTTCGGATGCCCGAGCTCCGCCCGCTTCTTGCCCCACTCCGACGTCACGGGACCGTTGGCGAACTCGATCAGGTCGAGCGTGTCCTGCACCCACGTGGCCAGCTTGGCCTCGTCGGTCAGCGGCCGGTTCTCACCGCAGCCGTTGACGCCCACCGACAGCACCGGCAGCGCCTCGGCCCCGATGTCCTCGGCGAACTGGAAATACTCGAAGTAGCCGATGCCGTAGGACTGGTTGTAGCCCCAGAAGTTGAAGTTCGTCGGCCGCTCCTCGACCGGGCCGATCGTCTCTTTCCAGTGGTAGATGCGGCGCCGGTCCTGGTTCACCGAGTAGGGGTCGTACGTGCCGACGTTCGTCACGCACCCGCCCGGGAAGCGCAGGAACCGCGGCTTCAGGTCGGCGATCATCTTCGCCAGGTCCGTCCGCAGGCCGTGCCCCTTGAAGGTGTCGTGCGGGAACAGCGACACCATGTCCAGGTCCGTCCGGCCACCGGGAGCCTGGACGACCAGCCGGCCCGCGTCGGTGGTGCCCGACGACACGAACGACGCCGTGTACTTGGCCCAGCCGCCCGCCTTGACCTGCACGCTCGCCGTGCCGAGCACGGTCGCGCCGGCCTCCACCGTGATCGTCAGCGGGCCGCTCTCGGCGCGCCTGGCCCACAGCGACAGGTCATAGCGCTCGCCGGCCTTGAGCGGGATGCCGCTGTTGAACCCGGCGTTGCTCACCCCCGCTGTGCCGTCGCCGGCGACCTCCAACCGCAGGTAGTTGCGGTTGCCGGCGTTCAGCGGCTGCTCGGAGGAGATCGTCAGCGTCGCGGTCGCGCCCCGCTCGGCCTTGGTCCACGCGGTCAAGCCCGTGTAGGAGGGCTCGTCGGTGCTGTTGAACTCGAACGAGCGGTTCTGCACCAGTTCGGCGTACAGGCCGCCATCGGCGGCGTGGTTGATGTCCTCGTAGAACACCCCGTACAGGTTCGGGCTGACCGCCGTCCCCTTGGCCTTGGTGTCCACGGTGAGCTTGCCGGAGCTGTAGCTCTCGACCCGGAACTTCGCCGCCTCCGTCCCCATGACGAGCTTCCCGTCGCTGATGGCGACGTTCCGGCCGCCCGAGGACACCGTGACCTTGCCGCCGCCGGCGTCCTTGAGCTGGAAGACCGACGCGCTCCCGCTGAGCCGCAGCTGCTCCGTGGCCTGCAGATACTTGCCCGTGGCCAGGTCCTTCAGCGTCACGCCGACGCCGTCTGCCGTGGCCGTGACGGCCAGGCTCGTCATCCCCGGTCGCGCGGAGGCCCGTACGAGTCCTGACCGATCGGCCGACAGGTACGGCAGCGCCGCCGCCCGCAGGGTGAACGGCCCCGGCGGGACCACCGCCGCGCCCTCGCTCGCCTTGATCGCGACGTAGTCGAAGGCAACCCGCATGGACGTGCCGTTCTGCGCCGACAGCGCGAACAACCCGAGCTGCCGGACGTCGAGCCGGGCGGTCATCCTGGCCGCCTGCACCCACGCCGAGCCGTCCCAGTAGGAGGACACGAACTCGTCACCGGTCCGCGCCAGCTTGATGATCTCGCCGGTCGAACCGGAGCGGGCCGCGAAGGACGAGGTGAAGGCGGCGCCGACCTCCGTGGCCGTCTCGATCACCGGCCCGCCGGCGAACCCGACGTGCGCCAGCCCGGCCCGTACGTAGTTGTCCCAGTCCTGCCAGGCCAGCAGGCCCGCGCTCTGGTAGTCCAGCGCGACCGGGGCGCTGAGCTTGGTGACCACCTCGAAATCGCCGCGGGGGACGTCGAGGAGGAAGAGGTTCCTGGCGGTGTTCGTGGCCTGGTGGGTGTCGCCGGTCAGGGTGTCCACGTGCAGCGCGCTCCCGGACACCGACCAGCGGGAGCTGTCCGGCGACAGCACCGTCCAGTCCGGGCCCAGCGTGGCGCCGTCGAACTGGTCGACGACGGCGCCCTCCGGGAGGGGATCCGCCGGCGCGATGGCCGGCGGCGTGACCAGTAAGCCCGCTAAGAGCAGGGCCGACGAGACGATGCGCATCATGAGTGGGGGGCTCCTCAGAATTGTTAGCGTTAACAATTTCGTGAGCGTTAACAGTTGTGATCCGCGCCACGGTAAGGACCGCCTGGGCGCCTCGTCAAGTCGATGTTCGCGTAACCCGACCGTAATGCGGTGGCCCTTGACGAGACCCGTTGTTAACGTTCACAGTCGTGGCCAAGCCAGGAAAGGAGCACGCAGTGGGATCTACCCTGGGGCGCCGTCTGCCGGTCATGGCCGACGTGGCCAAAGAGGCAGGCGTATCGCATCAGACGGTCTCACGCGTGCTCAATGACCACCCGAACGTGCGAAGTGAGACCCGCACCCGGGTGCTCGAAGCGATCGACAAGCTCGGCTACCGCCGAAATCTCGTCGCCCGCGCCCTGGTCACCAAGCGGTCGAGGACGCTCGGCGTGGTGAGCTTCGACACCACGCTGTACGGCCCGGCCAGCACGGTGTACGGCATCGAGCAGGCGGCCAGGTCGGCCGGCTACTTCGTCAGCATCGTCAGCCTCAAATCCATCGACACCAGCGGCGTCCGCGACGCCCTCGACTACCTGACAGACCAGGGCGTTGACGGGGTCGTGGTGGTGGCGCCGCAGCGCTCGGCCGCCCAGGCGCTGAGCGACCTGCCGCTCGGCATCCCCACCGTCGCCGTCGAAGGCGGCGAGGCGGGCGGGGTGTCGGTGGTCTGCGTCGACCAGGTCGCCGGCGGCAGGCTCGCCACCGAGCACCTGCTGTCGCTGGGGCACGAGACGGTCTGGCACATCAGCGGTCCGACCGACTGGCTGGAGGCCGAGGGGCGCGTGGCCGGGTGGCGGGCCGCGCTGGAGCAGGCGGGCCGCGAGGCCCCGCAACCGCTCGCCGGGGACTGGAGTCCGCGCTCGGGATACGAGGCGGGCCGCAGCCTGGCGCGCATGAAGAACGTCACCGCGGTCTTCGTCGCCAACGATCAGATGGCGCTCGGGGTGCTGCGGGCGTTCACCGAGCAGGGGGTGAGGGTGCCCGACCAGGTGAGCGTCGTCGGTTTCGACGACATCCCCGAGTCGGAGTTCTTCTCGCCGCCGCTCACGACCATCAGGCAGGACTTCGACGCGGTCGGCAGACACAGCATCGAGGTGCTCGTACGGCAACTCGAAGGCGGTCCCGAGGAGCGGGAGCGGCTCGTGGTGCCGCCGACGTTCGTGACCAGGGCCAGCACGGCCCGGGCGGCCGAAATCAGATAGGGCCGTACGGCAGCAAGGCAGGCGGCGCCGGCATCCCGCCAGGGGATGTTAGCGTTCACAAAGAAGGGAACCCCCCACGTGTTCAAGAGAATCTCGGCGTTGATGCTCGCCGGGCTCACCGCGATGTCGGTGGCGGCATGCGGCAGCGGCGGCGGTGACACCTCCGCCAACACCGGCGGTGGCGGCGACAGCACGATCACCATGGGCTTCTCGCAGGTCGGCGCGGAGAGCGGCTGGCGTACCGCGAACACCAAGTCCGTCCAGGACGCGGCCAAGAACGCGGGCATCACGCTCAAGTTCTCCGACGCCCAGCAGAAGCAGGAGAACCAGATCAAGGCCATCCGCTCCTACATCCAGCAGAAGGTGGACGTCATCGCCTTCTCGCCGGTGGTGGAGTCGGGCTGGGACACGGTGCTCAAGGAGGCACAGAACGCGAAGATCCCGGTCATCCTGACCGACCGCGCCGTGGACTCCAAGGACACCTCCCTTTACAAGACCTTCCTCGGCTCGGACTTCGTGGAGGAGGGGCGCAAGGCCGGTAAGTGGCTGGTGGAGGAGTACAAGAGCGCAGCCGACCCGGTGAACATCGTCGAGTTGCAGGGCACGACGGGCTCCGCGCCGGCCAACGACCGCAAGGCCGGGTTCCAGGAGATCATCGGAGCCGACCCCAAGTTCAAGATCATCGCTTCGCAGACCGGCGACTTCACCAGGGCCAAGGGCAAGGAGGTCATGGAGGCCTTCCTGAAGTCCAACCCGGACATCGACGTGCTCTACGCGCACAATGACGACATGGGTCTGGGCGCGATCGAGGCCATCGAGGGTGCCGGCAAGGTGCCCGGCAAGGACATCAAGATCATCACTGTCGACGCCGTCAAGGACGGCATGCAGGCGCTCGCCGACGGGAAGATCAACTACATCGTCGAGTGCTCGCCGCTGCTCGGCCCGCAGCTCATGGACCTGGCCAAGAAGGTCGTCAAGGGCGAGCAGGTGCCGGCCCGCGTGGTGACCGAGGAGACCGTGTTCACCCAGGAGCAGGCCAAGCAGGTCCTGTCCACCCGCCAGTACTGAGTCGAGGCGCCGGACCGGCTCACGGCCGGCCCGGTGCTCCCATTCCAGCGACCGGCCGCCGCACACCGCGACCCCGCCGTCCCCCTGACGGCCCTTTCCGAGGAGCCCCCCGCGGCGGCCCTGCGGCGGCCGGCGCAGCAGCACAGGAGCACGGCCGTCTGGACGGCGGAGTGAAGGAAGCGTAGTGACGAGGCAGGGCGGTGGATCCCCGGAGTGAGGCATGAAGACGAAAGGGGCGACATGGCTGTACCCGCGCCGGTCCTGACGATGAGCGGGATCGGCAAACAATTTCCCGGGGTCAAGGCCCTGGACGGCGTGGACCTGCGGCTGCTGCCCGGCGAGGTGCACGCGCTCATGGGAGAGAACGGCGCGGGCAAGTCCACCCTGATCAAGGTGCTCACCGGCGTCCACCCCGCCGACGCGGGCACCATCGAGCTGGGCGGCGCCTCGGTCGGGTTCGCCAGCCCGCTGGAGGCGCAGCACGCCGGCATCAGCACGGTCTACCAGGAGGTCAACCTCTGTTCGAACCTCTCGGTGGCCGAGAACATCTTCATCGGCCGCGAGCCGCGCCGGTTCGGGCGCATCGACTGGAAGCGGATGCGGGCCAGGGCGGCTGAGCTGCTGTCCCGGCTGGAGCTGAGCGTGGACGTGTCCGCGCCGCTGTCGACGTACTCGCTGGCCATCCAGCAGATGGTGGCCATCGCGCGGGCGATCGACATCGACGCCCGCGTGCTGATCCTCGACGAGCCCACCTCCAGCCTGGACGCGGACGAGGTCGAGCAGCTCTTCAGGGTGATGAGGCGGCTCAAGGAGGAGGGCATCGCCATCCTCTTCGTCTCGCACTTTCTCGACCAGATCTACGAAATTTCGGATCGTATGACGATCCTTCGTAACGGCCGGCTCGTCGGCGAGTACCTCACCCGCGAGCTCAGCCAGGTCGAGCTCGTCGCCAAGATGATCGGCCAGGAGCTGGCCGCCCTCGAACGCCTGCACGGCGAGGCCAAGGTCTTCGACCGGCCCCTGGTCGAGGCGCGCGAGCTGGGCCGCGCCGGGGCCATCCAGCCGTTCAGCCTGACCATTCACGAGGGCGAGGTCGTCGGCCTGGCCGGACTGCTCGGCTCCGGACGTACGGAGGTCGCCAGGCTGCTGTTCGGCGCCGACCACGCCGGCACCGGCGAGATCGCGATCGGCGGGTCGCCGGCGTCGCTCCGCACGCCGCGCGTGGCCATGACCCACAAGATCGCGTTCTGCTCGGAGAACCGCAAGGCCGACGGGCTCATCCCCGACCTGACCGTGCGCGAGAACATCATCCTGGCCCTGCAGGCCACCAGAGGCTGGACCAGGCCGGTGCCGCGCGAGCAGCAGGACGAGCTGGTCGGCAAGTACATCAAGGCCCTGAAGATCAGCCCGCCCAACCCCGAGCACCTCGTACGCAACCTCAGCGGCGGCAACCAGCAGAAGGTCCTGCTGGCCAGGTGGCTCATCCTGGAGCCCAGGCTGCTCATCCTCGACGAGCCCACCCGGGGCATCGACGTGGGCGCCAAGACCGAGATCCAGCGGCTGGTGGCCGAGCTCTCCGACGGCGGCATGGCGGTGCTGTTCATCTCCGCCGAGCTGGAGGAGGTGCTGCGGCTCAGCCACAAGGTCGAGGTGCTGCGCGACCGGCGGCTGGTGGCCGAGCTGCCCAACGACGACTCGCTGACGACGGACGTGCTCATGGAAACGATCGCGAGCGGAGGCCGTACCTCATGAGACGGCTCCTCTGGCCGGTGGTGGTCCTCGTGCTGCTGCTGGCGCTCAACGTGTTCTTCACCCCCAGCTTCTTCTCGATCCAGCTCAGGGACGGCCACCTGTACGGCAGCCTGATCGACATCCTCAGGTTCGGCGCGCCGCTGATCCTCGTGTCGCTCGGCATGACGCTGGTCATCGCCACCGGCGGCATCGACCTGTCGGTCGGCTCGGTGGTGGCGATCTCCGGCGCGCTGGCGTGCCTGCAGATCAGCCAGGACGCGAGCATGTTCACCGCCGTGGCGCTGGCGCTCGCGCTGTGCGTGGTGATGGGTGCCTGGAACGGGTTCCTGGTCGCCGGCGTCGGCATCCAGCCGATCATCGCCACGCTCATCCTCATGGTGGCCGGGCGCGGCCTGGCCCAGCTCATCACCGACGGGCAGATCATCACCGTCAACAGCCCGGCGTACAAGGTGATCGGCGGCGGCTACTGGCTGACCGTGCCGTTCGGCATCCTGATCGTGCTCGCCGTGCTGGCGATCACCGCGTTCCTCACCCGGCGGCTGGCGCTGGGCATGCTGATCGAGTCCGTCGGCGGCAACGCCGAGGCCAGCAGGCTCGCGGGGATCCGCGCGCGCGGGATCATCATCATGGTGTACGCGTTCGCCGCCCTGTGCGCAGGCGTCGCCGGACTGATGATCAGCTCCAACGTCTCCAGCGCCGACGGCAACAACGCCGGCCTGTGGATCGAGCTGGACGCCATCCTGGCCGTCGTGATCGGCGGCACGTCGCTGTCCGGCGGCCGGTTCTCGCTCGGCGGGACCGTGCTGGGCGCGCTGATCATCCAGACACTGACCACGACGATCTACTCGATCGGCGTGCCGCCGGAGACCACGCTGCTGTTCAAGGCGCTGGTCGTGACGGCCGTCTGCCTCATCCAGTCGCCGTCCTTCCGCGCGAAGGCGTTCGGCCGGCGCCGGCGCACGGCGCAGCCCAGCCCCGCCCCTGAGGAGAAGGTGCAGGTGCGCGCGGGAGTGCCGTCGCCTGGAGGAGGAGCGGCGGGAGCGGAGCGACCAGAGCGACGGGGGAAGGCGACGGCATATGGCGACCAAGCCCGCCGAACGGAGTGAGGCCATGAGCACGAATATGACCACGATGACGGTGGGCCGGGCCACGATCCCGGCCAAATACCTTCCGGTCCTGGTGACCGGCTGCCTGTTCGTCGCCATGTTCGCGGTGGGCGGGATCCGCTACGAGGGATTCGCCAGCGGGCAGGTCATCCTCAACGTCTTCATCGACAACGGGTTCCTGCTGGTGGTGGCGGTCGGGATGACGTTCGTGATCCTGACCGGGGGCATCGACCTGTCGGTGGGGTCGGTGGTGGCGCTGTCCACGATGATCTCGGCGAGCCTGATGGCCGGGCCGGGGTGGCCGCCGTACCTGGTGGTGCCGCTGGTGCTGCTCATCGGGTCCGGCCTGGGGCTGGTGATGGGCTATATCGTGCACGCCTTCGACATCCAGCCGTTCATCGTGACGCTGGCCGGCATGTTCCTGGCCCGGGGGCTGTGCTACACGATCGGAACCGAATCCATCCCGATCGAGGATCCGACGTTCACGGCGTTCGCGCAGACGCGGATCGACCTGTTCGCGGATCTGTGGATCTCACCGAGCGTGATCATCGCGGTGGTGGTCGTGCTGGTGGCGGCGTACGTGTTGCATTACACGCGCCTGGGCCGCTCTGTTTACGCCACCGGCGGCAGCGAGCAGTCGGCGCTGCTGATGGGACTGCCCGTGGGGCGGACGAAAATCGCGGTCTACACGATCAGCGGGTTCTGCTCGGCGCTGGGCGGAGTGCTGCTGTCGTTCTACATGCTGTCCGGCTACGGGTTGCACGCCGTGGGCATGGAGCTGGACGCGATCGCCGCGGTCGTCATCGGCGGCACGCTGCTGACCGGCGGAAACGGTTTCCTGTTCGGCACCGTGCTCGGAGTGCTCGTGCTGGGGCTGATCCAGACGATCATCAGCTTCGAGGGGACGCTCAGCTCGTGGTGGACCAAGATTTTCATCGGATTGTTGCTTTTCGTCTTCATCTTGCTGCAGCGCCTGTTCTCGGCCCGATCCCGGCGCTGACCTGCGGGAAAGTTACCTGAAAGTTTCCATGAGGTTATGACCGGGCGTTGACACAGTCTTTGTTAACGATAACAATCGGCGAGAAGTGAACGCGAATTATGTTCTGATTCGTAACGTTCTGTGATCAATCCCCTCACTCTACCGGCAGCAGCCGCAGCGCTGCCGCGACCCCCATCCAAGGAGATACACAATGAGGTTGGGACGAATCGGGGGCGTGGTGTCCGTCATCGCGCTCGCCGCGACCATGACGGCTTGCGGCTCCAGCCAGAAGACGGTCGACGCCGAGGCCTCCACCTCCGCGTCCGCCGGCACCGCCGGCGCCCTGGTCGGCGTGACCATGCCCACGAAGTCGTCGGAGCGCTGGATCCACGACGGTGACAACGTCAAGCAGCAGCTCGAGAAGCTGGGCTACAAGGTCGACCTCCAGTACGCCGAGAACGACATCCCCACTCAGGCGAACCAGATCGAGAACCAGATCACCAAGGGCGCCAAGCTCCTGATCATCGCCTCGATCGACGGCACCGCGATCACCTCGCAGCTGCAGCAGGCCGCCGACAACAAGATCCCGGTCATCGCCTACGACCGGCTCATCCGCAACAGCCCGAACGTCGACTACTACGCCACGTTCGACAACTTCAAGGTCGGCGTCCAGCAGGCCACCTCGCTGCTGAAGGGCCTCGGCGTCGAGGGCGGCAAGAAGGGCCCGTTCAACGTCGAGCTGTTCGGCGGATCGCCCGACGACAACAACGCCACGTTCTTCTGGAACGGCGCCATGTCGGTGCTCAAGCCGAAGATCGACGACGGCACGCTGGTGGTCAAGAGCGGCCAGACCGACTTCAAGCAGGCCGCCATCCTGCGGTGGGACCCCGCCACGGCGCAGAAGCGCATGGAGGACATCCTCACCAAGACCTACACCGGTGGCACCAAGGTCGACGGCGTGCTCTCTCCGTACGACGGCCTGTCCATCGGCATCCTCTCGGCGCTGAAGAGCTCCGGCTACGGCAAGCCGTACCCGATCGTGACCGGTCAGGACGCCGAGCTCCAGTCGGTCAAGTCGATCATCGCCGATGAGCAGTACTCCACCATCTTCAAGGACACCCGCAAACTCGCGGAGCAGACCGTGAAGATGGCCGACGCCGTGCTCAAGGGCCAGAAGCCCGAGGTCAACAACGAGAAGGACTACGACAACGGCAACAAGGTCGTCCCGTCGTACCTGCTCGACCCGGTGATCGTCGACAAGGACAACTACAAGGAAGTCATCATCGGCGGCAACTACTACACCGAGGACCAGCTCAAGTAGGGATTCCAGGCCCGGGGACCGGTCCCCGGGCCTTTTCCTGAGCAAGGGGCATAATGACCGAGCACATCTTGCGGATGAGCGGGATCACCAAGACGTTCCCCGGCGTGAAGGCGCTGCAGGACGTCAACCTGTCCGTCCGGCGGGGCGAGATCCACGCCATCTGCGGCGAGAACGGCGCCGGCAAGTCGACGTTGATGAAGGTGCTGTCCGGGGTCTACCCGCACGGCGAGTACGAGGGTGAGATCACCTTCGAGGGCAAGCGCTGCGAGTTCGGCAGCATCCGCGACAGCGAGCACGCCGGCATCGTCATCATCCACCAGGAGCTGGCGCTCAGCCCGCAGCTGTCGATCGCGGAGAACATCTTCCTCGGCAACGAGCGCGCCAAGCGCGGCATCATCGACTGGAACCGCACCAACTACGAGGCCGCCGAGCTGATGAAGCGGGTCGGCCTGCGCGAGAACCCGACGACGCCGATCTTCGACATCGGCGTGGGCAAGCAGCAGCTCGTGGAGATCGCCAAGGCGCTGTCGAAGGAGGTCAAGCTCCTCATCCTCGACGAGCCGACCGCGGCGCTCAACGACGACGACTCCGCCCACCTGCTGGGCCTGCTGCGCGGCCTGCGGGACGAGGGCATCACCTGCGTGATCATCTCGCACAAGCTCAACGAGGTGACCGCGATCGCCGACGCCGTCACGATCATCCGCGACGGGCGCACGATCGAGACGCTGGACATGGAATCCGACCACGTGACCGAGGACCGCATCATCTCCGGCATGGTCGGCCGCGCCCTCGACAACCGCTTCCCGCCGCACGAGCCGACGATCGGCGACGAGGCGCTGCGCATCGAGGACTGGACCGTCTACAGCCCGAGCCAGCCCGGCCGGAAGGTCGTCGACGGGGCCGCCCTCACGCTGCGCCGCGGCGAGATCGTGGGGCTCGCGGGGCTGATGGGCGCCGGGCGCACCGAGCTGGCGATGAGCGTGTTCGGGCGGACGTACGGGGTGCACATCTCCGGCAAGATCTTCAAGGACGGCAAGCCGATCGAGATCCGCAACGTCCAGGACGCGATCGAGCACGGCATCGCCTACGCCACCGAGGACCGCAAGCGGTACGGACTCAACCTCATCGAGGACATCAAGCGCAACATCAGCGCGGCCGGGCTCAAGGGCCTGGCCAAGCGCGGCTGGGTCAACGAGAACGAGGAATACCGGGTCGCCGAAGAGTTCCACAAGAGCATGAACATCAAGGCGCCCAGCGTCAACAGCGTCGTCGGCAAGCTGAGCGGCGGCAACCAGCAGAAGGTCGTGCTCTCCAAGTGGATCCTGACCGAGCCGGACGTGCTCATCCTCGACGAGCCCACCCGAGGCATCGACGTCGGCGCCAAGTACGAGATCTACACGATCATCAACCGCCTCGCCGACGAGGGCAAGGCCGTGCTGGTGATCTCTTCTGAGCTGCCTGAGCTGCTCGGCCTGTGCGACCGCATCTACACCCTCTCGGAGGGTCGTATCACCGGCGAGGTGCCGCGACGGGACGCCACGCAGGAACGCCTCATGTATCTCATGACCAAGGGACAGGAGTAGCTCTGATGAGCAGCATCACGCCCGCCGACGTGGAAGTCGGCGCCAAGGGCGACGGAGGAGCGCCACGGCAGCCGGGACGGGTGTCGCTCGGCGGGCTGTCGCTCAACCTGCGCTCCAGCGGTATCTACATCGCCTTCGCGCTGATCATCGCGCTGTTCTCGGTGCTGACCGACGGCGCGCTGCTCCAGCCGCAGAACATCTCCAACATCATCGTCCAGAACTCCTACGTCCTGATCCTCGCGATCGGGATGATCCTGATCATCATCGCCGGGCACATCGACCTGTCGGTCGGCTCGGTGGTCGCGGTCACCGGAGCGCTGGCCGCCGTGCTCATGGTGAACATGGGCTGGCCGTGGCCGCTGGCCCTGCTCGTCACGATCGTGGCCGGCGCGCTGATCGGGGCCTGGCAGGGATACTGGATCGCCTATTTCGGCATCCCGGCGTTCATCGTGACGCTGGCCGGCATGCTGCTGTTCCGGGCGCTGACGCTGACCGTGCTGGGCAACCAGGGCATCGGCCCGTTCCCCGACCAGGTCCGCACGCTGGCCAACGGCTTCACCAGCGGCTATCTGGACAACATCGGCCTCGGCCCGCTCGGCGGCGCCGACCTGTTCAGCCTGCTGATCGGCGTCGTCGCGATCGCCGGCATGGCCACCGCCCAGTGGCGCACCCGTAACGCCCGCAAGGGCTATGGCCAGGCCGTCGAGCCCATGGCGCTGTTCGTACTGAAGCTGGCGGCCGGGGCGGGGCTGATCCTCTTCCTCGTCGTGCAGCTCGCCCGCTTCAAGAACCTGCCGTGGGTGCTGGTGCTGCTGGCGGTGCTGGTGCTGGCGTACTCGCTGATGGCCAACCGCACGGTGTTCGGCCGGCAGATCTACGCCATCGGCGGCAACCTGCAGGCGGCCGTCATGTCCGGCGTGAAGGTCAAGTCGGTGGTCTTCTGGATCTTCGTCAACATGGGCGTGCTGTCCGCCATCGCCGGCATCATCTTCGCCGGCCGGCTCAACCAGGCGGGCCCGACGGCGGGCAACAGCTTCGAGCTGGACGCCATCGCCGCGGCCTTCATCGGCGGCGCGGCCGTGCAGGGCGGCGTCGGCAAGGTGGTCGGCGCGATCACCGGCGGCCTGATCATGGCGGTCATCAACAACGGCATGTCGCTGATCGGCTCGCCCAGCGAGCAGGTCATGCTCGTCAAGGGCGCCGTCCTGCTGGCGGCCGTGGCATTCGATGTGTGGACCAAGCGCCGGGCAGGTGCCTCCCGCTGATCCCGTTAAGATCAGCCCAGCCGAAAGGAGAGACCGTTGACAACCCCCAAGCCCCGCCTGCCGGTCATGGCCGACGTGGCCAAGGAAGCGGGCGTGTCGCATCAGACGGTCTCCCGCGTGCTCAACGACCACCCGAACGTCCGGGCCGACACCCGGGCCCGCGTGGAGGCGGCGATCACCCGGCTGGGCTACCGCCGCAACCTGGTCGCCCGCGCCCTGGTCACCCGGCGGTCGCGGACGCTCGGCGTGGTGAGCTTCGACACCACGCTGTACGGCCCGGCCAGCACCATCTACGGCATCGAGCAGGCGGCCAGGAACGCGGGCTACTTCGTCAGCATCGTGAGCCTGAAGTCGATCGACGCCGACAGCGTGTGCGATGCCGTCGACTACCTCACCGAGCAGGGCGTGGACGGGGTCGTGGTGGTCGCGCCGCAGCACTCGGCCTCGCGTGCCCTGGAGAGCCTGCCGGCCGGCATGCCGGCCGTGGCCGTCGAGGGCACCACGCAGCGGACCGACGTGTCGGCGGTGTGCATCGACCAGATCGAAGGCGCCAAGCTCGCCACGCGGCACCTGCTCCAGCAGGGCCACGAGACCGTCTGGCACGTCAGCGGCCCGGCGGAGTGGCTGGAGAGCGAGGGCCGGATCGAGGGCTGGCGCGCCGCCCTCAAGGAGGCGGGCCGGCCCGTGCCCGAGCCGTTGGCCGGCGACTGGAGCCCGCGCGCCGGCTACGAGGCGGGCAAGAGCCTGGCCGCGATGGACGGCGTCACCGCCGTCTTCGCGGCCAACGACCAGATGGCGCTCGGCGTGCTGCGCGCGCTCAGCGAGATGGGCGTGCGGGTGCCCGAGCAGATCAGCGTGGTGGGCTTCGACGACATCCCCGAGTCGGAGTTCTTCTCGCCGCCGCTCACCACGGTCAGGCAGGACTTCGACGTGGTGGGCCGGCACTGCATCGAGGTGCTGCTGCGGCAGATCGACGCCGGCCCCACCGCGTACGAGCGCCTGGTCGTGAGGCCCAGCTTCGTGGTGAGATCGAGTACGGGCGCCGCGCGGTAGATGATGATGTGCATGCCCCCGGAAAATCCCTGGAGTTCAATGTGAACGCTAACAATTACGTGGTCGGAGTCGACTTCGGCACGCTCTCGGGGCGTGCGGTGGTCGTGCGCGTGAGCGACGGCGCCGAGCTGGGCAGCGCGGTCCACGAGTACACGCACCGTGTCATCGAGCACACGCTCCCCGGCTCGGACGTGCGGCTGGGCCCTGACTGGGCGTTGCAGTCGCCGCAGGACTGGCTCGACGTGCTCAGGATCGCCGTGCCCGAGGCCATCGCCGCCGCCGGCGTACCGGCCGAGCAGGTCATCGGCGTCGGCACCGACTTCACCGCCTGCACCGTGCTGCCGACCACAGCGGACGGCACCCCTCTGTGCTTCGAGACCCCCGCGGAGCCGCACGCGTGGCCGAAGCTGTGGAAGCACCACGCCGCGCAGTCGCACGCCGACCGGATCAACGACCTGGCCGCGCGCCGGGGCGAGAGCTGGCTGCCCCGCTACGGCGGCAAGATCTCCTCCGAGTGGGAGTTCGCCAAGGGCCTGCAGCTCCTGGAAGAAGCCCCCGACGTGTACGCCAGGACCGAGCGCTGGATCGAGGCCGCCGACTGGATCATCTGGCAGCTCACCGGCGTCGAGAGCCGCAACATCTGCACCGTCGGCTACAAGGGCGTCTTCCAGGACGGCGGCTACCCGTCCGAGGAGTTCCTCGCCGCGCTCAACCCCGGCTTCGCCGGCTTCGTCGGCAAGCTCGCCACCGGGCAGGTCGGTGACGAGGTCAACGGCGTCACGCTGGCCCCGCTCGGCGGCCTCGCCGGCCGCCTGACCGCCGCGGCCGCCGGGTGGACCGGGTTGCCCGAGGGCATCGCCGTGGCCGTCGGCAACGTGGACGCCCACGTCACCGCGGCCGCCGCCGACGCCGTCAGGCCCGGCCAGATGGTGGCCATCATGGGCACCTCCACCTGCCACATCATGCCCAGCGACCAGCTCGCCGAGGTGCCCGGCATGTGCGGCGTCGTACGCGACGGCATCGTGCCCGGCCTGTGGGGCTACGAGGCCGGGCAGTCGGCGGTCGGCGACATCTTCGCCTGGTTCGTCGACAACTTCGGGCCCGCAGGGCACGAACAGCTCACGGCGCTGGCCGAGAAGCAGGCCGTGGGCCAGCACGGGCTGGTGGCGCTGGACTGGTTCGGCGGCAACCGCTCGGTGCTCGTGGACCACAACCTCTCCGGCGTGATCATCGGCCAGACCCTGGCCACCAAGCCGGAGGACGTCTACCGCGCGCTCATCGAGTCCACCGCGTACGGCGCCCGCATGATCGTGGAGACGTTCGAGAAGTCGGGGGTGCCCGTCGAGGAGTTCGTCGTCGCCGGCGGCCTGCTCAAGAACCCCTTCCTCATGCAGGTCTACGCCGACGTGCTGCGCCGCCCGCTGTCGGTCATCGGCTCCGACCAGGGGCCCGCGCTCGGCTCGGCGATCCACGCGGCCGTCGCCGCCGGCGCCTACCCGGGCATCGAGGAGGCCGCGGCGGCCATGGGCCAGCGCACCGAGGCCGCGTACGTGCCCGACGAGGCGCGCGCCGACGCCTACGACCGGCTCTACGCCGAATACCGCAGGCTCCACGACTTCTTCGGAGACGGAAAGATGCTGCACACGCTGCGCGCGATCAGGAACGAGGCCCACGCATGAGAAAAACCGTCGCTGACCTCCATGCCGAGCTGGTCCGGTACAACTTGGTCGTCTGGACCGCTGGAAACGTTTCCGGCCGGATCCCGGGCGAAGATCTGTTCGTCATCAAGCCGTCCGGGGTCTCCTACGACGAGCTGACGCCGGAGAACATGGTCGTGTGCGACCTCGACGGCAACCTGGTGGAGGGCGAGCACGCGCCGTCCAGCGACACGGCCGCGCACGCGTACGTCTACCGCAACATGCCCGACGTGGGCGGCGTGGTGCACACCCACTCGACGTACGCCTCCGCCTGGGCCGCCCGCGGCGAGGCCATCCCCTGCGTGCTGACCGCGATGGCCGACGAGTTCGGCGGTGAGATCCCGATCGGCCCGTTCGCGCTGATCGGCGACGACTCCATCGGCCAGGGCATCGTCGAGACGCTCAAGGGCCACCGCTCGAAGGCCGTGCTCATGCAGAACCACGGCGTGTTCAGCATCGGCAAGGACCCGAAGGCCGCGGTGAAGGCCGCCGTGATGTGCGAGGACGTGGCCCGTACCGTGCACGTGGCCCGGCAGCTCGGCGAGCCGCTGACCATCGCCCAGGACGACATCGACCGCCTGTACGACCGCTATCAGAACGTCTACGGACAGAGGAGCCCGCGTTGAAGATCTGGTTTCTGACCGGCAGCCAGGGACTGTACGGCGAGGACACGCTGCGCCAGGTGGCCGAGCAGTCCCAGCGCATCGCCGAGCAGCTGCCCGTCCCCGTCGACTGGAAGCCCGTGCTGACGGACGCCGCCGCGATCCGGCGGATCATGCTCGAGGCCAACGCGGACGACTCGTGCGCCGGCGTGATCACGTGGATGCACACGTTCTCCCCGGCCAAGATGTGGATCGCCGGGCTCGACGCGCTGCGCAAGCCGCTGCTGCACCTGCACACGCAGGCCAACGTGGAGCTGCCGTGGAGCTCCATCGACATGGACTTCATGAACCTCAACCAGGCCGCCCACGGCGACCGCGAGTTCGGCCACGTGCAGACCCGCCTGGGCGTGCCGCGCAAGACCGTGGCCGGGCACGTCAGCGACCCGTCCGTGGGCGAGCGCATCCAGACCTGGGTACGCGCCGCCAAGGGCCTGGCCGAGGTGCGCACGCTGAAGCTGGCGCGCTTCGGTGACAACATGCGCGACGTGGCCGTCACCGAGGGCGACAAGGTGGAGGCGCAGCTGCGCTTCGGCGTCTCGGTCAACACCTACGGCGTCAACGAGCTGGTCGAGGCCGTGGACGCGACCTCCGACGCCGACGTGACCGCGCTGGTGAAGGAGTACGCGGAGCTCTACCAGGTGGCCCCCGAGCTGCTCGGCGAGCGCCACGAGTCGCTGCGCTACGCGGCCAGGATCGAGCTGGGCCTGCGCGGCTTCCTGGAGGCCGGCGGCTTCAAGGCGTTCACCACGAACTTCGAGGACCTGGGCGGCCTGCGCCAGCTCCCCGGACTGGCCGTGCAGCGGCTCATGGCCGACGGCTACGGCTTCGGCGGCGAGGGCGACTGGAAGACGTCCGTGCTGCTGCGCACGCTCAAGGCCATGGCGCCGGGCGGCACGTCGTTCATGGAGGACTACACCTACGACATGACGCCCGGCCAGGAGCTCATCCTGGGCGCGCACATGCTGGAGGTCTGCCCGTCCATCGCGACCGGCACGCCGTCGTGCGAGATCCACCCGCTGGGCATCGGCGGCCGGGAGGACCCGGTCAGGCTGGTGTTCGACGCCGAGCCGGGTCCCGGCATCGTGGTCGGCCTGGCCGACATGGGGGACCGGTTCCGGCTGGTGGCCAACGAGATCGACATCGTGGCGCCACCCCAGCCGCTGCCCAAGCTGCCGGTGGCCCGCGCGGTCTGGAGCCCCCGCCCGAACCTGCGCACGTCCACGGAGTCGTGGCTCACCGCCGGGGCCCCGCACCACACGGTGCTGTCCACGGCCGTCGGCAGGGAAGAACTGACCGACCTGTCCGACATGCTGGGCGTGGAGCTGCTGGTCATCGACGCCGACACGACGACCGAGCGGTTCACCAAGGAACTGCGCTGGAACCAGGCGTATTACCGCCTGGCCCAGGGCTTCTAGTCCTCGGAGGGTTTCTTGGGGGCGTTCCTGCGCTGCTCCTCGGCGCGCTCGCGGCAGCGGCGCAGGAACTCCTCGTCGTCATCGGGATTGGTGGCGGTGAACCGGCCGGGGCGGTCGTATTCCGGGAACGCGCTGGGCCGCGTCGCCGTCTCCGTCCGCTTCGGCCGGCCCGCCACCAGCCAGATGATCGAGCCCACCAGCGGGAACAGCAGCACGATGACCACCCAGGCGATCTTGGGCAGGTTTCGGCAGAGCACGTCCGGCGTGGTGATCACGTCGAAGAGGCAGTAGAGCCAGAGCACGAGCGTGGCCAGGCCGGCGGCCTGGGACAGATAGAGCACGGCACACCTCCGTCAGCGGCTCACGAAACTAGCGGTACCCGGGCAGGCTGACAAGGTGGCGCTGTGGGAAGGTAAGGCCGTGACGCTGATCAATTGGGCTGGAAACACCGCATTTCAGGCGAGAGACGTCCATCATCCCTCCTCGCTCGACGAGCTCCAGCGGCTCGTCGCGGGCAGCGACCGGGTGCGGGCGCTTGGCAGCGGCCACTCCTTCAACGACGTCGCGGACACCACCGGTGACCTCGTGGTGCTCGACCGGATGCCGGACGGGGTGGACATCGACGGCGCGGCCCGCCAGGTGCGGGTCCCGGCGCGCATGACGTACGCCCGGCTGGCCCCCATCGTCCATCAGGCCGGCTTCGCGCTGGCGAACATGGCCTCGCTGCCGCACATCTCCGTCGCCGGCTCGGTCGCGACCGGCACGCACGGCTCCGGCGACGCGATCCCCGGCCTTGCCGCGGCCGTCTCGTCGCTCGACCTCGTCACCGCCGACGGCTCCGTGCTGACCCTCTCGCGCGGTGACGCCGACTTCCCCGGCGCGGTGGTGGCGCTGGGCGCGCTCGGCATCGTCACCTCGCTCACCCTCGACCTGGTGCCCGCCTTCGAGGTACGCCAGTACGTCCGCGAGGGCCTGTCCACCGACGCGCTCACCGACTTCGACGAGATCATGTCGAGTGGCTACAGCGTCAGCCTCTTCACCGACTGGCGCGACACCCGCGTCTGGCTGAAGCGGACCGAGGAGCTGACCAGCCCCGACTGGTACGGCACCACCCCCGCCGACGGCCCCCGGCACCCGCTGCCCACCATGCCCGCCGACAGCTGCACGCTCCAGCTCGGCGTACCGGGCCCATGGCACGAGCGGCTGCCGCACTTCCGCCCCGACTTCGAGCCCAGCGGGGCAGGCGAGGAGCTGCAGTCGGAGCTGATCCTGCCCAGGGAGCACGCGGTCAAGGCGCTGCGGGAGCTGTACGCGATCGGCGACCGCATTCGCCCGGTCCTGCAGATCTCCGAGGTGCGCTCGATCGCCGCCGACGACCTGTGGCTCAGCCCCTTCCACGGGCGTGACAGCGTGGGCATCCACTTCACCTGGGTCAAGGACCTGGCCGGCGTGCTGCCGGTGCTGGAGCTGGTGGAGGAGACGCTGGCGCCGTTCGAGCCCCGCCCGCACTGGGGCAAGCTGTTCACCCGGTGGCCGTCCTGCCCCGACCGCTTCCGCTCGCTGGTGCGGCGGTTGGACCCGGCGGGCAAGTTCGGCAACGACTTCACCCGCGTACTGCTGGGGGAGTAGCCATGGCGGATGGGCTGCGCGCCGGGATGTAGCCCATCACCCGTCCGGCGGACCACTGGTGCACGACGCCGGAGCCCGGCCCGGTGCGGGCCGGGCCCGGCCGTTCACTCCTCGTCCTCGTCCTCGTCCTCGTCGTCCCAGTCGTCCTCCTCGTCGTCCCACAGGTCGCTGGGCTCCAGCGGGTGCTCGTCGTCGATGAGGGAGTCGTCCACCTCGCGCCGCCAGGCCTGGCTGTCCTCGGGATCGGCCCAGCTCAGCTCGGTGATCCTGGGAACGGGGATGGTGGCCCGCTGGTGGCCGACCATCCAGGAGTTGCGGAAGAAGTCGAACCTGAGGTGGCGGCAGCCGGCGGACTCGTTGTAGATGATCGGTGGTACGAGGAACTGCTCCACGCCGACCTTGGCCGCGACGACCACGTAGTCCTCGGGGATGGATTCGTCGTTCCAGCAGGCGGCGAAGTTGACCGGCGTGAGGGTGTTCTTGCCGAGCACGTGGATGAGGCCGTCCTGGATGACGAACCGGTCCGGGTCGAGGGCCACGTCCTCGCCGAGCATGAGGATCGGCGCGGGCAGGATGTGCGCCTGGGCGAAGGACTGGGCGTCGGTGTAGAGCTTGACGACCTCGTCGAAGCGCGTGGGGTCGAACTGCCCGGAGGTGTGGAACGGGCAGCAGATCGCGCCGTCGGGCTGCTCCGGCTCGGGGAAGAACGCGGACTTGTCCACCCGCGTCATGACCGAGTGGCCGTGCTTGTCCCGCAGGAACTCCGGGATCCAGGCGGCATCCTCGGCCTCGATCACCTCCGTCCGGCACAGCGCGCGGAACGCGGTGTCGCCGAGCTTGCAGTTGAAGTAGTCGAGCAGGGTGATGGCCGCGCACTCCGCCGGCGGCAGCGCGTCGGTCCTGGGGAACCAGAAGTCGTAGCCGTTGGTCACGAAGTGCACCCCGCGGAACTCTTTGTGCACGAAGGTCTCGCGGGCGGGGCCCTCGCCCCAGCCGTCCCAGTGGGCGGCGGCCACCTGGTTGTAGTACGCATCGGCGTGCCGGGCCAGCTCGGGCGCGAACACGCTCTCGCCGGTCAGGTAGCACGCCTTGCTGAACAGCGCGCCGATCTCCGGCGCCTCGGTGACCTCGCCGGCGGTGAAGATCAGCTCGGTACGCAGGAACACCTTGCGGCCGTCGCGGTAGGGGGCGCCCTCGTGCTCGTACCGCTGATCGAAGATCACGCACGTGAAGGCGCCGATCTCGCCGAGCGCGGCGCCGCCGACCAGGTCCAGCGCCGGCGAGCCCGTGCCGCCGGTCAGGTACAGCAGCAGCGTGTAGCGGGAGATGTGCCGGCGCGTCGCGTCGTAGTACGGCGTGTCCCGATGCAGGTGGAAGTTTGCGTCACCGGGCTCGAACCCGTTGCACCGGAACACCGGGTTCACGTGCGAGAACCCCTCCGCCACGGACGGCGGCAGCGCGTCGGCCACCGCCGCGGTCAACGCCTCGGCCAGCAGCGCCGAGTGGAAGATGAACCGTTCGCCGCCCCGGGAGGCGGCGTTCAGCGGCGGCACGTACAGGTTCATGTCGTCCAGCCGCGCCAGCCGGTCTCGGGCCTGCTCCGGCAGGCGCAGCGAGAACGAGTGCACCCCTTCGGCGTGCTCTGTCCGCCCGGTCAGCTCCATCTCCAGGGGTACGGCCTCGAGGAGGCGGTCCAGCGGGACGATGTTCTCGAACGTGCGGAACGACAGCTCGTGCGGATCCGCGAACACGGCAGCCAGGTACGGCGCGTCCGCGCTGGGCCGGGCGAACAGCTCCCGCACCCGCTCGTCGATGAGCTCGGCGTCGATGAAGCGCACGGCCTTGAACCGCGCCGACGGATGCCAGCAGACCTCCAGCCCGTCCACCATCGCGGCCGGTCCGGCGTCGGTCGCGTCCACCTCCGCCCGATACCGGGCGACCTCCTCGGCGGGGGCGTCCCCGGCCGACAGGGCGAAGAACCGGTCCCGAAGTTCGATGCTCACACGCACCTCCACATGCTCCGCAGCCCCGGCGGAAGATTCGCGGCCTGCGCCAGTTTCCGCACGCCGTCCTGGCCCACATCGGAGTCGTACAGCCACAGCCGGGTGAGGGACCCGGCGAACGGGGCGGCGAGCAGCGCCTGCGCGCCCGCCTCTCCGAGGTCGTTGTAGCGCAGGTCGAGCTCGGTCAGCTCCGTGAACCTGTGCAGCGACCGCACGCCCTCGGCGGTCACCCTGTTGCGCTGCAGGTGCAGGCGGCGCAGCCCGCCCAGGTGCGAGCAGGCCGCGAGCGCCGCCAGGCCGGTGTCGGCGATGCGGCAGTACCGCAGGTCGAGTGCCCGCAACCGGTCCGACGCGAACAGGGCGGCGAGGAGTTCGGCGCCGTCGAAGCCGACGCTCAGGTAGGACAGGTCGAGATGGGTGAGCCGCCCGAGGTCCAGCCCGGCGAGGGCTCGCAGGTCCAGGCCGCCCGGGCGCGGCTTGCCGCGGTCCACGGCCAGGTACGACTCCTCGTCGTCGTCCCAGTCGTCGTCCTCGTCCTCTTCAGCCGCCGCGTTCGAGGTGATCCTCAGCGTGGTGACGAACGGGGCGCGCAGCACCTGCTCCACGACCTCGCGGACATCGTCCGACCACTCGACGGCCACCTCCGTGGCGAAGCCGTACCGGCGCGACCGCACCCGCGCCCTGCCCGGCAGCCCGTCGTCCCATCGGTCCTCGTGCTCCGCGACGAGGTCGGCGATCTCGCGCTCCACGGCCGGCCGATCGGCGGGGCGGGTGCGTGCCAGGCGCTGCTCAAGGCGAATCAGCATGCCTCTGGCGTCGCCCTGCCGCAGCAGTCGGTCGCTGTACGCGTGCCACGCGGCGAAGTCGTCGGGACGAGCCCGTAATGATTCCTCGATGACCATGACTTCCATTCGAACGAATGTACGGATCATCATTGACATGTCAAGACAAAGCCCCGCTAAACTACCGCTGAAATGACCTTGCCCGCAGGCGTATCGCCCATCGGACGCGTGATCGCGGGCGTGGACAGCTCCGCGCGGCATGGTATGAATTGCGGCGTCCTGAGGCGGAGCCAGGCCGCCGGCATGGGAGGTCTCCACTGTGAGCGCACCGGCTTCGGCCCGTCCCGCGACCGACGAGCAGGACGTCCCCGCCGAGGGGAGGCAGGCGTTCGAGCCGGCCGCCCGCGCCTGCTACCGGCAGATCGGGGTCCCGTTCCCGGAGCGGGTCGTGTGGGTGCCCTCGCCGCTCGTCGGCGCGTTCGCCGCACCGATCGCCGCCTGCCTGGCCGCCGGCCACCGCAACCGCCGCGTCCTCGACTCGGTCCACCGCGCCGTGGACGGCACAGCCGGTGAGACGATCGGGCGGGCGGTGCGCGACGCCGTCCAGGCCGCGGCGGACGGCGTGGCAGGCGATCCGGTGCACGGGGCGGCGGCGACCGCCCTGCACGCCGAGATCGCCGCGACGGCGGACCCCGCGCCGCGCGGCACGCACACCGGCGCCCGGGCCACGGTCACCGAGGCCGCGGACGCGGTCGTGCGGCTGGCGGTGGACGCGGCGGTGGGCGGCGTGCGGCAGGACACGATCCGCGGCGCGATCCGCCTGCTGTGGCGGGCCTGCCTGCCGGGCCACCGGTCCGCGCCCGACGCCTGGTGGTGGTGGCCGTTCCGCGACTTCGTCCTGCTCTGCCCGCCCCCGGACGAGCTGCGCCAGGAACAGGTCGGCGAGGGCAACCTGGCCAGGCGCCGGCTCCACTGCCCCGACGGGCCCGCCGTCGCCTGGGCCGACGGGTTCGGGCTGTACTTCTGGCACGGCACCCACGTCCCCCGGACCGTCATCGACGACACCCTGACCGCCGACGAGATCATCCGCGAGCCGAACGCCGAGATCCGCCGCTGCGCCATCGAACGCCGCGGCTGGGACCGCTTCGTCATCGAGGCCCGCCTCGCCCAGATCGGGCCCGCCGCGCCCGACCCCGGCAACCCCGGCCAGACGCTCACCCTGCACGACGTCCCCCCGGGCGTCTACCCCACGAGCGTGCGCGTCCTGCTGTGCACCAACGGCACCGTCGAGCGGGACGGCACCCGCCGCCGCTTCGGCCTCACCGTCCCCGCCGACTGCACCGACCCCATCGAGGCCGCCGCCTGGACCTACGGCCTCACCCCCGCCCAGTACGCCCAGGCACAGCGCCGATCCTGACCTTTGAGGAGCCCTGAGAAGATGCCCACCATCGAGCAGGCCATCGCTACCTTCGGCGTCACCGTCGACGAGCACCTCGACCGGCAGGCCGAGATCCCCATCCTGTCCGGCCTGCAGTTCCAGGGCGACGTCGCCGTCGTGCCGGTCACCAGGGAGCCGGCCCGTACCCCGATCCCCGCCTCCGGCGTCCCGGTCGTCCGCGGCCAGGCCCAGGCCAACACCCACCTCCTGGTCGCGACCGGCGCGGTGTTCTTCAATCCTGACCAGTCCGGCCGCGCGCTGGTGCTCGGCGTGCTGACCGTCGAGGAGGGCGCTACCGCCTACCTCGCGCACCCCGAACACGCCTTCACCGGTATCGCGCCCGGCACCTACGAGCTGCGTCGCCAGCGCGAGCAGGCGGACCAGGTCCGGCTCGTCGCCGATTGAGGCCGGGGGCGGGCCACCGGCGAGGAGGGCCTGCCTTGGGTTTCCCGGGCCGTGGATGATGCGGTGGATGGTGGCGCGACGCCGACGCGGCCGAAGAAGGCTGGACGTTCAGCACTGTGGGCGGCATCGACAAGGCCTCCGAGAACGCGGTGATGGAGTACAAGCTCCGGTTCTGGATGCACACGCCAGGAGCGGCCTCGGCGAAGCTGCCGCCGCTCGAGTCGCCCGATGAGGTGCTCTACCAGCACCTCAAGCAGGTCCCGGGGTTCGGGTTCTTCGCCGACCAGACCCTGAGGCCGTTCTTGTCCGTCTTCTACCAGGCCGAACGGGAAATCGGGTGGCCAACCCCGTCGTTTCCACACCTGCGGCCGCTGCTGCGCCACCAGGACAGCTACCGGCCCAGGACCTACATGTCACAAGACATCCGGGTGAAGCAGGATCAGAGCGTGGTCCGCGACGTCGACCGGTGGGTCCGCATGCACGGCACCCGGCTGATGTTCGTCAACGGGGGCGACGACCCCGCGACCGCGGAGCCGTACCGGCTGGGGCCCGGAAGCCGTTGCTCGGCCGTGTACGTCGCGCCCGGTGTCCAGCATGACGTCTTCGGCGAGGTGATCGCTAAGCTGCCGCAGCACCAGAAGGGAAAGGCCATCGCCGACCTGCGGCGCTGGGCCCGATGAAAGGGCGTTGCGGGCGAACCCTGGGCCAGTTCGCGCCCGTGGTGGAGCGCCTGGCCGGTACCTGACAGGATCCGACAGGCACGACCGGCATGATGTGCTCATGACCGCAAAAGGAACGTTCGACACCGCCGGTTGGGACGCCAAGCCGCCCTTCGACGACCGCGACGGCGTCACGCTGGGCCTCGTGACCATGTCCAAGACCTTCCACGGGGACCTGACCGGCACCAGCGTCGTCACGATGATGGTGGCGACGACGCCGGTGGAGGACTCCCGCTCGTACGTGGCGCTGGAGCGCATCGAGGGCAGCCTCGACGGGCGGTCCGGCAGCTTCGTCGTCCAGCACAACGCGGTGAGCGACGCCGGCGAGCAGTCGCTGCGGATCTCGGTCGTGCCGGACTCGGCGACGGGCGAGCTGCGCGGCCTCAGGGGCGAGATGGACGTCATCATCGCCCCGGACGGCGGCCACTCCTACACCTTCGACTACCGCCTCAGCGCGCCGGGAAGTTGACCCGGGCGATCGCGTCGATCACCCGGTCCCAGAAGCGATCCCGGTCGAGGGTGAGCGCCACTTTGGCGTTGGGCGGGTGGCCGAGGTAGGAGTGCAGGTCGACGACCGTCGCGCCCAGGGTGTGCGCGCCGTGCAGTTCGATCGCGACGTGCGCGTCGACGCAGGCCACGAGCGTGGGGTCGATGACACGTGCCACGGCCACCGGATCGTGCAGCGGCGGCGCGGCGAAACCCCACAGCCGCCGGTAGGTCGAACCGAAGAAGGTCATCAGGTCGGCGCAGATCCGCCCGAGTTCGGTGTCCAGTCCGAGGAGCCGTGCCACCACGTCCTCGGTGACGAGCGCCTGGTGCGTGACATTGAGCCCGCAGAACGTGATCGGCACGCCGCTGCCGAGCACGATGGCGGCGGCCTCGGGGTCGACGTAGATGTTCGCCTCGGCGTACGGAGTGACGTTGCCGCGCTCGGCGGAACCGCCCATCAGCACGATCTCCCGGATCCGCGCGGCGTCCTCGGGATATCGGGTCAGCAACAACGCCACGTTGGTGAGCGGCCCGGTCGGCACCAGGGTCACCGGCTCGCCGTGCCCGGTGAGGATCCGGTGCATGAGCTCGACGGCGTGCTCGTCCACGACCTCCACCGTGGGCTCGGGGAACGCGGGCCCGTCCAGGCCGGACGCGCCGTGGACGTCGTCGGCGATGCGCAGCGGCCGGATCAGCGGCCGCGCGCAGCCGGCGGCGATCGGCACGCCCTCGATGCCGGCGACGGTGCACACCCGCCGGGCGTTCAGCGTGGTCTTCTCCAGCGTCTGGTTGCCCGCGACGGTGGTGATGGCGAGCAGGTCGATCGCGGGATCGGCGGCCGCCAGGATGATGGCGATCGCGTCGTCGTGCCCGGGGTCGCAGTCCAGGATGACGGGGGTCACAGCTCGCGCCCCAGCCACCGGCAGGCGTTGCTGAACAGCACCGCGTAGCCCGCCCAGTCGACGAACTCCTGCGGACACCAGTGCGGTGCGATGTCCGAGGCCCAGGCCAGCGTCCGGCCCGCGCCCACCTCGCGCACGGCCAGCAGCGGGTCGCCGTTCACCTCGGCGAGCACCTGCGCGTCGTCCTTGACTCCGAACCTGTTGTAGCCGAGCAGGAAGGGCCAGGGACCCTCCACATCGGACAGGATCCTGTGGTCAGGGGAGCGCACCACCGGGTCGGCCCCTTCGGGCGTCTCCACCCGGTCGTCATGAGGTGCGATCACGCTGGGCAGCACCGCGTCGACCGGCGTGCGATGGTAGAAACCCTTGCCCTCGAAGCCCTGGAAGCTCAGATAGCCGCCGGCCATCGCGAGCCCGCCCCCCGCCTCCACCCACTCGGCGAGGACCTTCAACCGGTTCGGTCTGCGCTGCCCGTCCACCCAGGTGGCGGGGTGCAGCAGCAGGCTGTTCGCGCCGATGTCGGAAAGGATCACCACGTCCCACTCCGACAGTTCCCGGACGCTCGACGGGAACCTCTCGGGTACGTCGTGCGCGGGCAGATGGGTCACCGCGATGCCGTTGCCCGTCAGCGCGTCGCGCAGCGGATCGATGCCGGTGTGGAAGGTGACCGAGGTGAACGAGTCGAAGCCCTTGTAGTGCGTCGCCTCACTCACCCACGACTCTCCCGCGACGAGAACACTGGTCATCTGTCGGCTCCCTTCGCCGCGCCGCGGAACACGGCCGCCGGGTTGTGCGTGAGCAGCCGATCGAGGTCCGCCGTGGCCAGGCCGTGCCGGCGCAGCCGGGCGGAGAAGCTCGTCAGCACATGGTCGTATCCGTAGCCGCCGTAGCGGGTGAGCATGGTCTTGAGGAACACGTCCCCCGACAGGAGCAGCCGGTCGCCGTGGCCGGCCGCGATGAGCGCCGTGATGGCACGGGCGTTGTCCTCGTCGGCGGGGGATTGGGCGTCCTGGTCGGCGAAGTAGAACTCCAGCCCGATCATGTCGTATTCGAGCCAGGCGCCGCGCTCGGCGAGCGCGTGCTGGTAGGCGGCGTCGTACAGGCTCGGATTCAGGTGGCACAGGACGGTGGCGCCGAGGTCGGCGCCTTCTTCGGCCACCACGTCGAGCACGCGGTGACCGTGCCGCTCCCAGCCGGGCAGGTGCACCGACAGCGGCAACCCGGTCCGCCTCTGGGCGCGGGCCGCGCCGCGCAGCACCTTCTCCTCGGCCGCGGTGAACGCGGCGGAGACGCCGATCTCGCCGATGATCCCGGGCCGGACGCCGTCGACCCCGTCGCGGATCTCCTGCTCCAGATGCCCGGCCACGTCCTCGGCCGTCATCCCGGCGACCTCGGGGGGATGGCTGGACTCCAGGTAGAAGCCGCAGCCCATCACGATCCGCAGCCCGGTGCCGCGGGCGATCCGGACCAGCCCGGCGGGATCGCGGCCGATGCCCGCGCAGGTCTGCTCCACGATCGTGCCGCCCCCGGCGGCGGCGAACCGCGCGGCCTCCGCGGTCGCCAGTCCGACGTCGTCGAGGCGGCAGTTGTCGCGCGACAGGAACGGATCGTTGCGCAGCCGCCCGAGGAACTCCATCCGCAGGGGAGCGCTCGCGATCTCGTGTCCCTCGGCGTCTTCGGGCGCCGGCGGATTCCAGCACGACGTGCAGTCGTTGAGCAGGTGCTCGTGCATCAGCGTGACGCCGAGCTCGCTCACGTCGACCGGCCCGGTCACCGTCATCACCGGGCTCATGGCCCGGCTCATGGTTTGGCCGCCGTGAACCGCGCGAACAGCTTGGTGTTGGCCAGGATCGCGGCGAGCAGGATCGCGCCCTGCACGATCTGCACGTAGAACGGGCTGACGTGCGCCAGTTGCAGACCGTTCTCGATGAAGCCCAGCGTGAGCACTCCGAGCACCGTCCCGAGCACGCTGCCGCGCCCGCCGAACAGGTCCGTCCCGCCGAGCACCACGGCGGTGATCACGGTGAGCTCGAAGCCGATGCCCTGGTTGGACGATCCGCTGCCGAGCCGCATGGCCACCAACACCCCGGCCAGCGCGGCGGCGACCCCGGCCAGCACGAACACGACGAGCCCGACCAGCCGGACGTTCACCCCGGCACGCCGCAGGGATTCCTTGTTGCTCCCGAGGCCCACGACGTACTGGCCGAACGGTGTCTTGGTGAACACCACCCAGGCCGCGACCGCCACGGCGATCGCGATGAGGGCCTGAAGCGGGATGCCGGCGATCCGGCCCTGACCCAGGAACCCGACCCAGTTGTCCTTCGGTATCGAGATCGAGTAGCCGTTCGTCGAGCGCAGCGCGACACCTCGGATGATGCCGAGTGTCGCGAGCGTGACAATGAACGCGGGAATTCCCTGATAGCAGGAGAACCAGCCGTTGAAGCCGCCGATCGCGGCGCCCATCGCGATCACGATGAAGAACGCCGCCGTCGGGCTCACCCCGGCCGAGAGCAGGATGCCGAGCAGCGCGCCGGACAACGCCAGCACCGAACCGACGGACAGGTCGATGCCGGCGGCGGTGATCACGAACGTCATCGCGACGGCGACGATCAGTGCCGGGCTGTTCTGCCGCAGCACGCTCAACACGTTCCCGGCGCTGAGAAAGGTGTCCGCGGCGAAGGCGAACACGACCAGCACGACCAGCAGCATCACCGCGATCGCCACGGTCTGGACGTGCATTCCCAGGAAGGCGTGCGCACGCGCGGACCGCGTGGTGACCACGCGCCCGTTGACGGCCTCACTCATGCGACCTCCCGTCCGACGATCTCGGCGACCAGTTTGTCCAGGCTGGTTTCCGCCGCGTTCAGGTCGGCGCGCACCGTGCCCTCGTACATCACGCTGAGCCGGTCGCAGACGCGGAACAGATCCTGGAGCCGGTGGGTGATGAGGATGACGCTCACGCCGCGCGCCGAAACCGTGCGGATCAGCTCCAGCACGGTTTCCACCTCGGTGACCGCGAGCGCGGCGGTGGGCTCGTCCAGGATCAGCACCTGCGGGTCGAACGACACCGCCCGCGCGATGGCCACCGCCTGCCGCTGCCCGCCGGAAAGGTTGCGCACCAGGACGTTCGTCAGCGGGATCCGGATGTTGAGCGCGTCCAGTTGCCTGCGTGCCTCGGCGTGCATCCGGCGCCGATCGAGGAACAGGCCACCGCCCGATCGCGGCTCGCGACCGAGAAACAGGTTGCCCGCCACGTCGAGGTCGTCGCACAGCGCCAGATCCTGGTAGACCATGCCGATCCCGGCGTCGCGCGCCTCCTTGGGCGTGGTGAACGCGGCACGCGCGCCGTTGACCCGGATCTCGCCGGAGTCGGGGATCACCGCCCCGGCGAGGATCTTCATCGCGGTGGACTTGCCGGCGGCGTTGTCGCCGACCAGCCCGAGGACCTCGCCGGGCCGGACCTGGATCGTGATGCCCCGCAGGGCGTCGATCATCCCGTACCGCTTACGGACGTCGACCAGTTCGACGCGGTATTCCGTCACTTGAAGACCGCCCGGTAGGGGTCCACGTTGGACTTCGTCACGATGGTGACAGGGACGTCGATCCGCTTGCCGACCTGGCCGCCGCTCACCAGCGTCTTGGCCGCCTCGACGGCCTTCATGCCCTCGGTCTTCGGGTCCTGCTGCACCACCCCGGCGACGAAGCCGGCGTCGATGCCGTCGATGGCCTGCTTGGTCAGATCCCAGCCGAACACCTTGATCTTTTCGGCCGTGCCCGCGTTCTGGATGGCCGCCACGGTGCCGAGCAGGGCGGGCTCGCCGGTGGCGTAGATGACGTTCATGCCGGGCTGTGCGGTGAGCAGGTTCTCGGCCGCCGTCGCGGCGCCCTCCTGAGTGTTCTTGCCGTCCACCGTCTGTACGATCTTCGCGCCGGCCGCGGTCACCGTGGTGCTGAAGCTGTCCTTGCGGGCGTTCTGGATGAACGAGTTCAGCGCACCGACGATGCCGATCTTGGGTTTGATCGCGTTCTGCTTGGCGTAGTCGTTGACGAATTCGCCGATCTGCCGGCCCGCGGCCGTGTTGTCCACACCCACCTGCACGTTCACCGCCGGGTCGTCGACGATGGCGTCCACCGCGATCACCTTCAGGCCGGCCTTGCTCGCCTCCTCGATCGCGGGCTTGATGCCCTCGACGTCGATCGCGACCACGATCACCGCGTCGTACTCCTGCTGCACGAAGTTCTGCACGGCCTGGTTCTGCTGCACCGAGTCGTCGTTGGCGTTGAAGATCGTCAGCTCCACGCCCTGGGCCGCGGCCGCGGCCTGCGCGCCCTCGTTCATCTGGTTGAAGAAGATGGCCTGCTGGTTGATCTGCACCAGGCCTACTTTGATCTTGCCGTCGGCGCTCGCGGTCGCGGCGGCGGGCGTAGCGCTGGTGGGCGTGTCATCGCGCGAGCAGGCGGTCAGGGTGAGGGTCATCGCGAGCGCGATGGCGCCCGCCTTCCAGGTGTTTCGCATGGTCACTCCACGGCAGGCGGCTGGCAAACGTTTGCCAGGAATTGCAGCGTATGAACGGAAATTGTCTGGCGTCAAGATTGCATACTGGTTAAACTGTCGAGAAAACGTTTGCCAGAAGCAACCGCATGACAGGTAGGAGAGTGGATGGCGACGATCCACGACGTCGCGAAGCTGGCCGGGGTGTCGACCTCGACGGTCTCGCGCGTGCTGTCGCGCTCGCGGCCGGTGAACCCGGAGTCCGCCCGCAAGGTGGTCGCGGCGGCCGAGCAACTCGGCTACCGCTACAACGCGGTCGCCCGCGCCCTGCGCACCAACCGGTCCAACACGATCGGCATGCTCGTCCCGCAGATCTCCAACCCGTTCTTCCCCGCCTTGGTCGAAGCCGTCGAGCGGCGGCTGCAGCGCGAAGGGCTGGAGTTGTTGCTGTGCGATTCGCAACGCGACGTGGACGTCGAAGCGCGCAGGCTGCGAACGCTGGTGGAGCGCCAGGTGGACGGCATCATCATCAGCCCGTACGACTTCACCGGCAGCATCCCCGCCGTCTCCGGCGTGATCGGGCAGATCCCGGTGATCCAGGTGGACCGCCGGGTCGACGGGACCTTGAGCGACTGGGTCGGCGCCGACGACTGGGCGGGGCTCGCTCAGGTGATCGACCTGCTGGTGTCGGTCGGCCGGCGGCGACTGGTGTTCGTCAGCTCCGCACACACGAACTACTCCGGGCGCGCCCGCTCGGACGCCTTCGACGCGGCCCTGCGGCGTCACGGTCTGGAAGCCGCCCGTACCGCCTTGCTCGGCAGCTTCGAGGTCGAATGGGGACTCGAAGCCGCGCGGCGGCTGATCGGCGACCTGGACACGGTCGACGGCATCGTGTGCGGCAACGACGCGATCGCTTTGGGGGTGCTGCGCGGGCTGCGGCAGGCCGGGGTACGGGTGCCTGACGACGTGGCCGTCACCGGCTTCGACGACATCACCTTCGCGGAGATCTCCGACCCGCCGCTGACCACCGTGCGCCAGCAGTGGGACGTGATGGCCGACGAATGCGTACGGCTCCTGCTCCAACCGGACACGTACGGTCCCCGTAGCATCGCGATCGCGCCTACCTTGCAGATCAGGGAATCGACCCCGAAGCCGGAGGCGCCATGACGGACGTAGTCGCCCTCACCCGTGGCCTGGTCGGCCTCGACACGGTGGGCAAGGCGGAGAGCGAAGCGCTGAAGTTGCTCGCTCCGCTGCTGGAACAGGCCGGGTTCACGGTCATGATCAGCGAGCACGAACCCCGGCGCGGCACTCTCGTCGCCGAGTGGCATACCGGCCTGGACGTGCCGCCGCTGTGCCTGTCCGGGCACCTCGACACGGTGCCGCTCGGGTCCGCGCGATGGGAGCACGACCCGTCCGGCGACCTCGACGGCGACCGCCTCTACGGCCGGGGCGCCAGCGACATGAAGGGTGGCGTGGCGGCGATCGTGCTCGCCGCGACCAGGATCGCGGCCGCCACGCCGACACGGGCTGGGCTGCGGCTCGTGCTGACCGCCGCGGAGGAAACGGGCTCACTGGGCGCGCGGCACGTGGCAGGGTCGCTGCTCGAAGGGCCGAGCGGTCCCCTCGTCATCGCGGAACCGACGGGCAACGCCGTGGTCCACGGGCACAAGGGCGCACTCTGGCTGGAGGCGCTCGCCACCGGTGTCACCGCGCACGGCTCGATGCCTTCCTTGGGGGACAACGCCATCTACAAGCTGGTCCGGGCGGTGTCCAGGTTCGAGGAATACCGGTTCGAGGCCGGACCTCACCCGATCATGGGCGCGCCGACTCTGAACGTGGGCACCATCCAGGGTGGCCTGAACACGAACTCCGTGCCTGACCGGGCGGTCGCCACCGTGGACATCCGCACGATCACGGGTCAGGACCACAGGGAGGTCGAGGCATCGCTGTCCCGTGCGGCCGGTCCGGACGTGCGGCTGCGCCCGCTGGTGGACCTGCCGCCGGTGTGGACCGATCCGGAGGACGAATGGGCGCGGTCGGTTCGCGAGATCGTCCGGCAGGTGACCGGGCGGGCGGATGAGCCACGAGCGGCGACGTATTTCACCGACGCCTCGGTGCTGACCCCCGCCCTCGGATCCGTCCCTACGGTGATCTGCGGCCCCGGGGAGGCGGATCAGGCCCACGTAACCGACGAATGGTGCTCGGTGACCAAGCTGGCCGAATCAGTCGAGATCTTCGAGCGGATCTGCGCCGATTGGTGCGGGATCTGAGCCACGAAACCGGCGCACACGAAACCGTCCTCTCCGAAACCCCACGCACACAGGGATGTAACCGGCCTCCTACACCATCAGTTGCGGCCTACCCCTCGGCACATTCGGAGTGCGAGGGTCGCAAGGAGAATCATGAAAGTGCCGAAGAGTCCCAGCGACGTGCGCGACGCCCTGATCTCGAGACTGGGGCGACGGAATTTCCTTCGCGCGGCAGCGGTCGTGACCGGGACAGGCGGGAGCCTGCTCGGCTCGCGCGCCGCCTTCGCCGCGACCACATCGACGTCCGCCGCGCCGGCGGTGACGCTCCCTCGGGAGATCCTCCAGCCCTGCAAGGGCCCCATCGATGGCAAGCACTACCTGCCGTCGGTGGTCGAGCAAGTCCGGTGGGGGTACGTGCCGGCGCTGAGCAGCCCGTCAGTGCTCCGGATGAAATCAGGTGAGACGGTCACCATCGACTCGGTCTCGCATGAAGGCCTCCTCGAAGACCAGGGGCGTGACCCGGTCGCCTACTTCGGCGAGCACGGAGTGCCTCGGGCGAACGTGCTGCAGGACGCGATCGCGATCGCCCGTGACTATTCGCGAACGGTCCGCGACTTCAACGTCGACGGGCCGCACGTCGTGACAGGGCCGATCCATGTGGACGGTGCGCAGCGGGGCGACGTGCTCAAGATCGAGATCTTGACGATGCTGCCGCGAGTGCCATACGGCGTCGTGTCGAGCCGGCACGGCAAGGGTGCGCTGGCTCGGACGCCGAACGGCGGCGCGCCGGACGGGATCACTCTCGACGAGGTCATGCCGCCCGTGGCGACAGACGGACGGCCTACGGGCGACCCGGCCCGCTACGGCAACGTGTCGGTGTTCACGCCGGTGCGCCGAGGGCGCAAGGGTGTGCCGAGCGGCGTCATGAAGCGCGGAGACTCCGGCGAGGTGACCTTCCCGCTGCGTCCGTTCATGGGGATGATGGGGGTCGCCTTCGCGTCCGCGGACCGGCCGACCGATCCAGCACTCAACTCGATCCCTCCCACCCTCGGTGGCGGCAACATCGACATCAACCTGCTCGGCGTGGGCGCGATCTTCTACCTGCCGGTGTTCACCGAAGGGGCTCTTTTCTACACTGGCGACCCGCACCACGCGATGGGCGGTGGCGAGGTGGCGCTGACCGCGATGGAGGGATCGCTGCGCGGCACGTTCCGGCTCACTGTCTGCAAGCCCGGCTCCGGCGACGCCCCTTCGGTCGCCTTCCACTACCCGTTCGCCGAAACGCCACAGGCGTGGGTCCCGATCGGGCTGTCCGACCCCGACGGGTCCCAGAACGGGCAGGCGAACGACCTTGACGTCGCCATGCGCCGGGCTGTCGTCAACGCGCTCGACTTCCTCGAACACGACCATGGCATGGATCGCGCCGTCGCCTACGCCTACCTGTCCGCCGCTGCCGATTTCGAGGTGTCACAGGTGGTCGACCGGACTACCGGAGTGCACGGAGTCATCCCCAAGGAGCATTTTTCCGATTGAGCGAGTACGCGGGGTTCCCCACCCCGGCTAGTTTCAGGATCATTTCACAGAGCCCGTGAGGCCTCACCACGTTGCCCGTGGTAGGAGCCCATGTCGGCGTACGGGGCTGAACCAGATCTTGCGGTGCCCGGGCAAGCGCTGGCTGACAATGACTACGACGTCGAGGTCGACGGTGCGACCGTCGCCACCCTGGTGACCCCGGGCCGGACCACGTACTGGGTCAACGGCCTCATCCCCGGCGTACACCGCGTGCGACTGGTCAAACGTACCGAGAGCCCGTGGGCCACGAGTGCCTTCGGCGGCTTCGTTGCCACCCCGGGTGGTGCGATCCTCGGCAAGCCCGCCCCGCGCCACCGGCAGATCGAGTTCATCTGAATTGTGGCGCGGAGACCCGGTCCTTCAGGACCGGGAGGAATCGCCACCCCTCCTTTCGAAAACAGTATGGAAAAGCTTGGTAACAGTAAGTAATATGTGCGGTGAGTGAGCCTGGAGTGACAGGAGGTGTGCGGTGGCGATCCGCCGCTCTGCCGCCAAGCGGCAAGGCCTGCCTTCGGTGGTGCAGTTCCGGCTCGCACCCACCCTGGCCCAGGCCGACGCCCTGGCCGCGGCGGTGCTGGTGTGCAATCAGGCGGCCACCGTCGTCTCCCGCCTGTCCTGGCGGCAACGCACCTTCACCGTGGTGGAGCTGCACCGGCTCACCTACTACGACGTGCGCGCGCAGGTGGCCGGGCTGGGCGCGCAGGCGGCCGTGCGGGCCATCGCCCGGGTGGCCGGCGCCTACGCCAACCGGCGCGCCACCAAGAAGCGTGCTCACATCTT